>NC_008553.1:0-626490 GCF_000014945.1 Methanothrix thermoacetophila PT
CTGAACGACCGATCCTTAAAGCCAGAAGATCCTGGTTGTGTGCTCGGGCATCGAATAGCTGCAGGAGCCGATGCTCTGCGGATGCTAACTCATGAGTTCTCAGACTGCAAGCATCCTCTCTATTGCCCGTCTGGCCCTGACCGCTGTGGTCTGCGGGACCTCTACCCGTGGGGATAGCGTCTCAAGCGCCCGCAGGACCTTCTTCAGCGAGATCTTCTTCATATCCTCACATACAGCACCGCTGCTTAGCGGATAGAACATCTTCTCGGGATTCTCAGCGCAGAGCCTGTGGAGGATCCCGACCTCAGTTCCTATTATGAACTCATTCGCACCGCTGGCTCTGGCATGCTTCAGCATCCCCGATGTGCTGTACACTCCATCCGCCATATCTATTACCTCTGGCCTGCACTCAGGATGGACCAGAAGCTCAGCATCAGGATGCTTTTTCCTGGCCTCCGAGACATCAGATGCGGTATACCTGTCGTGGACGTAGCAGTATCCGTCCCAAGGGATTATCCTCTTATCGGTATGCCGGGCGACGTAAGCTGCGAGGTTCCTGTCCGGTATGAACAAAATCTCGTCAGCATCCAGTGCATTCACGACCTGCACACCATTTGCGGATGTGCAGCAAATATCACTCTCCGCCTTGACATCAGCTGAGGAATTGACATAACAGACCACTGCAGCATCAGGGTGCTTCTCCCTCAGCGATCTGACATCATGTGGTGAGATCATCTGCGCCATCGGGCAGCAGGCACTTGTGTCCGGATGTATCACGATCTTCTCTGGAGAGAGTATTGCTGCGGTCTCCGCCATGAAGTCCACGCCGCAGAAGACGAGTACCTTGCAGTCGATTGTGGCAGCGGCCCTGCTCAGCTCCAGGGAGTCGCCGGTCAGATCCGCGATGTCCTGCACGTCACCCGGCTGGTAGTTGTGCGCGAGTATGATGGCATTCCTTTCAGATTTCAGCCGCAAGATCTCCTTCTCAAACATAATAGTCCGGATCTGGTGATAGGTCATTGTTTAAAAATCTGCTGTCAACCCCTACATGCAGCGTCCTGGTACTTCATGTATAAAATGCCGAGTGGTGCTCTGCAGTCTCCGATCAGACATGTCCGAATAAGAGCTTAAGCCAGAAGCCGGGCCTTACTGCTTTTGGATGTTCTGAGACACTAATCCTTATTCGGACAGGTCCCTCCGATCAAGGGCAAGGTACTAATAATTGGTCGTACCTCTCTGCATTGAGGGCCCGTGGTCTAGGTGGTTATGACATCGCCTTCACACGGCGGGGATCACGCGTTCGAATCGCGTCGGGCCCACTGCCCACAAAGCTCTTCTCGAAATACATCAGAAATGCACTTTCATAGTGCTGGGGTGCAAGGGGTAGCTGATACCCCGTTCTTCGGGACGGGGAGGAGCGTACTCCACACGGTAGACGAAATCTTTACGCTGAATATTATCTCCTGAAATCTTCTCCGACCTAACAAGACACTCTTTACGGAGAAACGGTTTCGAGCAGGAATGACGAGAGGCATCTCAGAGCACTCTGAATCCGCAGCAATGCGGAAGCTGAAACCTGCATTTGAGGCTAGGAGTGTCTCTCCGGGTCGCTGCTCTTCGGAGCTCTATTTGTAAAGCCGTCGAATCCTATCGACGGAGCCGAGGCCCAGTAGAAGAATCATGTTTGAGTATCCACATGGCGCCAGCTCTCCTCCGCACGCTGGATTATGAGTGCGCCAGAGGTAGAAGATTCCGCATGGCGCCAGGGACAAGCTCCGATCTTCAGGCAGGAGTAGTTGACTGAAGGCTCATCCGTGTGATTCGGCGGGCTGATGAGCTTGAATAAAGAGGCGAAGACGTTTGATGTTAGGGTAATCCGAGATCGATACTCAAACGATTCAACCACATGAGCCCCTGTGGTTGGGATGTACGCAGGAGAGAGACTTGAAGTGGTGGCGCTTCCGCCTACTTCAGACCTCTCCGCATCGCCTCGAGCTTTTTTATACTGGAGTAGTAGCCAGCTGCCAGGAATATCCCAGCAGCCAGGAGGAGGACAAAGAAGTAGCCGAGTATCTGTGGAGCGTCATTTCTGTAGAATCCCACCTCGACGATGGATTCCCTCTCGAGCCTCCAGACAACAACTGTGCGGTTCTCATGGAAGATCTCATACGGCTCAGGTCTTGGAATGCCAAGAGCCCTGGCGCCAGTTGTGTAACCCTCCGGAATCGCGACAACGACAGTTCCGTTGAGAACGATTGGAGATATAAACTGCTGTCCCCTCAATGGCGCCTCGTATCTCAAAATGCCTGATACCGGGGAGTCAGCAGTGATCCTGTACCTGTAAACACCCCTCCAGAAGCTCTCCTCCACGCTGCATCTTGCAGTATGCGAATTGTGGATCACAGATATGTTCTCAATTCTGGCTATCGCCGTGATGTTGAAGATCTTTCCGGATACAGGCTGCTCTATCACAGCTTTTCCTTCAGCCAGATCGATGACCGTAGCATTGTTCAGCTCAATGGACCGTGAGCCGGAGGTGAGGATGAGAAGAGACAGGGCAAGCGCGAAAAGCACTGTGCGATCGAGGCGGGATGATGAACATCGTGACCTGGTATGATCACCCTGATCCAGTGCTGTGTATCCTGAAGACCTCACCCTCATCGATATCTATCCTGCATCTGAGGATCCTCTGGGCCGTCCAGATGTTTGTTCTGGTGTGGCTTGAGATCTCACGTGTCGTGTACTCACCGCCAGCGAGCGCGATGTACGGTATGAGCTGATCCGCGAGATGAACATCAACCGATGCTTTGGATTTTAACTCATCAATAAGAGCTTTCGCAGCCTCCCTTCCGACATCCTCTGCACGCACGCCTCTCTCGCCGAGCGCGCTCGATCCCCTGAACCCGGACCAGAGCGTTATCCCGCTGCCAGGAGACGACGAGCTCATGGTCTGGATATCTATTCTTGCATCGTACCCTTTTTCCTTTAGCAGCTCGAGTGCAGCATCAGCCTGACGCCTTGCCACATGCTCCGGGAGGGAGCCACAGTGTGATATCCCACAGATACCCTCTTCGATTAGTTCCAGCCTGGCGGGCCTGAGCCTGGACGGCCTGGTGCTCAGCACCACCACCCCTCCCCCTCTCGGATAGTATCCGCGCCGCTCGCACCTGAATGTGGCAGTGACTCCAAAAAGATGCATCGCTGGAAGTGCCACATGCTCCAGGTAGTCAACAGTCGGGCTCCATCTGACGTCTGTGCCGCCCCTGACCGTTACTGTCACAGGTCCCTCAGCTGCAGTGAGCGCCGGAAGCAGGCACTGTATCAGGAGTGTGACGCTTCCCGCAGTGCCTATATCCACATCATAGCTTCCTGCAGATATCCTGCCCGGGATGAACTCTATCTCCTCAGATCCGAGATGCACTCCTCGCGTCTCAGCCCTAGATATCTGCGCCAGGGCCTCGATTGCCCTGACATGCTGCGCTGCAAGCCCGGGCCTTGGCCTGTTACGGCGGATGTTCTTTATTCTGACGGGAATGCCGGTGAGGGTGGAGAGAGCCACAGATGTCCTCACGATCTGGCCGCCGCCCTCACCATACGAGCCATCGATCTCTATCATCTGCGGCTTATTCATCTCACTGCTTCTTCATACTCTCGCAGAAACTCGTCGCAGAGATCCGCAATCCGGGCGGATGCATCTCTGATAACATCAAGAGGATCCACGCCCCTCGTCTTTAGCCTGAAGACTGGGTTGTCCATTATCGGAAACTTCGCGTCGTAGGTGGCTATCACAACCCTCTCATCCTCAAGTAGCTCGCTTCTCAGGAGGTTGAGCAGCGTGTGCCGCTCCCCTTCAAACTCTATCCTGAGCTCATCCTCAGTCTTCTTCAGAACCTTCAGATTCAATGCATGCCCCCTAAACAAGACCTGTGCCGTAGTAGGTGCTCAGCTTTCTCATCTCAGTGCGCTTGCATTCAGGACATTCCAAACGGCTGTCTTTTTTTACAAGAGGTGTCGTGCAGCTGCTGCAGTAAGCCTTTATCACTCCCATATCATCTGGCTCGGTCGAGAGCCGCATCTGTCTCGCATCTATCACTTTCGCCCTGACGATATCCCTCAGGCCGAACATCTGCTTCAGGTCCTTGACATATGAGCTCTTCACGTTTGATATGTGTATGGTTGCGTCCAGCTCCGGAAGCGGCCTGGATTCGTAGCCCTTCTTGAATGCGAGCGCCAGTATCACGAGATTCTCTTTTATATCAACAACCTCTCCGACGACGATATCCCCGTTCTCCACTCTGGGCAGGGCGTTGCTTCTCGGTATCACACTCACAAGGCGGCTCTCGGGGTCGATATCGACCACACCGGTGGTTGAGGCATATATGTTGCCCCCGAATACATATGTATCGTGCCCAGGGACGAACTCCTCAGCCGAGCCTATCCTGTCGCCTGGAAGGACCAGGGCACCATCCATCTGCTTATACTTGAGTTCCTCGGTTGTGCCTGACATCTGACCACTGCTTGCACGCAATCCTATATAACTCAACCTCTATCCATTCCACGTCTTTCCTGTGAAACTCGAATGTTCTTTTAATTGGAATTCTTGCTTTGTAGACCTCCTCGACCCTGCAGGGAGAGACGAAGCTGCGAACGAAGTTCAGGCTTCCTGCATTGTGGATCGTGTATATAACATCCGCGATCTCCACCGCCTTCTTGAGAAACGCGCGATCGCCCCGGCTGGCGCGCTGTGCGCCGAAAGGCGGGTTCATGATGACGGTTTTCACCCTGCGAAACGCGATACGCTCGATATCCCCCAGGATGAAGTCCACGTGGACGCCAAGCATCTCAGCATTCTCACGCGCGATCCTCAGCGCCTGGCGATCGATATCCACTCCATATGCCATAGCTCCCAGAAGCGCGGCCCCTATCGCCAGGATGCCTGTGCCACAGCCGAGATCGATGACCTGCGAGAGCTCTCCCCTCATGTAAGCAATGTAGAGCAGATCTGATGCGAGCGATGGTGGAGTCATGTACTGCTCCATCGCTGCTGAAGGGCTCGGGAACCCTCTTACATGCTGGAGCAGGATCTCAAGCTGTTTCTTTCTCATCACAACAGGTGTTCTATAGCGTCATATTTAGCTGAGAGCCCCGGGTTACTCACCGGCCTGCAGATCTTCATCCGGTAGGACCTCATATGACGGGACCTTCGCAGCCCATCGCCCTCCCACATCAGCTCAGCGCGTAGTAATATTCCCCCATCTCCCGCTGAGCCCTGTCTAGCTTTGATCCCGGCTTGTTCACCCTCGGCCTCTTTGTATCCTCATCACGCCTGAATGTTATACCGATCGCTGAGAGGAACTTGTTCATCCCCTCACGCATATCGCATGGAGGGTTTGCGATTCCCCTCACACCTGGTTTGCCCTCAAAGACTATCAGCCTCTCGGAGAGCATATCTATCAGATAAATATCATGATCCACGACCACGACAGAGCGCTCGGTTGACTCCGCAAACCGTCTCATGACCCTCGCGGCCATCATCCTCTGCTCGACGTCAAGATGTGCAGACGGTTCGTCCAGCAGATAAAGATCTGCGTCCATGCTCAGGCATGCTATTATTGCGACCCTCTGGAGCTCACCGCCGCTCAGCTCTGTCATGCTCTGATCAAGGAGCCGATCGAGCGCCAGCGGCTTTACGAACTCAGACTGATAGTAGCTGCTGTCGAAGTCGGGAGTTATGCTTCTGAGCAGAGCCTCCACTGTGACATCGGATTCGGCCTTCAGGTACTGAGGCTTGTAGGAGATCTTGAGCTTTGCATCTATCCTGCCATTCGTGGGCTTCTCTATGCCACCCAGGATCTTTATGTATGTCGATTTCCCTATGCCGTTCGGACCCAGGATCCCCACGACCTCGCTTCTCCTTATAACACCAGGCATCGCTGATAGCTCAAATCCATTGTAGCTCTTGGAGAACTCCCCGTACTCCACAAGAACCGGCACGTCCTTCTCATCTCTTGGAGCGTGGACCTCGAACTCTATGCTCTCCGAGCGTATACGGACGTTCTCCTCTGGCAGGAATCCTCTCAGATACTGGTTTATTCCGACCCTGATTCCTTTCGGCCTGGTTATGACGCCGTAGGCTCCCGGAGTTCCGTAGGCGAGATGAACACTTTCCGCAAGCAGATCCAGAAGCGCGAGGTCGTGCTCGACGACCATCACAGCTTTATTAGAGGCGAGATCCTGGAGCATCCTCGCGGCCAGGATCCTCTGGTTGATATCAAGATATGGACTGATCTCATCGAAGAAGTAGAAATCCGCATCACGCGCGGCTGTTGCTGCGATGGCCACCCTCTGCAGCTCGCCGCCGCTGAGGCTGTCTATCTCGCGGTCCAGCAGATGACTCAAGCCGAGACGATCTACGAGTGCGTCGAGCTCCCCCCTCTCATTCGTCCTCTTCAGAAGCTCCCTGACTGATCCTCTGTAGCTTTTTGGTATCCTGTCGATATACTGCGGCTTGTATGCAGTCCTCACGCCCTTCTCAGCGACCTTCTTGAGGTAATCGCCAATCGCTGAGCCTGCGAACCTCTCGAGAACTTCATCCCACGTGGCATCTTTTCCGAGATTCGGTCTCAGAAGTCCCGAGAGTATCGCAACCGCTGTCGACTTTCCTATGCCGTTCGGCCCCAGAATGCCTGTGACCTTTCCCTCGACCGGTATTGGCAGGCCGTAGAGCGCGAAGCCGTTGCTGCCGTAGCGGTGCACAGGTGCACCAATCTCCTCAGGCAGGTTTGTTATCGTTATCGCGCCGAACGGGCATTTCCTCACGCATATCCCACAGCCCACGCAGAGATTCTCTGTAATAACAGGCTTGTCATCAACGAATACTATCGTCTCATCTCCTGTGCGCACGGGCGGGCAGAAGTACTCGCACTCCCTGGCGCACTTCCTCGGCTGGCACCTGTCTCTGTTGACAACAGCTATCCTCATGAAGACACCTCAGTTCAGAAGTATGGTCCAGGTCACGGCCCAGAGATCTACCACAATAAACTCGACGTAAAACCAGTCCTTTCCCTTGAACGCGAGGACGTCTATCCCTATAAGCGGGTAGATGAATCTCTGCACTATCGTTGTGATGAGTATCAGGTTCAAAAGGATAAAATGCCACTCCACCCTGACCCCACCAAGCATCATATCGGTTCCTGTACCGAGAATATAGTAGCACAGAATTCCGGAGATTATCCCGAGGATCGAAGGGACAAGCGTCTTCTTTATACCCTCTATCTGCGCCTTCCTTCGCTCCTCAGGCGTCTTCTTTTTCAAGACCTTCTTGACCTCTTTCTGGGTCTCAGGAGGTTTTTGGGGGGGCTCCTTCCGGCCGGTCTCCCTGCTCTTCGCCTTTTTCTTTTGCTTGGCCATCGGAGACTCAGAGCTGCCCTCATACGATAATAGCGTTTTGGTCAGGTGGATGTTCCTGTCCGAATAAGGATTGTCTCAGCCATCCAAAGCAGTAAGGCCCGGATTTCTGGATTAAGCCCACTATTCGGACACGTCAAAGTGGATGGATGTCACGCTTACAGATAAAAAGCCAGAGCACATTTAAATGGTAGCGGGGCGCAAACTCCTTCAGAGCAAGCCCGTACGAAGAGATAAATGTGAGAGGGGTTATGAGGTACTGATGAGAGGAAATTGCTTGCAGCTCCAGTCGTGACCCGGCGAAGGATCCGATCAAACTGTTGGGGTATGCGCTGGACGCCCTGCAGGCATCTTTACAACAAAATTGTGGCTTTAAAGAATGCGAGCATGGGAATGATGCCATTACACCTCCCAACGCCGGCGAGACTCATCTGCCTGGAACAGGTTTAAAGAATGCGAGCATGGGAATAATGCCATTACACTCTGATGCAGGAGAGCGCGGCTTTCTGCAACTTTGAGCACCCGAGAGGTTATGTGCATCGAGAGAGTCGGTGTAAGTCGAAGTGCAGAAAGCCCCGCTATTCAAAGGGAAAGGTCACTATGAGGATAAAGATCAGGGCATTTGCAAGCTTCAGGGAGATTCTGGGGAAAGAGATGATGGTCGAGATCGAGAGCGGATCTAATGTATCGGATCTCATAAACCACCTCTGTGAGATCAAGCCAGACCTCAGAAGGGCTCTCTACTCAGACACAGGGGAGCTCAGGGACTACTTCATAATCATGCTCAACAGGAGAAGGCTGAATATGCCTGAAGATCTCGGGGCGGCACTCTCTGACAACGATGAGGTGGCTATATTCCCACCTGTGGCAGGTGGTTGATTGATATCAGATAGCGAGATCGATCTGGAAGAGATTCTCGGCAGATCAATAAACCCCGATTACGGCGCAGTGGTCGCATTTATCGGCGTTGTCAGAGCTGATCCGGGTGTCCTAGGCATGGAGGTGGAGGCGTATGATGAGGCTGCTCTGGAGGAGCTCAAAAGGATAAAGGAGGAGGCGATCGCCCGCTTCGGCCTATCCTTTGTGGATGTTGTGCACAGGAAGGGCCGCCTATTGCTTGGTGAAGTTATCGTTGCGGTGGTATGCGCATCATCTCATCGAAAAGAGGCATTCCAGGCATGCGAGTATGTTATCGATGAGCTGAAGAGAAGGGTTCCGATGTGGAAGAAGGAGCTGACTGAGGAGGGAGGTAGATGGGTGAAAGGAGATGCATGATGGTAATAACCACAGCTCCTCCCGGAGATGCGGATAGAATAGCTTATACCCTTGTGGAGGAGCGTCTGGCCGCGTGTGTCAACGTGATCCCTGTCAGGTCGCATTTCATCTGGGAGGGGAAGATCTCCAGAGAGAAAGAGGAGATGCTGTTCGTGAAAACAACACCTGATGCGGCAGAAAGAGTCCGCAGACGGATCCTGGAGCTTCACAGTTACCAGCTGCCTGAGATCATAGCTCTGGAGATCGCAGACGGTCATGAGCCCTATATGAGATGGATCCACGAGTCCGTGCAGTGAGCATGGTGATAGGGGATAGCAATGTGCAAACTCAGGTCTTCAGGCCGGAGAGGATAGTCAGGACTGATGTTCTTAGGAGAACAGTATCCAGATTCAATCATAACGCGCAGGGGATGGAGTTATCGTCCTCTGAGTCTCCAGGCGTTCGAGCAGCCGGCCCTCTGCGCACCGTTCGCATCATGGGAACCCCAAGCGCGAGAGTATCAAACCTCTCTTTAGAAGGAAAAAACACCCATGACCCAAGGTCACCCATGTGGATGAAAATGGACCTTTGCGAAAACCATTTTCATACCAATTGACGGGGATGGTGCATATCACAAAGCAGAACCCGGAACCGTGGTATCGCGAAGGTCTGAGATTCGAGTGCATTCGGTGTGGCAGGTGCTGCAGGAGCCAGGGCATAGTCTGGGTCTCCCCTGAAGAGTGCAGCGCAATCGCGGATTTTCTTGGCGTTTCTCAGGATGTGCTCATCCGAGATTACCTTCTGGAGTGCGAGCATGGTTTCGTCTTGAGAGACCATCTGGATATGAGCTGCGTGATGCTTCAGGGGGATCGCTGCATCATATATCCAGCACGGCCTCACCAGTGCAGGAGCTATCCCTTCTGGGCAGAGATACTGGAGAGCAGGGATGCTTGGCTCTCAGAGGCATCCAGATGCCCGGGCATCAATCGAGGCCGCCTCTGGAGCTTCAGGGATATAAGAGAGAGAATGCTGAAGTAGATCCCTGGCGCATGCGAATTCACCTCGGGTTGTTCTCCTGTAGTTGAGCTCACAAGCATGCGATGTTTTGATACTATGAGAGTGCATGCTGCATCCCTACAGCCTGCTGTTATTCTGGACACACGAGATGCCCAAGCACAACCCATGCACCACTGCTGTCTGTCACCATTACGGACCTGTCCAAATAGATCTGGTGTTTCCGACCTGTGGAAGGCGATAAAGTCCAGATTTCTGGCCTCAGCTCTTATCCGGACAGGTCCACTATATTACAACCGCAACTGTTAAATCAGATTCTCCGCATCCGCAGCCTTGATTGCACAAAGTTGTACATGGTTGTCAAAAACCTAGAAGATCTACCGATCTTCAGACAACAGATCGGAGACGGTTAGCAGAAGTGATGTGAATGAGGTTCGGTTACCATAATGAGAAGCTCGAGACCGCTTCCAGAGAGAAGTTGCGGGATATCCAGACGAAGGGGCTCCGCAGAACCGTGCGTCACGTTTACGAATCGAATCCTGTATACAGGAGACTCTTCGATGCTCACGGCGTCTCGCCTGAGGAGATAAAAACTCTGGATGACCTCCAGAGGCTCCCGATGACTAACAAGGAGCTGCTCAGAGAGAACTACCCTCTCGGGCTGAGCTGTGTCCCTAGGGATTCGATCGTGGAGATGCACATGTCGAGCGGCTCCACAGGGACCCCTGTGATAATGCCCTACACCGAGGGAGACCTCGCGCAGTGGGCGGAGTGCATGGCTAGGTGTTACATGATGTCTGGAGCCAGAAGGGGTGACGCTGTGCAGATCACGCCGCTCTTCGGCCTGTTCAACGGCGGCTTCGGGATGTATCATGGCGCAAGGGCCGCAGGCCTCTTTGTCATACCTGCAGGCCCCGGAAACACTGTAAGACAGATCAAGCTCGCTAAAGATCTCAAGACAAGAATCATCACCGGGGTTGTGAGCTACGGTGTGCGCCTGATAGAGGTGATGAACGAGCTCAATGAGGAGCTGCCGGATCTCGAGATAGGGATATTCGGGGCGGAGACGTTCTCGGATGCTATGAAGAGGCGGATCTCCACAGGTCTCGGCGTGGAAGTCTTCGATATCTATGGAATGACTGAGACGGGAGGCGTTGGAACCCTCGGGATGGATTGTGCTGCACACGATGGCATACACGTCTGGGAGGACCATTACATCGTGGAGATTGTGGATCCAAAGACAGGAGAGCCTGTGGAGGATGGTGAGACCGGGGAGCTTGTCGTGACCTCGATCACAAGAGAGGCGCTTCCCGTGATACGTTTTCGCACAGCTGACCTCACCAGAATCATCTCGAGGGAGCGTTGCGACTGCGGCAGAACGCACATCAGGATAGCGCCCATTACAGGCAGGATTGACGACATGCTCATCGTGAAGGGCGTGAACTTCTTCCCGAAGCAGGTCGAGCAGGCGCTGATGCAGATCCCTGGTATCGGAGCGAACTACCAGATCATCGTCGAGGATATTGATGGCGTCAAGGAGATCAGGATCAATGTCGAGGCTGAGCCAGGGGTGACTGGATACATTGTTGAGAAGGCTCTTAAGGAGGCTCTCGGCTTCAGCCCGAAGGGCGACGTCTTCCCCATCGGATCCCTCCCGAGAACAGAGGGCAAGGCCCAGAGGGTCATACACAGGAAGCGTCAGACTGGATAAAATTCATCTTCACAGCAGAGCTCTGAGAGTGCATGCCAGATGTATCGATAATCTCAGGATCAAGGTCAGATCAGCATATCGTGGACAGAATTCTGAGAGTGCTGGATGAGCATGGGGCGAGCTACGAGCACAGGGTGATCTCTGCGCACAGGAACCCGAAGGAGCTCGATCAGTATATAGAGAGCTCGAATGCGAGGGTCTTCATAGCTGTTGCCGGAATGTCAGCTGCACTTCCTGGAGCTGTGGCCGCCAGGACCGAGAGGCCTGTTATAGGCGTGCCGGTGAGCGGGAAGCTTCTCGGAATAGACGCGCTTCTCTCCATAGTCCAGATGCCTCCCGGAGTGCCTGTGGCCTGTGTCGGAATAGATGCAGGAGAGAATGCCGCATTACTGGCCCTGCGGATGCTAAAATCCTGAAGATAGCTATTTATACCAAGTCGTTGATAGAGACCACAAAAGGTGGGATTAGGATGTACAAGCGTATTTTGATCGCCACAGATGGCTCCGACAAGTCCAGACTGGCTGCGGAAGAGGGGCTTGAGCTTGCGAAGGCTCTGGGTGCGGAGGTCCTGGCGCTTTACGTGGTCAACGAGGTCGTCATAGCGAGCGCTGTAAGGCAGCTGGGTGCCGACAAGAAGGAGGTCGAGGCCAAGCTGCAGAGGCAGGGCGAGAAGGCCCTGGATGACATAAAGGAGATGGGCGAGAAGCTAGGCGTCAAGGTCGAGACTGTCATAAGGATTGGTGCGCCCGCAAATGTCATCATAGATGTGGCCAGAACCGAGAACATCGACTGCATCGTGATGGGAAGCCACGGCGAGAGCGGCGTGTCGAAGCTTCTCATAGGCAGCGTGGTCCAGAAAGTCTTATATTGGGCAACAACTCCTGTCCTGGTAGTGAGATAGATGACTGGCGGAGAGTTCGTCATAGCCGATTCGATGGTGTTTGGCGCATTTGCAGTTGTGTTTGTCGTTGGTACGCTCCTAGCCTATCTGGTTATAAGTCTGATAGGCGGGAGCTGAGGAGAGGCGCGCGTCTGAAGACAGCCGCCTCATGTCACTGTTTTTGATCAATTTTTATTGGAGGGCTGATCCGGACTGAATGCCAATTTGTTCTCTCCACGTCCCTCATCTGCGGAGCAGCTGGCGATCTGGCGCGCGGAAGAGGCTGCTGCCGGGATGAAAGCGGCGACGAAAGTTACAGAAGGAGATCGTTCAGTTACAGTTATTCACCTTCGCACGGCAATCCACTCATAAAATGCATATGATGATAGTATGCCTGAGAAATGGGTTCACGACGCTACAGGATCGTTTCACAACTACCTCCCTCCAGGATGTGAGATATGCAGGCAGGGTGCATCCCTGGTCCTGTTCGTGACGGGTGTATGTACCAGAGGGTGCTTCTACTGCCCGCTCTCTGTGGAGCGAAGGGGCAGGGAGATTATCTTCGCGAATGAGCGGATCGTCTCATCTCCGAAGGATATCCTGGAGGAGGCACGGGCGATCGATGCCCTCGGCACAGGCATAACCGGCGGAGAGCCTCTGTTCAAGCTGGATCTGGTTCTGGACACAATTCGCATGCTGAAAAGGAATCTGGGAAGCGAGCATCACATCCACCTCTACACGGGAATCGTGCCTGGGGAGAGCGTGCTTTCAAAGCTTCGCAAGGCAGGTCTGGACGAGCTGAGGATTCACCCCGATCCCGAGCAGGAGGACGTCCGCCTTGTAGGAGTACTCAAATCCGCGAGGAACCTCGGGATAGAGGCTGGCGTGGAGATCCCGGCGATCGCACCTGCACCGTGGATCGCAGAGGCTGTGCAGAGCGCCGGTGCTTTTCTCAACATAAATGAACTCGAGTTCTCCGAGACGAATGCGGATATGCTCAGAGCCAGAGGATTCAGGGTGAATCCGAACTCGTGCGCCGCGATCGGGAGCGAGTCGATCGCCAGGTCGTTCATGCATTACGGGATAAAGCTCCACTACTGTTCCTCCGTCTTCAAGGATTCCGTCCAGCTCAGGGAGAGGCTGAAGCGGCGCGCTGAGAGGATCAGGAGGGCGTTTGATATCGTGAGCGATGATGGCACTTTATTGACAGGCATCATCCTCGCTTCGGATCTCCAGGCTGCGATCAGAGTCCTTGAGAATCTGGGTGTCCCGGAGAGCATGTACGAGCTCGCGGATAATGGGATAGAGATCGCGGCCTGGATACTCGAGGAGATCGCAGATGAGGTGAGGCAGATCGGATCTCCTCAGATAGTTGAGAGGTATCCAACAGAGGATGGGCTGGTCGTGGAGAGAATACCTTTATAAGCCATCGCATCCTTCTTTATGGCCGGTGAGCTTGCTGGATGGAGAGCGCTGAGGAGAGAATTCAGGAGCGGCTGAGGAATTATCTGAAGCGGGATGGTATAGGGATCAGAAAAGCAGTGCTGAAGTTGTTCTTGAGCGACTCGTCCTTTACGACTGAGGACATCTTCACGCACCTCGAGAAGGAGGGCTTCAATGTAAGCTATCGCGGTGTTTCTGCCATGGTCGGGCTAATGAACACGCGCCTGGGAATTCTCAGCATAGATGTATCCGGAGACCACAACGTGTACTCGTTGAAGAACGACCACAAGATGATAGTGAAATCGGTGCTGGAGAACTACTAGCTTCAGGCCATCCTCAGTCTGGATCGAAAATTTCTTTCAGTTTGGCGGTTCCCCCCTTTTCATTCTTCTCATGTATTTCTGGAGAATTATATCCGCTGCTATGTTGATCATACGCAGGCCGACATGCACCATTGGATTCGGCGTCATGCGCTCTTTGTATAAATTGTGAAGCTTCTTGAGATGTCTCAGGTTGTATTCCATGCATGTCCCGACCAGCTCCCAGTGCTCGGGAAGGGCGTTATCCTTTCCGAGTCCTTTGTAGCTGCCAAGCGATGTGCCAGCCATTGGTGTGAAGAAGAGCGGCAGCATCAGCCCTGTGTAATCCTTGAGCGACTCCACGAGCTCAGTGGTCCTGACAACATCATCAGCGGTCTCACCTGGCAACCCCAGAACCAGGCTGGCGACCGGCACCCAGTGCTCCTCGTGGAAGAGCGCGTAGCACTCCCTCACGATATCAGGCCACCGCTCCGGAGATTCTGGCAGCGCCTTCCTGGGCATGTGCATCTCCAGCATCCGACAGCTTCCGGTCTCGATCCCTATCCATGCTGACATGTATCTCTGATCGGTGCCTACACCCACAATCTCGGAGATCTCGCGGAGGAGGTCCATGGACTGATGTACAGTCGCCAGGCTGAGATGAGAGACGTCTATTGTGTGCGGGGAGAGCTCCTTGACGCTCCTGAAGAGCTCCAGCACCTTATCAGGCTCAGGGCGCATTCCCCTGGAGCCGTATGTGAAAACGTCCTCTGAGTGAAGGAGCACGTCCCTCATCCCCTCCCTCATATTCACCCTGACGTCCTCCAGGATGCTGGATACCGGCCGGTGTCTGAGCGATCGCATCGTCGGAGAGCAGAAGGCACAGCCCCGCCAGCAACCTCTTCCGATCTCGACTATGCCTGCTATCGTTGCACCCCTGTTCACCGGAATTCTGTCTCCGGCCACAGGTGTTCCCTCTATGATCCTAGGGGGGTTCTTTCCAGAGAGAATCGCCATGCACACCTCCGGGAACTTGCTCTCGCCCTCACCCAGGTAGATGTGATCGACGCCCACATCCTCATCAGCTAGCTCCCATGCGCCATTGCCCCCAACCACGATTACGGGATCATGTTTTTTTATCAGAGGGTGATTTATAAGCCTGAGAAAGCTGTGCCTGTTGTGGGGCGGGCCTTTGTTAATGATATCCTCGATCTCGCGGACGGCTATCTTCCCCATCGGATCGTCGTGTGTTATGCCCACGATCTCTGTATCGCTACCAATCGCCTTGTCGAGGTGATCTGGATGCGCGACCATGACCTCGTCCCTGGAGAAACCAGCTTCTAGCAGCGCAGCCTCCACCTTTCTCATGCCGCATGGCGCATAAACAGCCCTGCCATCCGGGTATGCCTTCACAGGAGGACAGAATAAAGATCTCAGGAGCCAGTCGGGCATGACTGCCCTGGGCATTATCGCGGCAAACCCGAGCAGGACACCCCCATGATATGAGGACATCATTGTACGGTCGCTTGTCAGGACGATCCTCTTTCCAGACATCTATAGAGACATCTCCGGATGTGGAATATAACCCTGTTCGTGCAGGAAACGTCTAGCACCAAAAAAAAAGCATTGGGCCGTGAATCGGATCATCTAACCAGCATGTGTCACCGCAGAATTGCGATCTGCTGTGCAGTGAATGCCGATTCCTGAAAATCCATTGAGTCCACTACTTCAGATCAATTGTCATGACGACCGCACAGATCTTTCATAATTTCACTGCGCTATTGTGTGTTCAGCAACTTAGAGGACATGTAGTACGGTTGCTGGATGCACTCATTCATTCTCCAAGAACGCATGCCGGGGCCATTGTCTTTCCAGGAAAGTCATTATATGGAGAGCGTTTCACTGGTGCCAGCCGATGAGATATCTTTTTATCGGAAAAGGTGCAAGCCCCAGCCGTGGAAGCAAAAAAATCGCTATCCGAGATCAACGAGCGGATACGTGACGGAAGCGTCAGGGTTGTGACCGCGGAGGAGATGCCCTCCATCGTCGAGGAGCTGGGGCCGGATGGCGCTGTGCGCGAGGTTGATGTCGTGACCACCGGCACCTTCGGGGCGATGTGCTCCTCTGGAGTCTTCCTGAACCTCGGTCACAGCGATCCGCCGATAAAGATCTCAAGGGCCTGGCTTAACCAGGTTGAGGCATACGGTGGAGTTGCTGCAGTCGATCTATTTCTCGGAGCGACCCAGCCATCTGAGGACAGGGGCATAGAGTATGGTGGGGCTCATGTCATAGAGGATCTCGTCTCCGGAAGAGCTGTGGACGTGATGGGCGAGGGCGTGGGCACAGACTGTTATCCCAGGATGGAGATCGAGACGACCCTGCATCTGGAGGACCTAAACCAGGCGCTCATGGTCAATCCAAGAAATGCTTATCAGAGGTACAACGCTGCCACAAACTCCTCCGACAGGACCCTTCACACGTATATGGGAACGCTTCTTCCACACTTCGGGAATGTCCATTACAGCGGCGCTGGCGTTCTCAACCCGATCTCCAACGATCCGGGATTCGAGTACATAGGGACTGGGGTCAGGATATTCCTCGGCGGCGCGCAGGGTTACATCGTTGGTCCAGGCACGCAGCACAGCCCCGGGACAGGCTTCGCCACGCTGATGGTCTCGGGAGATCTCAAGAGGATGAGCAGCGAGTTCCTGAGGGCGGCCACGTTCACAAAATATGGTCCGACGCTTTACGTTGGCGTTGGCGTCCCGATACCGATACTGAACGAGAGGCTCGCGCTGAGCACTGCTGTCAGGGACAGCGACATCACCGTTCCTGTTGTCGATTATGGTGTGCAGCGAAGGGACAGGCCTGTGCTGAAGAGCACGAGCTATGCGGAACTGAGGTCAGGTTTCGTGGAGATTAATGGAAAAGAGGTTCCAACCGCATCGCTATCAAGCTTCCACATGGCAAGAATGGTCGCGGGAACCCTGAAGAAGTGGATCGAAAGGGGGGAGTTCCTGCTGACGGAGCAGGCAGAGCCTCTCTCAAAGAGTGGCGTCAGCAGGCCGATGAAGCAGACGAAGGAGCTTCCCTACGTCGGGGATGTCATGAACAGGGATGTTGTTACAGTGGGCGAGAACATCAGCGTGCCTGAGGCAGCGCGCGTCATTGTCGGAAGTCGGTTCGATCATCTCCCCGTCGTCTCTGATGATGGAAAGCTCATGGGAATAATAACGACATGGGACATATCCAAGGCTGTTGCAAATGGCAACATCTCAAGAGTCTCGGAGATAATGACCAGGCGGGTGTATACGGCGACGCCGGATGAGCCGATAGAGCTGGCTGCGAGGACGATGGATATCCACAGCATCTCCGCGCTGCCGGTTGTGGATAAGGATAACCGCGTCATAGGGATGATAACAAGCAACGACTTGAGCAGGCTGTTTGCCGGGAGACGGTCGATATGAAGCTCATGCTCAGGGTCGCGCCAGGCATAGTCAGAAAGCCTCTGATCGCGTCCGTAATCTTGGAGACAGGAGCGCTCATAAACATCGAGAGGGCAAGCATAGATGCTGTCAGCGGCGAGATCGTCCTCGATGTCTCGGATGATAAATGCAAACAGGTGAAAGACGCATTCGAGCGCAGGGGTGTGGATGTTGTACTTCTAGAGATCCCTGTGATGAGAAACGAGGAGGAGTGCGTCCACTGCGGCGCATGCATCGCGATATGCCCCACCGGCACATTCAGATTCGACGACTGGAAGGTTGTAACTGATCCAGGAAAATGCATCCAGTGCGGTGCGTGCGTGACGGCCTGCCCCCATCGCGCACTGCAGCTCGTCCTGCGGTGACTGAAGGTATCATGATGCAGACGCTAGAAGGATCTGCCACCAGCAGATATGCTTGGACTTGATGCAGCTTCTCATGATATCGTCTCATGATTACAGTAGCGTGTTAAGATGTCTGAGCTCACGCCTGGATTGAAGGTGCCGCGCTCGATGGGCGAGCGGATACGGAGGGCCCTCATCGAGATGGGCGCTCTCGACAAGGGAAAGCGCATCCGCTCAGACGATTCTCACGTGTACATTCCAGTTCTTGATTCAATCAGTCCGGATGCGCTGAAGGGGCTTGCGGATGTCGAGATCGTCCACATGGAATTCGATGAGGATCGTAGGAGGATTACCGTTGAGGAGATCCTTGGCAGAAGACCGAGCTTCGAGACCATCGGGGATATAGCAGTGGTTGAGGATGAGGAGCCTGAGAGATCTGCGGAAGCGATCATGGCAGTGCACCGGGGAATTCGCACTGTTCTCACCCCAATTTCAGATGTCGAGGGTGAGTTCAGGCTCCGCAGGTACAGACACGTAGCAGGCGAGATGAAGACGCTCACGATTCACAGAGAGCACGGCATCCGCTACAAGGTCGATCTCGAGCGCGCGTACTTCTCCCCGAGGCTCAGCACCGAGAGGCTCAGAGTCGCAGAGCAGGTGCGCCCCGGAGATCTTGTGGTGGATATGTTCGCAGGCGTGGGCCCCTTCTCGCTCCTCATGGCGAAACGTGGCGCCAGGGTGATCGCGATCGACAAGAATCCCTGCGCGGCAAAGCTCCTGAAGGAGAACGCGAGGATGAACCGCCTGGATGTGGAGATACGCGAGGGCGATGCTTCATCTCTCACAGAAGACCTCGCAGATAAAGCGGATCACGTCGTGATGAACCTGCCGCATTCTGCCTCTCTCTTCCTGACAGAGGCGATACGCACCGCGAAGAATGGGGGCGTGGTTCACTACTACACATTCGCCCCTGAGGACGATCTCTACAGGGATGTCAGGATCATAGAGGAGAAAGCCCGGGAGCTCGGGTGCAAGGCTGCTGTTACGTACAGGAGCGTAGTCAGAAGCTATGCGCCCAGGAAATACAACGTGGTCATCGACTTCATGGTGAAGAAAGATGCCCAACGAGGGCGATCCACCTCGATGGAGACATGACTTCAATGCCATCAGATGCCTGATGCCATCAGATGCCTGCATCACCGTCAGATCGCCTGAATGAGTTCATGAGTTGCGGATCAGACCGCCTTCCCGAGGATCGCATTTATCTCCTTCTTTATAAGAGCACTCACAGCCGCACCGTCTGCTTTGCCCCTCAGCTGCTCCATCGCGAGCCCCATGAGGGGCCCGATCGCGCGCTCACCTCTCTCCCTGACGAGATCAACCTTTGCGGAAACAATCTCATGGATGATTCTCTCGACCTCTGACGCGCCCAGGCTCATCAGACCTGCTGCCTCCGCCGCGCTCTCCGGATCTGCATCGGGGTTCTCAGCCATGGCCTTGAGGAGCGCGGGTATGCCTTCCTTTGCGATTCTCTTCTGAGAGAGGAGGTCGAAGCAGCCCATGAAATGCCTCTCGCTGAGCCTGTAAACCGGCACGCCATCCCTCGCAAGCTCGACAGGTGTGGACTCCAGTGAGCGCACGACGAGTGAGGGCTGTACTCTGTACACCCGCACGATCTCCTCGAAGAGCTGGTAATTGGATGAGGCTGCCATTATCCTGGCCTGCTCTGGGCTGAGCCCGTACTCCCTCTGGTACCTCTCAGCCCTCTCCACGACGAGCTCTGGAAGCCTGAGCCGCTCGACCATCTCTTTATTTACAACGACAGGCGGTACATCCGTCTCAGGGTACATCCTGGCGGATCCAGGAAGCGGACGCATGTACTCTGATGTGCCATCGGGAAGCGCTCTCCTGGTCTCCTCCGGCACGCCCGCAATGGCCTCGCGCGCGCGCTCAATAACAGCTTCTATCGCCTTTCTCGCCCTCTCGGGAGGCGCTGCCACCATCACCACAGCATCGCTCTCCTCGCAGCTCAGCAGGCTCCTGAGTGATGATACCTCCTCTTCTGTTATTCCATATGCTGGCAGCTCGTCGGTGTGGAATATGCCGCCGACACCCGCACGCTTCGCCCTGTCAGATAGCTCTGTGCCGAGGCGCCTCCCTGGCTGCACCTCTTTTCCAATAATCCCTTTGAAACCAGCAAGCTTCGTGGCAAGAACCGCGCCGCCGCTCTTGAGGGCCTTTGCGACGACCTTGGAGCGCGTGTTCGAGAACAGCCCGGTCGCATCGACGACATCTCCGCACACACGGGCGTTTCTTCTCCGGAGCTCATCTCTGATCTCGAGCAGCCTTACCTGGCGAATGACCTCAAGCTCGACGATCCTCTCTATCAGGTTCAGCTCCTGAACACCCTTGATCTCGACCCTAGCGCCTCCGGCGATCGATACGTTCACGTCCTGGCGTATCGTGCCGAGGCCGCGCTTGACCCGGCCTGTCGATCTGAGTATCATGCCGATGTGCTGAGCCACCTCTCTGGCATGCTGCGGAGAAACTATGTCAGGAGCGGTCCCGATCTCGACAAGGGGAATGCCGAGCCTGTCGAGAGAATACACCACCTCATCCCCGCGATCCTCGACTATCCTGGCGGCCTCCTCCTCCAGGCAGAGTATTCCTATGCCGACAGGCCCGCATGATGTATCTATGGATCCGCTGGACGCGATGAATGCGGTGCGCTGAAATCCAGATGTGTTCGAGCCATCTATCACGGTCTTGCGCATAGTGTGGATCTCATCGACGATGCGCATCTTTAGAAGACGTGCGATCACGAGGGCGATCTCAAGAGCCTCCCGGTTGAGCTCCCTTGGAGGCTCCTCATCTGCCTCCACAAGACATGTTGTGTTGTAGGATTTGTATACGAACCTCCTCGATACAAGTGTCTCCTCAAGAGCAGCCCTGTCGATCTCCCCGAGCTCGCTTCTCGCAGGCCTGAGGTACCTGAAGAACTCGAAGTTCGAGTCCTCCACCTCCCTGTGCACAGTCGGGCAGCTGCAGAAGAGCTTGCATCTGGTATCAAGCTGCTGATGGATCTCTATTCCGCAGACAAGACCAAGCGCACGATAGTCCATATCGGGATAGTCCATATCGGTGTTCTCTCCAATCGGGGTTTCATTCTCCCGGCTTGAGCGGTCTCACTCGCTTTGCAGCCTCTTTTATATCCTCTGCCCTCACAGTCTTTCGCTTCGCATGGTTTGCCCAGTCTATCGCCTCTTTTGCTATCTCGATGCCATAGTTCTCCAAAATCGATGCAAGCTCGATGCTTGCGTCCTCGCTCACCCTCTTGGCTCCGGCCATTCTTATCAGCCTGGCAACCGGGGCGACTGGAAGTACCGCCATTCTGCTCCCTCCTCGAGACCCTCGGCGCAGCTATTTCAACGCAGCCGAAAAGATCCCCTATTCGCATTCCGAGCTCTCTTCGATGCATATATACCTTTTCATCGGAATTTAAAAGCGATTTTCAAAAAGAGAGTTGTTTTCATCCGTCCTCTGCGGCATGTCATTTGTATGGATTGCCAATCTGAGGCGACCAGGGTCGCGGGCACGAATCGCCGAATTGAGATCCCAAGAATCAGCGTTCTCCGGCATGCACATGAATCGCACGAGGCGTGATGCGTCTGAACTCAATGATGCGGAGACCCGTGGGCCTGAATGAGTGCCATCGACAGCCCATGACAAGATGTTTCATAAATCCGAACGTTACGCATCTCGATGGTCTGGGCACACAACTGGATCGCAAAGCTGAATCAGGGGATGCGCACGGACCGTCGAGTCCGGGCAGTGGCTCTCGGTGCATGCGCCAAACTCGCCGGCCTCCATCAGTTTAATATACCGCTTTGTTATTGGTAGATAGTCCACCTGTTGGAGATGGGTATTTTGGCACGAGCCTGGAAGTTCGGAAACGATATCGACACGGATGTGATCATCCCTGGGCGCTATCTTGTGATAAATGATCCAGAGGAGCTGGCCAAGCACCTCTTTGAGGGGATCAGGCCGGAGTTCGCGGAGAGCGTTCGACATGGAGATATCATAGTCGCTGGAACCAACTTCGGGTGTGGTTCATCCAGAGAGCATGCTCCTCTTGCCATCAAGGCAGCCGGGGTGGAGGCGGTCATTGCAAGGTCCTTTGCACGGATTTTCTTCAGGAATTCAATAAATATAGGGTTGCCTCTGCTCATCTGCGCGGATGCGGAGAAAATAGACGATGGCGACTCTGTGGTGGTGGATATCTCCAGGGGCATCGTTCAGAACATCTCCAAGAAGGAGTCTTATCCGACAACACCGCTGCCCCCGTTCCTCCAGGAGATAGTGAGGTCGGGAGGTCTTTTAAATTATACAAAGAAACAGGTGGTGAGAGCATGATTTATAAAGTACCTGTCATACCGGGCGACGGCATAGGGCCAGAGATCATAGCAGAGGGCAGGAAGGTACTTGAGACTGCTGCGGACAAGCACGGCTTCGATATCGAGTGGATCGAGTACCCGCTGGGTGCAGATCACTACCTCAGAACGGGCGAGCTCGTGAGCGAGGAGACGCTGAAGGAGCTCGGGCGTTACAGGGCGATATACCTCGGGGCCATAGGAGATCCCAGAGTAAAGCCGGGGGTTCTTGAGAAGGGCATTCTCCTGGCGATGAGGTTCTATTTCGACCAGTACATAAACCTCAGGCCCGTCAAGCTCCTGGAGGGAGTATGGACACCTCTCAAGGACAAGGGTCCGAAGGACATAGACTTTGTTGTTGTCAGGGAGAACACAGAGGACTTCTACATAGGCCAGGGCGGTAGAGCCAGGTCTGGAAGGAGCCATGCAGATCTCGAGGTGAAGAGATCTCTCTACAACGTGAAGTTCGGCCTTGATATTGACTCAGATAGCGACGAGATCGCATACCAGATAGGCATGGTCTCGAGGGAAGGATGCACCAGGGTGATAAAGTACGCATTCGATCTTGCGATGGAGAGAAGAAAGCATGTCTCAAGCGTCGACAAGGCGAACGTTCTGAGCGACATCTACGGGTTCTGGCGCGAGATCTTCGAGGATGTCGGGAAGAGCTATCCTGAGGTCACCACAGACTTCAACTTCGTCGATGCCATAACGATGTGGTTCGTCAAGAATCCGGAATGGTTCGATGTCGTTGTCGCTCCCAACATGTTTGGGGATATCATCACAGACCTCGGAGCCATGATACAGGGCGGCCTCGGGCTTGCGCCTGGAGCAAACCTGAACCCAGAGGGGACAAGCATGTTCGAGCCGATACACGGAAGCGCACCGAAGTATAAGGGTATGAACAAGATCAACCCGATCGCAACGATATGGGCAGGCGCGATGCTCCTGGAGCACCTGGGTGAGAAGGAGGCTGCTCAAGACGTAGTAAGGGCTATAGAGCTCAGCCTGCGTGAGGGAAGGGTGAGAACATACGACCTCGGCGGCAGCTCCACCACATCTGAGGTGGGTGATGAGATAGCCAGGCTTGTGAGGAACTTATAAAAGGGAAAAAGCTTTATGCATGTTTCTTTAAAGAGGGGAGCAGTGCAGCTCAACGTTCACAGTTCGTGGGCTCGTATGCTCATGGGGGCTCGTAGCTCAGTTAGGCAGAGCGCCTGGCTTTTAAATTTTATGAAGACACCAGGTGGCCGAGGGTTCAAATCCCCCCGAGCCCGTATGTAGCTTTTCTGGGAGGAGATCGGATGAAGAGGTTTGCCGTACAGGATCACGAGCTGGTACCGGAACACATCCTCCTCACTCCAGAGGAGGCCCAGCAGGTCCTGATGCAGTACGGTGTAGAGGCGCGCCATCTGCCGAAGATCCACGTCACGGATCCAGTTGCTAAGGAGATTGGCGCCAAGGTAGGGGATATAATAAAGATAAAGCGCAAGAGCCCCACGGCAAAGGAGTCGATATTTTACAGGCTCGTTATCGATTGAAGAGGGTGATTCAAGATTTGCTGGACAGAAGCGTTCTTTACAGGGCCTATTTTACCAAGGACAAGTTGGTGCACCACCACATAAATTCATTCAACGAATTCATAGACAGAGGTCTGCAGAAGGTTATCGATGAGGTCAGGATAATAGAGACGAACATCGAGAACACCTACGTCAAGCTCGGCAAGATCAGGGTGGAGAAGCCTGTGGTCATGGAGGCTGACGGATCTGTCGAGAGGCTCTATCCGAACGATGCCCGTCTCAGGAACCTGACCTATGCGTCGCCAATAAAGCTCGAGATGTCCATAGTCGACAGGGGCGAGGAGAAGGAGCCGGTCGAGGCGATGATCGGCATGCTCCCGATCATGGTGATGTCGAAGGTCTGCAAC
The DNA here is from genome assembly GCF_000014945.1 of Methanothrix thermoacetophila PT. NCBI lineage: Archaea > Methanobacteriati > Methanobacteriota > Methanomicrobia > Methanotrichales > Methanotrichaceae > Methanothrix > Methanothrix thermoacetophila. The sequence goes on from NC_008553.1 coordinate 24,195, forward strand.
CTCTACGGCATGAGCGAGGAGGAGATGGTCTCCTACGGAGAGGATCCCCTCGATCCTGGAGGATACTTTATAGTGAACGGATCCGAGCGCGTCATAATGACGCTCGAGGATCTGGCGCCGAACAAGATACTCGTGGAGTACAATCAGAGGTACGATGAGTTCATAGAGGTTGCGAAGGTCTTCAGCCAGAGGCAGGGCTACAGGTCTCTCGTCATAGTGGAGCGCGGCAAGCGATCGATACTAGAGGTCTCATTCCCGTCTGTCGCTGGCAGGATAAACTTCGTGACTCTTGTAAGAGCCCTCGGACTCGAGACTGATATGGACATAGTGAAGGCCGTATCAGATAACCCCGAGATCATGAAGTTCATGCTCGAGAACCTCGAGGAGGCTGAAGTCTCGACGACAGAAGAGGCCCTGGAGAAGATAGGCAACAGGGTCGCGGCCGGCCAGGCGAAGGAGTACCAGAAGAAGCGTGCCGCTTATGTCCTGGACAGATACCTGCTTCCGCATATAGGAGTGGAGGAGAAGGACAGGTACGCTAAGGCTCTCTTCCTCTCAAGAATGGCTGAGGCGTGCTTCGAGCTGGCGCTTGGTAAAAGAGGAGAGGACGACAAGGACCACTATGCGAATAAGAGGCTGAAGCTCTCCGGAGACCTGATGGAAGATCTCTTCAGGGTCGCATTCAACAGGCTCACCAGGGATATCAAGTACCAGCTCGAGCGCGCCAGCATGCGCAACAGGGAGCTGAATGTCATCACCACAGTGAGAGCGGATGTTCTGACGGAGAGGATGATACATCCTCTCGCAACAGGCAACTGGGTTGGTGGCAGGACCGGCGTATCGCAGCTTCTGGATAGAACGGATTACATGGCGAGCCTGAGCCATCTCAGGAGGGTCATATCGCCGCTATCGAGATCGCAGCCGCACTTTGAGACCAGGGATCTCCATGCGACACAGTGGGGAAGGATATGCCCGAGCGAGACTCCCGAGGGGCCGAACTGCGGGCTGGTCAAGAACTTCGCTCAGGGAGTTGAGCTCTCAAAGGGCGTTGAGGATTACGAAGAGGTCAAGACCATGCTGATCAATCTCGGTGTGAGGCCGGTAGGTGGTTATGGTGGCTGATGCCAGGGTTTTCATAAATGGAGAGATAGTCGGGCATCATCCGGAGCCCGAGAAGCTCGTGGCCGAGATCAGGCGTTTGAGAAGAGCCGGCGTGATAAGCAATCAGATCAATGTCGCATACTACGACAGAACAAACGAGATTGTGATAAACACAGACTCTGGAAGGGCGAGAAGGCCTCTTATCATCGTGGAGAACGGACAGCCCCTTGTCACAGAGGAGGATATTCGGAGACTGGAGCGGGGAGAGGCGACCTTTGATGATCTTGTTCGAGAGGGAAAGATTGAGTATCTCGATGCCGAGGAGGAGGAGAATGCCTACATAGCGATCTGGGAGAATGATCTCACAGAGGAGCATACGCATCTCGAGGTCGATCCGTCTCTAATCCTGGGGATATGCACAGCACTGGTCCCGTACCCGGAGCACAACGCGAGCCCGAGGAATACCATGGGCGCCGGCATGATCAAGCAGTGTCTTGGCTTCCCGATGGCGAACATCCGCCTGAGACCTGACACACGGGGCCACTATCTCCATTACCCACAGCAGCCCATTGTCAGTACAAGAACCGCCAAGGCAATCGGTTTCGATAAAAGGCCAGCGGGCCAGAACTTCGTCGTGGCGGTTCTCGCATACGAGGGGTACAACATCGAGGACGCCCTGGTGATGAACAAGAGCGCCGTCGAGCGCGGGCTTGCCAGATCTCATTTCTTCAGAGTATCAGAGGCAGAGGAGAGGAAATACCCTGGGGGTCAGGAGGACAAGTTTGAAATTCCCGATCTCGAGGTCAGGGGCGCGAGGGGCTCTGAGACCTACGGCCAGCTCGATGCCGACGGTCTTGTAAATCCGAACGCTGATGTCGGTCCCAACGATGTGCTTATAGGCAAGACGAGCCCGCCGAGGTTCCTTGAGGAGCCGACAGAGTTCGGAATCAGCCCGCAGCAGAGGCGCGAGACTTCTGTCACGATGAGGTCCAACGAGAAGGGCGTCGTCGATCTGGTCATCCTCACAGAATCGCAGAACGGCAACCGGCTCGCCAAGGTAAAAACCCGTGACCAGAGGATCCCCGAGCTAGGAGACAAGTTCGCATCACGCCACGGTCAGAAGGGTGTTGTGGGTCTTCTTCTCCCCCAGGAGGATATGCCGTTCAGCGAGAGCGGCATGGTCCCGGATCTTCTTCTCAACCCGCACGCAATCCCATCGAGAATGACAGTCGGGCACGTCCTCGAGATGATCGGCGGGAAGGTGGGTTCGCTTGAGGGAAGGTTCATAGATGCGACCGCGTTTCTCGGAGAGAAGGAGTGGGATCTCAGGAGCGCTCTGACAAGGCTAGGATTCGCCCATACAGGAAAAGAGGTTCTGTACGATGGAGCGACCGGCGAGAGGATACAGGCCGACATATTTGTCGGGGTGATCCTGTACCAGAAGCTGTACCACATGGTCACCGGAAAGATGCATGCGAGATCACGCGGCCCTGTGCAGGTGCTCACCAGGCAGCCGACAGAGGGCAGGGCTAGAGAGGGCGGACTGAGGTTCGGAGAGATGGAACGCGATGTGCTCATAGCCCATGGCGCTGCTCTTGCGCTGAAGGAGAGGCTCGTCGAGGAGTCAGATAAAGTAACGGAACTCGTGTGCAGCAAATGCGGAGTCATAGCGATTCACGATCGGAGAAGAAATATGGACCTCTGCCCAGTCTGCGGCACGGACACCGACATATACCCCGTGGAGATGAGCTATGCGTTCAAGCTTCTGCTTGACGAGATAAAATCGCTGGGCGTGGCACCGCGCCTCATGCTGGAGGATGCAGTTTAGGTGATGGAATGAGCGTTCCAAAGAGGATTGGAAAGATAAGGTTCGGCCTGATATCTCCGCAGGAGTTCAGGAAGATGAGCGTGGTCAAGGTGATCACGGCCGATACCTACGATGATGATGGCTTTCCCATAGAGATGGGTCTGATGGACCCCAGGCTCGGCGTCATAGATCCTGGTCTCCGATGCAGAACATGCGGCGGCAGGCCCGGGGAGTGCCCCGGACACTTCGGACACATCGATCTCGTGGCTCCGGTGATACACGTTGGCTTCGCGAAACTCATCAGGAAGATCCTGAGAGCGATATGCAGGGAGTGTTCAAAGCTCATGCTCTCCGAGCTGGAGAAGAAGGAGTTTCTCAGGCAGATAAGAACGCTTGAGGATCTCGGGCAGCCCACAGAGGATGTTGTGAACAAGGTCTTCGCAGAGGCAAGGAAGCACAAGACCTGCCCGTACTGCGGTGCCCCTCAGAGGGAGATCAAGTTCGAGCGGCCGCTCTCATATATAGAGGACGGACACAAGCTCACGCCCTCTGACATAAGAGACAGGTTCGAGAGGATCTCCGACGAGGACATAATGGTCATGGGGATGAACCCGGAGACGGCAAGGCCTGAGTGGACGATACTCACGGTGCTGCCAGTGCCTCCTGTCACAATGAGACCATCTATAACGCTGGAGAGCGGACAGAGGAGTGAGGACGACCTGACACACAAGCTCGTGGATATAATAAGAATAAACCAGCGATTCCAGGAGAACCGAGAGGCAGGTGCGCCGCAGCTGATAATCGAGGACCTCTGGGAGCTTCTCCAGTACCACGTCACGACATTCCTGGATAACACTGTTTCAGGGGTACCTCCAGCCAGGCACAGAAGCGGCAGGCCCCTCAAGACACTCTCGCAGAGGCTCAAGGGCAAGGAGGGGAGGTTCAGAGGCTCTCTCTCCGGAAAGAGGGTCAACTTCAGCGCGCGAACTGTAATATCTCCATATCCAAACCTCTCAATAAACGAGGTCGGGGTTCCGATCGAGGTTGCAAAGGAACTCACAGTCCCGATAATGGTCACCCCAAAAAATATCGAGGTCGTCAGGAAGTACGTGATGCGGGGGCCAGACAACCATCCTGGTGTCAATTACGTAACACGTGCAGATGGGAGGAGAGTCAAGGTCACCGAGAGAAACTGCCAGGAGGTCGCGGAGCAGCTCGAGGTTGGCTGGAAGGTGGACAGGCAGCTTGCAGATGGTGATATCGTTCTCTTCAACCGGCAGCCCTCGCTCCACAGGATGTCGATAATGGCGCACAGGGTCAAGGTCATGCCGTACAAGACATTCAGGCTGAACCCAGCGGTATGCCCGCCGTACAACGCAGACTTCGATGGCGACGAGATGAACCTCCATGTGCCACAGACAGAGGAGGCGAGGGCAGAGGCTGAGATCCTGATGCGGGTCCAGGAGAACATCCTCTCCCCCAGATTCGGCGGCCCGATCATAGGCGGGATACACGATTATGTCACCGGAAGCTTCCTGCTCACCCACAAGGAGCGCAGGCTCAATAAGGACAGACTCATGGAGGTTCTCAAGAAGCTTGATATAAGCGACATCCCTGTGCCTGCAGGATATGACGAGAACGGCGATCCGTACTGGACAGGAAAGCAGATATTCAGCCTGATACTGCCAAAGGATCTTAACCTCACGTTCAAGGCAGACTTCTGCAGCAACTGCCCTGTCTGCAAGGGCGAGGATTGCGAGAATGATGCGTATGTGGTTATACGCAACGGCGTCCTTCTCAAGGGCACGATCGATGCAGAGGCTGTGGGCGCCTTCAAGGGGAAGGTGATAGATCGCATAATAAAGGAGTATGATCCAGGGGTTGCGAGCCAGTTCCTGGACAGGATGACGCTCCTGGCGCTCCGCGGGATCATGCTCGCCGGCTTCAGCTTCGGCATCAGTGACGAGGATGTGCCAAGAGAGGCTGCAGAGCAGATCCAGGATGTCACAAGATCCGCGAAGGAGAGTGTCCAGAGGCTTATAGAGGCTTACAGGGCGGGAGAGCTGGAACCGCTTCCCGGACGCACTCTTGAGGAGACGCTGGAGATGCGCATAATGCAGACGCTGGGCAAGGCGAGGGATGCTGCTGGACAGATCGCAGGCCGTTACCTCGGACTGGACAACAGCGGCGTGGTCATGGCGGTCTCCGGCGCCCGCGGCTCGATGCTGAACCTAACGCAGATGGCAGCATGTGTGGGCCAGCAGTCGGTCAGGGGCGAGAGGATAAAGCGCGGCTACACTGATAGAACCTTACCACACTTCAAGCGCGGAGATCTCGGCGCCGAGGCTCATGGCTTCGTCGAGTCGAGCTACAAGAAGGGTTTATCGCCGACTGAGTTCTTCTTCCATGCGATAGGTGGCAGGGAGGGTCTTGTGGACACCGCGATAAGAACATCCCAGAGCGGCTACCTCCAGAGGCGCCTGGTAAACGCCCTACAGGACCTGGAGGTGAACTACGACGGCACCGTCAGGGAGACCCGCGGCATGATCGTCCAGTTCAAGTACGGAGAGGACGGGGTCGATCCATCTAGGAGAGACTACGCAAGCCCGGAGAACGTGCATCGAATAATAAGAAAGGTCCTCGCGGGTGAGAACGCATGAAGCTTCCAGAGTCATGGCTTAAAAGGATAGACGAGCTCGATCTGCCGATCAGCCTCAAGGACGCTATCAAAAGCGGCCTGGAAGAGGCGGAGAGGGTGACTGAGGAGCAGTTCGAGACGATAATAAAGGAGGTCGTCGAGGACTATGAACATGCGAGGGTCGAGCCGTGCGAGGCAGTGGGCGTCGTCGCAGCCCAGTCCATCGGCGAGCCGGGCACGCAGATGACGATGCGTACTTTCCACTACGCTGGCGTCGCGGAGATCAACGTCACCCTCGGTCTTCCGAGGCTGATAGAGATCGTCGATGCACGCAAGATCCCGTCGACGCCAACGATGACCATACGGCTGCTGCCTGAGTACGCCTCGGATCGCGACATGGCGAGGGAGGTCGCATGGGCAATCGAGGCCACCTCTATCCTGCATCTGGGCTCGATAGCCACAGATCTCGCGGAGATGAATGTGGTCATAGAGCTCAATGAGGATGCGATGGCACAGCGGAAGATCACAGCTGAGGATGTGGCCGAGAAGCTGAGAGATGCCACAGGTCTGACTGTGGATCAAAAGGGGAACACCATCATAATGGCGCCCGAGGAGCCGTCTTACAGGGAGCTCTTGCAGCTGGTCGAGCGAATAAAGAAGGTCACGCTGAAGGGCGTTGATGGTATAAAGCGTGTGGTCATCCGGAAGGAGGGGGATGAGTATGTCCTCTACACTGAGGGCTCATCCCTCAAGGAGGTCCTGGAGTTCGAGGGCGTCGATCCAACCAGGACCAAGACGAACAACATTAACGAGATATGCGAGGTCCTCGGAATAGAGGCAGCTCGCAATGCAATAATCAACGAGGCTACCGAGACCCTCCGCGAGCAGGGCCTCCAGGTCGATGTCAGGCACATCATGCTTGTCGCCGATATCATGACCTGTGACGGCGATGTGAAGCAGATCGGCAGACATGGCGTATCAGGAGAGAAAGCGAGCGTCCTCGCTCGCGCTGCCTTTGAGGTCACTGTGAACCACATACTTGATGCCGCGATCCGTGGCGATGTGGACGACCTCAGAGGCGTCACCGAGAACGTCATAGTCGGCCAGCCGATCCGGCTTGGAACCGGAGACGTCCAGCTGGTAGCAAAAAGAATTGATGAGGTAGTTCGATGATAAATATCGATAGAGCGCTCAGGAGTTCCATAAGAACCGGTAAAGTTGTGCTTGGCTCCAACAGCTCTCTGGAGCACGGTCTCCGGGGAGACGCAAAGCTCATAATATACGCTTCGGACTGCCCGGAGCACGTGCGCCAGAAGCTTCGCAGCCTTGAGGTTCCGGTGTATGCATACCAGAGCTCCGGAAGGGATCTGGGCGCAGCATGTGGAAAGCCATTTCCGGTAGCCGCCCTGGCTGTTATCGAGCCCGGGGACTCTGAGATCATGGCGCTGCTGCGGGAGATCCGGGGTGTTGCGAATGAGTGAGTTCAAGCTCACAACAGAGGGAATAAGATACATAGCGCTCTTTGAGAGCCTCACGGGCGGCATGGCAAGGGACTGCATAGTCGACGAGGAGAACGACAGGATAATCTTCGTCATACAGAAGGGAGACATGGGGGCCGCGATCGGAAGGAAGGGGAGCAACATAAACCGCGTCAAGAAGTCCATTGGAAAACAGATAGAGATAGTCGAGTACAGCGACGATGTCAAGGAGTTCCTGCAGAACCTCTTCCAGCCGGCTGATGTCAAGAACATCATGGTGGTCAACAAGAATAACAAGCGATTGGCTTATGTAGAGGTAGCCAACAAGGACAAGGGTATTGCCATTGGGCGTGACGGCCGAAACATACTTAAAGCCAAGATGCTGGCACAGAGGCATCATGGCGTTGATGATATAATCATACAGTGAGCGGCACAACGCCCTAAAAGAGCGCTATCATGAATTCACGATCAACGGTGATTGAATGGGAATGGGAATCAATGCGGCCAGGAAGATGGAAGATGACTGGAAGAAGCTGAGGTGGAGCGATCCTCATTACTGCAGGCGGGCTCTCGGCCTCAAGGTCAAGGCTGATCCTCTGGGCGGGGCCCCCAGAGCCAGGGGTATCGTTCTGGAGAAGGTGGGCGTCGAGGCGAAACAGCCGAACTCAGCCATACGCAAGTGTGTGAGGATACAGCTGATAAAGAACGGAAGACAGGTCACGGCATTCTGTCCCGGTGATGGTGCCATAGGGTTCATAGACGAGCACGATGAGGTCGTGGTCGAGAGGATCGGCGGAAGGATGGGACGATCGATGGGCGACATACCCGGCGTGAGGTTCAAGGTCGTAGCGGTGAACAATGTCTCCCTCGAGGAGATGGTCTCGGGCCGCAAGGAGAAGCCGGTAAGGTGATTTTGTGAAGGTATTTGGAAAGTGGGATGCATCAGAGGTGGAGATCCCGGATCTGAGCGTAAAGGGCTACATCAACCTGAAGCCGAGGATTGTGCTGCACACCGGCGGCAGGCATGCGAAGCAGCAGTTCAAGAAGTCCGAGCTTCACGTGGTCGAGCGTCTGATCAACAAGATGATGAGGAAGGAGAAGAACACAGGGCAGAAGCAGATCGCATACAGGATAGTGGAGGAGGCCTTCGACATAATCCATTCGCGGACGAAGGAGAACCCTCTGTCCGTCCTGGTCAGGGCCATCTCAAACGCAGGACCGCGTGAGGAGGTTGTCAGGCTCAAATACGGTGGTATCACTGTTCCAAAGGCTGTGGATACCGCACCTCAGAGACGCGTCGATACCGCGCTGATGCTCATAGCAAAGGGCGCATGGCAGGCATCTTTCAAGAGCAGGCGCTCCATCCAGAACTGCCTGGCAGATGAGATCATAGCTGCTGCAAATTACGACGTGAAGAGCTTCGCTGTCAGCAGGAAGGACAGCATTGAGCGTGTGGCAAAGGCCGCCAGGTAGATCTGGCTGCCACCCTCACGCCATCGTCCGCGCGCTCTTGGTTATCCACAGCGTATCTTCCATCGCTCGGTTGGAGCGTAGCATCCGTGGAGATCCTCTGGGTATTTTCACTTCGCTGTGCTGGTGGGCGACAGATCCGCTAGCCTCTCCGGATGCGTGTAGATGTTCATCCTCTCCTCCCGAACAAATCCCATCAGCGTGATCCCCACAGCATCTGCGATCTCGAGAGCGAGACTGGTCGGCGCGCCCCTTGATGCTAGAATTGAGATCCCTGCGCGCGAGCACTTCAGAGTGAGACCTGAGGAGATGCGGCTCGTCATCACGACGAAGACTCTCGATAGATCGATGCGCTCGAGCAGGCAGTGGCCTATGGCCTTGTCCATCGCATTGTGCCTTCCTATATCCTCGGCCATCCATGCCGTACCATCCTCGCAGAAGACGCCCGCGCGGTGGAAACCCCCTGTGATCCTGTGGGCATCTGAGTCGAGAAGCATGCGCATCGCGCGGAATACGGTATCAGTTCGCACCGCAAGCCCCTCCGTCTTTTCAGAGTGCACCGTATGTTTTTCTGTACGTTTCTGATCGCATGCCGGGCGAAGGGTCACGTCTGCGAGATGCCCCTCAATGTGAATCGCAGCTATATCCTCCAGCGCTCCCATGTATCCTTCTGAGAGGAGATGGCCGACGACAAACTCTCTGATGTGGCAGGGGCTCAGTGTTACTCTGCGAAGCAGATCTCCATTGATGCGCAGCTCGAGCTGTCTCTCCTCTGCGACTGAATCCCATACCACTGAGCGATTCTCGCCATCAACTCTTATGCACATGCGTTTCTCTATCATCTTCCTCCATCTGCGCCGAAGTCTCTGATATAGAATAACCCCAGTGTCGACATTGCATGCCTGGGGGTGTGCAGAAATTGCTGTGAATCGACCTCCTGCTGGGCGACACGTACAGATCAGTTTTGAATTTGCAGCAAATATGATGCACTGCCCTCTCTGAATCCACTGGAGCCCCTGGCTGAGGCACATCTTCTTAAGGCATGCTGCGTACTGGTTGAGGGAGGTGATGATGGCGCAGCCTTGGAGGCTGCGCCCGTTCCATGGAGCATGCCATAGAGACGAGAGGGCTTGTAAAGAGATTTGATGGCCTGGTAGCTGTCGATGACGTGAATCTCTCTGTGAAACGAGGGGAGATCTTCGGCCTGCTGGGACCAAACGGCGCGGGAAAGAGCACAATAATCAAGATGCTGACCACGATGCTCAGGCCCACCGGAGGAGAGGCGTATGTCTGGGGTCACCACATCGTGCGCGAGAGGGATGCTGTGAGAAGCTGCATTGGCGTGGTATTCCAGGATCCGAGCGTCGATGGGAAGCTCACGGCGAGGGAGAACCTGGATTTCCACGGCAGGATGTATGGAATGCCGGGAGATGAGAGGAAACGGAGGATCGCGGAGGTTCTGGAGCTTGTGGAGCTCTCAGACAAGGCGGATGTGCTTCTGGAGGAGTTCTCGGGCGGCATGCGCAGGAGGCTCGAGATAGCCAGGGGGCTGATGCACAGGCCGCACGTTCTCTTCCTGGATGAGCCGACGCTCGGCCTGGATACACAGACCCGGCGATACATCTGGGATTACATCAGGGACCTGAACAAAGAGGATGTCACTGTAGTGATAACAACACACTACATGGAGGAGGCAGACAACCTCTGCAATCGAGTCGCAATAATCGATCACGGCAGGATAGTGGCCCTCGATACCCCGATGTCTCTTAAGAGCATGATCGGCACCGATACCCTGACCCTCGAAGTCAGTGATGGTCTTGAAAGGCTCCGAGATCTCCTGCTGGAATTCAGCTGGGTGCAATCATTCGATGCAAGCAACGGATACGTGAGGCTCAGCGTGGACTCGGCGCAGTCTAGGATCCCGGAGGTCGTGCTGGCCGCATGCCGTGCTGGCGTGCAGATAAAATCCGTGAGCGTCCATGAGCCGACACTGGAGGATGTATTCCTCAAATACACGGGCAGGAGCATGCGGGATGAGACAGGGAAGGGCGATCTGGTCAGGGCCTTGATGAGGAGGTAGCATGAGAGCATTTGACCCGTACGCGATATACAGCCTCTGGCTGAGGGAGATGATACGGTTCTTCAGGCTTAAATCAAGGGTTGTGGGATCGATAGCCCCGCCGTTCTTCTTCCTGGCATTCCTTGGCACGGGCTTCAGCGGCATGGCATCCAGGGTTCCCGCAGGTGTGGACTACATCAACTATCTCGCTCCTGGGATAATAGGCATGACGCTGCTCTTCAGCTCGACGTTCGCGGGGATGTCGGTCCTTTGGGACAGGGAATTCGGCTTTCTTAGAGAGATTATGGTCGCGCCCGTAACAAGGCTCTCAATAGTGCTGGGGAGAACTGCGGGAGGCGTGACCCAGGCCGTGCTGCAGGGCATCATAATACTGATACCCGGGATAGCAATGGGTGTGAAAATAAAGGGGCTGACAGGACTGCTTCTATCGCTGGCGCTCATGGTCATCATATCCGCCACATTCATAGGAGTTGGCCTCGCATTTGCATCCAGGATGAAGGACATGTCCGGATTTGGCCTGATAATGAACTTCATGATCTTCCCAGTCTTCCTGCTGTCGGGAGCGCTCTTCCCTGTGCAGAACCTGCCGGGGCCGGTCAGGATCCTCTCCTACATCGATCCCCTCACGTATGGTGTAGATGCGCTGAGAGGCTGTCTCGTTGGCGCAAACTCGTTTCCTGTAATCCTGGATGCACTGCTGCTCACAGGATGCTGCGCAGCGACCATGGCGATAGGGGCGTACCTGTTCGAGACAAGCGATATCGATTAGCTTATTCTTTTCATGGAGCCGATCACGTTTATGCCGTAGTCTGCAATCGACGGGTATATCCCTGGCCCGAACTCTGCCTCATAAGGACTCTGAAAGTTCGGCTCTCTGTAAAGACGCCATACTCCGCTCAGGACAACCATCGACCTGGGTGTCGCATTGAATGCGATATCCGCTCCTACATCAGCGTCAGACTCGAATATGTGCTTGTGGACCCCTCTCTGATTCGCGTCTGCGAAGAGCACAGCCTCCGACGGACCGCTTGTGCTGGCTGAGCCAGCGCCCGCCACCACGCCCTGAAAGTCTGATACACCTGGCCCAAAGCCGCCAGGCATCATTATGTTCCGCTGCGCGCTGACGCACAAAAGGCCAATCAGGACTGCCACAAAGAAAATAAGCAATATTTTGTTTTTCATATTATTATCACCAACCTTTCAAAGAATATCTTTTTTATTCGGTCATACATTTTCTGAAGAGATATCGTGATCGAGGATATATTAATATCGTTTGAGTGTTTTGCGGTGGTTTCATGGGATTACCAGATTTAATGACGAACCCGCTCAGAGTCGGCCACTCTGCATGTGGATCATCGAACCCAATGGAAGGATGACTCTTGCAGTCGATTGGTGATCCAGCTTTGGAACGGCTTCAACCACGTGTCGTGTACTTGATTCATTGAAATCTGGAGCGCTTGAGCCATCTAGATTCATGGGATATCCCGCCCATGGCTCTCGATCGTAGCTAATTATTCAGTGATACGGGTCCACGACCCAACCACGAATTGGGAGAAGAAATCGTCAGGAACGCCAGGTCCATGCATATTGTCAGCTCTCAGGACCTTCACCTGAAAGCAGAGTTCTTTCCGCTTCGATATTCGACTGGACTTTCCCATGTAGTCAGGAACATTTGATGAACTCCAGAGGGTTCTATGGCATCACAGACCATTTGCGCGATCTGCTGCACCCAAATCCATATCAACTGGATGCGAGTTATACCCCTCTTAAGATCTATACTCACTTATTATTGGCAGGACAAAAATACACGCGATATATGCAGATTCAGTTTCTACTTATAGAATATCAGTTTCTTGACTACTACAATTACCATTATCTATATATATTTTAACATCATTGTTTCTATCTATGAGATTAAGGGTTGTGAGCTCAAAGAAAGAGATATCCGACCTGAACCGGAACGAACAGGTTGTACATCTCGCATTCAGGGCCTCCAACATGGACGTCATGAACCTGGTCAGGACGTGCCCGCGGCTCAAGGCGGTTCAGATTCCTCCATCTTACTATCAGACGATGTCGAAGGCAGCGCAGCAGTTCCTGGAGCTTCAGGGGATAGAGATCATCAAGGGAGACGTCTGGGGTCATCGCAAGGACATAGACGAGTACTACTCCGTGAGCGAGAAGGTCATAGACCGAATAGCCTCGCTCATGGCTGAGGGCTACAGCATCGATGAGACCGTGAAAAAGGTGCATCGCGAGACGAAGCTCTCAGAGGATCTCATACGCTACCTTCTGAAGGAGCAGGTGATGGCCTGAGCCACCACCATAGTTTTATTTCTTGAAGTGAAATCCCCGCTCATGGAGCTGGAGCGCCTGATCAGGGACTTTCTGGTGCGATCCCGGCGCGACCTCAGAGCACAGCTCGAGGCCAAGTATGGCCTGGATCCTGATGAGATTGATGAGATACTTGATCGTATGATTCACAGGATATATGGACCTGCGCTCGGTCTGGCAGAGAGCCTCAAGCACGGCCGTGTCGCGCTCTTCATAGAGCGAGAGGGCTGCCCGGTATGCAGGGATGCTGCGCCAGAGCTGGAGCGTTTCCTGAAAGACCACCCGGATTTCAGCTGCATCAGGCTTGAGTACTCCAAACCAGAGGGTCTCATCTACCATATTCTCCATCAGGAGGAGAGTGGCAGGCTTCCGCTTGTCGCTCTGATATCAGATGGCACAGTAATGATGCTCGAGACAGGCGGCGCCAGAGCGTTCGCGGAGTACGAGGGCTCAGCGAAATGCGAAGGCCTCTGCGAGGTCAGAACGCCTGGCAAATGAGGTGGTCACAGAGTTTAGGTGGGATGGCTTTGACGCTGATAGTTCTCAACTTCAAAACCTACAGGGAAGCGACAGGAGATTCGGCTGTCGCCCTATCAAAGATATGCGAGAGCATAGCCTCTGAGTATGGCGTCGATATCGCGGTTGCGCCACAGGCCGCTGATATAAGAGCGGTCGCATCCGCCGTGAGCATACCGGTTTATGCGCAGCACGTCGATGGCGTCGGCTTCGGCAGCTTCACAGGGCACATCACAGCTGCGTCTGTGAAGGCTGCAGGGGCATCCGGTTCTCTCATAAATCACTCAGAGCGCCGGCTCAGGCTTGCTGACATCGAGGCGTCTCTCAGGGCGTGCAGGTCAGAGGGGCTCACGTCGATAATATGCACGAACAACGTCGCAACAACAAGAGCGGCTGCAGCCTTGCGGCCTGATTATGTCGCTGTGGAGCCGCCAGAGCTCATAGGCTCTGGGATTCCTGTCTCCAAGGCAGATCCTGAGGTCGTCAGGGGCTCGGTCGAGGCTGTAAGAGCGATAGAGAAGGATGTCGGCGTGCTCTGCGGCGCAGGAATCACCCACGGAGACGATCTCAGAGCCGCTATCGAGCTCGGCGCTGTGGGCGTTCTTCTTGCCTCAGGGATCGTGAAGGCGAAGGACCAGCGTAAGGCGCTCGAGGATCTGGTGACAGGGGTTTGAGATCATGACCATATGCGTCCGCGTCAGGGTCTCGGGAAGGGTTCAGGGAGTCGGATACAGGTATTACACCACAACCCACGCCAAAGCGCTCGGAGTCAAGGGATGGATAAGGAACCTCCCTGGAGGGGGTGTTGAAGCGGTGCTTGAGGGAGAGAGGAAGAGCGTCGGCGAGCTCCTCGGCCTGATGAAATCAGGACCATCTGGCGCGATGGTCTCTGGAATGGAGATCGCGGAGGTCGAGTGCAAGGGCCACGATGATTTCAAGATAATCTATTGACGCAGGGGTGAAGTTCGATTGATTACCATCAACAGATACGTCTGCGGGTACTGCGGTGCATGTGTCGGCGTCTGCCCTGTCTGCGCCCTGGAGCTTGTTGAGACCTGGCTCGAGGTCTCCGATGGATGTATAGAGTGCGGCAGGTGCGTCAAGCTATGCCCAACCGGGGCGCTCAGTCTCGAGGAGGCTCAGGGATGAGGTGTGATGTTGTTGTGGTTGGTGCCGGCCCGGGCGGATCGATGGCTGCGAAAACCGCTGCAGAAAAGGGATTGAAGGTTGTTCTCGTAGAGAAGCGGCAGGAGATCGGGGATCCAGTGAGGTGCGCTGAGGGGGTCAGCAAGGCGCGCCTGAGCAGCATGATCAAACCTGATCCGAAATGGATAGCATCAGAAGTGAAGGGCGCGCGCCTTTACGCCCCCGACGGCTCGAATGTGGTCATGTCCGAGGACAAGTCCGGGGATGAGGTCGGCTATGTCCTGGAACGCAAGATATTCGACCGCGCGCTGGCGATGGATGCGGCCCGTGCGGGCGCGAGGGTGATGGTCAAGACCAGGGCCCTGGATCTGCTCAGGGCAAATGGATCTGTGAAGGGCATCAGGGCCATGCGTTACGGGGAGATCATTGATATAGAGGCTGATGTGGTCATAGGCGCTGACGGGGTCGAGTCGAAGGTGGGTAGGTGGGCCGGAATAGATACTGCGCTCAAACCCGGAGATATAGAGGTCTGCGCGCAGTTCCTGCTCTACGATAAGGGCATAGACGACGAGTACTGCGAGTTCTTCCTGGGAAACGAGCTGGCGCCTGGCGGATACGTCTGGTCGTTTCCGAAGGGCGAGCACCTGGCGAACGTGGGCCTTGGAGTGATCGGCTCGAGGTCAGAGCCCGGAGCGCCGGTGAAGCTCCTGAGGAGGTTTGTTGAGAGAAGAATGCCTGAGGCGAGGATCGTGGAGATGGTCGTCGGCGGCGTCCCGGTCTCGGGACCGATCGAGAGGACCATCGCGGATGGTGTAATGCTGGTCGGAGACGCTGCGCGCCAGTCGGACCCGATAACAGGTGGGGGCATACTCAACGCGATGCAGGCCGGGATGATTGCGGGAGAGGTCGTCGCTGATGCTGTGTCCAGCGGCGATACCGGCGTTGAGGGGCTCATGGCCTATGAGAAGCGCTGGAGGGAGAGCATCGGGAAGCAGATAGCAAGACATCTTGATCTCAAGGAGTTCTTCATCAGGCTTAGCGATGATGACCTGAACAAGCTCATGCACTCGATCCAGTCTGAGGACGTCTCCAAGATGGATCTGAGGGGAATGCTCAGAGTCCTCATCCGCCTGAACCCGAAGATGCTCTGGGAGCTGAGGCATCTTGTGATGTAGGCTGTCATTGAGATGTGGTCGCATGCGTCAGGGGGTTAACTCCAGCCATCCTGCCGGAGATGCTCACCGAATGCGATCTCTCCGTTCGCTCTTATCCATTTGATGACTTGCCCGAAAGAGCGGTGGTCATGCTATGCGTTCGTGTCGAATGAATGAGTGCTATCACCAACCACATCGCATGCCCTACAAGTTGCCACGCACATATGAGCGTCTCCGTTAATTGACGCGGGGATCTCCTCAGCCCAGCACCCTTGCGGATACAATTACCACGTCCTCAATGGGCCTGTCCTCGGCATCGGTCCTCACGTCTCCTATTTTATCGACCACATCCATACCCTCGACGACCCTCCCGAAGACGGGATGCATTCTGTCGAGGTAATTGTTGTTCACGAGGTTTATGAAGAACTGGCTGCCGCCAGTGTTCGGCCCTGCATTCGCCATGGCCACAGTCCCACGGTCGTTCCTGTTGTGCCTGGAGAACTCATCTGGGATGGTGTATCCAGGGCCGCCGTAGCCAGTGCCTGTCGGGTCTCCCGTCTGGATCATGAAACCGGCGATCACCCTGTGGAATATCACACCATCGTAGAAGCCGCTTTCAACAAGCTTCAGAAAGTTTCCCGCAGTTATGGGCATATCATCGTAAAGCTCAATTACCACATCCCCCAGGGATGTCTTTAAAAGCACCCTCCGATTATCGGCCATGGGTTTTGTTATGAGACGATGAAATATAAAAGTGATGCGTGGATTGCAGCAAAACAAATGCGGCTGCCGGGATTCGAACCCGGGTTACGAGCTTGGGAAGCTCATGTCATAACCCCTGGACCACAGCCGCACGATTAAGTGAAATGCACACTGAGCTATTAAATCTTGTGCCTCGCATTCATGTGAATGTCGTGGGCGATGCACAGATGTTCTCAAACATGCGCCATCACCGAGATCCTGGTCGGGCACTTTGAAGAGATCCGGCCGAACCGAGCATCTGATTGATTCCTTCGTGAGAACAGCATAATCAAATGTCAGCTCGGGTTGAGCTCGTCCAGCTGCGGCAGGAACTGACGGTATCCTCCGTGAGAAAAGCGGTATCGAATAATAATGTTCAGCAGACCTCATGAATTGGCAAGGAGGTTGCGGGCCTCAGGGTGGAGGACATCCCCGGCCCGCGCCATTAAAACTGGTCGCCTCCATAAGGAGGTTTTCGTAATATTATTTAAAGATTTCGTAACAAATTTGCAGGAGCCGAATAGAAATCTGTTGATATGCCCCGGAGAAAGTATATCATCCAGCAGGTTTACACTTATCTGGAGGAGTTCATGTGGGCCTGTGGCGGGCTGTGCTGATAATGTCTCTGGTGGTCATGATAGTATCCGCATCCAGCGCGAGGATTCTGGTTGTGGATCAGGAGGCGACGGGCGCGATCAGAAGCGTGAATGCAGCGCTCGCAAACGCGCAGAACGGTGACGAGATACTTGTAATGGCGGGGTATTATAGGGAGAGCGTGGATGTCAATAAGTTGGTCTCCATAAAAGGATATGGTGCGATCATCGACGGCATGGGCCGTACGACCTTCCAGATGAGATCATACGGGAGCAGCATATCCAACCTCACGATCCTCGGGAGCGGCAGGGATCCGGCAGTCGTGGTAGAGGGATATGCATCTGTGACCGGCTGCAACATCAAAAACTCCTCCATTGGAATCGCGGCATACAAGGGAGTGGTATCGAACAACACTATTTCAGCTACCGCATATGGGATCAGGCTGAACGGCTCCGCGATTGTAGAGAACAACACGATATCAGGACCGCTGGGGGCCGGCATAGAGGTGAGGTGCAACAGCTCCAGGATCCTCAGTAACATTGTGACCTCTGCAGGAAATGCGATAGATGTGGTCGGAAACAACAACACCGTTCTTTTCAACCACCTCTCCTCATCGAACATAGGCATACGGCTGAAGTCATCTTCTGATAACATAATGATGAATAACACCTGCGAGAAGAACAGGATCGCTGGAGTTTATCTGGAGGATTCCAGGAACAACAGCGTATCCTCGAACAGGTTTCTCCGCAACGGCAACGGTATCCTCCTGAAATCCTCTTCGGGTAATAAGATAATCGGAAATATCGTAGAGCTGAACGAGTACGGGATATCGATGAAGGGCTCTGGTGGTAACCTGCTCAGAGAGAACGTGCTGATATCAAATATATACAGCTTGAGGATAGAGGCAGGCAACCTAGGAGATCTCAGGCTCATATCAGATCCCAGGGCCAGGATGGACGACAACTCATTCAACCAGAGCATCGATGAGTCGAACACGATAGATGGCAGGCCGGTTCTGTATCTGGTAGGTGCTCGCAACGTTTCGATAGATAAGAGCTACGGATTTGTGGGGCTCATAGACTGCGAGAACATCACGATGAGAAACCAGAGCATATCGAACAGCAGCGCGGCCATCATGCTTGTGGGAGCAATCGACTCCAGGATCTCGGACTGCAGGCTCTCCAGAAGCGAGATAGGGTTATCGATCCTCGACTCGAAAGGCTGTGTGGTGGAGAACACAACCGCAGAGTCCTGCGGGATCGGCTTCTGGTTCGGTCGGTCGCAGGATATCTTCGTGAGAAAGAGCGCGGCGCTGAACTGCACAGAGAGCGGATTCAGGCTCGAGGGTGACAGGAGATCGAGGATAACGGACTCCCGGGCAGAGAACTGCACTGCCGGGATGCACCTCCTTGACGCCCTCTCCTCAGAGATCGTGCGTTCCAGGATATCCTCAAGCAGTGAGGATGGCATACGGCTGGTCAGGTCGCACAGATCAACGGTGAAGGAGAATGAAGTGACAGGAAACGACAACGGCATAGCGATCTCCGGCTCAAATCAGTGCGTTCTTGCGATGAACAACGCGAGCGCCAATGGGATAGGGATAAGGATCGAGCAGCTCTCCGGAGGATCTGCTGCTGATAACATCGCTTTCCGGAACAGGGAGGGGATCTTCGTGAACGGGGTGAAGGAATTCCAGTTCATCGGCAACAACATCAGCATGAACGAAAGATTCGGAATGCGAATGGGAAGCAGCTCAGGCTGCAATATAAGCGATAATAGATTCGTAGGCAACGGCATGCTCGGCCTGAGCCTGACAGACTGCAGCGACAACAGAATCTACCACAACAGTTTCATCGAGAATGGTTCAATGTTTGGACAGAACGCCGTGGATAACGGAAGCAACCTCTGGGATATGGGGCCGGTGATCGGAGGAAACTACTGGTCGGATCATCAGGTTAGTGGAAATCCCGGAGATACTCCAAAGAATGTGCCATCAAAGGGCGTGGACAGATATCCATTCGAGAGGGATAATGGATGGAGGTCACCCGCTCTGTGATAGAATGCAGGAGGATGCAAGCCGCATGAGCCAGGAGATGGATCAGACGGATCTCACGCTGCTCAGAGCACTGCAGGATGGAATACCGATAGTGCCCCATCCATTCAAGGAGATCGGAGATAGGCTCGGGCTTGATGAAAATACTGTGATATCAAGGCTCAGAGCTCTCCGCGAATCAGGGGTTGTGAGAAGGTTCGCGGCCACCATAGGGCACAGGGCTCTGGGAATAATCGCGAACGCGATGATCGTCTGGAAGGTCGAAGACGACATCGAAAGGATTGGATGCATAATGGCCTCCTTCGAGGAAGTCACCCACTGCTACCAGAGGGCGACATGTGATGGGTGGCCTTACAATCTTTACACAGTCGTACATTCGAGGAGCAGAGAGGAGTGTGAGGAGATCGCATCAAGGATATCAGAGGCCACAGGCGTGAAGGAGTACAGGATACTCTTCAGCGAGAAGGAGTACAAGAAGACGAGCGCGAGGATATGAGCGGAAACCATGTTCCTCTTCTGATAGATCTGAAGGGCAGGCGCGTTGTGATATTCGGCGGTGGGGATGTGGCAGAGCGCAAGGCCAGGCTTTTTTCCCAAGGCGACCTCGTGGTTGTGAGCAGGGAATTCTCAGAGGGCATTCTCAGAATGTCATCTGATGGAATTCTGAAGATAATGAAAGCGGATCTCATGAGCGAGGACGGGCTGAAGATCGCGGAGATGGCGCTGGAGGGCGCGTTCATCGCGATACCTGCCACAAGCGACAAGAGGCTGAATTCAGAGCTTGAAGAGATGGCACGAGGGAAGGGGGCGCTTGTGAATAGCGTTGACAGAGAGGGGGAGGTCGTGGTGCCGTCGATCGTAAAAAAGAGATCTGTGGTCCTCGCGATATCAACAAGGATACCGGCCCTCTCGAGGTATATTCGAATGAGGCTGGAGCGTGAGGTGGAGCTGTACGCTCTGATGGCAGAGCTGCTGAGCGGGATAAGGAATAAGTTAAAAGAGAATGTGGAGCCGCAGAGCAGGAGGCGTGATCTGCTCTGGTCGGTGCTCTCCGACAGCTCTGTGTGGTCGTGCCTGGAGAATGGCGATATCGCAGGAGCCCATGAAAAGGCCTATATGAGAGTCAGGGAGAATCTCACGCCAGATGAGCAGGATAACCTCGATGCTGGTGACTCACAAGAAGGCCTCGATAAGCGAGATCGAGAACGCATGGCATGGCGACGTTGAGGCTCTCTTGAAGTGGGTCTCCTCGCATGACACCGTTGAGGAGTGCGCGGTCCTAAAGACGTGCAACCGTGTCGAGATATATGTAGTATCTCCCCGCGGTGAGAAGGTCCTCTTCGAGATCGCAAAGAAGGCCCGTGTCTCCTCCAGGATCATAGACATCCACGACCACGATGAGTCGCTCCTGCACCTACTCAGGCTTGCCTCAGGCCTCGAATCCATGATAATAGGAGAGGACCAGATCCTCGGACAGATGAAGGAGCTCTACAGAACCGCGAAGAGTCTTGGATATACAGGCTGGGTTCTGGATACCGCATTCAAGAAGGCAATCCAGGTGGGGAAGCGGGTGCGGAAGGAGACTGCCATTAACGAGCGCTCTGTCTCAGTAGGATCTGCAGCTGTCGATCTGGCCGAGCAGATCCTCGGGGGCCTGGAGGGTAAATCTGTACTGGTAATAGGCGCGGGCGAGACTGGAGAGCTGATATCAAAGGCGCTCGTCTCAAAGAACATAGGCTCCCTCTATGTGACGAACCGCACCTTCGGAACAGCGCTCTCCCTTGCTGCATCTCTCGGCGGCACGGCTGTGCCTTATGAGGAGATGAAGCGAAAGATAAGGGAGGCGGATGTCGTGATAAGCGCGACCTCAGCTCCCCATTACATACTTCTCAAGGATGATATCGAGCGCGCGATGGAGGGCCGGAAGAACAAGCTTCTGATCATAGACATAGCAAATCCGCGGGATGTGGATGAGGCTGTGCGCGAGATAGAAGGGGTGGAGCTTCACAACATAGACAGCCTGAAGCAGATAAGCGATGAGAACATGCGGTTGAGGATGAGAGAGATCGAGAGGGTCGAGGCGATAATAGAGGAGGAGCTCGAGCTTCTCAGAGCCAAGTACAAGAGAAGGGAGGCCGAGGAGCTTCTCGCGAGGATCTACTCTGAGGCCGAGAAGATAAAAGAGCAAGAGGTCAGAAGGGCGATGAACAAGCTCAGCGCCTATCACACTCTTGGGGAGATAGAGCAGAAGGTGCTGATGGACATGAGCCATTCGATTGTAAACAAAATATTCGCAGAGCCGACAAAGGCTCTGAAATCAGCTGCTGAGAGAGGCAACACCGAGATGCTCAGGTACGCCATGGAACTCTTCAGGCTGAATCAGGAGGAATCCGATTGAGACGCATGAGGCGTTTGAGAAGGCCTGGCATCAGGGAGATGGTCGCAGAGACCAGGATCTCAGTCAGGGACCTGATAATGCCGGTATTTGTGGATGAGCGCATCGATCAGCCCGTCCCGATAAGCTCGATGCCGGGACAGATGCGGCAGAGCCTGAACAGTGTGGCTGAGGAGGCCGGACGGATCGAGGATCTGGGGATCCCAGCGGTGATACTCTTCGGAATACCATCCAGAAAGGATGATCTCGGATCCGGGGCTTACGATCATGACGGCGTGATACAGAAGGCTGTCAGGCGCATCAAGGAGTCCACAGATCTTGTTGTCATAACAGACCTCTGCCTCTGCGAGTACACCAGTCATGGGCACTGCGGCGTGATTCGCGGGCAGGAGATAGTGAACGATGAGACTCTCCCCCTCCTCGGAAGAACTGCAGTGAGCCAGGCTGAGAGCGGAGCTGATATCGTCGCTCCGAGCGGGATGATGGATCACATGGTGAGAGCGATAAGATCTGCTCTTGACGATAATGGATACACCGATGTTGCGATTCTCTCGTACGCTGCAAAATACGCCTCATACTTCTACGGCCCATTTAGAGAGGCAGCCGAATCCGGATTTGCGTTTGGAGATCGGAGGAGCTACCAGATGGACCCAGCGAATGCGAACGAGGCGCTCTGGGAGGTCCAGCTGGATATAGAAGAGGGCGCGGATATGGTCATGGTCAAGCCCGCGCTGCCATATCTGGACATACTCCGGATGGTCAAGGAGAGGTTTAGTATGCCGACTGCCGCTTACCAGGTCAGCGGTGAGTACAGCATGATCATGGCAGCTGCAGAGAGAAACTGGATCGATGGAGACGGGGTGATGCTGGAGACCCTGACGTCAATAAAGAGAGCGGGCGCGGATATGATAATCACATACTACGCCAAGGATTTTGCAGCCCGGTTCGCGTAGGGAATCGGAGATGTTCGGGGAATGATTCATAAGCCTGTCCGAGAATGTGTGCGAGGATATCTTTTGTAACAGTAGGCGGTCTACCCTCATACATTTAGGCTCATGTGGTCGAGTCACCGAGTGGCGAGCTCTACGACCTCAACCAGCGACAATCGGCTTCGCCTGTCTCTTCAAGCTTACTGCTCCATCGAATCATAGGGTGAGCCCGGGTCCGAATAAGAGGTTGGATCTAGAAATGCAGGGCCTTTTTGCCCTTGTTTGTCATAAGGAACATGTCCGAAATAAGGATTAGGTGTTTCCGATCTGCGTAAGGCGGTAAGTTCCGGATTTCTGGCCTCTGCTCTTATTCGGACAGATCCGTCATAAGCACCCGATAGGGGTGGAGAAAAAACAGCATCGGTCGTATTGTAATCCTGCCGATCCTGCGAGGTCGCATGCCTTTGAGCTGAGTGATCTGCGTACACACAGATCCTGCACCCTTCCGCATTCAACAGTCGTATTCAGAGTTCTGCTGCTGGCTCACAAAGATCTATATTTGTTAAAGCCTCAGTAACTGGCATGAGAGTTCTGCTCGTATTTCTCTTCCTGATCATCATGGTGACAGCATCTGCATCGGATGTTGTGAGGATAGGTCTGTCTCCAAAGGAGATCGCGATCATCGGATTGCCTGTGAAGAACACGACCCACATATCCTGGGCCAGATACGGGGGGCTGGACGAGGAGAGGTCGATCCATGCTGAGTGGCTGCCACCGTTATCGGATTACAGCCACACGCCGGAGCTCTACGAGTTCCTGCTTCCCACATGGACTTCTCCGGGTTTCGGCGTTGATACACATATAAAGCCGATATATGAGTTCATCCAGGAGGGCTGGCAGCCGCCCAATATCAACTACACGGAGCACACGCCGGAAATTGCGGAGTTCATGAGCGAGAGCTGGCAGCCATCTCCTCCGAGCGAAGCGGCGTACACAGGCGAGGGCACAGGGCTGGCAGCGTTTCTGAGATGAGGTGGGAAAGGTCTGAAAGACGTAATCCTGTGAGCTGAGAGTGCAGCAAGGCGCGAACTCCGGGAGTGGAGGTCACCTTATGAGGAAGCTGATAGTTGCAAGGATAGTTCACTCGCCCGAGGACATGGGCTCGATGAGGGAGGGGCTTGAGAGGATGGGCGTCTCCAGGCTTGGAAGGGAGAAGTGGGAGGAGAACCGCATACGGATCGAGCGCTTCTGGGATGAGCTTGAGAGAGAGATCGATCGCTTGGAGCTGGATCCGACTCGATTGCGCATATATCAGGATGGGTTGCCTGCTGGTGGGGAGATCGGAGAGCGGATAATCAGGGAGACTGCCTCAAAGGGGAGCAGGAACTATCAGATCATCGAGAAGCTCATGGAGAGGGGCGCGAGGATCGAGGCAACAGAGAGCCCTGAGCTGCTGCTGCGGGAGTATCAGCACATAAAGGCGATGGTATCAACCACTGGCGAGGAGCAGAGAAGGGCGCTGGAGGCATACAACAAAGAGAAAGATCGCCTTTTGGATGAACGGGACGCCTACATCGCAAGAAGAATAGCGGAGACGCTGCAGGATGACGAGACAGGCCTGCTCTTCATAGGCGCCCATCACAACGTTGTTCCCAGGCTGCCAGCGGACGTGGAGGTATCGTATCTGGGAGATCCCGGATGACACAAACGACACAAACTGGGACTGTGTGCTTTCGTGATGGATGATGCCCTCTATATGGTCGTGGATCCGCTGGATCTCTTTTTCAAACAACACTAGATTCAGCTCCTCACGCGATCGATCCTGAGCTGGAGTATGCCGTTCTTGAAGCTCCTGCTGATAATGTCTCCGGCATCTGGCGGGAGCTTCACTTCCTTTAGGAACTCCCCCGCCCTGATCTCCAGAACTCCTTCCCTGACCGTAACAGAGAGCTCATCCTCCTCCACCCCGGGAAGCTCAGCGACAACTGTTATGCTCTTCCCTTCATCCATCACATCGACTATCGGATCCTTTCTGGGAGTTCCAGGTATCCTGACCTCGGGCAGTCTTGCCGACGGCCTTCGCGCCCCCGGTTTGCTCAGAGGCCTCACCGAGATGTTGTAATCGACGACAGGCCTGCTGCTCCATCCAACCTCTATCCTGTGCCGAACCTCTGCATCAGTCTCCGCTATCCGTCTCTTGAACTCCGGCGAGGAGGCCTCAAGCGCCTTTATTATCCCTCCGAGGCCGGGGATGAACTGGCTCACAATACCGCTGACTATCGAGGGCTCCTCCACTGCCTTCTCCTCTGGACCCCCCTTGACAGCGCCCTCACTGGTGAGGGATTTGAGCACCTTCTCGATCTCATCCAGCCTGCGCTCTATTTTCTCCAGGCGATCTTCATAGCCATTTGACATGCTGCTCACTCCAAACCTAACATTTCAATACGTAATGATGGATTTTCTGCGCATGTTATCGCTCAATGACAATCCGGCACCATCTGAGAGCTGAAATCTCTCACTGGCCATCTCAATCCAAGCGAGGCATCGAGAGATATCTGCACCACGCGTAAAGATCACCTGGATCGTATCTCTGCAAGTCGCTTTTTGTGAAGGGCAACTTTGGACATGTGCTTCCTCCTGACCTCGAGCATGTGCCTCGTGGACTTTGCCAGGCTGTCCCTCCAGGCTCTCTTTATCCTGAGCCTGTGGGATGCAGCTTTACACGCCATCTCCTCCCGCCTCGACCTTAGGTATGGCAGTATCTCATCCCTTAGCCGCATGCGGTGTTCAGTCACCTTTGCGTGCTGTATCATTCTGTTCTCCATGATTCTGGACCTTCTCGTCATGTCTCACTCCCATATGGCAAAGCTGGCAGGAGGTATCATCTGAAACAAGCATCCAGCGAACGTATCGATATCCTGTATCTCAGGACGGAGAAGCAGGGGCCGCTCATACTTCCTTTTATAGAGCCGGATGCGAGTTTTCTTGAGTCCATCTCTCTGATCAGATTTAAGAGGTCTCTGCAAAGATCACCTTCAATCAATTTATCCTTCTTCATTCAAGTTATCCTTGCCTGTCTGAATCCCTTTCTGCCCTTCCCCAGGATGTGTATGTCGACGAAGTTGTAAGGCGGCCACGGCCCGGAATAGCTTGTCCTCAGATCGCTGTGCTCCTCGATAACTGCACTTACCCGCTTCGAGAACTCATCGATCCTGGAACGCTCCACGAGAAATGCGGTGTTGAGAAGCAACCGATCGCTGAAGAGGTCGAGGTTCTTGAAGTCCACCGAGGACGCGCTGAGGCATTCCACGATCTCTCTTTTGAGTTCATCGTATTGTCCATTCGCATTCTTCGGCCTGATCACCTTGACTCCAAGCTCGACCTTGCCCTCCACAACAGGCCACGCCTTCTTCATCGCAGCATATCCGGCGCTCATGGCCACAGCGAGATTCTTTCTGCCCTTGAACACCATACCATATGCGACCGGAAGAACATCATGCTCCTCCATCACCCTCCTGACGACTCTCCTGTGGATCTCCACATCCCTCTCATCGACATCGTACTCCCTGAGTACTGCTTCGCTCACAACAGGATACAGGTCCCTGTATTCGATGGTGTGAACTTCACTGTTGCCGAAGCCAATGGGTCCGAAATCTGCATCCTCTGACCGGATCACGCAGTATACGTAAAGCCCTTTTTGGGCACTTCTCTTTGCCGGCAGGGCTCACTCCTCCTCTATCCTCTCCAGGCCCCCTCGATGCCGGAGCTCCATTCTACGATATCCGGTGATATCTCCATTCTCATCGAAGCTCATCTCATATCTGCCGATGATGTCCTGCGTATCCGGTATGGCCCTGCGCTCCAGCACCTCCACGTTCACGATCCATCCGTCCTCTGTTCTGGATATGCTGCTTATCGACTCGAACCGCTTCCCCAATAGCTCCTCGGCAGAGGTTCTGGCGATCCTGAGCATATCCTTGAGATTCGGCTTTTCCATGTACTCAGACTCCTAGGGAACGAATATCAGATCGCAATCCCTCATGGCCTCAACATGCCTTCCGCACCAGCCCTTAACGGCCTCTCTGAGATTGCATCGTCTCTCTCTGTTCATGAGACCGTAGTACTTGAGGAACGAAGCCAGCCTCCTGCGCCTCGTTCTGCTTCTCCCCGATGCTATAGTATCGAGGTCCGTTGTGCCGTCCGGCCTCAGGCAGAGGTAGAACGTCCTGGTCGCGATCCTACCGTCGTCGGTTCTGGCTCTGACTATCAGCGCCTCTGTCTCGTTGATCCTGAGCCCTTTTGGTCTCCTCGAGAAGATCTCGCCGACCCTGGCGATCCTAACATCCTGGATTGTGGCGCCGATCCTATCCACCTGAACCCTCCTGGACAGCTGCTATCGCCTCACACACCAGCTCCCTCTTCTCCTCCATCTCCTTCTTGGAGCTGGTCTTGTTGGCGATCACATCTATGCAGATCTGGTCCAGTCCGATGCCGGAGCTTCTGTTCAGCATCTTCAACCCCTTGCCGATCATTATGCATGCTCTCGTTCCGGGCTTCTGCGCATCCGGAAGACGATCCCGCAGGTACCTCACGATCTCTACTACCCTGCGCGCAACATCCTCTTCAAGCCCGGTGTGCTCCATGACGATCCTCAGCTCTGTTTCGTATCCGTAGTAGTCCGTGTATATCCCGACCATTCTATCCAGAAGCGCATCCTGAGGTCTGTGGATTCCAGCATACTCTATCGAGTTTGATGTGAGGATGGCCCTGAACTCCGGGTGGACTCTTATATACCTGTCCTCGCCGAACTTCGTGGGCAGCTCCAGCACGCCCTCCTCAAAGACCGAGAGGAAGACGTTGTTCGCAGCGGGCTTGGTCCTGGAGAACTCGTTGTATATCAGCGTGTAGCCGTACTTGCAGGCAAGCGATAACGGATTATCGACCCACTCCACCTTCATGACATCCTTGCTCTTGAAGACATTGTGGATGTATTTGTCCCGGACGCTCTCGTTCTCGATCTGCGAGTAGCCACCTATGAGATCTGCCGTCGTTATCGACTCGTCCCCGTTTATCCAAACCACAGGCCTTCCGAACTGGCGGGCGACATGCATCGCAAGGCTGGTCTTTCCGCATCCCGTGGGGCCTATGAGATGTACAGGGTACCCTGCATCCAGCCAGAGCTTCATCCTAGCCTCGGTCTCCCTGACCTCGGGAGTCTCCACGAAGTGCTCGACCTCAGGCATCAGAAATGCTTCCTCGATCTCCTTCCTCAAGGTCTCGGGATCGCGGGCTGCTGTCTGTGATTGCACCTTTACTTGTATCTCCTCACGCTCTTTTGATAGCAGCAGCTTCTTCTCCCAGGAGGTCTGATGGACGGACTCGCCTCTCACACGCCTCGGATGGGTGACAACATATCTCATTTAGAACCCTCTGGCGATCATAAAAAATATCTACCGGTGGTTAACCGTAGTAGAAATCTCTTATATATTTATTAACATCCTGATCGACGTATCTCTGCATCTCATCTCTGAGAGCAAGAGCTCTGGAGTGCAGCTCTTTGGCGGCTATGTTCATCCTCGATATGGCATCACGGTTCTCTCTGACCTGGCTGTCCAGATCCGCTCTGAATCTCCTGAGTCCTTCATTGAGCTCTCTCGCCCCTTCCTCCCTGATGTGGTCACCGGATTTTCTAAAGTCGACTGACATCTTATCCATGGCGGATCTGATCTCCGCTGCACCAGAGCCCATCCTCGATACAGCATCGCGGTTCTTTCTGATCTGGCTGTCCAGATCCGCTCTGAATCTCCTGAGTCCTTCATTGAGCTCTCTCGCCCCTTCCTCCCTGATGCGCTCACCGGATTTCCTCAGTTCATCTGAGGTCTTGTTGATCGATAGCTTCATCTGGCGTACACCGGTGCGGATCTTTGCTATGCCCTTCTTGTTCTCTGTTACCTGCCCCTCTATCGATTTTTTAAGGGCGTTAACGCTCTTGGCCATTCTGCTCACACCCTCCTCCCGGATGGCGACTCCGGCGCTCCTCAGCTCCGAGGACTTTCTCCGCATAGCTTCCTGCCTTGCCCTAACACCCTTCCCTGGAACCACCGGAGGGACTTCTGGAGATACCTGTGGCTTGACTTCTGCGGCCTTTTCTGGCACCCCCTTTTGCTCCTCTGGTTTCACCTGAACCTCTGCTGTCCCGGACTCGGCGATCTGGGGCTGAGCCCGTCTCCTGGCCTCAACTATGCTCTCGGCCAGCTGGGCCTTTGTACCCCCAAGGCTCTGGATCCCAAGTTTAACTGCCATCTCCTCCAGCTCTCGCCGGGTGTGTTTCGTCACCAGCTCTTCTACAGTCTCTTCCATAGGCATCCCGAAATATCACAAAATCAGGAGTTCCTGATCAGGCAGGAACTCCTGGTGCTGCGGCTATGGCAGCCTGCTCGATCTTCGCCATCTCCTCAGAGTAGTGGAGGAACGTATCGACGGATGCGACCACCACTCTCGCCTCGACCGTCAGTATCTCGATGCCAACCAGGGATACCCTGGCCCAGACATCGACCACTATTCCCTTGTCCAGGATCCTGTCGAGAACCTCGGCAAGGCTGGACGAATCAGGTGTTGATGTCACCATTTCCTTTCACCTCACGCAGAAGGTGCTGCGGCTATGGCAGCCTGCTCGATCTTCGCCATCTCCTCAGAGTAGTGGAGGAACGTATCGACGGATGCGACCACCACTCTCGCCTCGACCGTCAGTATCTCGATGCCAACCAGGGATACCCTGGCCCAGACATCGACCACTATTCCCTTGTCCAGGATCCTGTCGAGAACCTCGGCAAGGCTGGACGAATCAGGTGTTGATGTCACCATTTCCTTTCACCTCACGCAGAAGGTGCTGCGGCTATGGCAGCCTGCTCGATCTTCGCCATCTCCTCAGAGTAGTGGAGGAACGTATCGACGGATGCGACCACCACTCTCGCCTCGACCGTCAGTATCTCGATGCCAACCAGGGATACCCTGGCCCAGACATCGACCACTATTCCCTTGTCCAGGATCCTGTCGAGAACCTCGGCAAGGCTGGACGAATCAGGTGTTGATGTCACCATTTCCTTTCACCTCACGCAGAAGGTGCTGCGGCTATGGCAGCCTGCTCGATCTTCGCCATCTCCTCAGAGTAGTGGAGGAACGTATCGACGGATGCGACCACCACTCTCGCCTCGACCGTCAGTATCTCGATGCCAACCAGGGATACCCTGGCCCAGACATCGACCACTATTCCCTTGTCCAGGATCCTGTCGAGAACCTCGGCAAGGCTGGACGAATCAGGTGTTGATGTCACCATTTCCTTTCACCTCCAACGATTCTTTTCTCCAGAGATATCTATTGGAGCGTGATATGTGAGAGCCCTCGTTTGTTGTACCGTGGAGCTTGTCAGTATAAAGGGGATGATCGAGCTGGGCCCGATCCATCCCCGCAGGAGGCTCTGGCCGTGTCCGACACCCGAGGGCGAAGACGGTATCATTATTAATTGAAACCATCCATGCAGATGTACACAGTGATGATTAAAATAGGTTATCATCTGTCTAAAATAGTTTAAAATTTTGTCTCGCCTTATGTTTCCAGACGTTTGTCGGGAAGATTATCAACCGATGAAAATTGGTAAAATATAGAAGATGAGCGCGACCAGACTATATATCGAATCTTTATCAGATTCACGATAACAGCCGGGATGGTGCAGAATGAAGGTACTGGTGGTCGATGATGCTCCCTTCATTTTGAGGGCACTGAGGGATTCCCTAGAGGCGCGGGGCTTTGAGATACACGAGGCGCAGAGCGGTGAGGAGGCGCTCTCTGCTTACAGGGATATCAGGCCGGATGTTGTTCTGATGGATATTCTCATGCCTGGCATGAATGGGATATCAGTCACACGTGAGATCATGAATATCGACCCATCTGCCAATATCATCGTGATAACCGCGATAGGTAAGCCAGGGCTGGAGAAGGAGTGTATGGATGCCGGAGCGAAGGGTTTCATCCTGAAGCCATTCCGGATGCGGGATCTCCTGGATCTCATTGATTCTCTCGGAAAGGGGCGATGAGCGTTGAGAGGGATTGAGATAGTTCGCGGCTATCAGGAGGATATAATCGAAACGATACCCAGCACGATTATAATCGTCGACAGGAGACTGGAGGTGCTGTATGCTAACAGAAACTTCTATCTTAAGTCCTTCCGGACTGAGAAGAATGCAATAGGCATGCACCTCTCGAAGATATTCTCTCCTGTTTTCATGCAGAGGCTGAATAGTAGAATAGAAAAGGTTTTCTCCGCCGGAGAGCCGTTTGATGGGGAGCAGATCAGGTATCCGGGAGGCAGGTTCTACTTTTACAGAATACATCCCCTGAAGGAAGCTGGTGGTTACGTCAGCAAGGCAGTGATCTTCATAGAGGATATCACAGAGATGACCAGGCTCGAAGAGGAGCTGCGCGATTCATACATAAAGCTTGAGAATGCCTATGCTGAGCTCAAAGAGCTCGACAGCATCAAGTCAGAGTTCGTGTCCATGGTCTCACACGAGCTTAGAACACCTCTTACCGTAATTAACAGCTATATCGAGATGTTCGAGGATGGTATGCTCGGTGATCTCACAGATGTGCAGAAGGAGAAGCTCCAGCTGATCAGATCGCAAACAGACACAATGATCCAGCTTGTAAATGACATGCTAGATATCCTGAGAATCGGATCAAGGCGGCTCAGGCTTAAGAAGGAGCTGTCGAGCATGGAGGAGCTGATCCGCTCTGTGATCGCAAGCTTATCGAGGCTTGCAGCTCTTAAAGAGCATACGATAACATTCAGATGCGAGAGGGCCAATACTCTGATAGAGTGTGATCCCAAGAAGATAATGCAGGTTTTGAGCAATCTGCTCACGAATGCAATTAAGTACACCCCAGATAGAGGACAGATTGAGGTGGTTCTCGGGGGGGATGCAGAAAACGTTCTGGTGTCGATCAGAGACAACGGTATAGGGATCCGAGAGGAGGACAAGGATCGGATTTTTGAGAAGTTCTTCGTTATGAGCAATGAGAAGAGTGCGGATATTGGCATGGGTCTTGGCCTCTCCATAACAAAGGATATTGTGGAGGCGCATGGCGGACGGATATGGTTCGAGAGCAGGTTCGGAGAGGGGAGCACATTCTACTTCACTCTCCCCTGTGGTAAGGATACTGAGCGTTCTTAATATCTTCAGAAGGAAACCGAGGGTTGTGCCGCTCACCGAGCCTGTGAGCACCCGCATATCGGAAGAGCTCTCCCGCGGCTCAGCGTATCTGGTCAGGGAGAAGAAGCCAGAGCTCAGCTTTCAGATATTCTCGTCGCTGGTGAGAGGACAGTGCGCGAGCTGCGAGCATCCTGATGCATTCAACTGCGAGAGCATAGGTTGTGAGAAGTGTACTCTCAAATGCCCGTGCAAGAGCTGCAGCCAGAAGAGGGCGCAGGGGCTCTGCTTCACCACCCAGCATCCCGAGCAGATCAGAAACAGGTATGTGCTTCAGACCACGCCGATCTTCTGGATCAGCAGACGCGGCGAGAGTCAGACGACCGTAAGTAACCTGGAGATCATGGCTGATATAACTGCCAGGTTCCTGGAGAAGAGCCACAACCCTGTGGTTCTCCTGGATGGGCTGGAGCTTCTTGTAGTCACAAATGGTTTTGTCCAGGCCATCAGGTTCCTGCGCGACATCATGGAGATGGTATTCATAAGCAGAGGGATACTGATCGTGCCCGTGAACCCATCCGCCCTCTCTGAGAGGGAGATGGCATTGATCGAGAGGGACATGCAGGAGATACCCGCGAGATGGAGCTGAAGGTTCTTTCGCGCATTTGTATCATTGAGATCGACAGCATCTGAATATTTTGAGACTTGTTCAGGATGTTAATGGCTGTGAATACGAATCAAATGCGAATAAAATCTTTGTGGTATGAAGATCTGCTGAATCAAATCAAAAATGTTTCAAATCCTGAAATATCGAACAGATCATAAATACGTAATAATTATAAGTATTTGGGGTCACTATGTCTCTAGCATCTGTGGGAGGGGCTCTGATCGGAGAAATAAATCTCGAGCAGGATGATCGGGAGGAGGTCCTGAGCAGGTTCGTGAAGCCGAACAAGGACATACTCATACTCTCCATACTCGGAGAGCGTCCGATGTGCGGCTACGATCTCATCAAGGAGATATACAGGAGATACAATGTCCTCCTGAGCCAGGGCGCCGTTTACCCCATCCTATACTCGATGGTGGATGATGGCATCCTGAGGTCTGAGTACAGCAGGGGAAATATGAGAACCAAGATCTACACCCTGACGCCTAAGGGACAAGAGGTGATGAGAAGAAAGATCGGAAAGATGGTATATGCTCTGGAGTACATGCTCTCGTTTCTGAAGGGATCATGCTCAGAATGAGTATTGACGGCCTGGATCGCATCCTCGAGGCTGACCCACCTGCCGGCTCTGTTCTGCTGGTCACCGGAGGGGAGGGCACACTGAAGTCCAGCCTGGTGCTGGCGATGATGTCCCGGTACCTTGAGGGCAGCGCGGAGCATGGCCTATACGCGAGCCTGGAGCAGACTAAGGACAGCCATCTTAGAAACATGGATAGCATTGGGATAAGATGGCATGAGAACCTCCACATATTCGATTATAGAGATATGCGGATCGAATGGAAGGATCACAGACTCGACATGTTCAGCATGACAAAGGACGTCCTGGATATGTACATTGACAGGTACCGCGATCTCACGATCTTTGCCATGGACTCCCTTAACGCACTCTACGCTCTTTCTTCGAAGACAAACCTCCGCAGAAATGTTTACGACTTCCTCACCATGCTCAGGGATAGATGCCTCACATCCATTCTGATACTCGAGACAGGTGACGACTCCGGAAAGGGCGGCGAGAGGTTCCTCTCGGATGGCATCATAGAGCTGGGCGTGATCGAGAGCTACAATGGGGTTAAAAGATACCTCCAGATCAGAAAGATGCGCGGTGTGAGGCATCTGATGGAGAAGCATCATCTTGTCGTGAAGCCAGGCGGGCTTGAGGTCGTGGGGCCGATATACGGACAACCCAGCACTTCCTGAATCAGCATGCCGTATCGATGGGGAGATGCGAGCATGTTAAAGTGGAAGCATCTATCATGAGGGATAGCAGGGTGCGAACTCCAGGAGGCCACTCGATCAGCACCATTTTCATCCGCACAGGTAATCCTGCGTCACAGGCGTTTTTCTCAGAATCTGAGAATCATCTCGACAAGATTCGTGAAACATGGTATGAAAATAATTCAGACAGATGGCAAGGTATATTTTCCGTTCAATTTAAAGATACCCTCAGGAGGTCCTGATGATTGTTCGTAATAGATGATCTTCTTCTGAGAAGCATCGGCATCTCAGTTCCTGGCCTGGATCTGATCTGGACGCTGGAGCAGATCAGGGGATATGCCCAGCGTGAGCTGTACAACCCTGAGAGAATAAGGAACCAGATAAAGGAGACCAGGCTCCTGTACGAGTTCGGAGAGATGAGTCACGAGGACTACTTGGAGAGAACAGAGCAGCTGATGCAGAGGCTCAGGATAGCGGAACAGCTGCAGAGGTGATCATGAGGGATGCTGACCAACGGCTCTGAGTGCAAATCAGAGCCTTCTGGAGGAGAGCTGAATGGTACTTCCTGAGAAGGATTCGGACCGCGGGCTGGCCGGCGCGATCGATCGTATACTCGACAAGGGGCTGGTCATCAACGCGGATATCACAGTCTCGGTGGCTGGAGTCGAGCTGCTGGGAATAAAGGTGAGAGCTGCGCTTGCATCATTCGAGACCGCTGCAAAGTACGGCCTGGAGTTCCCATCGGGGATAAGCTGTGAGACCGGAGCATGGCGGGATGCGATGCTTGAAAGAGAGGAGTGCCCGCAGTGCGGGAAGAAGGTGCTGCGCGAGGAGCTCATGCACGAGTGCTGCCCGTGGTGTGGATGGACGAGCGCGCTCGCCAGGGATCGAATGCTGAAGATGCCCTTTGTTTTGAAGGACGATTATGGAACCTGAGAGGTGTACAAACGCAGGTCTGGTCGATCTCCTGGACAGGGTGCTCACAAAGGGGGTCGTTCTGAACGCGGATGTCATAATATCAGTTGCAGGTGTGCCTCTGCTCGGACTCAGCCTGAGGGCTGTGCTTGCTGGAATGGAGACCATGATCAAGTATGGCATGTGGAGGGACTGGGATACAGCCCAGAGGGCCTGGGTGGCAGAGCAGCAGAGGCTGAAATCGTTCACCACGAATTTTATGCTCAAGGGAGAGGAGGTGCGTATGAGGGCGTTCGGCACGTACTGGTACTCTCGGGGAATATACCAGGCATGGAGGCCTGGAGATGTGTGTGTTACGAACAGACGCATAGCTGTGTTCAGAAAGGATCCCCCTGAGATCATTTTCGAGGCATACTATGAAGATATAGAGGGTTTTGCCCTGGAAAAGGGGGAGATCGTGGCGAAGAGGGACACAGATATCCTTCACATCCATCTGAGGAATGGCGCGGTGGCAAAGATCCATTCAGCCGAGATCCAAGCTCTGAAAGATGTTGCAGAGCGGGAGATGAGATCTCTGAGATCACATCTGAATGGCAGGCCTGATGGGGATGCAGAGCGCCGTGCACCCACAAACATCCTCTCGAACGTGAGCACGACCAACGGATATGCGGAGAGGCAAATGGAATGCAAGATGCCGAGATGAAATCAGTATCGGGAGACTAATGAATGACCCTCAATATCGATGAGAGCAACCTGAAGCACGGCATTCTTGGGTTGGTCATAGCGCTTGTCGAGGTGATAAGGGATGCTCTCAGGATTCAGGCATTGAGGCGCATGGAGTCGGGAACTCTGACCGAGGAGGAGGTGAACCGGCTTGGAGAGGCGCTGATGGAGCTCGACATCGCCCTAGACGAGATCAAAAGAGAGCAAGGTATAACAGAATCCGTAAAGGCTGTCCGCGACGGTCTGGATGAGATCGTCGATGATGTTCTCGATCGAATGCTGAACCCTGAGAGGTGGGATGAGCATGAGGGAGAGTGATCTGAGAGATGCGATCGCAGAGATGGTCAGAGCTGAGGTCAAAGCGATCGGCGATGAGCTGGCTCCTGTGATTTCAGAAGTGGTGCGGGCGGAGCTCATGCCGGCGCTCAGGGCTGCGATAAGAGAGGCGATACTCAGAGAGCTGAGCACATACAGTGGAGATGCTGATTTCCGTGAAGTCAGCCAGGGAAGTGTCTTTTCCGAACCGGAGAAGATCAAGAATGTGACAGCAGAAGCGGTTGCACCAGAGACCGTCCCCTCAAATGAGAATGGCCTTTATCTTTACTGCATTGTGGATGCGAGTGTGTCCACGAGCCTTGGACACATGGGGATCGACGGATGTGAGGTATACACAATCCCACACGAAGGGGTATCAGCGGTGGTTCACAGCTGCCCCCTGGAGCCGTACAGGAGTGACGATGAGGAGACTGTGAAGAGATGGGTCAAATCACACCAGGAGGTGGTTGAGCTAGCAGCTGAGAGGTTCGGGACTGTGATGCC
Source organism: Methanothrix thermoacetophila PT (assembly GCF_000014945.1). Taxonomy (NCBI): domain Archaea; kingdom Methanobacteriati; phylum Methanobacteriota; class Methanomicrobia; order Methanotrichales; family Methanotrichaceae; genus Methanothrix; species Methanothrix thermoacetophila. Next base: position 60,236 of record NC_008553.1, read on the forward strand.
GTTCGGCTTCGATACGATCATAATGCCGAAGGAATTCTGCACGGCAGAAGAGGTTCTCAAGAAGTGGATCTCAGATGAGCTCGATGAGATACGGGCGAAGATGGAGAGGATCCAGGGCAAGAAGGAGTACGGGATCCAGATCTTCTACGATCCCCTGGTTTTCACCAAGCGGGTCGAAGATGAGAGCGATGATGTGAGGATAATCAAGGAGGAGATGGCATCAAAGCCTCCCGGCATCGCATACATGTACAGGCAGAGGCTCGAAGCTGCTGTGAGGAGAAGGATGGATGAGCTCATCGGTGCGTATTTCAAAGATTTTTATGAGAGGATTCAGAGCAATGCGGATGATATAAAGGTGGAGAAGGTCAGGAAATCCGATGGAGACATGGTTATGATGATGAACCTCTCTGTGCTCGCCAGCGACGAAAAAGCTCTCGGCCAGGCTCTGGACGGAATCGCGGCAGAGCCCGGGATCTCTGTCCAGTTCACGGGACCTTGGCAGCCTTATTCGTTTGTATGAACCTGTCTCAAAACCCCATATGCAATCGGATCAGCAGCGGAATATATTCAGGACCCATAACCATCTTAAGAGACGCGCCCGAATAGAGATCAGGCTCATGAGATCGGATCGTAGGGGTAGTGAGCGTACAACTAAGCATCAATCGCCTTTATCCCGTATGAAATATGGCTGATCCACCGAGTCAAAGTGACGAGCCAAAGATTAAATCGTCTCAGACCTCTAAAGGACCTGTCCAATAAGAGATGATTTCAGAAATCTGTAGCTTGCTCCTTTTGGATTGGGAAGATGCACAATCCCTATTCGGACGCCTCCCCTCAGCAATAAGGCCCAAATCTCTAGCCTCAGCTCTTATTCGGACAGATCTCTCTTGAGGAACGTGTCCGAATAAGGATTAGGTGTTTATGATGTGCAGAAGAGAGGGAATATCCAGATTTCTGGCCTCAGCTTTTATTCGGACAGATCTCTCTTGAGGAACGTGTCCGAATAAGGATTAGGTGTTTATGATGTGCAGAAGAGAGGGAATATCCAGATTTCTGGCCACAGCTCTTATTCAGACAGATCCCTCTTGAGGAACCTGTCCGAATAAGGAGGGAGTCTATGATGAGCAATATCTTCAAGGCTCACGATTCAAATACACTGCTTTTATTCAGACAAGTCCCTCTTGAGGACCGATACTTTTATCTGGCCCTTCTGTTCTCTACCCATTGAGGGCAGGTAGATCAGCTGGAAGATCGCTACCTTGGCATGGTAGAGGCCTCGGGTTCAAATCCCGACCTGTCCATCACATAGGGTTCTCCATAGAGTTACAATGTCAGGTTGTATGCTTGTATCACTGAATTCAAAGCATGCGGCCTCATGGGGTTTATACAGCATTATGCTGGTGCACGCTCGTCCCTGCGAGCATGTTCAGCTATTCAGGTACACTACCCAAAACCAAAGCAGCAGATCTCCATCCACAGTGCATGGGCCGCGCCTCGATCGGAAAAGTCCTCAAAACCAGTCCGCCACTGATATGCAGTCCTGCATCCATTACCATGCGACTATCGATATGGTCTGGCTGTTTGACAAAACTTTGATAGGATGCTTTCCATGCGCCCTCAGCTCCGAACCTCGTTAAGAAGCGTGAAGTACCTCCTGATTATCTCCCTGTGCTTTGGTGGCAGGCTCTCGATATAGACCTCAGATGGTACTGCGACCCCTTGGCCCGGAGGTCCTTCTCTGAAAAGCCGCTCCGACGTTTCTGTGGGCTTTGCCCTTGATCCCACACCCGATCCCGGGTAGAGCTCCAGCTCCAGCCTGGTCTCAGAGAGCACAGCAAGAGACGGCTTGCCATATATGCTCACGTTATCCCTGATCTCCGAGACCGGTTGCTTTGGGCTGAGAAGATCCTCCGCGAGGTCCTTTATCTCACCGACAACACCAAGGTTCGCGGGCGTGATCTCCTCAGATATGCTAGTTGATACCACAACTGCAAGCGCCAGCATGACAAATACCAACAGCACCCTCTTGTAAAGCCTGCTGGTGTCAATTATGTCTCTCCCTGAGATCCCAGAAAGGATGTGCCCGAGATCCTGCGCGAGGCTCCTCATGACTATGCTGTCGTGAAATCTATTATCGTAAGCCGCTTTCAGCTTCTCTGAGAGCTCTTCCTCAAAGAGGTCGAAGACGCTGGTCCTGCGCCTTCTTCTTATGATGTGCGATAAGATAACGCCAAAAATGAATGATACCACAACGGGTGCGTGCTCGAGCAGCGTTCCGCTCCAGTAGAACCGGAAGTACGCGACGAGACCGAGCGGTATGAATATGATGTAAATAGCGATGGCGATTGCCAGCGCCTCCAGGGCTGATACCCTGGTCTCAAATCCCCTGTAGGCATCGGTGAGCCTCTTCAGATCAAGCAGAAAATCGTAGGTGACGCCCTCGGATCTCTTTGTCATTGCCCAATCCTCAGATGCATGGCATCCAGTCGACGCTGATCTCTCCCGCCGTGCTGTTGTTCCAGAGCTGGATGAACTTCTCTATGGAGAACACCCCTGTAAGATCCTCGATGCTACGGCCGTAAACCCCTCGGGAATCGGCCGAGAGCCATCCGATGTGCGCGCTACCGATCACATTCGATCTGATGTTCGCCTCGAGCATGCTCTGTTGTGGCGATGGGGTGCCGCTGTAGGAGGTCCTCACCTCCGTGAACCTCTCCAGCCTCTCCACGCTCGTGTAGCTCTCAGAGAGCGCAGAGCCACCGCTCACTATGAACAGGCTCTCCGAGAACCTCGGATCCTGGCCTGCGGCATAATTCACCGGAACCGGGAAGGAGGACGAGAGACCGACGAACAAGATGCACAGAGCAATCAGAGCCGATGCTTTCATGCTTAGAGTGTAGACATTAGTCGATTATATACTAATCGCGCCCCTGCCCACGGGAGAGAATCGACTTTCCCTCGTCGACCACTATGTAATCCTTTATCGCACACACCGCGCTGAAAGGGATTCGAACGAATTTGCCATCCGCTCTGTACCTCACGCGGCTCAGGTTGCGATCCGGTTTGACGACAAGATCAACTAGCTCGCCTGTATCCGCATTGAAGGTTATGTTCTCCAGCTCTCCCAGGACGATGCCGTCAACTGTGACTATCTCCTTGCCGGCGAGATCCGAGGCGAAGACCTTCTTCATAAAACCTCCTGAGTGCAGGGATGGCAGTGGCTCTCCAAAAGCATATGAATCCATCACCTGTAGCCTATGAGAGAGCTCGACTCGACCCTGCCGCCACCCCTGAAACGCTCGCTTATCCTCTCGTAGTAGCTTATCATGCTCTCCTCCACGCTCGGCCTGACCCTCTTCAGAGCCTCAAGGTAGTGCTTCATCTCGACTATCTCTGCATTCTCGTTCTCCCTGAGCGCGAGGAGCACAGCCTCTCTGCATAAAGCGCCTAGATCTGCACCGACATATCCGTCTGTTAGCTCTGCAAGCTCCTCAAGGTTGACGTCCTCAGAGTTTGGAATCCTGGATGCATGAATCCTGAGGATCTCCAACCTTCCATCGCGATCAGGCGGACCTATCATTATCAGCCTGTCGAACCTTCCAGAGCGGAGGAGCGCAGGGTCAATCATATCAGGCCGGTTGGTCGCTCCGATCACTATTACGTTCTTCAGATCCTCTAGGCCATCCATCTCTGCAAGCAGCTGATTGACGACACGTTCAGTGACACGTGCGCCCTCGTCCATGCCTCTCATTGGCGCTATCGCATCGAGCTCGTCAAAGAATATTATCGTAGGCGAGACCTGCTTCGCCTTTCTGAATATCTCCCTTATCGCCCTCTCAGACTCCCCGACCCATTTCGAGAGCAACTGCGGACCTCTGACGGAGATGAAGTTCGCGTTCGTCTCGTTTGCAACAGCCTGCGCTATCAGAGTCTTGCCCGTTCCCGGCGGTCCGTAGAGCAGTATGCCCTTCGGCGGCTTTATCCCCATATGCTCGAACCTCTCCGGTCGCTTAAGAGGCCACTCTATCGCCTCTATCAGCTCCTGCTTGATCTGGCCTAGGCCGCCGACGCTGTCCCAGCTGACCTTCGGGAGTTCCACCAGAACCTCCCTCATCGCGCTCGGCTCGATCTCCTTGAGTGCCATCTCAAAGTCATCTCTGGTCACCTTCATGCTCTCCACGATCTCAGGGGGTATGTCGTCCTCGGTTCCGAGATCCGGAAGATACCTGCGGAGAGCCTTCATCGCAGCCTCCTTGCAGAGAGCAGCGATGTCTGCTCCAACGAATCCATGTGTCCTGTTCGCCAGCTCCTCCAGATTCACATCATCTGCGAGTGGCATGTTCCTGACGTGGATCTGGAGTATCTCCACGCGATCATCCCTGTCCGGAACACCTATCTCTATCTCCCTGTCGAATCTGCCGGGCCTGCGCAGTGCCGGATCTATCGCGTCTATTCTGTTTGTGGCACCTATGACAACAAGCTGGCCTCGTTCCTTGAGGCCATCCATCATCGCGAGAAGCTGCGCCACAACCCTTCTCTCGACCTCGCCAGTCACCTCGCTGCGCTTTGGAGCTATCGAATCCAGCTCGTCTATGAATACTATCGATGGTGTGTTGCTGTTCGCCTCCTCGAAGATCTCGCGGAGCCTCTGCTCGCTCTCTCCGTAGTACTTGGACATTATCTCAGGTCCGGCTATGCTGAAGAAGCTGGCTCCGCTCTCATTGGCAACCGCCTTCGCGATGAGGGTCTTGCCGGTGCCTGGGGGACCGTAAAGAAGAACACCCTTCGGCGGATCGATCCCCAGCTTTCTGAAGACCTCTGGGTGCTTCATGGGGAGCTCGATCATCTCCCTGACCCGCTGGACCTCTGCCCGCAGCCCTCCGACGCTCTCGTATGTGACCCCGGTCGCCTTTATCGAGCCGACGCCGCGCGCAGGCTTGTCCATGAGGAGGATCTCAGTTCTGTCTGTTATCACCACGATCCCGCCGGGATCGGTGGCTGTTACGACGAGAGGAATCGCCTCCATTCTGCCCAGGAACGCCTGGCCGGATGTGCTCATCACCGGAAGAATATCACCAGCGACTACAGGACGCTTCAGTGTCTGTCTCTTTATCATATCCACCGCGTCTGGGCCGAACTGCATGTGTGAGCCAGCGGGCGGCGCCAGCACAATCCTGGCAGCGTCGCTGTACCTGGCCTTCCTCACCTTCACGCGATCGCTTATGCCAACGCCAGCGTTCTGCCTGATGAAGCCATCTATTCTTATGTAATCCTGAATCCAGTCCTGTCTATCCGCACGCCAGACCTTCGCGGCTGTGATCTTCTTCCCCTCTATCTCGATGATATCTCCGGGGGAAAGGCGCAGGGTGAGGAGCGCGCTCGGATCAAGCCTGGCTATGCCTCTGGCCGAGTCATTCGGATAGGCCTTCGCCACCTTGAGCTGAAGTTCTTTGACTTCCCACACGCCACGTGATTATATGATTTACATTATTTAGATTTATCTAGCGGAAGTGAAGCGCAGGAAGCCTGCTGAAGCTCGGGTTGCGCACACGACACGCAGCTTGTAGCGATTGACACTCCGGCAAAAAGATCTGCTGCTGTTGTGTAGATCGCTGAATCTGGCTGGTCGGGCGCGCCAGCCAGAGGGTTGAGCTACACCGCAGGCTGCTGCTGCGTAACGCAGTGAATCGTGCCAAGACCATAGACCATCGCCAGCGCATCGATCCCCACGACCTCTCTATCCGGGAACAGTGCGCCGATGATGCTCAGAGCCCTCGCATCGTTCCTGTGGCCGAAGACCGGCACGAGCACCGCTCTGTTCCCGATGTAGAAGTTCGCGTAACTTGCTGGCAGCCGCTCCTCATCTCCAACATAACCCGGCATCGGCAGGCGGATAACCTCTAGCGGATTCCCATCCTGGTCTGTCTCATGTTTGAGAATCTCGTAGTTCTCCCGCAGAGGCTCATGGTTCTCGTCATCTTTGTCTTCCTCGAATGCAAGAACCACCCTTCTTGGGGATACGAATCTGGCAACATCATCGACATGGCCGTCGGTGTCATCGCCCGCTATTCCCCTCCTGAGCCAGATTATCTTTCTGACGCCCAGATACTCCCTGAGGTAGAACTCCATATCCCACCTGCTCATGAGAGGATTCCTGTTCGGATTCAGCAGGCACTGCTCCGTGGTCATGAGAGTTCCGGAGCCATTGACATCTATCGATCCGCCCTCAAGCACGATCCCGGGACGGAAGCACCTGACGCCGAGATCGCGCGCGATGTAGCAGGGTATCTTCACATCCCCCATGAGCTCGCAGTACTTTCCACCCCATGCGTTGAAGTTCCAGGCGACCATTCCGAGACGTTTTTCTTTTTTGTTCACAACGAATGTGGGGCCGTAGTCCCTGAACCAGACGTCCGCGTAATCTATGGTGTGGATTCTCAGGCTGCTCATCCTGACATCCCTCTGAAGGAGATGCTCCACCCGCTCGCGCATCTCCTCATCTCTCACCAGCAGGTTCACGGTCTCTCCCACATGGAGCGCTTTTATCATCGAGACGTATGCGCGCTCCACAGAATCGATATCATTAAAAGTATCAGTGTCGTGCGGCCAGGCGAGCCATACACCATCATGCCGCTCCCACTCCGCCGGCATGTGGTAGCCCTCGCTGCTCGGTGTCAGGAGGCGTCTCTCAATATCCCTCACAAGGACTCGGTACGCATCGGGCCGCCTGTTCTTGATGAAACCCCACCCCTCTCTAACCATCAAGTTCTTAGAGAGATCGAGATCCGCGAGAAGAACCTCCTCATCAGAGCCGGCATGTGCGAGAAGATTACCAAACGAGTCGCATACAAACGATCCTCCCCAGAAGGCAATCTCGCCCTCCACGCCCACTCGGTTCACCGCGGCCACATGCACGCCGTTCGCAATCGCATGCCCACGCTGTACGGTCTCCCAGGCGGTCTGCCAGTCGCCCTCTGCCTGCTCCACACCTCTTACCCTGCCGATGGCGGTCGGATAGAAAATTATGTCTGCGCCATCAAGAACAACAGAGCGCGCTGCCTCCGGGAACCACTGGTCGTAGCATATCAGGACCGCAAGACAGGCATGGCGCGTTCGGAAGACCCTAAAGCCGTCCCCCTGGAAAAAGTACATCTTCTCATAGAACATGGGGTCGCACGGAATGTGGGACTTCCTGTACACACCTGCGATCGAGCCATCAGCATCGATGACTGCTGCGGAATTGTAATAAACGCTACCATACCGCTCGAAGAGCGGGACTATTACAACAACATTCATCCGGGCTGCGAGCCTCGAGAATGCCGCGGTCGATTCACCGGGGATCGTTTCAGCATATTGCTGGACCTTTGCGTTCTTTTCTCTGGGAAAGTATGAAGTCCTGTAGAGCTCCGGCAGGCAGACGATCTCCGCGCCCCTGTTCGCAGCATCCTCCACCAGATCTAGAGCCCTAGCTAGATTGAAGTTCAGGTCCTCGGTGACCCTAGTCTGGACAAGCCCTACCCTCACCATGGCTCAGCTCGCCGAAGCTCAGGACCCTGCAGTGACTGTTGGTTCCGGGACAGCGGCTGGATGCGGGACCTCTCCGGGCCCTGCAAGTATTTCCGTTTTTCTTATCTCGACTCTCCTGAGAGGATACACAGCCTTCGCGTCCTTGTATATGTCAAGAGAGAGCTTGCCTAGGACGACCTCTTGAATGAGCCCGTTGAGGTCTATGTTCCCCGCCCTGGAGATTATAACCTGTCGCGAGATCTCCCTTATAGCCTTGACCTGGTTCGCCCTGGCCCTCTTGACGGTGAAGCAGCTCGGCTTTACCCTGACCAGATACCCATCGCTTGTGGTCACATCCACCACCGCATCGATACGCGATGTCCTGCGCTTGACAAGGGATCTGATGTAATCTGTGGTCATCTCGTGGCCTATGAACTTCGTGTAGGCTGTATCACCAGCCACTGCATCTATCTTGAACCTGAGCTTCGTGTTCTGCTTCGAGAAGTTGTTTGTAAGGTCACCAAGCGTGGTCTCGATCACCCTCCCGAGGAGCTTGTTCGGGTCGTTTGCGAGCGTCTCGCCAACAGGCGTGCGCCCGAACATCTCAGGTGCGAGGACCTTGTACCACTGCTTGACCTTTGCCCTTTCTGCTTTCCTCTGTGCCCTTCTAGCCAATAAACATCCTCCAGATAATGAATAGCAATCCGAGATCCAATCAGGCTAACTATATATAAGCTTATCCGGAGGCAGGCTGCTTCTGGAAAGCTGACAAATTGTAAAAGGGGAATCGATCGCCCGAGCGGATTTGTTCAGCAGAGGGTCTTTGGTTTGGATAACTGAACGATACAGTGAACCCATCCTTTTCGGAAGTCGTATTTCGGCGCGGCAAGATGGATCTTTGGTTTGGATAACTGAACGATACAGTGAACGCCCCCGACCAGATTCACTCATAAAGCGGCCTTCCTGAGGCCTGGGACAACGGAGGCTCCGGCCGTAAGGCTGGAACAAATTCGTCATGGCACGATCTTCGAGATGTCAATCTCCAGAATGTCGGAGGCCCCTGCCTTCTTGAGCTTTGGTATCAGCAGATTGATATCCTTTTTATCAACCACACTCTCGATCGCATAGTAACCTGAGTTATAGAGCTTTGAGATCGTGGGGTGCTTCATGCTTGGGAGTATTGATATGACCTGCTCTATGTTACTCTCAGACACATTCATCTTGAGCAGTGCTTTGCCTCTGGCCCTGATCACCGCTGACAGCAGAGTCTCCACCGCCTCGATCTCCTCTCTCTTGGAGGGGTCCGACCAGCTCTGCTGGTTTGCTATCAGCTCTGATGTCGACTCCAGTATCACATCGATGATCTTCAGCCCGTTCTTGATCAGGGTTGAGCCTGTCTCCGTGAGATCGACGACGACATCGGTGAGCTCCGGAACCTTCGCCTCGGTGGCCCCATAGGAGAACTGCACCTCAACTGGTATTCCCAACCGCTCGAAATAGCTTCTGGTGATGTTCGGGTACTCTGTCGCAACCCTGCTCCCCGGAGGTATCTCCCTGGAGGAGGTGATCTGCATCGACTCAGGCACCGCGACGACGATCTTGACCACCCCTGGCCCCTGTTTCCCGTAGTTCAGGTTGGCCACGGTCACAACATCTGCTCCTGACTCGACGATCCAGTCTGTGCCTGAGATGCCCAGATCGAAGTATCCCCTGCTGACATAGGTCGGGATCTCCTGTGGCCTCAGGATCTTCACCTTGCCTATCCTGGGGTCGTTTATCCTGGCATTGTACTCTCTCTCCGTCCTGCGCACCTCCAGACCAGCTCTCTCGAAGAGCTCAAGGGTCTGATTGAGCAGACTCCCCTTTGGAATTGCAATGTCTATCATGGCACCTTCACATACCCATGGAAGAAGGAAGATATAGCTTTCGCATCGAAATTATGGACTTTTCGGCATCGCACTCACATCACTGAGATCAACAGTGGCATGATGGATTCATGAAATCTTTGAGGTATGGCTCTCGTTGTGGCTCCCCGTATTTGCTCAATATCGTGAGCGTACTTGAGTTGCCGATCAAGTGAAGCCACTATCAGGGGGCTAGTCTCTCAACCAGAACTCTGCCGGGAGAGCAATTTACTCAACGTATTGAGCATCTTCGGCTCCCCCTCTGGACACGAGCCCGAATCCAGGTAGACGTGATCTGGTGGCTGTGGCGAGACTGTATTCTTCCTGAGACCAAGCATGTGTGGATAGCAGCTTTTAGGTTATCAGGAGATGTTAGATGGACATCTTGACCTCGGACACTCAGTAAAACAGGACCGCCACGACGACAGATAGTATTAAATATAAATTATTACGTAACAACCAAAGTGCCTGTGTATACAAAACGTATTATCATGGAGGGAGTTCATTGATCATGCGTCTGATGATCGCAATTACGCTTTTATTAGCTCTTGCTGCAGATGGCCTGGCGGATTACACGCTTAATGATACGCTTATGTTCAGCATGGAGCAGAGCATAAACGGTCATGGCTATTTCTCAGGATACAAATACGCAAAGCTCGATGGCGAGCTTGGTGACGATGCGCTGGAGATACGCGGCAGGTACCATGGCAGCGGCAGCATCGACCTGGAGGGCACGTTCGAGGCCATGAACTGCACCGACCAGTCAGGTGTTGATGTCTCCTTCGATCCTGAGAGCACGGAGATTCATAGATCTATCTCCATGAGGGATTCTGGAGACCTCTCCTACAGCCCGGAGGTACTGACGGTGGGCAGGGGCTTTTATCTCTCAAAACCGATCCGTTACAGCTCCATGATCGCTGAGGCGGATCTTCTTAAAAACAGGGCATCGGGCACATCAATGAGCCACGTTACAGACTATGCCCATGCGCTCAGCAAGGATATTGAGCTCTTTGTCATGGCAGAAGCGCTCGAGGAGGATCCAAGCACGTGCACAATGAATGTCTCCGAGAAGATCTCCAGCGGGCGCGTGCACATCGGAGCCCTGCAGCTTCCCACCAACCGCTCCGGGCCAGGACTGGCAGCGCCGCTCATGGAGATCGACGAGTACTACATAGGCGACTTTCAGATTCAGAAAGGACTCAGTGTGAGCGTTGAGGAGGAGGAAGAAGAGGAAGAGGAGGACTGGCTTCAGTGCTGCACGTGGAACCAGCATAGGCTGATCGATGAGATATTCAGCTGTACGTCATGCACGCAGAACCTCTGATGACTCCGGAATCGCGCCTGCATGAAAACCTCCAGGTTAATGACTTGATACTGCATGGAGACCCGCCAGGGAGCATAACGAAGAGTGCTTACAGTCACCAATTGCAATGAAGTCTGCCCGGATAACACACTGATGCATAATGTGGTGCCTGTCAGCAGGCTCCCTCATGTGAAATTGCAATGAAGCCTGTCCGGATAACACACTGATGCAGGGTGTTTGAGGATCCTCTTCGCCGGACACATCAGGAGAAGTTCAAACGGGAGCATGCCTCGAATGGCCGGGATCCACAGGGCACTGGTCTCAGGCTCCTCATCCGGAGACGTCCCTCCTGTGTTCAGCGATCCAGCACATGGCCTGCTTTATCCCGGCTTAATGAGAAGAGGATCAGTTACCAGCAGCGTTTGGGTAGACTGGTGCCGTTTTACACCTGCCAGTTATCATATCAGCCTTATCGTCTCCAGGTTCATCGGAGCCGATGTCGGTATCCTGTACTTCTTGTATATCGAGCTCGCGAGATCCAGGCAGTTGCTCTCGTCGCCGTGATTTGTGATGATCCTGCTGGGTTTCGGATACACCCTTCTCACATACTCCATGAGCTGGTTTCTGTCAGAGTGTCCTGAGAAACCATCCACGGTGACAACTTCCATGTTCATCTTGACCGTCTGCGTCTTCCCCTCAACGGTGAGCGGTATCTCCTTCCACCCCTTCTGGATTCTTCTTCCCAGTGTGCCCTCAGCCTGATAGCCGACTATCACGAGCGTGTTCTTCTCGTCCGGACCGAGGCCCTTGAGGTACTCCATTATCGGCCCGCCGTTCAGCATGCCGCTTGTGGCCAGGATGACCGCAGGCTCTCCGTTTATGATCTCGTCCCTCTGCTTGGAGTTCTCGACCTGAACGAAACACTCGGCGAGGAACGGATTTATTCCTTTGTGGAAGATCATATCGCGGAGCTCGTTGTTCAGGTACTCCGGATAGCTCGTGTGTATCGCTGTGGCCTCGTAGATCATGCCGTCCAGGTAAACGGGGAACTCCCCGATCAGGCCCTTCCGTATGGCCTCCTCGAGCACCACCATAACCTCCTGGCTCCTGCCGACAGCGAACGCTGGTATCACCACTTTCCCGCCCCTCTTTATCGTCTCCCGGACGACTCTGAGGAGGTGGTTCTCAGCCTCCTTTCTAGATGGCTGAATGCTGTTGGCCCCTCCGTAAGTCGCCTCGATCACGAGAGTCTCAAGTCTCGGGAAGCTGTTGACAGCTGGGTCGAAAAGCCGCGTCTTCTCATACTTGAAGTCGCCTGTGAATGCGACATTGTACAGACCGTCCCCGATATGAAAGTGCGCTATCGCGGATCCAAGAATATGCCCTGCGTTGTGCATCGTTAGCTTTGTGTCAGGAGCAATATCGGTGACGTCTCCGTAGTTCAGTGTAATTGTATGTTTCAGCGCTTCCCGTATCATCGATGAATCATACGGAAGCCTCTTGCCCTCACGCCCAGCCACCTCGATGTAGTCCAGCTGGAGGAGCACATACAGATCTCTCGTGGGCGGCGTGCAGTAAATGGGCCCCTCGTAGCCGTACTTGTAAAGCATCGGGACGAGCCCGGAGTGATCGAGGTGCGCATGAGTTAGCACAACCGCATCTATCTGGCTCAGCGGATATACCTCAGGAACATACAGGTATGGGGTTGCGCTGTCATCAGAGCCCACATTTATTCCGCAGTCAACGATGATCTTCGACTCGGGGGTTGAGAGCAGCATACAGCTCCTCCCCACCTCTCTGCATCCGCCGAGCGTTGATATCCTGACCCACTGATCCTTCGACGCTATATCCCTATGTATCTTTCTGCCGATAGATCTGAGTATGCTCTTCCGCTCGGTCTGAACGGATCTCAGGTAGTCCTTGATGTTCGCAATGGTCGACGACCGGACGGGCGGTGTCCTCACCACCTTGGGCGTCCAGCCAATTAGCTTTGTTATCTCCCTCAGTGTTGCCCCATGCCTCCCTATGACCAGTCCGGGTTTTTCCGCCTCTATGATCACCTCACCGGTCTCTCCATCGAAGTGGTAGTTTGTGAGAACAGCTTCCTTTGGTACGACCTCCTGTATTTTCTTTATGGCCTCCTCAGGGTCCATCAGCACCTTCAGATCCGGCCTGACCACCACCCTCTTTCGGAGATCCTTGGCCAGGGATCGTATGATCTCACCGTCGTCAGCAAGCCGCCTCGGATCGTCTGTGTATATTACCAGCTCAGGCCCCTCAAACTCCAGACCGGTGACGTTGATATCTGGAGGCAACCTGCTTTGAATTCTGCGCCTGAGCTCTGATAAAACTTCCTCAACCGACAAAGAACACACCCAAAAATAGCTCAGAGAGATCTCACGATCTCCTCCACCTCGGAGGTTGGAACTTCCTCGTACCGATCCTTTGTGATCCTCACGAGGGCTATACCATTGCCCGAGGCCGAGTCGCGCTTCATGGCTGTGTGGACCGCCCTCACACAGAGCACCGAACCATCCTGGATGCTGAGACCGGGTTTGTAAAGCGATTCCAGAACGCCGTATGCTATGGGCGAGCCAGAGCCTGTGGAAACGATATCGTGCTCCTCGATCTGCCCCCCAAGCGCATCGAGGGAGAATATCTTCGGACCCATCTTGTCAACGCCACCGACCACGAGCTGCACCAGAAACGGGAAGTATCGACGCGCGCTGAGGATGTTCGAGAGGAGAGATGTTATTGCTTTAATTGTCAGGGGCTCACCCCTCTGCATCCTGTAAAGCCTCGCCTCCGCCTGTATCATCCTCACAAGGGCCTGGGCATCGCCAACAACCCCTGCCGTGGTAAGCCCTACGAGGTCGTCGATCTGGTAGATCTTCTTTGCTGTCCTGCTAGCTATAAAACTGCCCATGGTGGCACGGCTCTCTGATGCGAGAACCACTCCCCCATCACAGACTATGCCAACCGTTGTTGTACCTTTGAACGCCTCGACCATCTGGATACCTCGTATTAAAACTAGAAAACGACAGGCTCTCTTCTATGCCAGTCCATATATAAACTTTCTCATCCCAATGATGGACCTGTCCGAATAAGATTTGAGCATCTCCTACATCAAAAAGCAGCAATCCACAGGTTTCTGAATTCAGCTCCTATTCGGACACATCTCCAATGATTCAAGGTCACAACCAAAGTGCCCTTTCGGAATCTGGGGCTGAGAGCTTAATGTTTCATAATTTTTAAGAATAATTATCAAATAGTTTTTTATAACAAACTTCTTATCTGGATTTCGGTGATTCGGTTGGCAATAGACACAGGGGATACTGCCTGGATCATGATCTCAGCCGCACTGGTGATGCTCATGACTCCAGGTGTCGGCCTGTTCTACGGCGGTCTTGTCCGCTCAAAGTCTGTGATCTCGATGATATCTCTATCAATTCTGGCGATATCGCTGGCGAGCATACAGTGGGTGCTGATAGGCTACAGCATCTCATTCGGCCATGACATGATGGGGCTTATAGGTGGCCTGGACTTCATATTCATGCGCAACGTTGGAATGAACGAGGCTCCTCTTGCTGAGAGTGTCCCGCATCTGGCGTACATGATGTTCCAGCTGGTCTTCGCAGCCGTGACCCTGGCCATACTCACATCCGCGGTGGCCGAGCGGATCAAGCTCAGCTCCTTCATAGTGCTGAGCATACTCTGGACGACACTGGTGTACGATCCGCTGGCACACTGGGTGTGGGCGGGCGGCTGGCTCGCGAGCCTTGGGGCTCTTGACTTTGCTGGTGGAACCGTGGTTCACATAAGCTCGGGCTTCTCTGCGCTTGCGATCGCACTGGTCATAGGGAAGAGAGTGGGGTTTGACTCATATGTTCTGGAGCCGCACAACATACCCATGGCGATGATAGGCGCTGCCCTCCTCTGGTTCGGTTGGTTCGGGTTCAACGCCGGTTCAGCTCTCACCGCTGGAGGTCTCGCTGCCAGCGCGTTTGTGGTGACAAACACCTCTGCAGCGGCAGGAGCGCTGGCATGGCTCCTGGGCAGCTGGCTCAGAGGAAAGCCTAGCGCTCTGGGCATGGTCAGCGGGGCAATAGCAGGTCTGGTGGCTATAACGCCTGCTGCAGGTTATGTGGACGCCATGTCAGCGCTGCTGATAGGGGCGTTCGCGGGGCTCATCTGCTACTCGGCTCTGCTCTTTCGCGTCAGCATCGGGCTGGACGAGAGCCTGGACGCCTGGGCGGTTCATGGCGTCGGCGGGCTCTGGGGGGCGCTGGCGACGGGGATATTCGCAAACCCTGCTGTGAACACCTATACTGGCCTGATATACGGGAACACGGGGCAGTTCACGGCTCAGGTCGTAGCAGTGCTGGCGTCTGTGGCGTATGCCTTCGTGATCTCCTACGTCCTGGCCCGGCTTGTGGATGCCACCATCGGTCTCAGAGTTACGGAGGATGAGGAGTATGTCGGTCTGGATATCGCAGTGCATGGCGAGAAGGCCTATGCGTGAGGGTTCAGGATGATGAAGATAGAGGCCATAATCAGAGAGGAGAGGCTGGGGCATGTGAAGAGAGCCCTTGAAGAGAAGGGCTTTGTGGCCATGACGGTGACGAGAGTGTTGGGAAGGGGCGAGCAGAAGGGCATCAGGCTTCAGTACAGAGGCGGGAGCATCGAGGTCGATATGCTGCCGAAGCTGAAGATCGAGATGTTCGTCCGTGATGAGGATGTGGAGACGGTGATGAGAACCGTATGCGACTCTGCGAGGACTGGCAGGTTCGGAGACGGCAGGATATTCGTAATGCCTGTTACGATTTCGGGAAAGGTGAGGACCGGAGAGGTGGAAGGGAAGCTGCCATAGATGATCTCCTGAAGATGTCCTCCAAGGAGGACATCAACTATCTTATAGCTTATAGCGCTGTTCGTATCGAAAAAGTACGCTGTAAAAGCCCTTCTGCATAGCAAGCCTCATGATTTTTGGTGAAGTTATCTCAAATCTCTGATTCCCTCGATGCATCAGCTTGAGTGCTGCTCTCCGGCACCACCGATCAGCACAATCGATCTCCGGAAGATTCCGAAGCAATTTTGAGAGAACCACACAACTGCATCGGCAAAGTACCGCTGGATCGTAGCGCAAGCATAATATCATTATATTTCATTATAATTTCTCTTTTTGTAGCCTATCCTCCGCACAGGACGACAAAATTATATACTTTAAAAGGACATCATATGCCATCGAGTTTTGCAGAGTGGGGCATCCCGATGATGGGGCTGGAGGAGATGCGGAGCAGATGGCCGGAAAAGTTTGCCCCGGAGAGGACCATATTCAGGAACATCCATCCCGGCGACAGGATATTCATCGGAACAGGCTGCGCAGAGCCGCAGCATCTTGTGCGCTCTTTGGTCGATTACGTCAGCAGATACCCCACAGCCTTCTTCGACGCAGAGGTCATCCACGTCTCAACTCTCGGCGTTGCGCCATACACAGATGAGAAGTTCAAGCTGAACTTCCGTCTCGATTCGTTCTTCATAGGGGAGAGCACGCGTGATCCGATCAACCGTGCTGACGCGGACTACACCCCTATATTCTTATCAGCGCTTCCGGAGCTCTTCAGGAATGGATCGATAAACATCGACCTGGCGCTCATACAGGCCACACCTCCAAACGAGAGCGGCGATATGAGCCTTGGAATAAGTGTGGATATAATAAAGGCTGTGATCGAGAATGCATCCAGGGTTGTCGTCCAGGTAAACCCTCAGATGCCATATGTCTATGGCGATACCCTCATCAATATAGATAGTGTCGATTATGTTGTTTACCATGAGGAGCCGCTTCTGGAATACGTGGAAAGCGCGCCTACCGAGCTAGCGCAGCAGATAGGGAAATATGTTGCGAGAATCGTGGAGGATGGGGCCACGATACAGGTCGGCTATGGGAGCATACCGAATGCTGTTCTATCAAATCTTCATGATAAAAAGCATCTGGGGGTTCACACAGAGCTTCTCACAGATGGCATCGTTGAGCTCATGAAGAGCGGCGCTGTCGACAACAGCATGAAAACCCTCGATGCGGGGAAGACCGTAGCCACGTTCTGCATGGCCAGCAGGGAGACGTACAGATATCTCGACGGGAATCCGGATGTAGAGTTCAAGCAGATCGATTACACCAACAACCCCCTCATCATCGCGAAACAGAGAAACATGGTCGCGATAAACAGCGCGCTGGAGATCGATCTCACAGGTCAGGCGACCGCTGAGTCCCTGGGAGGTACGCTGTACAGCGGAATAGGCGGCCAGGCGGACTTCATGAGGGGCGCGGCCATGGCACCCGGTGGCAAAACTGTTCTCGCTCTTCCATCCACAGCGAGGGACGGGAGTGTATCGAGAATTGTGCCATGCCTCAGGAGCTGCGCTGGCGTGACGCTGACCAGAGGTGACGTCAGATACGTGGTGACCGAGTATGGAATAGCTTATCTGCACGGCAGGAACCTACGGGAGAGGGCGATGGCACTGATCGCCGTGGCACACCCAAAGTTCAGGGCTTGGCTGATAGAAGAGGCAAAACGGATGAATATACTCTACAGAGATCAGGTCGTTCTCCCGGGCTGGCAGGGTATCTACCCCGAGCACCTCGAGGTTCAGAGAACTACAAAGACAGGTCTGGAGATCCTGATGCGCCCTGTGAGGATCAATGACGAGCCCCTGCTGAAGGACTTCTTTTATTCGCTATCTGATGAGAGCAGGTACCAGAGGTTCATCTCTATGAGGAGGGAGATCCCGCGCGATCTGCTCCAGAAGCTCACCATGATCGACTACACAAACAGAATGGTGATACTCGCCACCCTGCCCGGCAAGGAGAGAGACGTGGTGATCGGCATAGGCCAGTATGAGGTCAACAAAGACAAATACACTGCAGACATCGCGCTTGCTGTGAGGGATGACTACCAGAATCAGGGTGTGGGGAGTGAGCTTTTGTCCTACCTGACACAGCTTGCCAGAAAGAACGGCCTTCTTGGATTCACGGCAGAAGTTCTGGCAGAGAACAATCGCGTTTTCAGGCTCTTCGAGAAGATGGGGTTCGAGGCGGAGAAGGTCAACGACGCAGGGATATACTACATGAAGCTCAGGTTCAGGACCTGAAGGTGGTCTCCTCTACCGAGGATTGAGTTTGCGCCCTGCTGCTCCATCAAAGGCAGTTTGCTGTTCTTGGTGATGTCATCCACGCATGCGATTCTTTGAGAGCTTCACGACTCTGATCTCCCGGGCTTTTATGAACGCCATGTCGCTCTCCGTGTACCTTCCCAGCGCCTTGAGCACGATCCCCATGTTATACCATGCATCCTCATCCAAGGGGTTGACAGATATCGCCCCCTCACATGCGCTGAGCGCCTCCGCGTATCGGCCGAGGTTGTAGAGCGACCAGGCCCGGCTCTTGAGCGCAGATGCATTGCCGGGATCGATTCTGAGAACACGATCGAAGCACTCCAGTGCGTCCTCATATAGACCCATGGCCCTGAATGTGATGCCCTTCGCGTACCATGATTGAGCGTGCTCTGGATCGAGTGTGAGAGCTGAGTCGATTGCATCTATCGCCTTTGAGGGGATTCCCATAGCTCTGTAAGTGATGCCCTTTCCATGCCATGCCTGGACAGATCCCGGGTCAAGCCTTAGCGCCTCCTCGTAGCACTCCAGAGCCTCATCGTACCTCCCGGTGCTGTGCATCGACTCGCCCATCCTGATCCAGCACGCAGAATCTGATGGGCTGAGCTCAAGAGCTCTCTCAAAGCACTCGAGTGCCTCGCTGTGCCTTCCGATTGTCTGTAGAGATTCTCCGAGGATGCACCAGTCCCTGGCCTGTGAGGGGTCGATATCCAGAGCCATGCGGTAGGCCTCGATCGCCTCCTCGTACCTTCCCATGGAGAGAAGCGCCAGGCCCTTCTGCCTCCAGCTCTCCGCATCATCCGGCCTGGAATCGATACACCGCTCGATCCAGGCGAGAGCATATGCAGGATCCCTGTCTATGGCCTCCTGATAGGAGCTGATCGCCTCATCGCATCTCCCCAGAATGAAGAGGACCTCTGCGCGACACTCCCAGGCCGGCACGCACTCCGGATCCGCCTCAATCGCTCTGCTATAGCACTCCAGAGCATCCTCATAGCGGGAGAAGCAGAAGCAGGCCATCCCCCTTCCACACCATGCCGCAGTATTCATAGGATCGATATCCAGCACCCTGTCGTAGTACTCTATTGCTTCATCGTAAGACCCATCGAGGTACTTCTCTTCAGCCTTCTGCAGAAGAGCTGCGATGGAAACCATGCGAGATACCTACATGGATATGCGTTATAAAACTTGCTCAGGGCATAAGTGGGACGGGAGATCTCGGGTCGCGTGTGTGCTCTATTGTGTAATCAATAGCAAGTGACATCGCAGGGTTCATGGGTATGGCAGAGAACATCGAGTCCCGACTGACCGCTCAGCAATTTGAGTCCAGCATTCCCGTAAACCGGTCGTATAATCGTTCGTATAATCGTATCGCTCTTATCCATATAATGACTTTCCTGGAATGACGATGGCCCCGGCATGCGTTCTTGGAGAATGAATGAGTGCTTCCAGCAACTGGACTACATGTCCTCTAAGTTGCTGAACACACAAGAGCGAATCGTATTACTGAAATTACTGAAAGATTCTGTGGAATCGACAGACTGGACGAGATATTCTGGGTCGTGGACCCGTATCACTGAATAATTAGCTATGATCGAGAGCCATGGGTGGGATATCCCATGAATCTAGATGTCTCAAGCGCTCCAGATTTCAATGAATCAAGTACACGACCATATTCTGCGTATCTGATGGATTGAGTTTGCAACCTACAATGAGACAAACACACAACCCGTTAACCGCCAGGCACATAAGGTCAAAGGTTTCAAGACCGAATACATCTGCTGCTATGGGAAAATTTGATATACATGATTGGCAGTAGGAGTAACCGGGATGGGCGTGTGGCCTAGCCAGGAGCACTGGCCGGTGGCCTTGTTCCCTAGAAGCTGTATTAGCTAGCAAGGATATGGCGGCAGCCTCCTAAGCTGTAAGCCGGGGGTTCGAATCCCTCCACGCCCGCTTTTCTCTACACACGGGAGCTGTATTCCGTTGAGCTGTGCCCGAGCATTTACATCGTCGATATCGTGAATCTCCTCCGGCTGTTGCTCGGGGAACGATCAACAGCCTGCATAGGACCCCGCGGCTTTGATCTGGTTCGACAGCTTTTTATGCTGTTGAATAAAGCCCCGAGCAGGGAGAGAATTGGATCACAGATGGAAAGCGTGGTCCGCTGCTCTGTGCGTGATGCTGGTCGGGGCTGCATGGGCCGCAGACTACGTCTTCAACGGCGCCCTCAACCTGGGCACAGGCTACCGCGACACCGAGCTGCTGGGGCAGACCGCGGCCGGTGCCGAAGGCCAAAAGTTCGCAGAGAAGATCATGGGCAGCGGGAGGTTCCGCGAGAGAAGCGCGTTCGAGCTCGATGTCATAAGAAACACCATAAACTTCACGCAGGATGCAGAGTTCGAGTACTTCCCTGTATCATATGGCGGTGGCGCCTATAACAGAAAGTGGTCAAATAAGATCTGCGTCATAAACTACGATGCTGGATCAGCTCTTACGGAGGTCTACACTGCATCCGAGCTGATACACAGGAGCACCGAGATCAGGACCACAGGAGCTGCAGGCAACGAGAGCCTCCAGGCAGGGATGGAGGCCACATTCATAGGCAACGGGCGCATAGCCTGGACGACACGCCAGAGAAACGACAAGCGCACACTGGAGCTGAGCAGATCTGTCGAGGAACTCACGGGCGTATTCTCCGTGAAGAAATACGTGGACCTGAGCAACAGATCTGGAAGGGTCAGCAGGGTCGACTGGATCCCTTGCGCCTAGTGCAGATCTTTTCCAAGCGATATCTTGCTGATCATCCACCCGAGAGTTGTTGTTCATGCACTCATATCACCGATACCATCATGTGGTCCCTCAGAATTCGTGTTCTGATGTGCATGTGGTTGCCGATCCCTGAAATTCCACAGGCCCTTACCTGTGATTCGGCAGATCAATCTCGCGGAAAAGGATAGATACCAGGAAAAATGTGTTTTGTCTTCGTGAACCTGTCCGAATAAGGTATCTTTGCCACCCAAACGCAGCAAGTCGTGTATTTCTGAATTCAGCTCTTATCAGCTCTTATTCGGACAGGCCCGTCTTCTTTATCGCTAGTTCACCCTGATGACCTTCAGCAGGGAGCAGACCGGCACGCCTGCAATGCTGTCAATACCCTTCTTGTCGATCAGCACCGCTATGACATTTGTCTTAGCGCCGCGGTCATCCAGGTACGCGACCGCCTCCTCTAGAGTCCTGCCAGATGTTATCACATCATCCACGATGACGCACTCCCTCCCGCTGACATCTGAAAAGTTCGTGCTCAGGTTTCCATGGGGTTTGACGTCCTGTGATGCCATCTGCTTTGTGGGCATGTATACCGCAAGTCCAACACCCATGTGGTCCGCGACCATGCTCGCGAGTGGCACGCCGCTCAGCGCCACACCCACGACAATATCGATGTCAAGCTCCTTTTCGTCCAGGATATCGAATATCATCTCTGTGAGCGCCTGCGCTATGTGGCTCAGCCTGTAGGCGCTCCTTCCTATCATCGACCAGTCCACTGAGATGTCCTTCGGTCCGGGGACTGTGGCGCGCTCGGCATGCGTGAGAAGCCAGGTGATGGTCTCCCTCGAGACGTTCAGCTCCTCAGATATCTGCCCCTCTGAAAGACCTTCGGACTTGAGTTCAGTTGCTTTCTTTATGAGGTCCTCTATACTCTTCATGATCATACCTTCTTTCTCCTTTTAGGTGGTGTTCCGCATACAGGGCAGAGATCTCCCTCAAAAGCTCTGCCGCATCCGGGACATCTCTGTGTGCGCTTTATGAAGCGCCTTATCCCGCGCTGGACGACCGGCTCGACCCTGAGACCCAGATGAACTGCGACATTCTGGAGGGCATAATCGTCTGTAGCAATAGCTGCGTCATACTCAATGGCCTTTGCAAGGACCTCCAGATCTGTCTGTGAGAGCCTGCAAAGATCTCCCGTATCTCTTGCTGCCTCTGTCGCCCTTTTCAGGGTCTCTTTTGTAGGAGGTTCTATCCTCACATCTGAGATCTGCAGCTTGATTCTCGAGCGGATATCCTTGAGCTCCTGCTCCACAGCAGGAACCGTGATCACCTCCCCCTTCAGCGGCTTTCCAAGTATGAACACAGAGGCATCTGCAACTATATACACATTGGTATCATCAAGCTAATAGTACTTGGACTTTTTCAGTAGCCATGCTGGCTCATCCCTATGATTCGGTGGATCAGTAATCTTGCATCTGAGGAGGGTGATTGATTCCGGTTGTACAGAAGCCCGCCTCTCCGACGATTCGACCAAATCAGCCTTGCATCGAAAATCTTGCCCGGAACCCGGTTGTGCTGATCAGCGGTGCCAAAAAGCAGTAATCTAGGATGTATCGATGGCAGTAGTCCTTTCGAGACGAGTTCGTTATAACAGGAATCCTCGCACATATCTTGAGCAGGTTTACGGAGAACTCGTCTCGAAACTATTTCGCTCATATGTGCGTGGCAACTTGTAGGACATGCGATGTGTTTGGTGATAGCAATCATTCATTCGACACGAACGCATAGCATGACCACTGCTACTTCGGGCAAGTCATCAAATGGATAAGAGCGAACTATTTAAGCAATGATGCTGATCTGCATCGATCCTGGCGGAAATAATCCACATGAAATACAATCCACATATCAATACGCCTGGAAATTTTGAGACGACTTCATACACAAGAGCGATTGTGTGCTGCACAGCAGGTCATGGCTCCAGAGCGCAACTGATAGTGTGATCAGGAAAATATTAGTACGTCTCCACAGAAGAGTCATACCGGGTTACATTATGATACCTGATTGGATGAAGAGCGTCAGCCTCGCGCATGAGAAGTTTGCTCCTCCACCACCTGCTAGGAAGGACTTTGTCAAAAAGACGATAGATGGCATTATCGCCTTCTTCCAGGAGGCGATGACAACTGAGGAGATCTCCTCCAGAAGAGGCCTTCTGCAGAGCCTAGACCCCAGGATCAAGCTGATCTCGATGCTCTCCCTGATATTCGCAATAAGTATGACTAAAAACCTTGAGATTATAGCTTTATTTTATCTTATGACATTAATTTTCGCATATTTGAGCTCAATAAGTATAGTGTTTTTTGTAAAAAGAGTGTGGTTATTCATACCGATATTCACAGGTGTGATAGCTATCCCCATGACGCTCAACATCTTTCTACCAGGGGATGTGCTTATACCTCTGGTGGATCTCGGCCAGCGCGCCCACATCGGGCCCTTCGCGATGCCAGAGAGCATATACATAACATCTCAGGGCACCAGAGCGGCGGTTCTCTTCACCATTCGGGTTGCAGCATGTGTGTCTGCAGTCGTCCTGCTGTTTCTCACAACCCCGCAGAGGGCTCTCTTCAAATCCCTCAGGTCCATTGGCGTGCCGAAGGTCTATGTTCTCACGCTCGAGATGGCCAACAGATACATTTTTCTCTTCATGGAGATGGTCAGGGATCTCTACATCGCGAAGAGGAGCAGGACCATCAAAAGCAGAGGCACACTGGCGGAGCAGAGATGGGTTGGGGGGAGGATTGGCTATATGCTTATAAAGGCGCTCGACATGAGCGAGAAGGTACACATGGCGATGATATCCAGAGGCTTCAGCGGCGATGTCAAACTAAGCTACGAATTCGCAATGCGTGGACGCGACTACATCGCTCTCGGGGTCTCGATGGTGATCTGCATCCTGCTCCTGACGCAAGGAATTGTGAATGCATGAGATGGTCTGAAATGAACGTGATATTCGATCTGCGAAATGTATCATACATCTACAACGGCAGGTTGAAGGCGCTGGAGGACATAAATCTGAGAATCAGCCAGGGGGAGCAGGTCGCACTACTGGGTGCTAACGGCTCGGGGAAGTCGACGCTTCTGGCCATAATTGACGCTCTCATATATCCAACATCAGGCCAGTATTATGCATTCGGAACTCATGTGAATGAGGAGATATTTGGCACGCTTAAGGATAACGAGTTCAAGCGTTTCTTCCGGAGCAAGGTGGGATTCGTCTTCCAGAACCCCGATGTTCAGCTCTTCTCATCCACAGTCTTCGATGAGATAGCATTCGGCCCCCACCAGCTGGATATGCCGATGGAGGAAGTCGGGAGGAGGGTGGAGGAGCTGATGGAGATGCTCGGCATATCAAAACTCAGAAACAGGGCGCCTCACACGCTCAGCGGCGGCGAGAAGAAAAAGGTCTGCATAGCATCTGTGCTCGCGACAAATCCGGACGTGCTTCTGCTCGATGAGCCGACAGCCGGGCTTGATCCGCGCAGCCAGCTTTGGCTGATCGAGCTTTTGAACGAACTCGCAAGCTGCGGAAAGACGATCATCACTGCCACACACGACCTGGACATCATAGATAAAATAAGCAGGAGGGCAATCGTCATAGGTGAGAACCACAGGGTTGTCGTGGATAGAGGTGTTGATGATGTCCTGAATGATATCGATCTGCTCCTGGAGACTAATCTCATCCATGAGCACATGCACCGCCATGGCAGGCTGATCCACAGGCATCCACACGCACACAGAGACGAGCACGCTCATAGCCACATTCACGAATGAGGCTGTGTGGATGATCGGGTGAAAGAGGGGCGTCAGGCGTGTGTCGTGTGTATCGTGCACAAATCCTGCACTAGATGGGCTGTCGAGCCTTCATTGGAATTATCAAGAGGGGTTCTGTCGTCGGAACGTGCACAAATCCTGCACTAGATGGGCTGTCGAGCCAGCCGAAGACTGGCTGAAGCCAGAAATCTGTGCCTTACTGTTTTTGGCTCTCAGAGGCACCTGATAATTACGTCTCTCATCCATCTGATACTTTGCCCGGAGCGGCACCGGTCCTGGTATGCATTCGCGGCGTATGAACGAGTGCTTTCAGCAACCACATCGCATGCCCTGCAAGTCGATACGCACATAAGAGCGAATCATTATTCGGACATGCCCGGACCGCCAACCGTTACGATTATATGACGATGCCCATCACTACCATCTGTGATAGGTATGTCATGGACGAAGAGCAAGAAGTACTCTGAGAAGGAGAGGATGAAGATCGAGAAGGGCTCTGGATTTGAGAAGTTCTGGACTCTGATATGCAACTGGCTCTGGAGGGCGATCTCCTGGTAGCTCCGGGAGATCGTGTGTTTTTCAGAACCTCATCGATATCATCGAAACTCTTTTAGTAGATACCATCATTCTCTGATCCTCAGGACATTGTTATGGTTATCCACAGAAGATCAGCTGTGGGGCTGGACCGATGAGCATCGAGGAGGAGATCAGGGCTCTGGAGGAGGAGATCCTCAGAACGCAGAAGAACAAGGCGACTGAGCACCACATAGGTCGTCTCAAGGCGAAGATAGCCAGGCTGCGCGAGGAGCAGGAGAAACGCACAGCGTCCAGGGCGAAGAAAGGGAAAGGTGTCAGGAAGTCTGGCGACGCAACGGTCACACTTGTGGGTCCAGTGGGCGCTGGGAAGTCCACACTGGTGAGCAGGCTCACAGGAGCCAGGACCAGTGAGGACCCGTACTCCATGGAAATCACCCCCGGAATCCTGCAGCACAGAGGTGCCAAGATACAGATTCTGGACGTGCCTGACATAACGGTCTCTGGCGATGCATTATCCGCTGTAAGGGACTCTGATCTTGTGCTGCTCGTCACGGAACCGTATGGTGGACAGCTCGATCCCTACCTGAACAGGCTCTACCAGAGCGGTGTCCGCCTGAACCAAAATCCTCCTTCGGTTCTCATAAGAAAAACATCGAGAGGCGGCATAAGTGTGACGAGTACCGTCGACCCAGGAATAGATAAGGGATCGATTGAGGCCATACTCAGGGAGTACAAGATACACAGCGCAGATGTTCTGATAAGAGAGCGGCTCACACAGGAGAGGTTTATCGATGCTCTTGAGGCCAACAGGCGGTACATAAAGGCCATCCATGTGATGAACAAGGTGGACATCCTGGATCCAGATGAGCTGGAGTTCGATGGTGATGTGATACCGACCTCGGCCGTCGATGGCACAGGTCTCGAGAGATTGAAGGACGAGATATTCGAGCGGCTGGATCTAATAAGGATATTTATGAAACCCCAGGGAAAGCCGCCGGATCTAGACGAGCCCATGATAATGAGAAGGGGAGCTAACATAGGCGACCTCTGTGACAGGATCCACAAGGACTTCAGGCAGCGGTTCAGGTACGCGACCGTGTGGGGATCATCTGCAAAACACAACGGCCAGCGTGCAGGTCTCGACCACATTCTGAGCGATGGGGATATAGTGACAATTGTCCTGGAGAAGTGAGGGGATTTCTCGGGCAAGCAGGTTTTGGGTCAGAGCAATCCCGCAAACCATATATTCGCATAAGACATATATAATAAAAGCTCCTAAAATTCATAGGCATCTCCTCAGCGGGATGGCCTGTGGATAGAACAGCAGAATCTGTGTTGGTGAGAAGCTGTTCAGATCGGTAGGGGAGGTAGAAAAACATGTGTGGATGTGGAGACAGGCATGGCGAGATAATGCGCTCGCTTGGGGATAAGATGGGTGGATATGTTCCAGAGACGCTCAAGGCGATATACGACCACAGGCCTGAGCTCATGGAGCTCATTGAGAGGCTTGACAGGGTGCTCCTGGAGGACGGCGCCCTCGACAAAAAGACGAAGAGGCTCATCGCGCTGGCCTGTGTTATAACGAGAATGTGCGAGGACTGTGTATACCCGCAGGCGAAGGTCGCCGTTAACTACGGCGCGACAAAGGATGAGATCCTCGAGACCCTGGAGATCTGCATGATCACAGGAGGCGTCCCGACCTTCTCGATCGCCAAGAACGGCATAAGCAGGCTGTTCAAGGAGATGGAGGAGTAAGCGCGGGTTGTGCTGTGAGGAGCCCGTCATGAACCTGCGTGCATATGCATGATGCCACACGAGCCTCACAGGCTCGCACGCACTGGAACTCTGTGATGCGCATTACCCGGGCGCAGCCGTTGCCGTTTATTTTTTGAGACTTTACAGAGACCTCACTTCCTTTATGCCCATCACATTCAGATCGAGGCTTGCCGCGATCTCCTCGAGCCTCCTGCGCTCATCCGAGCGGAAGGATTTGCCGTCGAGGTAGACGCCGGATGCCCCTGAGAGATCAGCCGCTTTCTTTATCGCCTCGACGTTGAGCATTGATGCCTGATACTTCGAGAACATGTGTCCGAACGCGACAGGTCTGGAGAGTATCAGCTCCGTCTGCCTCTGTACATAATGCCCTCCTCCAATTCCGAGAAGCACCGTTTCGTCGGCATGCGCCTCGTAGCTCTCCAGCTCGAGAATCGCCCTTGCGACGGCAGCTCCTGCTGCCGGATCGATCCAGTGCTGCTCGCATGAGCCAATCTCTGCGAAGAGGGATGGTGTGCGCAGATCCACAGGACCGTGGTGCGTGGCCTCAGCGGAGAGGCGAAATGTGGAGGGGGCGTGGCGCTGCAGGGCCATGAGCAGTTTTTTCAGGGCATACGGAGCTGGCCTGGAGAGCTCGAACGATCCCTCCCGAACAACACCGGTGAAGTGGCCTCCGAGCCACGGCACCGCCTCTTTCGATATGTGTCTGGATGCGAAGATGATCAGCCGGGGCGAGAGTCCGATGCGATCCAGCATATCTTCCAGGTTTCTGAGTCCCACAAGCTCGCCCTCGATGCACAGCATGCAGTAGCTCCTGTGAAACCTGAGAGTTCCCTCCTCATCCCACTCCGCGAGCTCGAGGAGCCTCGAAGCTATGTTCGAGCTGGCCGGATCAGAGGATGAGCAGATTATCACTACCTCGCTCATATCTCCTTTTCAATCCCGAGCATCTCAGCAACAGCAGGTGCGTAGTCGAGCTTCAACACTTTCAGCGATCTCAGTGGCATTATTACCATATATGGTCTGCCGTCTATGAGATCCCTCTCAAATGCGCTGTTAACGAACGCATCCATTCCGTCCTTGAGATCTGAGAAGCTAGAGGAGAGAATCGCGCCGCAGACGTCTCCGGGCTGCATGTAGCAGAAGAGCTGCGACCCCATCATGCTCAGCAGAGATCCAGCATCATGGTAGCTCACATTCTGCCTCATGCGGATATGATATAAGCACATGAGCTCACAGCATATCCTCTCCCATTCGACATGCGCCTCTCTGAGAAGGATGTTGGCATCGAAGAACCTGCTTCTCTTCCCGGATATTGTCGGCCTCGAGATCCCCGTTCTCTTTGAAAGCTCCAGGTCTGACAGGTTCGGGTATTTGACGAAGGCGTAAAGTGTGAGCCTGTCCTTCTCAGACAATTTTAGGGCATCCATAGGCATCAGTGAGAGAGGGGCAGGTGCAACATCTCTTCTATCAAGCCCGAATATCTTGCTTACTGCTGCAGGAACATTGTACTGATAGCTCGCAAGCTCCACACAGAGATGCACGCATATGAAATCCTCAAGCACGCCGTTCTGTCGGTATCCGCTCAGAATACTTTCAGCTCTTTTTTTAAACTCTGTCAGGTTTCTCGAGTAAACCAGGGAGAACGCATCTGTAGCTGTTGCGATACAATAGACACAGCTGGGGCTCAGGATCCATTCAGAAATGGATTCCCTGCCACCGACCCCTGGAGAGAAGCGCATGAAGACCACGCTGAGGATCTCGGCGCCCAGCGCCCCACCTGCTGGAACATTCAGAAGCCTTATGAGCTGCCAGTCTCGAAACTTGCGTTTGCTCTTGAATATCGTGGATCTGTCTACATCAATAAGGGAAGCGAGATCGATGTCACTGAGCCCGGGATATCTGGCCAGGCCGTAGAGCACCAGCTTCTCTTTTGATGTTAATTTAATCTCCATTTGATGGAAATACATTTTTTTAACTATTTATAGGTTACCTAATCGCTTGCATCCCCACAATGTTGCCCTTATATTTGATAGCTTTTCCACGTGGAAGTAACTTTCATACTGTATCCAGCGTTTACATGAAAACACGACATGAAGGTTCATAGCCGAGTGTTGCCGTATCGGCCCAGAGGAGGTATCCAGCGTTTGCCATGAAACCACGACATGAAGGAGTTAGCTGCATGTATCGGACACGTTTTTGAAAGAAACCGGTCTGCATCACAAACGCTTTCATCCTTTTGGCATGCCACTATTGGTGCATGCAGGGTTCCAGTGGATTTGTGCAGTCTATTTTCAGACGTAAACACAGCAACTGCCTCAAAATTGCATCGAAAATCTAGCCAGAGCTCGGTTATGTCGATCAGTAGTGCCCAAGAATTCACAGTAATCAATGTGATGGGATGTGTCCGGGTAAGGATTAAGCGTCTCTGACATCCGAAAGCAGCAAGGCACAAGTTTCTGTATTCAGCTCTTATCTGGACACGTCCAAGTGATGCATCGATAGGATGCAGATTCATGACCGCCTCCGAATCGAGATGCATGCCAATCTCGAGATCGCTTCAACCTGAACCCACGCGATCCGGTTGCTGAGCAACCATCAGCCAGAAGCGCATGACAGGGCAGGTGCCGCTACAGAAGATCCTGGAAAGAGCGTGAAACCGAGCTTTCTGTATACTGGAGCATCCAGCCTTTCTGAGGTGCTGCTACAGAAGATCCTAAAAAGAGCGTGAAACAAAACGATTTTCAGGCCGGCCAGGCCTGAAATCAATTTAATTTGATAATCTCATATCTGTCCTTGTTTGGGTTGACCAGGAGCTCCTCTGCGATTCTCCTGGCCACAGACTCCGGATCATCCCCATCTATGTAGAGCTTCCAGATGTTGGCCCGCTGCACGGAGCGAACCATCTTCAGACCCAGTCTCTTCACCAGGCGATCTCTTATCGAGATGGCCTCTCCATCCTCGATCCAGAGGCTCACCTTCACGGGGACGCAGCCATTGCTCAGCTCCAGAGAGTTCACAGAGACCGCGAAGCTCTCCTTGTTCTCATTGACGAGCTCTCTGGTGAGCTGTTTTATGAGGGTCTCCGGATCGCTCACCTCATCCACCTCTATGCTCAGGAGCCTCTCCCGCATGACATCCCTGACGATGCCCTGGTAACCCATGCGCCTCAGAAGCGTGTTCTTCACGGTGGCAGCCTCTGCATCAGGTATCTTGAGCCATACCCTCAAATTGATCATCATGATCTCCTCTCCTCTATGTACCTCTTCATCGAATCGAAGATCTTCCTCCCCGGACCGTAGCCTGGAATCCGGGGATGTTTTCGCGGGAGCTGCCATGCGAAGAACGCCCTCTCAGGATGCGGCATCATACCCAGGACGTTGCCCTCAGGGTTGGAGATACCGGCGATGTTTTCCGTGGACCCGTTCACATTCACGGGGAACTCGTTGATTATCTCCCCCTGCGGGCTGCAGTACCTGAAAACGATCTGATCATCCTCGATGAGCCTCTCGATGACCTTTCTATCAGACGCAACAAGATTCCCCTCAGCGTGTGCAATTGGTATGCTCAGGATCTCACCTCTCCTCAGAATGTAGGAGCCGCTGCATCTCTTCTCCTCAGCGTCATGCCTGAGCATCGTCCAGGCGCAGTAGTACCCGCGGCGCACGATCTCTCCCCCCCGGATCATGACGTTTTGCGCAAGCGCCAGCCTAACTCCATCCCCGAAGGGCAGGATGCCCGACTCCACAAGTATCTGGAAGCCATTGCATATCCCTATGATCGGCTTTCCATTCGCAGCTTCCTCCCTCAGCGTGGCCATGACGGGCTCCTTGGAAGCGATCACTCCAGCGCGCACCCTATCCTGGTACGAGAAGCCTCCCGGAATCACATACCCATCGAACTCGCAGAGCTCCTGCTCAGGCCTGTTCCATCTGAAGATCTCTCCGTCCATACCACACTCTCTTACAGCCACAAGCGTCTCGTGCTCGCAGTTCGTGCCGGGGAACTGGATGACCGCTATCCTCATCTCATCGCCTCCCTCAGTCCGGAGCTCCATGCCTCTCTTGCCTCCTCCGGATCGAGCCTTACGAGCATCTTCCCGTCTCTCGCCATCTCGATGTCGCCGGTCGAGACGCTGCCGAGCCTCACCGGGTTCAGATCGTAGCTTCTGGCGATGCTGACGAACTCCTGCTCCGCACCATCCGCGACTTCCACTACGAATCCGGAGGACTCGGAGAAGAGGAGCTTGTCGGATCGCATATCTCCCAGATCCGATATGTCGATGGAGATTCCGTGATCGGAGAGCATGCACATCTCAGCCGCGGTTATCGCCATCCCGCCGTTCGATATGTCGTGAGCTGCCCGCAATATCTCCCGATCAACAGCATCTATGACCGTGTATATCATGGACCTCTCGAGCGGGAATCTGACAACCGGCACATTCGCCCCCGTGACCCCCCAGATGAGACGGTAGTACTCGGAGCCACCGAGCTCATCAAACCTGGGCCCAAGGAGGTATAGTCCATCACCAGCTTCCTTCAATGACATCGTGATCGCCCTGCTGATATCTCTCATTATACCAACACATGCTATGACTGGCGATGGGTCCACAGCCCCCTCAGGGGACTCGTTGTAGAAGCTCACGTTTCCGGAGACTATGGGAACAGGCTGGTTTGGATGGCCCTTGAGCCAGAGGTTCCTGGCAGCATCAGCGAGGCCGCGAACGGATTCCCTGAACTCCCAGAAGGCCTCAGGCTTCTCCGGGTTGCCGAAGTTCAGGCAGTCCGTGAGCGTCGATGGGGTTGCGCCTATGGCGGCGACATTGCGCATCGCCTCAGCTACTGCCGTGGCCCCGCCCCAGTACGGGCTGATCCTTCCATAAAACGGGTTTGAATCCACGGACAGCGCGATCCCGAAGTCCCTTTCCCTGATCGGTGCCAGGAGGCCTGCATCTGCCTCTCCAGGCCGAATCACGGTATTACCCTGAACCTCTGTATCGTAGTACCTGTAGATGTGCTCCCTGGAGGCGATGTTCGGGGATGCGAGCATATCGAGCATCACCCGGTTGAGATCCTCGGGCATTCTCACATCAGGCTCAACGAGGTTTCTGATCCTGGGCCGCCAGACCCGCTCATATCTTATCCCGCCGGTGAGATGCTTTATGGGTACATTCACAACCTCCTCGCCCCTGTGACGAACTATGTATCTGTCGTGTGTTGTCACCCTGCCTATCACGCTCGCCCTCGCACCCTCGTAGACGTTCGGCAGGTCCCAGTCCTCGTTGTATATCTTCAGAATCCTCTCGCGGAGCTCCCTTGGAGCTATTATCAGGAACCTCTCCTGGGTCTCGGCTATGCACAGAACCTCGGGTGGGAACTCTCCCGCAACGTGAAGCCTGTCGAGATCGATCTCCATGCCGTAGCCCCCGGCTGCCCCCATCTCCGAGGATGCACACGTGAGCCCACCACCACCCAGATCCTTGAAGCCTATCTCGACGCCCTTCTCGCGCACAAGCCTGAAGAGATCCTCGTTTGCCTTGAACAGAACGTTCTTCAGGAACGGATCCGGGATCTGGACCGCGCCGCGGTTCGCCTCCTCCTCTTCCTCCCTGAGCGTGTCTGATGCGAAGATCACACCACCGAGACCTGATGAATCGGTTGGCTTTCCGATAAGGATGACATCATAGCCCTTCTCGCCGGAGCCCGGCGGCGCGCGTGACCGTATGATCTCATCTCTTCTCACCACACCAATTGCAACCACGTTTACGAGACAGTTGTAGTCGAAGCATCTGCTGAAGACGACATCTCCAGCGATGACCGGCACGCCCAAAGCATTGCCGTACTGCCAGATTCCATCGACCACGCCCTCCGCAACCCAGCGGACCCTGCTCGACTCCCGACCGTACGGATCCCCAAAGCGGAGGGGATCTGCAGTCGCGACGACCCTCGCGCCCATGCAGTTCACATCGCGCACGATTCCCCCAATGCCTGTCGCTGCACCCTCATTCGGAAGTATCTGGCTGGGGTGGTTGTGGCTCTCGTGGGATATCACCACACACCATTCATCATCTATGCTAACAATCCCTGCGTCTTCGACAGGGCCGAGAACAACGTTTGGCCCCTCAGTCGGCAGGAACTCTCTCAGCACAGCCCTGCTGCTCTTGTACGAGCAGTGCTCAGACCACATGGCATCGTAACAGAAGAGCTCAGCTAGTGTCGGATCCCTTCCCAGGATGGACGCTATGGAACGCGCCTCTGATGCAGACATGCCGATTCCTGCCTTCCGTAAACTCGATTCGAGCTCGCTATCGGCAAGACCGATTACCTTCAATGAACTACACCTCGAATGTGAGTTCTCGCGTCTGGGCTGCTTATGAAGATATCGATGCGGCAGGAAGGATGCCAGAGACAATCAGAGGACCGCCAGCTGAAGTCAAGACGGGTCTGCAATCCACTCTCATCCACGAACTCCGGATCTCAGAGGGGGAACGTCCCAGAGCATTCGCCCATGTACCTGGGATATGAGATCAGACAAGAAGACACATTAAAATATAATATAACAGCCCAGCTATGGATGGCCACCTGATATTAAAATATGCCGCATATGAATGCGGCTTTCAGTTCATCTGATGAAGCTTGTAGAGCCCGGTCTGGACGATCGGGACCGGATCCTGTGGTGTCCAGTCGTTTCTGAGGAAGTCGTATATGGCATATCCAGAGGCCTGAAGCTGCCCATCCTTGTCCGGCCATGTTGCATAGTCCACGGGGGGCACGAACGAGCTTGGCACCCAGTCGCCCTTCAGCACGCTGTATATGTTGGCGGTGCTGTTTGCGAGCGTCTGGTTCTTATCAGGCCATACCGCTGTATCGTTTATGGGCGTGAATGTGCTTGGAGCCCAGCTGTCGTTGAGGAATGCAGCTATTGATTCTGTGGTCACGATCTCAGACTCGGGGGACAGATAGCTCACATCAACCCCCATAACCGGGATCAGCATCAACAAAGCAACTGTGAGTGCTATGATCGCTCTCATGATTCTCGCGGTACTACGGGAATGCGGATAAAGCTTTCTGTCGTCGACCGCCGAATGCTCCGGGGATATGCAGGCTCAGGAGCATATGAGCGCGATGTGCATTATGAAACTGTTAAACATCTCGGTGATCATATAGGTAGAGGTCGCAGAATTCATGAGCCGGTCCCCTTCCCAGCGCGGTCTGCTCTGCGGAAGCACCCCCTTCCAGTGGTGCCGAGAAAGTTCTTCAGCTCCTCTGTTCCAGCATCCGGGTTCGCCTCGAGATACCTGGCGACCTCGGGTATGTGGACCAGAACGCAGTCTATGCATGACCAGAACCTCTTCCCCCTCTTCGTTCTCACAAACCTGCCCAGCTCTGGGTCCTTGCATGGGTAGAGCGGGCAGAAGCAGTGTGTGCAGTCCTGCCCCTCGAAGTGATGACACGGGTAATACTCGCAGTTCTCCTGCCCTGTGTTTCTTGGAGGTGCTTTCAGCACATCCCTTATCGCGCATGGATCATCGGTGACAATGCCATCAGCCCCGAGCCTGAGGAGCCATGCCGCCCTCTCAGGGGTGTTGACCGTCCAGGGGTAAACCTTCAAACCGCTTTTATGTGCGATCTTGAAGATGTTCGGGCTCACCCTCTTTGGAAATATCGCATCCGCATGCGCATCCAGGGCCAGATCCACAGGGTTCACGGGCAGGGATGATATGATGATGCCGGTTTTTATCCCCTCCGCGCCCTTTTTCTCTCTGAGAAGCTCACTGAGTTCCAGCACGCTTCTGTGGTAAAATGATGTCACAACTGCGTTCAACCCAACAAGCTCTTCCAGTAGAAGCTCCTCCAAGCCCTCCTCCTTCATCTCGACGATCGGCTGGATTCCGAGAACCTCAGCGAGCCTAAGAGCCTCTTTCAGCGTCGGCACTGGCTCTCCACCCGCATCCAGACCTCTGAGCTCCCCGATGCTCAGATCCTCCACTCTGCCTGAGCCGTTCGTTGTCCTGTCAACAGTCTCATCGTGCATTAGGACCAGAACGCCATCCGAGGATAGACGCACGTCCATCTCGACCATATCGGCTCCGCATGAATGCGCCTTCCTTATTCCCTGCAGCGTGTTCTCGGGAGCCAGAGCTGGAGCACCACGATGTCCAATCAGTGAGACCATCGATCGAGTATGGTGGAGCCATGTATATTCCATTTTTGGAGATGAACACGCTCAGCACGCCATAACATGAAACGCCCCATCTGGCTCTCTGCTGTGGAGATGGAAAAAGTTATCACGAATGCAGATGAGCACCATTCTGATGCCATCCAGTATCACATCAAAGCTCGATAAGTTCAGGTGCATGAAGAGGAGCATCTCGGAGATAAACCTCGACCCCCTCCAGAGGGGAGGCATTCTCACTCCTGAGGCAAGGGCGGCTCTCGTCGAGTGGGGTGATGGTTATTCCGTCTGCGACTTCTGCGAGGGGATGCTCGACAGGGTGAGGAATCCCCCTGTGGAGGAGTTCGTTCACGAGATTCTTCCCCGGTTTCTGGATGTGGATGATGTGCGCATAACCCACGGGGCCAGGGAGGGTATGTACGCTGCGATGCATTCTCTATGTGATGCGGGCGATTACATCGTTGCAGATGGGAATGCGCACTACACAACCGTTCTCGCCGCAGAGCGCGCAGGCCTCGAGATCTCGTATGTGGAAAACAGCGGGGAGCCTGAGTACACCATAAACCCGGAGGGATACAGGGAGGCGATAAGGGATGCTGCAGACCAGGGATACAGGGTGAGCATGGCAGTGCTCACGTATCCCGATGGCAACTACGGGAATCTTGTGGATGCGAGAAGGGTTGCGGAGATCTGCCACGAGGAGGGTGTGCCGCTGCTCCTCAACGGGGCGTACTCCATAGGGAGAATGCCCGTGAGCGCCCGCGAGCTCGACGCTGACATAGTTGTTGGCAGCGGCCACAAGTCCATGGCATCATCAGGTCCGATAGGAGTCCTGGGCGCGAAGCAGGAGTATGCGGATATCATATTCAGACGCTCGAAGAGCAAGAAGAACAAGGAGGTCGAGCTCCTGGGGTGCACTGTTCGTGGTGCGGGGCTTCTTACCATGATGGCAAGCTTCCCGCATGTCCTGGAGCGCGTCGGAAGGTGGCAGGAGGAGGTTGATAAGGCGCGATGGTTCTCGTCAGAGTTGGAGGAGCTTGGAATCGAACAGCAGGGCGAGAAGCCTCACAACCATGATCTGATGTTCTTCAAATCTGAGAGGCTCTACGAGATCTCGAAGAGCGCCAGGAAGGGCCGCTACTTCCTTTACCACGAGCTCAAGGACCGCGGGATATGCGGTATCAAGCCCGGGCTCACAAGGCAGTTCAAGCTTAGCACGTATCTCATCCCCAGGGAGGATCTGGAGCGGGTGGTCTCAGCGTTTCATGAGATCATCGAGATGGGCTCCAGGGTGGAGGCTGAATAGAGCGAAGACGGCGCTCATGCACACCTCTCCCTGATCTCGGCGAGCTCGATGAGCGGCTCAAGCACCTCTCTCGGTATGAATATGCTCCCGCCGGTTCTGTTCATGGCGACCCATGTGTTGAGCGATGTGCATATTGTAAGGACAGATCTCTCATCTGAGACCCTGGATGCTATCTCTGAGACGATCTCGCTCTTGTTTGTGATCGTCAAACCATGAGCGCACTCGATCGCCTTCAGGTGCATCAGCGCCCTTCCGGCGACCCTGGATCCGGATTCCCCCATAACACATTCTCAATTAACCTCACAGACCATAATTTTTCCGGTAGATCTCCATGGGGTAGATTTATTACACATGAGATCGAGCTGCATTAACACTGAAATATGAAAAAGTAGCAAATGGAGCTTTGAAGATGGAGGACATAGGACTTCTTGTGCTCGGGCATGGCAGCACGTTGCCTTACAACAAGGCGCTGGTGGAGGAGCTGGCAGGGATGATAAAAAGAAAGCACCCAGGGCCGGTCAGGACCGCTTATCTCAATGCCAATGATCCGAAGATACCAGAGGGTCTCATGAGCTTTGCCGGCACCAATGTGAGGAAGATCGTGGCCATTCCGCTCTTCCTAGCAGCCGGGGTGCACACACTGGAGGACATCCCAAGGGAGCTGGGAATACCGAAGGGCAAGCACGTTGGTGTTATTAAAATAGATGGCAGGGATGTGGAGGTGACATGCGCCGAGCCGCTCGGCGTCGATGAATGCATTGCGGATCTCGCCTATCGGAGGGCCAGAGAGAGCTTCTAGGGCCGGTGGCCGTCCTCGACTCGATACATGGCGCAGGGATCATAGCATCGAGGCTCAGAGAGCTCGGCATCGATGCAGAGGCGCTAGAGGTATACCACAGCAATCACAGCGTGGAGAGGTTCTCGCTCGTTGTTGCTCCCGTGCACCTCTCCCCTCAGAACAGCTCACTGTCAGAGGCCAGACGGCTTCGAAAGAGGATCATATCGCATCACAGAGCAGTGGGGATGATCCTGGGCGAGCGGGACTTCAGGGCTGTTGAGATAACGGGGACGAGGGGGAAGACAACCACCGCCCTCCTGCTGGCGCTTATGCTCTCGCACGATATGCGCGTCGTCTCGCACACCACCAGCGGAATCGAGCTCTGGAACCGCGGGAGAAGATCGCTCATCAGATCCGGCCTGAGCATAACCCCCGGGAATCTCATAGCAGCTCATCAGATCGCATCAGAGGAGAGAGCTGATTTTCTGATCTCAGAGGTATCACTCGGTGGCACCGGAGCATTTGATGTGGGGATTATAACAAGCCTCGCAGGAGACTACCTCATAGCAGGCGGGTCGATGTGGGCGAGCACCGCCAAGCTCCAGATGCTCTCTCTCTCAGATCCGGATGCGAGGATCGTGGCGAACACGGATGCGAAGCTCTCTGCTGATATCACATTTGGCCATGGCGGTGATGTGAGGATCTGCAGGAGATCTGCTGAGATCAGGGGGAGATCGCTTCCCCTGTCGCTGGACGAAGCGCTGGATCTTCCCGCATATTCCGATGGGATCGCAGGTGCGCTGGCAGCCGCCATCTCGATTGGAGTGAATGTAAAGGATGCGGCGGATGCCCTTGAGGGCTTCCAGGGCTTCGAGGGCCGGATGGCGCGGTATCAGCTCGATGGTGTCAGCGTCACCGATAACTCGAACTCCGGGCTGAAGGTCTCAGGCATCGAAAGGGCGCTCGATCTCGCCTCTGGTGGTCGCACATGTCTCGTTGCGGGAGAGGATGCAGAGAGCGTCTGCGAGGGTCTGGATATTGATGCCCTTTTGAAGATGATCAAGTCGAGAAGGAATGAGATAGACGAGCTCGTGCTGGTCGGAAGGAGGCTTGAGCCGTACGCCCAACAGCTCGGAGGATGCACGGCACGCAACTTCCAGGAGGGGCTCGAGGTCGCTCGCAGACTCGTCTCCGCGGGGGACCATCTGGTTTTATGTGTTAAATGCTTCAGGTGATATCGATGAGTACAGAAGTTCAGGTTATTCACCCACGCCCCAGCTCGATAGTGGCGGCCCTTTACACCCTGCGTGATCTCGGCGTGGATGTGATCATACTCCACGGCCCCAGCGGATGCTGCTTCAAGCACGCGAGGTTGCTGGAGGAGGATGGTGTCAGGGTTCTGACCACAGGCCTCGATGAGAAGGGCTTCGTCTTCGGAGGGCAGGAGCAGCTTGTGAGGCTCCTGAGAAGAGCTGTGGAGCTGTTCCATCCGAAGATCATAGCTGTCGCTGGAACATGCAGCAGCATGATCATAGGCGAGGATCTGCACAAGGCTGTGGTGGAGGCGAATATCGGCGTCCCAGTGATAGAGGCTGAGGTTCACGCCGGATACAGAGACAACACAAAGGGCGTGATCATAACACTTGAGGCGGCAAGGGATGCTGGAATAATAGATGATCAAGAGCTCAATCGACAGAAAAAGCTCCTGGAGAAGGCGACGGAGATAGAGAGGCTTTATGGGGCAGCGAGCAGCGAGTACCTGCCTCCCGAGAGGGGCGATGTCAAGTTCGTCGTTGCCTCGAGGCTCCTGGATCTTCTCATGGAGGGCAAGCGCGGGCTCAACATACTCAACGCGAAGAAGGAGACCGCGTACATGTTCGCGGACATCAACCTCTCTCTCATAGAGGTCGCCAGGGCGCTGGGGTGTGAGGAGAAAATAAGAACTCTGGCGAACCTAGACTCTGTTGTTGGCCTGCCAAAGGTGAGGAGGGATGCAGGGAACATAGCAGGCGCTCTCATGGAGAGAGGGATGAACTTCGAGATCACAGGAGGTCTTGATGAATATCCAGTCTCGGGAGAGCGCATCGCAGATATGATTGAGGGGGAGGCGTACGACTTCGCCGTGATCTCCGGCGTTCCGCATGCGATACCGATCGATGCGCTTGGCGGAATGGAGCTCTTCTCGATAACAAACGGCCCACGCCAGGTCAGGCCTCTGAGGGATATGGGCCATCACCATGTTGTGGTGGAGATAGATCTTCACCCCAAGACGATGGGCGTCAGCACCATCGTCGAGTCCGAGTTCGGCGCCACGCTGAGGGAGATCGCGAGGAGAAGAGGGGTTCTGTGATCTGAGCTGATCCGGATAAATCGCGAGGCGTGCAGGCGGCTCGATGACTGGAGACCCCCGCTCCATGGCGAGGGGGGGGCTTCTAGTTGTGCGCTGACTGGTATTCCTCCATGAGGGTTCATCCATGGTTCCATCCATGTGGTTGCTGGCATCTCCCCACGACCGCTGCACGTGGAGGAGCTACAGATGCTCGAGCGCCTCGCGTCCTGACATACCCTCTTTTATGCCGAGCTTTCTGGCCGCGCTGTTCGCCTCGAATACCTCTCCCCTCAGGAGATCATCCACGGTTGCTATCAGACCTCCGGTGCTCGACCTCACCCTCGCTGCTGGATAGCCGTGCCGATCGAGGGCGCTGACATCATATGCGCCGCAACCCACCATCCCACGATCAGTGACCGCGCACACCAGCTTGAGAGATCCAAGACTTATCACGTAGCCGTCCGCGACCTTCCTGCTTAGCTGGACTATCTCGTGAATCAATCGATTCTGCCTCCCTTATCTTTCCATTTTGATGTTGAGTAGTGCACTCGCATCGTTTAGATCGATAGCACATGACCTCACAGAACCCATGAGTTTTGCCAGTGAATGTCGATCCCCTACAATCCGGTGATTCTAGCCCACAACCTAAATCTCTAACGTGTCTGGAAGTATATCTTCCCATCGCGGATGCTGCGTGAGATCCTCCCGGCGTCCTCGAGTATCTTTAGGTACTTCACGGTATCCTCATAGATCAGGCCGGACTTGCTCCGAAGCTCCTCCAGTGTCATGGGTTCGCGAAGGAGATCTGCGATCCTCTCCTCCTCCACCTCCGGCACACTCCAGTCCCAGTCCGGTATCAGCTCAGCGCCTTTGAATAGCCGGAGCATCCTTAGCATCTCATCTCTCCTCAGCGGCAGCACGGGCTCCGCTGGCGGCCTGACCACTGTGTTGAGCTGTATTCTGTCAGGCTCTATCTCCGCAGCGGCTCTGGCGATCAGCGGAGTATCAGACTCGTTTATCTCCCGAACGAGCATCACCTCTAACCACATCTCTCCTCCGAACTCAGATCTGAATGCCCGCAGCCCCTCGATGATATCCTCTATCTTTAATCCCGCAGCAGGCCTGTTTATCCTCTCGAATGTCTCCTGCGTGGCTGCATCGAGAGAGGGAAGAACAAGATCTGCCTGAGCCACCTCCTTCCTGACATGTTTGTAGATGAGAAGACTGCTGTTTGTTATGACCGCAATTGGCCTGTCGATCTGCTTCCTCGCGGCCCGTATGATCTCCCCAAGGCCTGAGTGAAGCGTCGGCTCGCCGGATCCTGCGAACGTCAGGTAGTCAAAATCGACACTGGAGACACGTGATATTTCTCTGATGACAGCCTCCTCAGGAACGTAGCGGTCCCTCCGCATTGTCAGACATGTCGTGGCACCTATCTCGCAGTAGCAGCAGTCCATGCTGCAAGTCTTGAGTGGCAGAAGATCCACGCCCATCGAGAGGCCGAGCCTCCTTGAGAGAACAGGCCCGAAGATGTACCGCATCCCGTAACGCAGATGCGGATCTCATTATATCTAAGTTTTGAGGGGATGCGGTACACATGCTTCACACAGAGATCCACACAAAGATTCTCGGTCGTGTACTTGATTCATTGAAATCTGGAGCGCTTGAGACATCTAGATTCATGGGATATCCCACCCATGGCTCTCGATCATAGCTAATTATTCAGTGATACGGGTCCACGACCATTATTCTCAGCATACTCCATGTGATGCTCCTGAAACAGGTGGAGATTCTGAGATCTTACACCCAAACCGTCAGATTTATCAATGTGCATCATAAACGTAGCTGAACCGCATTTGAGGGTGAAAGAGATGAACGCGTGGGATCGCTTTATCGGGTGAGATAAGATTTCTCGATACCACACTGCGTGATGGCGAACAGACACCAGGGGTCTCCCTGAGCGCGGATGACAAGCTTCACATCGCGCGGCTTTTGGATGAACTGGGCGTTGATGTGATCGAGGCCGGCTCTGCAATAACATCCGATGGGGAGCGAGAGTCGATCCGTGCCATCGCGTCTGCAGGGCTGAACGCCGAGATATGCTCTTTTGCGCGTGCACATCGGAAGGACATCGACGCGGCGCTTGATTGCGATGTCGATTCTCTGCACCTCGTCGTTCCGGTCTCAGATCTCCACATCGAGAGGAAGCTGAGATCCGACAGGGAATCGGTGCTCAGAAAGGCTGTTGAGGCCACAGAGTATGCAAAGGCGCATGGCCTGATCGTCGAGCTCAGCGGCGAGGACGCGAGCAGAGCCGATCTCGATTATCTAGAATCAATTTACAGAGCCACAATCGAGGCCGGAGCAGACAGGCTCTGCTTCTGCGATACCGTGGGCGTGCTTCTTCCTGAGAGGACTGCAGAGATATTCCAGCGTCTGAGGTCTCTGGGAAAACCAGTGAGCATCCACTGCCACGACGACTTCGGGATGGCCACCGCGAACACTGTAGCAGCACTCAGAAACGGCGCTATGCAGGCGCATGTCACCATCAACGGCCTCGGCGAGCGCGCTGGCAACACCAGCCTGGAAGAGGTCGTGATGTGCCTGGAGAATCTTTATGGTATCAGGACAGGCATAAAGTGCAATCTTTTATATCAGATCTCCAGAGTTGTCTCGAAGAAGACCGGCATACCTGTGGCGCCGAACAAGGCGATCGTCGGGGAGAATGCATTTACGCACGAGGCCGGCATACACGTCCATGGTCTGATCGCAGACACGTCCACATACGAGCCGATGCGCCCGGAGCAGGTCGGCAGGAAGAGGCGGATCGTGCTCGGGAAGATGTCAGGGAGAGCAGCTGTTGAGCTTGCCCTCAGGGAGTTCGGGATCACAGTAAATGAGGAACAGCTGAACGAGATAGTGAGCAGGGTCAAGGAGCTTGGCGATAAGGGCAAACGGGTCTCGGATGCGGATCTTCAGTCGATAGCCGATACGGTGCTCTCAAGGGAGCTGAAGCCCAGGGTGCTTCTGGAGGAGCTGACCGTGGTCAGCGGGAACAGGGTGACGCCGACAGCGAGCGTGAAGCTGATCCTCGATGGGAGAGAGACACTAGAGGCCGGTGCAGGAGTCGGGCCTGTGGACGCTGCTGTGAATGCTGTCAGAAGGGCCATATCGGGCGTAACAGATATTCGCCTTGAGGAGTACCATGTGGATGCCATTACGGGTGGAACAAATGCCCTGGTCGAGGTATGGGTGACGATGGCTATAGGAGATAGAAGCATAACAGCCAGGGGCGCAGGGGCTGATATCATAATGGCCTCCGTCGAGGCTGTTCTGGAAGGTATAAACAGGCTGATGCTTTTGGAGGATAGATGATGGTCAGGATGACAGGAGCAGAGGCAATAATAGAGTGTCTCAGGCGGGAGGGAGTAGAGGTGATATTCGGCCTTCCCGGCGGAGTTCTGCTTCCGCTGTACGATGCGCTGTACAGCTCTGATATGAGGCACATACTGGTCAGGCATGAGCAGGCGGCTGCGCATGCAGCTGATGGATACGCTAGGGCTACTGGCAGGGTAGGTGTATGCCTGGCCACCTCTGGTCCTGGCGCGACCAACCTGGTCACAGGCATAGCCACAGCCTACATGGATTCAGTGCCAATCGTCGCAATGACCGGCCAGGTGAACACAGGCCTTATCGGAAAGGATGCGTTCCAGGAGGCGGATATCACCGGCATAACCATGCCGATAACAAAGCACAACTACCTGATCAAGAGTTCCAGGGATATACCCAGGGTCTTCAGGGAGGCATTCTACATAGCGAGAACCGGCAGGCCAGGACCGGTGCTGATAGATCTGCCAAGAGACATAACAGTGGACGAGCTCGAGTTCGATTATCCGGAGATAAACCTCCCAGGCTACAATCCATCAACTAAAGTCCACCAGCTCCAGATAAGAAGAGCCGCAGAGGCGCTGATGGCTGCGGAGCGGCCTGTGATATACGCCGGAGGAGGCGTGAGGTATGCAAACGCCCACGAGGAGCTCTTCCAGCTAGCAACGCGACTGAACGCTCCTGTGACGACAACGCTGATGGGGATGGGGTGCTTCCCGACAGACCACCCACTCTCCCTTGGAATGCTCGGGATGCACGGGACCAAGTACGCGAACCTCGCAGTCCAAGAGGCGGACGTGCTTCTGGCAGTTGGTGCCAGGTTCGATGATCGCGTCACAGGGAAGATCGCGAGCTTCGCACCAAAGGCCAGGATAATACACATCGATGTGGATGCGGCTGAGATCGGCAAGAACGTGAGGGTGGACATCCCCGTTGTCGGCGATGCCAAGATCGCGCTCACGGAGCTGCTGAAACATGTTCAGCAGAGGCCCTGGACAGAATGGAACGAAAAGATACTCTCCTGGAAGAGGGAGTACCCGCTGCGGTACACCAGGGATGAGAACGTGATAAAGCCGCAGTTCGTCGTCGAGAAGATATGCGAGCTCTGCCCAGATGCGATAATAGTAACTGAGGTCGGACAGAACCAGATGTGGGCGGCGCAGTTCTTCAAACACAAGGATCCCAGAAAGTTCATAACCTCCGGCGGCCTGGGCACGATGGGTTATGGATTCCCGGCCGCGATCGGCGCGAAGGTCGGGAGGCCGGAGTGCGAGGTGATCGACATTGCCGGAGACGGGAGCTTCCAGATGAACATCCAAGAGCTCGCGACCGCTGTGGTCAATGACATACCTGTCAAGATCGCGATACTGAACAACGGGGTGCTGGGCATGGTCAGGCAGTGGCAGACTCTCTTCTTCGGAAAGAGATACTCGCACACAACGCTCGGTGATGTTCCGGATTTCGTCAAGGTCGCCGAGGCGTATGGCGCCGTCGGTCTGAGAGCCACAAAGCCATCAGAGGTCGAGGATGTACTCAGAGAGGGTCTTGCGTCGGACAGGCCAACAGTCATGGACTTCATAGTCCACAGGGACGAGAAGGTGTCGCCGATGGTGCCGGCGGGAGCATCACTCAGTGAGATACTGGAGCTGGAGTCATGAAGCACACCATCGCAGTCATCGTCGAGAACAAGCCCGGGGTCCTCACCAGGATCTCCGGGCTGTTCAGCAGGAGGGGCTTCAATATAGAGAGCCTCTCAGTTGGTGCCACTGACAATCCCGCCTACTCCAGGATGACGATCTCCGTCGAGGGCGATGATGTCGTTCTGGAGCAGGTTGTGAAGCAGCTCAGCAAGCTGATCAATGTCATAAGGGTGAGCAGGCTCGATCCTCAGGAATCGGTGGAGCGCGAGCTTGCGATCATAAAGGTCAGCGCGAACAAGGATACGCGATCGGAGATAATGCAGATAGTCTCCGTCTTCAGGGCCAGGATAATCGATGTCTCCCCGAGATCTCTCATTATAGAGGTCACGGGT
This sequence comes from Methanothrix thermoacetophila PT, assembly GCF_000014945.1. Lineage (NCBI taxonomy): Archaea > Methanobacteriati > Methanobacteriota > Methanomicrobia > Methanotrichales > Methanotrichaceae > Methanothrix > Methanothrix thermoacetophila. Next base: position 105,036 of record NC_008553.1, read on the forward strand.
GACGAGAAGAAGGTCGATGCGCTCCAGCAGATGCTCCGCCAGTTCGGAATCAAGGAGATGGCCAGGACAGGCAAGGTCTCCATGGTCAGAGGAAGCAAGGTGGTCCAGGCTGGACCTTAGGAGGAGTTGTTTTGGCAACAATATATCGTGATAAGGATGCAGATCTGAGGGTGTTGAAGGACAAGACGATAGCCATAATAGGATATGGCAATCAGGGGCATGCGCAGGGAGCCAATCTAAAGGATTCCGGGCTCGATGTCATAGCCGCGGACCTGAAGGACTCGCCTGCGTGGAAGAGGGCTGAAAAAGATGGCCTCAGGGTCATGACCGTGCCCGAAGCCTCGAAGGAGGCGGATTTCATACAGATATTGCTCCCTGATGAGCTGCAGCCGAGGATCTACAGGGAGCAGATAGCTCCATACCTCGAGGAGGGGAACATACTGGGATTCTCGCATGGCTTCAACATACACTTCAACCAGATCATACCCCCTGAGTACGTGGATGTCGTGATGGTCGCGCCCAAGGGCCCGGGAGATCTCGTGCGCCGCCAGTTCCTGGAGGGCAAGGGAGTTCCGTGTCTCGTCGCTGTGAAGCAGGACTACTCCAAGAGCGCGAAGAGGATCGCGCTGGCGTATGCGAAGGGCATCGGCGGAACACGCGCCGGAGTTCTCGAGACCACATTTGCAGAGGAAACTGAGACAGACCTATTCGGAGAGCAGGTCGATCTCTGCGGCGGAGTTACAGCTATGATAAAGGCTGCATTCGAGACCATGGTGCAGGCAGGGTATCAACCTGAGATCGCATACTTCGAGGCATGCCATGAGCTCAAGCTGATCACGGATCTCATTCATGAAGGCGGCCTGATGAAGATGTGGAACTCGGTATCGAACACAGCAGAGTACGGAGGCCTCACCAGGGGTGACAGGATAATCAACGAGCAGTCCAGGGAGGCGATGTGGGAGATACTCGAGGAGATACAGTCCGGGAAGTTCGCCAGGGAGTGGATACTCGAGTCCCAGGCAGGACTGCCGGTCAAGAAAGCTCTGGAGCAGCAGGAGTCAGAGCATCTGATCGAGAAGGTCGGAGCAGAGCTCAGAGCGATGATGCCCTGGCTGGGCGAGAAGAAGTGATTCCATCGGTCCTGCCAGCGGCTTTATTTTTATAAAAATAAGGGGCCCGTGGATTGGGCTCGAGTAACATCGGTTCATGCGATTCTCAAACATCAATCAGATCTCCCGGCAGTGAGCTTTTTGCCGATTATGTAGAGCAGCCCTGCACACACCACAACGCCGATTATCGCGGATGCTATGTACGCCAGAGCGGACTCTGTGAAAGTCTCAGCGCCTGGGAAGGAGTAGTCAGGTATCGGCGCAGACCACAGAGAACCCAGTGATTCTATACCACGCGGGACGTAGCCGAGCTTCTCCTTGACCTCCTCCGCGCCCCACTCGCCGAAGGTCTCGCCAGTCGCGAGGAGCCCCAGTGGCACCAGTACTATGAGAACCGCAAGTGCTCCTATCATCATTTTTATGGTTCTGTCCATGATCATCTTCTCCTACGCTCTTGATGGCCTGCCATACGATAGCAGGGATGGGTCTGCCTTCTGCACGTAAGCAAAGATCAGCGCGGTGACGATAGCCTCGAGGAAGCTGAAACCGAGAGCATGCTCTATCAGCATTGCAGGGAGCGCCACATCAAGACCGTACGGCATGTAGAGCGGATAGCCCGCAGCGTCCTTGTGGAGGAGCGGCTGTATACCGAACATGAATCCAGTCATCGCAGCCGCCAGCGTCAACGATACGTACCCCGCGATTGCTGCTGCGATCGTCCTTCTTCCTGATGTTATCTCAGAGGTGCCGCTGATCAATCTGTAAACATAATACGCCGAGAAGGGCATCAGCACAGCCATATTGAAGCAGTTCGCAGCTATCGCTGTAATCCCACCATCTCCAAACATCAGCGCCTGGAGCACTAGTGCGACAGATATTGATATCACCGCTGCCCACGGCCCGAGGACTATGCCTATTATCGCACCACCAACAGCATGTCCTGTGCTGCCTCCAGGTATCGGGACGTTGAACATCATTATCACAAATGAGAACGCTGCTGAGAGCGCCAGCAACGGAACCTGTCTGGATCTCAGCTCCCTGCCAAGCCGCCTTGCAGAGTAGACCCAGATGGGGATCATTATGAGCCACGTGGCCACGATCGTGTATGGCCCGAGATATCCGTCTGGTATATGCATATAATCACCGGTCGCTCATATCACCTCTAGTTATAAATTAATTTCGCACAGATATACTAACTAAGATGAAAATATTTTATATTATTACTAGATCTCGCGCTTGCCTTATCTGGAGATCATTCCGCGTATCCTCGATTCGAGGTGCTCGATCTCCCTGGAGTCTGTGATGGATCTGAGCAGCGCGAGATCGCGGCGCAGCGGGCCGGCGAGGAGCTCTCTGTCCCCCTGAGCCCTCTCCGCTGCATCTACGAGCTCATGTATCCTTTTGATGCGTTTCTTCACCTCTGCAGCATCCTCTATCGCATCTCTGAGCATCCTGAGAGCCTCCGCGGCCCTTCTTCCAGGGCCAGTCAGCTCAACGTACTTCACCCTTCCCTCAGTTCGCGTGTAGACAAGCCCCGCCTGCTCTAGCTGCGAGAGTATCCGCAGCGTGTGGGCGAACGTCGAGTCGATTTTTTTGGAGATGAGAGATGCATACGCATGATCAAGCTCGAGGATCGCGAGGAGAGCCTGGCAGGGCTTCTCCTTGAGGAGGATCCTCTCAGTCTCATCCATTCGAGACACCGGATGTGTTGATCACAGGTATCAGCATCACCGCGCTTCTCGCCTCATCTGGCAGCTCTATCTCTATGGGTCTGTCGTAATCGAAGAACCTCATGCTTTCATTCACATTGACATTTATCAGGAACCTGACGCCAGGGGACGATATCCCCAGCACCTCAGGGGTGATGCTGGCCGTCACAGTGCCCTCTCTTTTAACAAGACGTTTGTCCTCCTTTGAGATCCACGCGGTCCAGTCTATGCTGCTGTTTCTCTCCAGCTCGGTGGTGTTGAACATCGCCAGGAGGATCTGTGCAGGCAGCCCCAGAACATCGCTGACCTCAAGAGCGATCACAGCAGCATGGATAGTGGTGTTCTCAGGTGAGACCTTCAGCTTCCAGCAGTCTGTGCCATCCACAGTCTCAGAGCCGATCACATCCAGTGTTGATCTGTTGAGGATATCCAGCTGGAGGTACAGCCTGTTCTCCCGCAGCAGCTCGTACTCGGGGTATGGCATGAACAGACGCGTCCAGTTGCCGTCGATATTCTCGTATCTCGTGCTGTTTATTATATAATACTCCCTGGATGAGGACATGCTAAGGTTCCTGTACTTCTCAGAGCTCATCGAGCTCTCCTGCGATACCCTGAGCATGCTCTGTGAGACGTTCCTCGCGATCGATATCTCGCCGTTCTCGCTCAGATTATAAGATAGCCTGTCCTCCAGAGAATACCCCTCTGTCAGGTTCAGAAACTCCGCCGTGGTCATCTTCGACGACTCAAACCTGTACGAGGTGACGTTTCCCGATGTTTTAAGGAGATCTTCCATCAGTGCAGTCGAGTTCGGAGCTGCCCCAGGCCCGCCAGATGGGCCGATGCAGCCTGAAAGAGCCACAAGCATGAAAGCCAGAAGTATCTTTGTGGTGATATTCATGTACACACCTTTTATTTTTAACAGCGCAGGGCGTGTGCTGCAAATGAGATGGCACCGCTCTGCATGCCCTGCAGATACCATCGATCTTCAGAGCTTTATATCACACGACCTGCGCCGCTGGAATCCATCTGAAACGTCTGAAGATAAACAGGTTGTGATCGACCATCTGCGACCTGGATATGAACGGGAGGAGCTGGACCTGCTGCCCCTGATGGGATCATCCATGAGATCATGCCTGCCGGAAACCACAAATAGTTTGCATGCATTGAAATTCGTGGAGGTATTGTTTTGGACAGATACAAATGCACGATCTGCGGGTACATCTACGATCCGGAGAAGGGGGATCCGGATAATGGTGTGGAGCCTGGAACGCCTTTCGAGAAGCTGCCTGATGACTGGGTCTGCCCAGAGTGCGGTGCCGCAAAGGATGCATTTGAGAAGGTGTGATCATGATAAACGAGAGGCTGCTTGATGCGCTTAATAAACAGGTAAACTGGGAGCTGTACTCATCGTACTTCTACCTCTCGATGTCGGGCTACTTCGAGTCAACAGGGCTGAAGGGGTTTGCGAGCTGGATGAGAGCACAGGCCCAGGAGGAGCTCTTCCATGCGATGAAGTTCTACGACTACATAATCAGCAGGGGCGGCAGGGTTAAGCTGATGAGGATAGAGGAGCCGCCAGGCGAATGGGAGTCGCCGCTGAATGTCTTTGAGGATGTACATGTGCATGAGCAGAAGGTCACAGGTCTCATCCACGCGCTCCTGGACCTCGCGATCGAGGTGAAGGATTATCCGACACAGAGCATGCTCCAGTGGTTCGTGAACGAGCAGGTGGAGGAGGAGGCAAACGCGGAGGAGATCGTTCAGAAGCTGAGGCTCATCCAGGGCGAGAGGGGGGTGGGGCTGCTTTACATGCTCGATAAGGAGCTGGGACAGAGAGTCTTCACACCACCTGCAGAGAAGGAGTGATTCTGGGCTCACTCAGAAGCAGCAGATCAGGAATGTTCCGCAGTTCTCCGCAGAAAAGAAAGATGGAAAAAGCCACGACCCCGCGATGGTGCGGGATCTTTTTTTTGTCATCTTATATGCAAGGCAGCCAGTCAACGCTTATCGCGCCGCATGTCGAGTTGCCCCAGAGCTGGATGAACTTCTCTATTGAGAAAACACCTGTTAGATCCTCAATGCTCCGGCCGTACTCGACGTGCCTGCCCTTGACTATATCCTGTGCCTCTGGCTCTCTTGACATCCATCCGATGTGAGCGACACCGATCACGTTGCTGTTGATGTTGGCCTCAAGCACTCCTGTGCAGCAGCTGTTCACATTATCGGCGTATCCATTACCGAATCCGTATGCTCTCGTCTTGATCTCCGTGCTCTTCTGAAGATGCTCAGCGTGTGTGTACATCTCTGTCACAACTGCACCGATCCTGTAGTTCTGGACGCACAGCTTGTCTATCCACTTCTGATCGTATGTGCCCGTCTGGTAGCTCACGGGCATGTACTCGAGATCCTGCTCCGATGTGAAGTTGATGTAGTCCATTGGGTAATCGCTGCCGGTCGGGTAGTCACAGGACGTGTAGAGCGGATCGTAGCCACTGCTCAGCTGCCTCTCTGCCTCGAGCTCTATCCTCGAGTTCACGTTGCCGCTTCCCGACTGCTTCTCGACGAGCTTTGCTCCGCTGTACCCGTACTGCGTGGATATCACGATCTCCAGGTTCCTGTACCCCACGCCCTTCACTACCGACTTCTCGTACATGTAGTTTGCAGCGCTGCAGAGTCCAGTGAATATCACAAGAAGCAGCAACATGGATACCAGCTTTTTTCTCATCTCTATACCGATCCTTTCGCTTTTAGGCCTGATCGCACGACCTCCTACATCCTGAATCTCCCAACAGGCCAGGCCAAGCCATCCTTTCCCCCCATCCGCGATGCCTGGTATAACCGATTCTTATTTTAAGCTTGTGCCCGGCTGGATCTCGTGTTCATTCCCGAAATCGCTCTCTCCGGTCTGCGGTTCACACCATCCGCAGGCCTCTTATCCAGAGGGCGGTGTGCATAACAAGGGTCCATCGTCCGAACCCGATGATTCCCCTGGTTATGCGTAATCCTTTTATTCTTTGATCGTGAGTCAACTTCGCTGTCAGGGCAGGGAAGAGCTCCAAGGAGATGCTCCTCTGGCCAGATGCTCCCGGCAGGGAGGAGCGGGGTCGGAGCGGTCTGAACTGCATGTCCTTTGAGATGTGTGGGACATCCCACAGCGGATGACAGCGCCTGACAGAAATGAATTTGAGACCCGCGCTTCGTGTGCGGGATGTGATCGCATACATCGTGATGCGGGGGTTGCCAAGTCAGGTCAAAGGCGCTGGATTCAGGGTCCAGTCTCGCAGGAGTTCGTGGGTTCGAATCCCATCCCCCGCACTCTTTTGAGAGATGCGGTTTGGTGAGATGCTGTTCTATTCGCGGGATACAATCGGCGATCTCGATTCCAGGAACCGGATGCCTCGGCGTGATGCTCTATGAAGCCTTCTGGATCTGATGCTCCAGCCCGAGGTAAGCACACAAAAGAAGATGGGCTGCTGCCATCTCTTGCATCTCTCTTCCATGAAACCCGCGAACAACGCAAGCTTTTTATTCTGAGTTGCAATGATCCTTCTGCCTTCGCACTTATTGTATGATGAGGATTTGAAATGGCCAGAATGCACAGTCGTAAGAAGGGTTCATCTGGATCGAGACCACCAGTGGTGGACAAGCTGCCTGAGTGGTGTGATGTGAGCAAGGAGGAGCTCGAGAAGACCATAATGACCCTCCATGAGAGGGGGATGTCGAATGCGATGATCGGGCTCACGCTCAGGGATCAGTATGGCGTGCCGAATTTGAAGCTTATCCTCGGAAAGAGCCTGAGCAGCTTCCTGAGAGATAGGAATGCACTCCCGGAGATACCTGAGGATCTGAGCAACCTTATGAGAAAAGCGCTTAGGCTCAGGAGGCATCTTCTCAGAGCTCAACCGAGAGGCACAGTGAGTGATACGAGCATAAGCAGGCTTCCGAGGACCAAGGATATACACAACAAGAGAGCCCTCCAGCTCGTTGAGAGCAAGATCCGCAGGCTTGTGAGGTACTACAAGCAGGTTGGCAGGCTTCCGGCAACATGGGAATACAGGCCTGAGACCGCTGAAATTCAGATATCCTCAAAGCAGTGATCATGAATGCGTTCGAGAAAGCCGCGGAGACCATAGCAAGGGCCATTCTCCAGTGTGATCGGGTTGTTGTGGTCTCACACGATGATGCAGACGGCATATCGTCAGCAGGCTTGATCTGCAACGCTCTTGCTCGTGCTGGAATCCCTTTCCAGGCCAGGCTCACGCAGCGTCTGACTGCAGATACCATTGAGGGCCTGAAGCCTCCCATTGTCTTCTGCGACATGGGCAGCGGCCAGCCTGATGTGATATCCGGAATAAAGGGCGAGGTCTTTGTGCTCGACCACCACAAACCTGTCGGCTCTCTGAACTGTATCTCTCTTAATCCCCACAACTTCGGCATCGATGGTGCCTTTGAGATAAGCGCATCAGGGGTCGTCTACTCTGTCGTGAGAAAGATGGGGGATAACAGAGACCTCGCAGGGCTTGCGCTTGTGGGCGCAATCGGCGACAGGCAGGCGATGATCGGCGCGAACAGGCACATACTTGAAGAGGGGATTGCAGCGGGCGCGGTCGAGGTGCGACCTGGCCTCAAGATGGCAGAGGATGGTGACATCTCGAAGGTCTTCGAGCGATCCATCGAGCCGCTGCTCGACTTCACTGGAGATCCGGAGCGGGTGAGGGCGTTCCTGGGAGAGATCGGTGTTGATGGTAGGGTAGAGGATCTCAGGGGCGAGCCTCTTACGAGGATATCAACTGCACTGGTTCTCAAGCTTCTCATGCAGGGGAGCTTCGCGGCGGATTCTGTGATAGGAGAGGCGATACGGCTGAAGAGAGAGGTCGTTGAGAACGCCTTTGAGCTTGTCCTCCTCCTGAACGCGTGCGGTCGCCTCGAGAGGCCTGGGATCGGGCTGACGCTGTGTCTGCGTGACAGGTCTGCGCTACCTGAGGCAAGAAGGATCGCAGATGATTACAGAAAGGAGATTCTCGCAGGCATAGATCTGCTTCGCAGGAACAGTACAGAGATGGAGAACATAAGGTACCTGATAGCAGAGAACCTCCACGGCGGAGGGGTCATAGCGGGTCTCGGCATAAGGTATCTGTACACCGATAAACCGCTCATAGTTCTGAATAACAAAGACGGCACCGTCAGGGTCTCTGCGAGAGGTAACAGGCCGCTCATAAGGAGAGGGCTGGACCTGTCCATAGCTTTGAGAGCGGCCGCGGAAAGCGTTGGCGGAAAGGGCGGCGGGCACAGCATAGCAAGCGGCGCCTCAATACCGCCCGGCACTGAGAAGCAGTTTCTCCTGAAGCTGAATGAGATCATCGGTGGTCAGCTGAAGCGATGATATATGTAAAGCTCATATTCTCGGGCAGTGATGTGCAGGAGATATCAAAGGCACTGGAGCCGGACAACCTTCCCAGCATGAACGTTTCCGTGCAGGATGATGAGCTGATCATAGAGCTCCGTGCTGAGAGAATCGGCACCGTGCTCTCCACGGTCGATGATCTGCTCATGAACATCAAGGTGGCTGAGGAGGCCATTGGCTCCTCGGAGGTTTGAGATGAAATTCCATTTAGAGGTAAGCCTGAAGCTTAGCGGCGATGCCGCAAATGCTGAGGGCGATCTCGCTGAGTTCTTCGAAAAGCAGGCTGTGGACCTCCTTAAGAAGGGGGCGCCTGAGGGCATGGGCGCGAAGGTCGCTGGCTGGAGGATCACGGGGGACCAACTGGAGATAAAGATAGAGAGCGATAGATATGTAAGGGCGCATGATGCCCTTCTCAGGCTGAGAAAACCGCTGGCGAACCTGCTTGGCAGAAAACACAGGCTGGGGATCAGGGGTATAAACGTCAGCAGATTCGAGATACAGATCGAGTCCAATCGCCAGATAACCCACAGGATTCCCTATGTCAGGGAGTCGAGATACGAGGATGGTCTCCTCACGCTGATCTTGGGCGTCGAGGATCCGAAGCGCGGATGGACATGGATGCTAGAGAACCGCATCCCGGACAGGATTGTCAACCTCCTTGAGGAAAAGCTCCAGAGCTACGGCGGAAAGGCCGAGCACTGGGAGTTGCTGTGGGAGAGCCCGCCGAGGGAGTTCAAGTTCAGTGGCGATCCCACGCAGGAGATGGTGAAGAGAGGATGGATAAAGCACGGATCTGCGAGAGGTCAGTGGATACACGGCCCGCAGTCAACGCATCTCTTCAGGACGTTCGAGAGGATCGTGCTCGAGGAGATTCTTGTGCCCCTCGGATACAGGGAGATGATATTTCCCAAGCTCGACACATGGGATGTGTGGAAGAGGAGCGGGCATGCGCAGGGGGTCTACCCTGAGATATACTACGTGTGCCCGCCCAAGAGCAGGGACCCGGCGTTCTGGGAGGAGGTCATTGATTATTATAAGGTGACACATGAGATCCCGCTCGATCTGATAAAGGAGAAGATCGACTACCCGATCGGAGGCATGTGCTATGCTCAGTGCCCCACATTCTGGGTCTTCCTCCAGGGCGCCACGCTCCCGAATGACGAGCTCCCGATAAAGGTCTTCGACAGGTCCGGGACGAGCCACAGATATGAGTCAGGTGGCATTCATGGCATAGAGCGCGTCGACGAGTTCCACAGGATAGAGATCGTCTGGCTCGGCACAAAGCAGCAGGTCATGGAGGAGGCGGAGCGGCTCAAGGAGAGGTACAAGCACATCTTCGAGGAGATACTGGAGCTGCGTTGGCGCATGGCCTGGGTCACTCCATGGTTCATGGCGCAGGAAGGCAGAACAGGCCTCGCCGAGATGGAGGGCGCCGGCACCATAGATTACGAGGCGCTGCTTCCATACAGCGGCAACTGGATCGAGTTCCAGAACCTCTCCGTGAACGGCGAGAAGTACCCGAAGGGGTTCTCTGTGAAGGCGCAGAGCGGCGAGAGCCTGTGGAGCGGATGCAGCGGGGTTGGTCTGGAGAGATGGACCAGCGTCTTTCTGGGACAGAAAGGTCTGGATCCCGATAACTGGCCTGACGAGTTCCGGAAGAGGTTCGGGGAGATGCCCAGAGGCATCAGGTTCCTCTGACCTCTCCGCCTTTGTATTTGCATTACATCGCTCTCCCCTAGATCGATCTCCACGCAATCGTTTGTGCCACATGGGCATGCATTATTCCCGCAGGACCTGTCCGAATAAGCAAAAAGTAATTGTGGCAAACAAGATCTCTAAGGCACATTATTTTTGGCTTCCGCATCTTATTCAGATATGTTCTTCCTGCAGGACGTGTCCGAATAAGAGCTTAAGCCAGAAGCCGGGCCTTACTGCTTTTGGATGTCTGAGACACTAATCCTCATTCGGACAGGTCCTTCCTGCAATTCACAAGATTTTAATCCGATATGCATCAATTCTTATTTATGCTCACACTGGAGGAAGGAAGAAGGGCGGTCAGGCTGGCCAGGGATGCGCTGACAGCTTACGTCCACAGGAAAGAGATCATAAATCCGCATGATCTCCCTGGAGTCTTCAACGAGAGGCGGGGCGTTTTTGTGACCCTGGAGAAGGATGGAGAGCTGCGTGGGTGTATAGGATATCCCAGAGCAGTCCTCCCGCTCGGAAAGGCGATTGTCGATTCCGCGATTAATGCCGGCACGCGAGATCCCAGGTTCCCCAGGGTCCGTCCGGAGGAGCTCGATGAAATAACGATAGAGGTGACGGTCCTCACCGAGCCTCAGGTGATGGATGGCGATAAAAAAACGCTGCCCGAGAGGGTTCAGATCGGCAGGCATGGGCTGATCGTCACCAGGGGAATGTGCTCCGGTCTGCTCCTCCCGCAGGTTGCACCGGAGTACGGCTTCGACTCAGTGGACTTTCTCTGTCAGACGTGCCTCAAGGCTGGGCTTCCGGTTGATGCATGGCTCGACGATGATACGGTGATCGAGTGCTTCGAGGCACAGATCTTCTCCGAAACCAGCCCGAATGGCGATGTGATCGAGAAAAAGCTGCCTGCATGCGAGACGCGATGAGTGGTGGATGAGATATGCTGGAGTTGATGATCCCCTTCTTCCTACTCCTTGTTATTCTGCTGCTGGCCCTCCCGCTGATATTCATATACCTCTTCATACGCATCACAGAGGAGGCATTCGAACAGATCGGCTTCGGCCACTGGCACGCGAGCCTTATGGTCTTCGGCTCGATAATTGGGAGCATGATAGATATCCCGCTGCACAGTGGGGTTATAACAACATATCCTGCGTTCATGGTCGATCTGATGGGGACCATGGACGTTCCTGTGAGCTTCCATCCGGTGCGCCTGCTGGTCAACGTCGGCGGATGCATTGTGCCGGTTCTCGTGAGCATAGATCTCCTCAGGCGGCACAGAGCGCCGGTCTCGACAGCCCTGCTTGGAGCAGTGGTCGTGGCAATCCTCACGTACACAATGGCGGAGCCGGTGCCGAATGTGGGCATAACCCTTCCCGTGTACATCCCTCCGGTATCGGCTGCACTGGTGGCGGTCGTCCTCTGCAGGGGATACAGAACCGCGCCGGCGATCGCGTACATCAGCGGTTCGATCGGCACCCTGCTAGGCGCGGATGTGATGAACCTGCTCACGCCAGGGGTCCTGCCAGCGCTTGCCCCTCCATCTGCGTATCCCCGACCCCTTGCACTCTCGATCGGCGGCGCCGGCATATTCGACGGTATATTCCTGACGGGGGTGATGGCAGTCCTCCTCGCGTCTCTGGTTGTGTGTCTGCTGGGAGGCGGGAGCTGCAGATCTAGGAGGATCTCAGTATCATAGAGCAGATCTCAAAAACAGCAACCACTTCGACAGGCGCTCCCCTATCCCATGCACTGCCGGATCTCCTGTCGCACTGATAACGCTGTTTTCATTTTTTTAGTGTCTCTTCAGTCGCATGCGGGTTTGGGATGAGTTCAGGGACAAAATGGCAAGCAAATTGAGCAAACACGGATGCTTGGAGTCAGCATGTGATCGCAGGCATGCGTGGAGGCATGGTGAACACGGTCTTGAGGCAGGTTCTCGGAAATCCGCTCGAAGTAAGATTAATATCATCTATATCAAAGACTCAACCGATGAATTACGTCGATCAGGTTTACCTGTTTGTTGGAAAGGTCGTGGTGCTCGCTCTTCTCATATCATTTCTCCTCTCTCTCATCATCGCGCTGCTCGTCGGCGTCTCCTTCAAGACTAGGAGGTATTTCCTGGCCAGGCCGATGCTCATAGGCATAAGCCTTCTGGAGAGCTTCGTCAAAGCGATATTTTGGCTGGCCCGCGCAGACGACAAGATCGTTGACGATGTCGGGATATCTCTGATGAACTACATCAACAGGGGCAAGTTCTATGCCACTCCTGTCGGGGACAGGTTCGTGTTCATGCCCCAGTGCCTGCGGTCTGTCGAGTGTCCCGCGAAGCTCACGCCCGAGGGGATAAAATGCGTGGGGTGTGGCAGATGCGGGATAGGGGAGGCGAAAAAAATCGCCGAGTCGCGGGGGTACAGGTTCTTTGTTGTTCCGGGATCGAGCTTTATAAAACGCATCATTCAGAGATACCATCCGAAGGGAATAGTCGGCGTCGGGTGCGAGATGGAGATAAAGGAGGGGCTCATACTCTGTCACAGCCACGGCATACCGGCCATAGGCGTCCCCCTATCCACAGCAGGCTGCGTCTCCACAACCCTCGAATGGGAGCGGCTGTACGATGTGCTTCTCCAGAGGTCCAGCAGGGAGCCTGAGAGACATCAGACTTAATGCAAAAAGGCGGGTTTTAGGAATCCTCAGGGGTTTGCGTCTTGCTATCACCTGGATGGGAGCGAAATGCCTCTCGCATCAGCACTTCGTCTGCACGCCCTCCTTTAGGAGCTCCCTGCCAGCTCCATTCCTCTTGGCTATGTAGCTCTTGAGCTTTATACCGAGTAGGGCTGTGGCCATGGCCCCCATGGCGCAGACCGCAAAGTACTGGATCGAGCTGAGGGGTGACATACTGAAGTCCTGTGTGAAGTTCGCTAATATAACTATGCTCGCGCCCCAGAATATGAGACCTGTTGCGAAGAGGAAGAATGGATATGAGTATGTCCTGGGATCCTTTATGCCCTCCAGGTGCATATCTATGAGCTTCCCCACGTTGGCGCAGATGCCTGCTGCGACGTACCACCAGACGCTTGCGTTTATGAAGAGCATCAGCAGTGTGAGGTAGCCGTACCATATCGGTCCTTTGTAAGAGTACCAAACATTCGCTATTCCCTGGATCGTGGCTATTATTATCAGCATCCCTGCAAGTATGTATGTGACGAATGATATCTTGCCTGCGTACAGCGATCCTCTCAGCGTCTTCTTCGTCTCGTCCAGGAAATCGTCAAGCCCCAGGCCTCTGAAGAGCAGGTAGAGCCCTACGGAGCCTGTTATCGCTATGATCGCCCCGTTCGGGTAGTTCAGCAGGTAGAATATGGAGAACATCAGTAGCGCCAGGCCGGGTGGGATGAATATCGTGTGGCTTATCTTCGGGTCTGTGAATACCTGCTTCAGCAGGTAGTATGTGCTCTCGATGCTGGGATTCTGCTTAACCAGTATGCGTCTAACACCGTCGACCTTTATCCTGGACTGTATGATCGGAAGGATCGCCTCATCCTCTGCGCCGTCCGATACAACAATGACTGACTTAGGGTCCAGACGCTCTATGAGCTGCTCGAGCTGCTCTGCAAGCTTCCTGTCCGCGCTGAGCCCAACCTTCTCGTCGCCGGTTATCGTCGCAATCTCAACAGATCTCTCAGCAGCGAGCTCGTCATAAATCTTCAGCCCGCCGAAGATCGTGTTGGTGTCGGACTCCTCCGGATCGGCAAGCCCGAGTGTGAGAGCCGCGTTCAGGTTCTCCTCCCTTCCAACCACCGGGCTCTTGATGCCGGCCTTCCGGCCCAGATCGTCATCGCGGTCAATGCAGAGCACCAGTACGTCCATGATTCCACTTTGGGTAGAAATCTACTTAAATTATTCTATGTTCTGGAAGCGCGCTATCGCATAGCACTAAAAAATATTACTCACAAAATCAAATCTGTTCTGCATCATATTCATGCTGCTCGAATATCGGCCTCTCAGGCACCAGGTATATCGTCCAGAATGATAGAAGCGTGACGATTGTCTTCACAGCGATATTCGTCTGGAACATCTGGATCATCGCATCGAACCCGATTATTCCGGTGAATGCTATCAGCGGAAATAAAATGCTGTCCACGGGTATCGATATCGCGTTAGAAATTGCAACCCGGGCCCACTGTGGCCTGTTCCTGCCCCAGCCGGTGACCCAGAGGTGGTAGATCTCTGTGTCGGTGAGCTCTGCTATGACCATGGTTATCACTGAGCCGAGGACGATCCTGAGCTGGAGGGAGAAGATCGACTGCCACCATGGTCCGCCGGATGTCTCGAATATCCCGAATAGGAACTGCCACGCAGCCTGCCCGCCGTTTGCAGCCCAGTCAGGCTCCGCCGGCATCAGAACCACTATCTGGAAGTAAAGTGCTGCCAGGAGGTTTATTAACGCGCTGAGCCAGATCGTGGTTATGGCAGCCCGCATCCCGAGCTGCTTGTGTATCAGGTCCCTCCACGTGAACGTCATGGAGTATATGAAGCCAGCATCCATGACGAGTCTCCCGAAGTAGGTGACCTTCGTCGCGGCTATGTTGCCGGCCAGTGAGAAGAATATGTAAAGCCCGCAGAGGATTATCGCGGCCTGTGTTTTATCAATACGGAACCTCCTGCGAGCAGCCCCTCCGCCTTGACTGTAGTGGGGAGATCTTCCATAAGCGCTGCGACTGTCTGCCTGATCGCCATCGGTTCGCTCATCCTGGAGCCTGCTCACCCTTCATCCACCTTCTCTTTAGCGCGCTGAACTTCCCAGATCTTATTGATTTTCTTATCGACTCCATCAGCCTTAGCATGAAGTATACATTATGTACTGTGGCGGCTCTGAAGTATGAGAGCTCGTTCGAGATGTAGAGGTGTCTGAGATACGCCCTGCTGTACATCCTGCATGTTGGGCACCCGCATCTCGGGTCCACGGGCCTCTTGTCGTCCTTGAAAACCGAGGACTTTATGCTTATCCTGAACTTGTTTTCCAGGCACCCTCCAGATGCGGGAGATATGTACAGGTTGCCCCTGCGTGCGATTCTCGTCGGATGGACGCAGTCGAAGGTGTCGATGCCCCTCTCGACGCACTCGAAGATGTCCGGGATCTCCCCGATTCCCAGGAGGTGTCTCGGCCGCGCGTCCAGCCTCGGCACCACCCACTCCAGAACCTGATGCATATCTGCCTTGCAGTTCCCGAGAGAGCCCCCGATCGCGATCCCATCGAACGGCAGCGACTTTATGAAATCAGCGCTCTCCCTGCGCAGATCCTCGAACCATCCTCCCTGGATGATGCCGTATATCGCCTGTCTCCTGTCGTGGTATCTCAACGACTGCACAGCCCAGCGGTGAGTCCTCTCCATCGCCTCCCTGGTGTAATCGTAATCTGAGAGAGGAGACGTGCATTCATCGAATGCCATGACGATATCAGATCCAAGCCTGCTCTGGATCCTCATAGCGCTCCTGGGATCGATAAAGTGCCATCCGCCATCGACGAGCGACTTGAAGGCGACGCCCTCATCCGTGATCCTTGTCAGGTTCTCTCTCCTCTCTGCAGATCGTCTTCCGTGAGGAAATATGCTTCCTATCTTGCTGATGTTGTGCTCCCGCCCGAGCCCGAGGGAGAATGCCTGGAAGCCGCCAGAGTCTGTGAAGATTGGCCCATCAAACGACATGAACCTGTGAAGCCCGCCCATCCTCCTGATGAGATCCTCTCCTGTCCTCAGATGGAGGTGATATGTGTTTGCGAATATCGCCTGCACACCCAGAGCCCTGAGATCATCGGATCCGAGGGCTCTGACAGATGCCACGGTGGCGACTGGGATGAACTGGGGTGTCTCTATAATCCCCCTGCGCGTCCTGATCACCCCAAGCCTCGCAAGCGTCGTCCTCGACCGCTTCAGAACCTCAAATGAGAAATGCTCTGCCATCTGCAGCTCTTCCCTGTTGCTGAATGGAGATTGTTATCAGCTATTTAGCACTTCGGTTTGTGTGCCTGAATGCCAGCAGTACATACAGATGAGGATTCCTAAAAACCCGCCATTTTGATATAAAATATTAATGATACAAATATGCAGCAACCTCTACAGATCTAAGAAAGGGGTTAATAGGAATCCTCAGATGAGCAGACAGCAACAAAAATACCGGAGATAGAAAAATACCGGAGATAGCGCCACACTCTGTGGCTCCAGCGGCCCTCGTGCGCAACCAGCGCCAGATAAACCGACTGCATTCACCGGCAGAGTTACACCTTGCATCCCCTAGAGTCGGACAGCCCCAGCCCTTCCGGCGATTGCTGCGACCCCGAGATTTTCAACATTCAGTAAAAGGCTTCCAGATCCCCCGCGAGGCTCATGCATTTTTTCTGGCTTCCTCCAGAAACTTCTCCCCTGCCTTCATGTACTCATCCTCGCTCATCAGCGGTCTGCTCACCGTTTTGAGAAGGCTCTCTGGTATTCGTCCCGTCTTCACGAGCTCTCTGCCAGCCTCCCTCGCGGCATTGATCACATCATCCATCGCACCTTCGGGCATGTACCTCATCGCCTCCGCGCCCGGGCGCAGGAGCGCCGCGATGAACTCTGCATCATCCCTTGAATATATCGCCCTCATCTGTACAATGATCGGATCGAACGCCTCGATCTCCCATGCGCCGCAGGATGAGACCAGAACCACCTTCTGCTTCTTCTTCGGCGTCGTGCCTGGAACATGAAGCGGGAGCTGCCTGTCCATCAGGTTCTTGAGCGGACCGGTGACACCTGAGAAGTATACAGGCGTGGCCCAGACTATCACATCAGCATCCTCGAACTTCGGATATAACATCTGCATGTCGTCGTTCTGGCCACATTTTCCTGAGTTCCTGAACCAGCAGCTCATATCGCCGTTGCACGGCCCGATCTTGAGCTTCCTGGTGTGGAACAGCTCCACATCGGCTCCCGCCTCACGCATGCCGTCCAGGAAGGGATTCAGTATGCGAGCTGTGTTCCCATCATCCATCTTGGGGCTTCCGTTTATTGCGAGCACTTTCATGATATCTCCCCTATGTGAAGAAGACTCCTAAAAAGTATTTAAAGACATCCGCACTCGCCAGAACGAGCGCAAGCTTGAGCCGTGTTGTGAGCTTGGTGGCCTCTATCTTCACCTCTCCTCTGTCTTTCGCGTCCTTGAATGCTGCCACAGGGTCGCTAGACGAGGCTACCCTCTGGATCGTGCTCTCCGATGTCTCTATGGTTATCGTCGGATCATCTATTCCGCCGGGGTAAGAAGCCACTATGCGCCCTTTGGATGTTTCCAGTCCGAGCATGTAGAGCGTGCCGTTATTGAGGAGTATGTTGATCTCAACCCTCTCGCTTCCAAGCAGCTCCCTCAGCGCCTGGGGCGCCTGATCGATATTGCTGTTGTACCTATCAATATACATCTGCGGTGAGGTATTCTGAAAAAGCGCATCTGCCGTGCCCAGCACCAGCAGACATGCCAAGAGAAACAGGACGTATCGCATGATATGAACTCTAATTGCTGGAATAAATGCCTTCCGAGCGAGAAGACGCACCCGCTCGATCTTGGAGATACTGCTGGAGTCGTGTGTATGTACACGCACTGTCATGGGATAAGAGAGGACGATTGCCT
Source organism: Methanothrix thermoacetophila PT (assembly GCF_000014945.1). Taxonomy (NCBI): domain Archaea; kingdom Methanobacteriati; phylum Methanobacteriota; class Methanomicrobia; order Methanotrichales; family Methanotrichaceae; genus Methanothrix; species Methanothrix thermoacetophila. Next base: position 122,621 of record NC_008553.1, read on the forward strand.
TTGATCAAATCATCGGGACCCCGTCCCGTGGGCAATAGAAACCCCACTCGGGATAAGAGAGGGCGACTGCCTTTGATCAAATCATCCCCGAATTCATTGTGATGTGAGCACGCCTGATCGCCATGACGTATGCATGAGCGTTGCGAGAGTGTTATATACATGGGAAAGAGTCCATGGAGCTGGTGATCGTAGAAATTCATGCTGTATTATAAATCACCGCTTGAAGCTGTAGATCCTCCACAATCCCGCCCGGGTCGAGGCATCGCTAAAAAGAGGGTGTTTCATTTGGATCAGGAGAAGAGGTACCTTGTGGCCCTGCCGTTCAAGAAGCGTGGGAAGAGCAGCCTGAAGATAAGCGACTTCATATTTGCACTCTCGCTGGACATGAAGTGGGGGCCTCCAGAGAAGGTCAGGGCCCTTCTCATGGAAGCAGAAAATGAGGGGCTGGTTCGCATCGATGGGGACGTGGTGTATTCCAACGCGGATATCGAGATACCCGTTGGATTTAAACCCGCTCCCGTCGAGGGCATATTCGAAAGAGCGGTCAGAATGATATCCTCGAAAACAGGGATGAGCAGGAAGGAGATCATAGCGATGATAAACGAGCGGCAGGACTCGCTCCAGAGGCTGGTGGAGCTGGATGTAGTGGCGCTTCTGGTGGCGAGGGAGCTCGAGATCGATGTCTCTGATATGGCCCGGGAGGCGTACCAGAGCCTGATATCCTCAGCCTCCAGGAAGGCTGCCTAGCTCCTGCATATGTACGACCTGATAGTGATTGGTGGAGGGCCGGCGGGCGCATCTGCTGCTCTTGAAGGCGCCGGGCTCGGCCTGAGTGTACTTCTCATAGAGAAGGAGAAATTCCCGCGCTACAAGCCGTGCGGTGGTGCTCTATCAGAGAAGGCGAGGTCATACCTGAGATTCAGGATTCCAGATGAGGTTATTGATGCAGAGGTCTCCCGGATAAGGATATTTTTCAGGGATCGGTGTGCTGAGATCTCAAGGCCCGAAAGGCTCTCAACACTTGTCACAAGGAGCGTGTTCGATGATATTCTCGTGAGAAGAGCAGCGGACGCTGGAGCAGAGGTTCTCTTTGGCAAAAAGGCCACAGGGATATCAGAAGAAGATGGCTGCGTCCGTATAATGGCAGGGGAGAGTTATAAGGGAAGGCTTCTGGTGCTGGCGGATGGTCACACGGGGATGCTGAGCAGGAAGATATGCCCAGGAGATGGAATGAGGGGGGTGTGTCTTGTCTCAGAAGTAGCGGCCGAAGAGACCAATGACTGCATGGAGATACACTTCGGGGAGGTGGATAGGGGCTACGCCTGGGTGTTCCCACACGGAAGCTACCTCTCCGTCGGCGCTGGCGGTCTTGGATCATCAAACATAAGAGTTATCATGGACAGACTCATGAGGGCAAGGGGATTTCGCGGCAGGATCCATGGCCACACGATCCCTCTCTCGGGACCATCCAGATATCTTGGAGGCAGGAGAACGATGCTATGCGGCGATTCTGCTGGCATGGTGGATCCATTCACAGGAGAGGGAATTGCCTACGCTGTGCGGTCCGGCCAGATCGCCGCGCAGGTCGCCTCTGAACATCTCAGTGATGGATGCGATCTTGTGGAGTATCAACACAGGTGCAAAAGAGAGATCGGAGACGATCTAAGGGCGTCATTCCTTCTGGCCCGTATCATGCACCGCTTTCCAGATCAGCTTTTCAACATGTTCATGGACGACAGATCGCTTCTGGAAAGATACATAGACATACATTCGCACGGGCTTAGCTACAGGAGCTTTTTAAAATGGCTCGCGCCGAGAGCTCCGGCGAAGCTCATGGCATCGAAGATCTCGAAGATGGTTTGAGCACACAGCTCCCGAACGACGCGGTTCCTGAGAAACCTGTACGTGCCCCGAGATGAGCATGGAGCCATGAAATGCCTGAGATGCGGATGCTGCTGCATCCATCTTGACGTCGCCATTCCGAACCCGGATGCGATAAGGCCAGATGGCACTCTCGACAAAACTCACAGGATGCCTGTCATGTTCAAAAGGGCTGGTGAACCATGCCCACATCTCACATTTGCAGATGGAATTGCTGTATGCAGGATACACGAGATGGAATGCTACAGAGGATCTCCGTGCGAGCTCTTCGAGCAGGTTGGTTCTCAGGATGATGTCTGCGTGCTGAATGCGTATTTCAGGTGTATGCGCTTGAGTGAGGATGAGAATTGAGCGTGCTGCCCAATTCCCGGTATCCAGTCCAACGGTTCCGCCCAATCGGAGAGACTGGTGGATGCATATAGTCGGCAGGACAACACCAAAAGCGTTGGAAGATGCCGTTCATTCAGTTCTCGCCCTTGTAGAGACCCTCTAATCCATCGTGGTCGCTGCGTGTAGTTCACCGCCATCGTCTGATTGTGATATGTAAACATCTCCAGCGGCTCTCGTCTCCTCCGCATCCAGACGATGGTGATCTACGGGATCTGAATAGTCATCGAACCAGAAAGCAGCGGGATTCCTTTCGAAGACCATGAACATACCTATATTCTCCGGATCTGCAGCCTGCGCGTACTTCATGTAAACATACCTGTCTGTGAGCCCGACGACCTCGATCTTCCCTGTCGCATGTGACATTACGAACTTGGCTCGCTTGGCCAGACCCGAACACATCGACTTAGCCTTTTCAACGATCGCGTAGCTCGTCTCAACAGGAACCTGGAAATGGTAGTTTCCGATAGACGGCCTGCATTGGAATACATAGTAAGGCGATACACCAATGAAAGAGAGCTTCTTGAAGAGCTGTGCCAGCGTTTCTGGATTGTCGTTCACACCTCTCAGAAGCGGTGTCTGGCTCACGGTTATTGCGCCTGCCTCCTGTAGCTGGCTGACAGCTTTCAGGGTCTCACTCGAGATCTCCTTCGGGTGGTTGAACTGAATCACGAAATATATCCTCCGGTTTTCATGACTGTAGCGCTTCACAATCTCGAGAAGCGACGGATCCTCTGTAATTCTGAATGGATTGTAGACCGGAAGCTTTGTGCCGATGCGTATGATCTGCACGTGGTCGATATCCCGCAGCCTCCTCACGATCTCCTCAAGTCTTTCTGTGGATAGCATGAGGGGATCTCCACCGCTGAGAAGGACGTTTGTTATCTCCCTGTGCTCTCTTATGTAATCCAGCGCTCTGGGAAGATCGATGGCGGTCTCGTGATGGCTGTCTATGAATATCCTCTTCCGGAAGCAGAACCTGCACAGAGATCCACATGCATTGCTGACGAGCATAAGTGCAGTCTGTCTGTACTTGTGCTGAAGCCCAGGCAAAACCGTATATGACCTCTCCCTGGATGGGTCCTTCGTGCCCCAGTTGTACATCTCATTTGCATCTGGAATCACAATTTTTCGGAGGGGATCTTGGGGATCATTCCAGTCTATCAGCGACAGGTAGTAGCTGCTGGCTCTGAATGCGAAGTTCTCCGTTACACTGGATAGGTCCTTTCTCTCATCCTCCTTCAGCTGCATGACATCCATTATGTCTGTCACATATCTCATGTTGCACCTCCTTTTGTTTTTGTACAAAATTTTATTTGTACAAAAAACTGAGTGCTTGGATGTTATATAAAGGCAACGTCAATTCATATTATTAAAAATTCTATAAATTTTGAAGAAAATGCATGAAACTCAGCCTGCTCTCACCTATCTGATAACTACTCCTGAAATCATGCGATGCGCTCCTGGCGAATTAATGCTGATCCGTCCCGGTGATTCTGCAATCTCACAGAGGGGATGTATTGCTGGTTGGCGTTGGCTGGAGTGTCAGAACATCTTTAAGCCCCCATGTCGTGCTTTTCTGGTAAACAGGGTCACAGGTTAGATCTGGGAGGAACACAATAATACGCAAGACAGGTATACGAATGAAGACCGTCAGGCAAAGATAATGTGCTCAAAGGAGCATGTTGCTGTACGACCAGTCTTGCGAGGAAGGATCTCTTTGAGGAACAAGAAAATAGCGGTAACCGGCGGTGCAGGATTCATAGGATCGAACATCGTCCGGGCTCTATGTGATGAGAATGATGTCACTGTCATCGATAATATGAGCACAGGACGGCGCGAGAACCTGCGCGGTTTGGAGGGGCGCATCAGGTTTGTGGAATGTGATATAAATGATATCAAGATGCTGAAAAGAGAGTTCGAGTCTGTGGACTACGTGCTCCATCAGGCCGCCCTTCCATCGGTTCAGCGATCGATAATGGATCCCATGGCGACAAACAGGAGCAACATCGATGGGACGCTCTCTGTGCTCGTTGCGGCAATGGATTGTGGTGTGAAAAGAGTTGTGTTCGCATCATCCTCTGCCGTTTACGGAGATTCTCCGGAGCTCCCGAAGAGGGAGAGTCTGATTCCGAGGCCGATGAGCCCTTATGCTGTGACGAAGCTGGTGGGCGAGCATTACTGCAGGGTATTCTATGAGATATACGGGATCGAGTGCGTCTCCCTGAGATACTTCAACGTCTTCGGCCCCGGCCAGGACCCGGCATCTGAATATGCCGCCGTCATCCCGAAGTTCATTGATGCGGTTCTCTCAGGCAGCCAGCCTGTGGTCTATGGCGATGGCGAGCAGACGAGGGATTTTGTATACGTTGATGATGTCGTGCGGGCGAACATCCTCGCATGCCTGTCTCCCGGGGCGCCAGGTCTTGCGATCAACATCGGCACAGGATATGCCACAAGCCTGAACCGGTTGCTCGATGCAATAGGAAGAGTCCTGAAAAGGTATATCCACCCCATCTACACCGAACCGCGCCCTGGTGATGTGAGGGATTCTGTGGCCGACATCACCCTCGCCAGAGAGGTGCTTGGGTACGCGCCAGAATATGGGCTTGAGGATGGGCTGAATGAGATGCTGAAGTGCCGGCCTGCATGAAACAACAATATGCACCCCAGTGCAACAACCCTGCTGATTCAGCTGGATGGCAGATGATGGGGATGGAGCAATTCAGCATCTCATTCAATCCATCTCTCAGATGATGATACACATGAAGCTCTGGATCGCATGCACCGCTGCGTAAGGGCTCAGAGGCTTGCAGCAGCATGCGGTTTCTCTCCGGAGCTCTTGCTGAACGCCAGTGCGAAGAGCCACTCGCTCAGCTTTGGGCATCGCTCCGGAACGCACTCATCGGTGCATCCCGCGCATGGATCGAAGATATCAGATGCCATGAGCGGGGTGAATCGATCTGTGCACTCCGGCCGCTCGACTGCCCTGAGCCGATACGTCCTGACGCCGTCGGCGAGCTCCTCCTCCCGTGTTATCAGCCCATCCTTGAGCAGCTTTGCGACTATCCGGGAGCATTTTCGCGAGTCAATTCCAAGGGCCTTCCAGAGATCGCTCTGGAGAACTCCATCCGGATTGGACCTGATATACTCCAGTGCTTCCTCTATCATCACACCCTCCTCCCTGAGTCTACTCAGCCGGGCTGATCAGTATTATGTTGTTTCCTCTCAGAATCACAGACCCCAGAGACCTGGTTCTCTCTCCGTTGACGATCTCAACGGTCTCCAGGAGGTGCAGATTGAGATACTCATCCACGCTGTTGAGTATGCCCTCGAGGACATGCCTCTGAGAGCCCTTCATCTCAACCTGTATCTTGGTGCCTATAAGGGACTGGACCTTCTTATTCGGATACACAGATATTACCTCGTAGCAGTTCTAGTTTAGATCAGAATGCTTTAAGCAATTGATGGGGCAGTAGAGCTATACAGACTCTACAGCCTTAACGCCCGATACGTTCTTTTTAAGCTCACGCTCCACGAAGTTCCTGAGAGTCATCTGGGAAAATGGACATCCTGCGCAGCTCCCCGTGAGCTTCACATACACAACACCATCGTTTATATCCACAAGCTCTACATCCCCACCCTCTATTCTCAGCACATTCCTTATGGACTCGAGGGTGGACTCAACCTCTTCCTTCATGCTCTGCATTAAACTTAATCTCCTCTGACCTTTATCGATGTCACCGGTTGTATGATCACTGTGAACCTCTTTCCCTTTAAACCTTGCTCCAGACTCTGAACAAGACGCTCACATCTGTTTGAGCTGACAACGGTATTCACCATAACCCCTGGCTCTGAGAAGTTCCTGATCGCATCAAGCGTCATCTCCGGATCTTCCCTGAGACGAAAATCCTTCCAGACCCCGGGAGACATCCCCTTGTACTCATAGATGTAAAAGCCTGTAATTCCCACTTCTGTGAGGATGTTCATGACCTTGAGGAGATGTTCGTGGTCGATAAAAACCTTCACCATGCTCTTCATATTAAGATTGTTGGAGACGATTGCATAAATAGGTTGTCGTTTGTGCTGCTGTGTTGAACAATGTTTGAGAATCCGATAGCAGAGACTGAATTCATACAAATACCAATTCTGGCAAAAATCGATAGCATTCGACTCCAGAGCTATTAGTTAATCAACACAGCGCACAAACGTGCTGTGTTGAATAATTCGAAGCCTTGTGGCCAATAGCTATCGATTCTTACTAAAGTCTCATGTTATATGAATTAGCTCTCTGCTATCGGATTCTCAAACATTGTTCAACAAGCACGCTTGTGGAATGGACCGCTCCGAATAAAATTGATGGGCTCACACCCATGATTCGACAGACCAACCTGCAGAAAGATGTGAAGTCGATTGCAGCTGGTTGGGGTCGCCAGAAAAATCGCTACTCCGATGGTTCGACCACATTAGCCTACAGCAAATTCGGCACAATACCCTCACATCATCTAAGCTCGCCAATCACCACGCTGAAGAGACCTCTCGCTTCCGGAGGATCCCTGGTCGTGCCAACATTTATCCTCTCCTCCGGATATCCGAGATCTCTGAGAACGACAACATCTCTTTGTATTCCCCTATTCTCCAGATACCTGCAGAGCTCATCCAGATCTGTGGAATCGTCGGCGAGCAGAAACACGCATCTACCGTGCTCCAGCTCAAACGCAACTGCCTCAGGATCCATCTTGCGGCCGTGAAATGTTATCGGTACAACCCTCAAAAGGCTCAGGCCGAGGCGTGCGCATGCGACCTGCATGCTTGATATTCCAGGTATGACATCTCCTCCGAGATATCCGAGGCCGCTCAGCATGGGATCTCCAGTTGAGAGAACAACAGCATCATCCGGCAGGCTCCGCAGCGATCTGTAATCCCTTATAACCCTGACATCACAGCCAGGCGGTATGTGATCCGCTGCCAGGGCTACCGCCCGCTCCGATCCGTAGATCAGCTTCGCTGCTCTTATCGCCTCGATCGCCTCCAGCGTGATCATACCAGGACCTGCTCCAACACCTACGATCTTCATAGCACCTTCTTCATGTGCACATGACGCACGACTTCCTCTCCTGAAGATTGGAGTCTGCGTCCTGCTATTCTTATCACGGACGTGAGTGGCTGATGCCCACCCAATTACCCTGTATCCCTGTAGATACTCCCGTCTCTCTTTATCAGAACTATCCTTGTACCAGGAAACATCTTTTCGAGATGCTCAAGCGCTCTGTCGATCGCCGGGTGATCTGGCTCTTGCTCGATCATCTCAGCCACTGTCGCATAGCCTGTGCCATTGAGCATCTCAGGCTCCGCCCACCTGAGTATCAGCCCGGGAAGGCCGCAGAGCACGGTCTCTCCGGTGCGCATCCTGAGCAGATCGAGCTTAGAGCCAATGAGGACTGCTGTATGCTCCGGAAAGAGCATCCTGCTGTACCTGAGACCTGTTCTTCCGGTTGTGGCCACAACCCTGTCCAGTACATTGAGCGATTCGGATATGCAATCCTCAAGATGCTCATTCCAAGGCTCGACGAATCCCGTTGATCCCAGTATTGATATCCCGCCATCAACTCCAACGCTCGGGTTCAGGGTCTTGAGCGCGATTCTCCTTCCATCAGGAACAGAGAGGTGCACCCGGGCTCCGCCCAGGCCTGTCTCCCTCACACCCTCCTCGATCGCCCTCATTATCTGAGCACGCGCAGATCTGCTTATGGCGGGCTTGCCGATATCGGTGGAGAGCCCACTCCTTCCTATCCTCCCGATGCCATCTCCAGCGATCAGCTCTGAGCGCTCTGATGGAGATGCGCTTGCGACGATCATCATACCATGAGTGATATCGGAGCCGTGATCCCCCGCGTCCTTCCGAGCGGCGCATCTACCACAGGAGGCTTCCACCTTTACCCTGACCGTTATTCCAGATGGGGTCCAGACATCAACCTCCTCCACATCTCCCGCCAGGGATAGCACCGCGCCCTTGCATGCTGCTGATGCTGTAGTCCCCGTTGTCAAACCTCTGCGGAGCACCTGACCGTTCGAGAGGAGAACCCACAGACCGCTCTTTATCTTCTCCTCGATGTCATCCAGAGAAGATCTCCTGAGCCATTCATCTGGAATCCTAAAACCGGTAACGGGATCTATCATAACGCCATCCATCCGCAGAGGTGAGCGCTCAAGCACTGCATCTCAATACACCCGAGGAGCGAGATGCTCCTGGTCGGAGATGCAGAATCCGGAGATCGCAGCGCGCTCAGAACGCCGGTACAACTACCTGATCCCCCGGTGGTACATGTTGATTATCTCGTTCATCGCTGCAACAGCGATAGGCGTTCCGCCTCTTGTGCCCACGTTAGATATAGATGGTACCTCTATCCTTCGCAGCCTCTCCTTGCTCTCAGCCGCTCTCACAAATCCGACAGGAATACCTATGACCAGCGAGGGCATCGCCTCTCTTCTCTCCATTATATCGCAGAGCGCCAGCAAAGCTGTAGGCGCATTACCTATCACGACTACAGCGCCATCGAGCTCATCCTTCGCAGCGATGACACCTGCTGAAGCCCTGGTGACTCCAAGCCTGCTTGCAATCTCCTCGCCCATATCTATCAGCGTTCTTATTCTGGACCTGTGGCCCTTCTTGACAATGCCAGCCTCGACCATCCTGATGTCCACAAATATGTCCGCGGCATCATCGAGCGCCCTGAAGCCGGCCCTCACCGGATCCATAACAAACCTCAGGCTCTCTGCAATGCTCGGGTCGCCGGTTGCCATGACGCACCTCTGCTTTATCTTGTCCTCCAGGGTCTCATCGCCGACGATCCTGGCGATGAGCTCCCTGCTCGCCCTCGAAATCTCGAACGCCTCGGGCGTCATGGCGCCAAGATCTGAGTATCTCTCCATAACACCATCCCGTGCACAACACTCACACACAGTACTTTTTCTCATAGCCCCTGCTCGCCACGATCATCCCATCTCTAATTCTGGACCCCGGCCCTGATACAACCAACGTGTACCTAGATCCATCAAGCCGAAGATCCCCAAGCTCTGATGCCCTGCATACCTCCAGTATCTCGTCTCTCCGTGTCACGTCCCTGGCCACAGCGCAAGGTCTTGAGCCTGGCAGCCAGTCTGAGATGCTTTTTATCGTATATGCACTCGCATTATACAGAAACATGCTGAACCCTGCATCTGCAAGTGCAGACAGTTTTTCTGGTGGAACCGATCCGGATAGCAGCGCGAAATCGTTCGAGATCGGCGCGCCTGCTCTCGCTGCGGCCGCGGAGAACGCGCTCACGCCTGGAAGCATTCCCAGAGATCGCCCCATACCGATGTAGCGCCCGGCCGCGCTGAATATGCTTGGATCGCCACCAACAGTGATGACCGGTAATCCGCCATTCTCCAACTCACACACCGCCCTCTCAAGCCTCTGGACCTGTCTATCCTCGCGACTTCCCGCGCCTGTGAAAACCTCTCCGGCGATGATCTCCTTTATGCACTCAAGATGCATCTCAGCCCCCAGGACGAGTGTCGCGGATCGCACTTTCTCCACAACCTCATGCGTGAGATTCTCGATGCTTCCGGGACCCACCCCGGCTATCGATATCCCTCCATCAGACACATGCCCCTGCTCTCCTCCTATTATCAGGAGTGTGAGCATATCGATCTCTCCGGCATCGTGAAGCATCTCGTCCACAGTGCTTCTCCGTATCGACTCTCCCTTCCGGGAGACGTTCCTCGCGACGACGACCGTGCGCCCGCCTCTTCCTGCGTTTTTCAGGATCTCAAGAGCCTCAGAGAGCTGCCAGTCTCTACGGGAGCTTCTGGGGTTGTACAGGGCGAGCGGCATTCCCATGGACGCTGCGAGCCGGACCCTGCGCCAGATATCCTCCCAGGGAGTGAGAAGATCGCTCAGGCTCACAACAGCCAGAGAGTCTCTGAACACAACCCCTGCTCTGCAGGCTGCAGCTGAAAACGCAGTAACTCCGGGAACGACCTCGATCCTGGAGGGATCGACTGAGGTGAGGGCGATCTCAAGGGCGAGGCTCGCCATGCCGTACACATTAGGATCACCGCTGCTGATCAGCGCCACGGACCCATCATCGAGAAGCTCGACGGCGAGCCTCGCCCGCTCGACCTCTCCTCCCATTCTCCCCGGATATACCCTTTTATCTTTAAGAAGGGGCTGTATGAGATCGAGATACCTGCGGTAGCCAACAACGAAATCCGCATCCTTTATCATCCTCCTGGCGCGGAGTGTCATGGATCCCGGATTTCCAGGGCCGATACCGACGATGCTGAGCCTACTCTCCGAGGGCAACAGTCACCCTCCCGTAAACCTTCTTTGGCAGTATCATCCTCTGCGCCAGTGCCAGGACCGCCGGCTCTGCAACCCCTGAGAGGCCGAGCATGCTCGCCCTCGATGGCGTCAGGGGTTTCTGTGCGTTCAGAGCATCATCTGGGAGGTAAACAACAGATACGCCGAGCTTCGCGGCGGCCCTCGATATCTCCGGATCACAGCTCTTGATTTCAGACGTCGCTATCACCCTCACCTCTGATACATCCCGTCCGGCCTCTGCGGTCGCAGATCTTACCGCGCTCAGTATCTCATCTGCGGTTGCTCCTTTTCTGGCCCCGAGCCCTGCGATCAAGCCGCTGGATTTCAGGACGGCCACATCCTTATCTACGATCACAATCCTGGGGCCCCTGAGCCTCACGATGGGAACATCCTGATACAGAAAGGATGCATTGATATGTTTCGATGCATCTCTGTTCACGATCTCAGAGCCGAACGCGGATGCTATGCCCTCCAGGTTTGGCCTTCCCGATGAATCGGTCGCGGTTGTTATCGCGGGGTATATGCCCAGATGCTTGAAGAGGTAAAGCGCGAGATCATTTGCTCCATGATGGCCTCCAATGACCGGAACCGCTGTTTTGAGGGCTGAGTCCACAGCGACGACTGGCTTGTCCGTCCACTTATCCCTGAGCAGAGGGCATACCTGCCTGACGACTATGCCAACAGCCATCAGGGCGAGGATCATGTCGTATTCCCTGAAGAGCTCCTCCATTATGCCCTTCCTGTATGTGTGAAGATCCGCTCTGTATTTTGAGCACAGGCTGCCTGAGATCCGTTCTCCCTTCTTTATGTCCCTCGGAAAGACGAGAACTGCTACCGACTTCTGTATAGATGAGACCTCCTGAACCCCGCTCTCCTGACCACCCCGCCTATAAGTATAAGGGCGCTTTTATTTATTCCAGCCTCCTCGACCTTCTCCGCTATATCCCCAAGCGTTCCGGTCAGAACCTGCTGGTCGGGCCATGATGCGTGGTAGACCACGGCCACAGGGGTATCCGCTGGAAGTTTCACAGATGAGACGATCTCCCTTATCCGCTCCGCTCCAAGAAACACCGCCATCGTTGATCCGTGCTGCGAGAGCTCTCTGATCTCATCCCTCTCAAGGGTCGCTCCAGAGGGCCTCGTGATTATCAGCGACTCCGAGACGCCCTTGAGCGTGAGTTGTGTTTTCAGGGCAGCAGCCGCTGCGAACAGCGATGAGACTCCGGGGACGACCTCGACCTCAACACCGTTCTCCTCAAGCGGCCTCATCTGCTCCAGGATCGCCCCGTAAAGAGACGGATCCCCGCTGTGGAGCCTGACGACTTTCTTGCTAGCTCTTACACTGCTCAGGATCCTGTCAGTTATCTCCTCAAGAGATAGGTTGCTGCTATCGACAAGCTCCGACCTGAGACCCCTGAGAAGATCTCTGTTGACCAGCGAGCCTGTGTAGATCACGAGATCCGCTTCTTTGAGAAGCCTGTAACCCTTCAGTGTTATCAGATCCGGATCACCCGGGCCCGCGCCCACAAAGTAGACCTTCATGGGGGGCCAGTCATTTTTCTCAGCCATACGATCCCCTCCGCTCTCGTTCATTCGATAACTGCCGTAGGCGTACTGGATCCGTTCCGCACCGGACGAATGAATTTGTGCTTCTGGCAAACTCGCTCTGTGGAATCCAAGCTGCTAACATAAGAGCGATCTCCGTTGATCCGGATCAGCGCACGCGTCTGGCATAAAGCACGCTGAAGTAGCTGCTCCTTTCCGGCATCTTTCCTCTGAGTATTATCTCATCGGGCGTGTACAGCCTGCTTCCCAGGATGAATTCTGTGTATCCTTCTTCATGAAGCTCCGCAGCGATCGATGCTGGCCTTGTAGCCTTGAGCCTGAGAACCGCATCAGGTTCAGAGCCGTCAGAGACCAGAAACGACCTCTCAAAGCCTATGCCGAATCGAGCAGCGGCCGCGGGGATTATGCCTACCCCCGGGACTGTATCGATCTCGATCCCGGGATGCCTCCTCATCAGAACTCTCCTGAGATGTGAGAATGTCGAGAAGGTGTTAACATCGCCGAGACACGCGAACGATGTGAGGCATTTTTCAGCATAACTCGCAACAGTGTCCGCATTTCTCTCCCATATCTCCTCAAGCCTCTCGAGATCATCGGTCATCGGGAAATCCAGGATCTCCGGCTCGCAGTAGGGCCTGGCGAGCTCTGCTGCAAGCTCTCCCGGGGCGAAGACCTTCTCACTCGCCCTCAGCACCTCTATCGCCCGAAGCGTCAGCAGGCCAGGGTCGCCAGGCCCGAGGCTCACACCCACAAGCATTCAATCCCCTCTTCCTACTATCATGAAGATGGGATTCACAGGCTTTAAGGCTATGTCTCCTGCCAGCCTGTATCCTCTGAATATGTTTATCTGAATAACCTCCTCAAGCGTGAAATGATCCTCGACGAGCCTCACGATCTTTGATGTCATGCCTATCCTTGCGACATCGACGACAAGCCTGAAGCCGGGGGCTGCCCTTTCCCTCAGTGACGGAAGAAATCGCTCTATATCCCTTGTGCCGCCGATGAAGCACCTGTCGACATCAGGCAGTCCAGGTATGACATCAACCGCCTCCCCGCAAATGAAATTGCCACCCGGCACCAGGGATCTCGACGCCTCAACGGCTTCATGCCGTCTGTCTATTCCATAAATCCTGTCGGTGTATCGCGATGCTGCAAGCGACACCGCGCCTGAGCCGCAGCCGATATCGAGAAACAGCATGCCCTTTCCGATATCAAGCTTGCCCATCGCTATCTGTATATTCTCAGGCTGGGTTGCTGTGCCCGGAAGCTTCATCCATACTCCAGGTGCCAGGAGAGGATATAAGCTTAATCCACATTTGTTTCAAGAAAACAAATAAATTTTCAGAAGAGTGTGTTGTGGACTCTATATCCTATGGAATCAGAGATTGCGGTTGGTATGAAAATGATTCTCGTAAAGGTCCATTTTCATCCACATGGGTGACCTTGGGTCATGGGTGTTTTTTCAGCTGTATAACCTCCCTATTCGAAGAGTCCCGTTTAGACAGGACGTGTCCGAATAAGGATTAAGCGTATCAGACATCCAAAAGCAGTAATGCCCAAATCTCCGGATTCAGCTCTTATCCGGACAGGTTCGTCCTACATGGCCTGTCCGGATAAGCGAAGAGTATTTGTGGAAGTCGTCTCAAAATTCCCAGGCGTATTGATTTATGTGGATTGTATTTCCGCGCAGGATCAATGCAGATCCGCATCGTTGCTTAAATAGTTTCGAGACGAATTCATGACTAACAAGATCTGTAAGGCACACATTTTTGGATCCTGCCTCTTATTCGGACTGGTCCGTCCTACATGCCACAGAGTATAATAAGCAGTACGAAAAAGATACGCAGAAGCACCGTGTATGAAAACGCATTCGCATAAAATATATATGCGGTAAAGAAATGAATACTTATGGGAGGTGTTCATGTACTGCAAAAGTTTGATTGTCATCGCGCTCATCGTAATATCAGCTGGATTTTTATCGGGAGGTGTGGCGGAGAATGCAGATAATAGGTCGGCTGAGCAGTCAGTAACAAGTGCGGCTGCTCTACAGGATGATTTCTTCTCCACAGACACCTCCTCCAGCGGTATAACTGTGACATTCAAGAGGCTGGGAAATAACACAGCAAAAACCCCGGTCTCTCTGGGATCCAGAAACACCACCGTGAGCACGGTGGATCGTGATGCGGAAAAAAACGCAACATCCGGTGCAAATGCCACGACGGAGGGGAGGCCTGCAGGCGCTTCAGAGAATGTGAGCTCTGCAGTGGAGCAGAACCGCACCGCTCAGAGCGCAGCGCCAAGCATGGCCATAGCTTCTGGCGCAGCTCCTGCATCTAATGTGTCTGCAGTGGCCACCGAGGGGCTCACTGAGGGGAACCTGACATCAAATGCGACGTCTGAGAGCGGCGCATCAAACGCGACTGCCGCTCCGGGCATATCCACAAACCTCACAGCAGTCGTGACCCCAGAGGGTCTCGCTCCCGAGGGGAATCTGACATCAAATGTGACATCAGCAGTTGCAGAGAACGCAAGCCTGGCAGGCAACCAGAGCTCTAACCTGACCGCGGTTCTCGTACCTGCAAACATCTCTGCGGAGAACCTGACCGCGGAGAACGTAACAGAAGAGGAGAATGTAACTGCAGCTGAGAATGTGACCGAGGAAGTCACAGAGGAGGCTCCGGAGGAGGTTGGCGAGGAGGTCGCTGAGGAGGAGTTCACGGACAGGATCTGGAGAGAGGGAATGCCAGAGACATACACATGGACGCCACAGACGTTCTCAGGATTCTTCTATGATCTCGACGATATGGTTGGCACCGAGAAGCTGACCGTCAGCCTGAGTCGCTCAGGCGGCGGCTACAACAGGGCCATCGACACAGGGAATATAAGATACACCAGTGATGTCCAGGACATAAGCTTTGAGTTCGACGACTGGGGGAAGTATCAGGTACTCGGCTTCATGGCGGAGAAGTACTTCGCCGGATATTCTGGAACTGAAGTGGTTGATGATGTGAGCCTGATCAACGAGAACCAGCTCAGGCGCGTGCTGATAGACAGTGATGATGAGAAGACCATAACATCAGGCTCCGTGCTCCCGCTTGAAGAGGGATACGAGCTCAGGATCAAGGAGATAGATATCAACGGCAACAAGGTCCATCTCGCACTCGCAAAAGATGGCGATGAGATCGACAGCAAGGTGATATCTCCTGACGATCTGAAGAGCGCCACGTACATGTACGAAGAGGAGATCGGCGGCAAGGATGTTCCTCTCATAATGGCTCACGTCTCGAATGTCTTCGCGGGCGCGGAGTCGAGTCTGGTCACAATAGACGGACTCTTCCAGATATCAGATACATACGCCTCTGTCGAGGAGGGCGACAAATACGACAAGATGGAGGTGGTGTCGGTCTCTGACTCCGGAATCGAGCTGGAGAATGAGGACTCAGTGACTCTCAGAAAGGGCAGAACGATCCAGCTGATGGGCGGTGTTGGTCTGCAGGTGGCCGACTCTGATGTGCTCAGATTTGCGCCTGTTGTCGAGAGAACCGGATCCTACGAAGTCAGAGGAACTGTGGTAAATCCAAACAAGGTGGATAGCTTCACCTGGACCCCCTACAACTTCGAGGGCTTCTACTACGATATCGACGAGGATATCGGGACGGAGAAGCTTGTCGCGAGGTTCTCTGGAAGCAAGATCGATGATGGTGATCTGAAGTACGAGACCTCTCCGCAGCCTGTGGAGTTCGAGTTCAATGGCTGGGGTAAGTATGATGTCATCGGGTTCATGGCAGACAAGTACTTCGCTGGCTACAACAATGAGACACTGTTCACGGATGAGTTCAGCATCATAAACGATGGCGAGTTGAGAAAAGTCCTGATAGATAGCGATGAGGAGAGCACGATATCATCGGGATCTGTTCTGCCTCTCGAGGACGGCTACGAGCTCCAGATAAAAGAGGTGGATCTCGACGGTAACAAGGTCTGGCTCTCCCTGACGAAGGATGGGGATGAGGTGGACAGCAAGGTCGTCACACCGGTATCAGGAGACCTCGAGGCCTCAACATACACCTACAAGGTGCGTATCGGCTCCGAGGATGTCCCGATAATAGCAGCCCACATAAGCAATGTCTTCCGCGGCAGAGAGGCGGATCTGGCGACAGTCGACGGGATATTCCAGGTCTCGGACACGCCTGAGTCTGTGGAGGAGGGCGACAAGCACGGCAAGATGGAGGTGGAATCGCTCTCCGATGATGGCATAACGATGAAGAACGACGGCTCGATAAGCCTCGGGAGGGGCAAGGATGTTGAGATCATGGGCAACCTGAGGCTCAGGGTAGCCGACAATCCGGAAAGAAACCTCTGCCCGATAGCCCTGCGTGTGGGCAAGACAGAGCCACTCAGGCTCAACCTGACAGAGGCGATCGTTGGTAAGCCAATAATGATACAGGTCACATCCGGCGGGCAGGCTGTGAGCGGAGCAAAGGTGCTTGTTGACGGCAGGGAGATCGGCACGACAGATGCAGGCGGAATGATCAGATACACGCCGGAGAGAGCTGGAAGCGTTCAGGTCCAGGCGAAGCTATCTGGATACGAGGACGCGAGCGGGACGCTCCTGGTGAGAACTGAGGCCGAGTTGAGGAGGATTGTGATAACAGCACCCCCAGAGGTCATGAGGGGCGAGACCTTCGTGGTGACTGTCAGGGGAGGCGCAAATGCCACCCAGGCGATCGCGGGAGCTAATGTGAGCATAGACAACATGCCTGCTGGAGTGACCGACAGCAAGGGATCTGTCTCCGTATCGATAAACGATACTGGGGACCACACGATATCTGTGGAGGCAGCAGGCTACGACAGGGCGACGAAGAGCGTGAAGGTGCTCTCTCCGATCAGCATCGTCGGTATAAACGTCACGGGCGATGCGATCGCTGGTAAGCCGCTGAAGATCGTCGCCGAGGTCCAGAACACAGGAAAGGCGCCCGACTCCAGGCAGTTGCAGCTTCTGGTGAACAAGAACGTCACTGGCAACAAGAGCATCACTGTTGCGCCTGGAGAGACCGAGAAGGTCACATTTGAGTACAGGCCGAAGGAACCTGGCGTATACACCTTCGAGGTGGATGGCATCCAGAAGACTGTATCTGTCGAGGAGGCGAAGGGCGGATGGCTCGTGTGGGCCGTTGCCCTGCTGATAATCCTGCTCGCCGGAATCGGTGTGTATCTCTACAGGACCGGTGAGCTGAAGGAGCTGAAGAAGCGCCTCAAGATGTGAAGCTGCGCCCGCACGGGCGCCTCCACTATTTTTCTCAAAGTTCGATTGTTCGACAGCTCTCGCGTATCTGTATCTATTTGAGAGCCAACTTATCTCAGAAGCGACCCAGAGGCGTCTCACATTGCAGGATCACTACTGCAGTCGATTGCATCGCGGTTCTGAAAATGAGTTGAGGTAGTATGCGCACACACATGCTGCATGCGATGCATATTCACGCAGTGCGATCCCTCAGACGCTCTTTCGCTGCCTTCTGGACGCTCGGGTCCGGATCGCTGCTGAGCATCTTCATTATGGATATTGGCGTGGATCTGTTCTTTGCGACTGCCTCTCTCACCAAAAAAGACCAGTGCCCTGCAAGGGCCTCCAGAGCTTCCACAGGTGTGGAAGGGTTCTCAGCCACAGCGCACCTGACCTCGATCATTCTGTCCTTGGAAAGAGAGATCAGCGAATCAGGAGGCGATTTTACATTTGCTGCAACCGCAACCCTCACATCTGTGATCCGATCATCCGCCAGACGGCCGAGAACCTCCGGCGGAGTCACCGGATTCCGGGCGACTCTGAACCTGACCAGCCAGCTCTGATCCCGGGAGAGCTTTTCTGTGATGTACACCGGCACCTTCGGATTTGATGCAACCGCAGCTCTCACATCATCGCTTTGGCTGGCTGAGAGCCTGATGATATCATGCTCCGGCGTCCTCGGGTTCTTTGCCACCGCCTCCATGACTATGTAGCGCAGCCGCTCATTTGTGGCATCGAACTCGACCATCTCATCCTCTGAGAGCTCTGATAGGAGGCTATCCGGCGTCGCTGTGTTCAGGGCAACAGCAGACCTTACATAGCCATCCGGATCCCTGGCGAGCGCCTCCAGGACATCCAGAGGCGTCTTGGGGTTACCGGCGACCGCCTCCCTGACCCACTGAACCCTGTCCCTGGAGAGTACTTTCAGAACAGCGACGGGTGTTGACGGGTTCCACCCAACCGCACGCCTGACCCTCCATGAGATCGATCTCGAGAGCTCCTCGAGCACCTCAGGCTCTGTGTCATGCGACGATGCCCTGCGCTCCAGCTCTATCTCTTCCATGATCGTAAGTGTATGCACAGATTTTTGATCCTTACCACAGCGCTTCTGCATCGCGTACTCGCATCATCGAAGTCCATACAACTCCGCAGGCCCATCGACTTTGATCGGGTTTGTCTGGATCCGGCGATTAAAGAACAGACTATATCGAGACCAGATATATCGATTTTCAGCTACATCCTGAAGAGCGTGTATGTGTACAGCTCCTCGAGTGTTTTCTCTGGATTCCGTTCGTCATGCTTGCCCAACCTGGCTCGGATAACAGGCAGACTGAAGCACTGATTCACATATCTGATGAGATCTGGCTCACCGCTCACAGCCACGTATTTGACAAGAGGAGCGTATCGCTCAACGGCGCACTCCACCCTCTCCCTGAGATGCTCGCCATGCCTCCTTATGTCCTCCTCCCTCAGCCGCTCGAACCTGCGCTGCGACCATCCCCCTTTCGAGTGCTTCTCCTTCACAGGCGTCCTCACGATCTCAAAGCTCTCGATCTGATCCGCTCCAAGCGAGACCATGATCATGCTGTCGCCGGCATGTGCTGATATGAGGAGCACAGGAGTATCCACGATCTCCTGAATGGGGGATAGATCAAACCTGCGCCCCATGGTCACACCCTCAGAAACGAATGGCAGGGGTGGGACGATTATGAGCGTGAAGACATCGGGAAGGCTGAGAAGCGATATACCCCTCTCAGATGCCAGGGTCTTCAGGGATCTCGGCAGGATCGCCTCAGGAGCACCCTCCAGATTCCCACCGGGTGTGCGGTACTCGCTCAGGATGTCCTCCTCAGGTGATTCTATGTTATCGAGCCGCCGGAGCAGTCGCTTCATTATCCTTGGAGCGAGCTTCTGAACGCCAGGGGCCTCAGGGGTTTCATCAGAAGATCGCTCTGGGGTTCCTCTGAGCCTAAGCTCCGCCTCCTTCAGGGCGCGCCTGGTCTCCTGATAGGCGCTTGTGATCTTCTTCAGGCGCTCTTCGCGCTTTTCAAGTGTATGTTTGAGCTCCTCCTTCTCGCGAGTGAGATCCTGGAGCATGCCTTCCAGCTCAGATATCCGCTCTTGATGTCGCTTTTTCCCGAAGAGATCCAAAGAGCCACACCTTCCTGAGATACATGTCCCTCCGCGATCTGATGCATCACCATGATCTGAGATCAAACTGACATGTGCACCAAACCAAGGAGAGCTTATCAGTATCAAAGCAGTCCGAGGTTCTCGAGCTGCTGCCTCACGATCCTGACGCCCTCCTCGCACTCCTCAGGTGATTTTCCGCCGGTCACGACCAGCTTTCCGGAGCTGAATATCAGCACCACAACCTTGGGCTGCTTGATCCTGTAAACAAGCCCTGGAAACTGCTCGGGCTCGTACTCTATGTTCTCGAGCCCGAGGCCGAGGGCGATGGCGTTGAGGTTGAGATCCGTCTTGAGATCTGCGGAGGCCACAATATTCTGAACGTGGATCTCCGGCTCGAGGTTGATGTTATCAAACCCTATCGACTTCAGCGTCCGGGCCATGTTGGTGATGACGGTTCTGACATCCTCCACGTTCTTGGCCCCGGTGCAGACGACCTTGCCGGACGTGAAAATCAGAAAAGCCGCCTTTGGAGACTTGACCCTATAAACAAGCCCGGGAAACTTCTCCTTGTTGTACTCGGCGCCTTCAAGCTCGGACTCGATCTTGACAAGATCGAACTCATCAGCAAGCTTTGTGGATGCCACCACGTTCTCGATATTTATTGTGGACTCCATATCGCGCATCTCCTGGAGAGGTTTTTAAACGTAGGGGTATATAAAGATAGTATATAAAGGATATAAAGAGGGGCATCTGTCTTGACATTGCAGGAATGGAGCTGACTGCATCAGCAGCATGCTGGCGAACATAGTCCATAAGAAGAGGAGATTCAACCTGTACAGCAGCACCGAGTCCGAAGTCCCCATGCTTCTAGATCTGAGAGGAAGCATGTCGCAAAACGGACTCGCTGGGAATCGAACCCAGGTCAGCGGGTCTCCTCGATGAGATCTCCGAAGCCCGCTAGGATATCCTCTACCCCACGAGCCCGCGTGATCACCTCTTGCTCCCTCTGTTATTAACCTTTCCAGGCAGTGTATGAGGATCGTCAGTATTACGAAGATCGCTCTTATCAATATGATAACTTGCCCAATGGAGCACTGTCATGATATGGAGTCGAATGGATGAGCATGTTCACCAACCACATCACATGCCGTACAAGTTGCTGCGCACATAAGAGCGACGAAGATACGCAGGATACGCATATTAACGATGCCATGGCAGAGCTGATACGGATGCGTAGAAAGGATGAGATCCCTGAGCTTCTGGCCCCGGCCGGCTCCTGGGATGCGCTGGTTGCGGCTGTTGCAGCCGGAGCGGATGCTGTTTACCTTGGAGGAAAGCGTTTCAGCGCCCGGATGTTCGCCGAGAACTTCCCCAGCCTGGAGGAGGCTGTGGATTACGCTCATGCAAGGAACGTCAGGGTCTATGTAACCGTGAACACCCTCGTTCGTGATTGTGAGATCGACGAGCTGGAGGATTATCTGGTGGAGATCTGCGAGATTGGCGCAGACGCGATACTTGTGCAGGATACTGGAGTTGTTAGGCTGGCCAGGGATATCGTGCCGGAGCTGGAGCTCCATGCATCAACCCAGATGACGATACACAGCGCTGATGGAGTCAGATGGGCTGCGAGGAACGGCCTAAAGCGGGTGGTGCTCTCGAGAGAGCTTTCTGTTGATGATATTAAAAACATAAAAAATGTTTCCGATGATCTGGGCGTAGGGCTTGAGGTCTTTGTGCACGGCGCGCTCTGCTACTCTTACTCCGGACAGTGTCTTTTATCATCATCAATGGGTGGCAGAAGCGGAAACCGCGGGATGTGCGCCCAGCCGTGCAGGAAGCCATACACGCTGCTCAGAGGCACATCTGATGAATATGGAAGGCTGAAAGATCTGAGAAGGAGAGGAGGGGAATGCTATCTGCTCTCCACCCGTGATCTCTGCACGTACCCCAGCCTTGATAAGATCGTATCAGCTGGAGTCGACGCGCTCAAGATCGAGGGGCGGATGAAGTCTGCAGAGTACGTCGCCATTGTGACAAGGGTTTACAGAGATGCGCTTGATGCCATCGCGAGAGGTGATTGGGCGCAGGATGATGGAGAGATCCAGAGGCTCGCGCTCGCCTTCAACAGGGGGTTTACAGAGGGATACATCCTGGGCGCAGATGATATCATGGGAAGAGAGATGCCGGACAACAGGGGCGTCCTTGTGGGAAAGATCCTGAACTGCTCAGGGGGTTTTGCGGTCGTATCTCCCACCGGCGAGATCCTTCCAGAGCCCGGTGACGGGGCAGTGCTTCGCTCAGGAGCGGAGGAGATCGGATTCGTTGTGAGAGAGAGGGTCGATTTACAGAATGGCACGTTCGGGCTCAGGGTGCCTGATGGTGCCAGGACGGGAATGTATCTTTACATAACGCGATCCGCCCGCATGAGGGACGATGCTGAGAGGATCATCAGAAGAGGAAGAGATAGAATCCCAATCGACCTGCGGATATCCTTTGATAACGGGGTGCCGGTCGCAGATGTATATCTAGCTGGGCCGTCTGGGCGGATAGAGCTCTCTGTTAAGGGAGACTTTGTCATGGAGGCTGCGAGAACGCTTCCCCTCAGCCCCTCGCAAATAGAATCTCAGATGCGGAGAACCGGCGGAACCCAGTTCGTCTTCAGGGAGGTCGTCATCGATTATCCCGGGGGACTTTACACCACGCCAGCGAAGCTCAATCAGCTCAGAAGAGATATACTCAGAGCTGCGGAGAACGCTCTTGTGCACTCGTACAAAAGAGTGTGCACCAGAGGAAGATCGCCAGCTCTTGACAGAACTGAGAGAAAGGCTGACCGGCTCAGGGTATCGGTTTATGCCGATACTCTTGATGTGATTGATGGAGCGCTTGAGGGCGGCGCTGAGAGGGTGTACTTCGAGCCAACTACATATGAGCATGACCTTGCCTCTGCCCTGGAGAAGGCCCGCGATCTCTGTGAAGGGCGCGCAGAGCTGGTCTGGAAGTGGCCCCGGATAACAAGAGATCGTTTTCTGTATATGGCTGGGGATGTTCTCCGCGATTTCCGTCTCAACAAGATCATGGTCGAGAACCTGGGCGCTCTCGAGGCAGCAGAGCGATACGAATGCGAGATCTTCGGAGGACAGGGGCTGAACATATGGAACTCGCTGAGCGTGTGCATGCTCTCAGGAGCGAGAGCCCTGACGCTCTCACCGGAGCTCTCCGCAAGCCAGATCTCATCTATCGCATCTCTCCGTGACAGACCAGATCTTGAGGTGATCGCCCAGGGAAACATCGTGATCGCAGTGACCGAGGACAGGCTCATCTCAGAGGGAGATGTCTGCGCGATTCGGGACAGGAGACACATCTTTCCCGTCAGGAGAGATGCCGCGGGCGTCACGAATATACTGAACAGCGTGGAGACCTGCCTCCTGGATTACCTCCCTCAGATATCTTTGATGGGTGTGGATTCTGTGGCGATCGATGCCAGGTGGAGGACAAAAAAGTATGCCAGAGAGATGGCCGGGATATACTCGAGGGCTGTGGGGGAGCTTTCAGAGCTCCCGAAGCTCAAAAGCATGGTCAGGCGAATGGCCATGGGCGGGATCACAGCAGGACATTTTCTGAGGGGTGTTGCAGAGGCAAGCGATTGAACGGAGCACTGAAATTCCTGCCGTTAACGCGCCCGGATTTTGTGCGTAAGCACATGTGATATCATGCGTGCCTCTCCGCGATCTCAATTATGGCGCTGCTCCACCGAGGTCCCCAACCTGTGATATCGACAACGGTGGTCTGGAATCACATTCTCTAAGGCGACAGGTTCTATATACATGCAGATATTGGTTGACCACCATGAACGAGAAGCTTGAGGAGATCGGATCGCGGATACGTGAGCTTCGAGAGCTCTCAAAGATTTCGCCTGAGGAGATGGCCGGATACCTCAAAGTGCCGCTTGAGACATACTGCGGGTACGAGTCAGGCCATCTCGACATACCTGCGAGCCTGCTTTTCAAGATCGCGCAGCGCCTCGATGTCGACATGAGTCTCCTTCTAACAGGCCAGGAGCCGAAGATGAGCATCTTCACCGTGACCAGAAAGGGGGAGGGAGTGGAGGTCGAGAGGAGGAAGCAGTACAGGTACCAGAGCCTCGCGGGGCGGTTCGCACATAAGAAGGCAGAGCCATTCATAGTCACCGTCGAGCCGCGGTCTGAAAAGCCAGCGGTCTACAGCCATCCCGGCCAGGAGTTCGACTACATCCTGGAGGGGACCATAAAGATATACATCCACAACAACGAGATCGTCCTCAACGAGGGCGATTCGATATTCTTCGATTCGTCTTATGATCACGCTATGGAGGCTCTCAACAACAGACCTGCCAGGATGCTTGTCATTGTCATGTGAGGGAGGGGCTTTATTTGGCATCGCTTCTGCACAAGTTTGTGTCAAGGGTCGAGTTCGACTCATACGAGGATTTCAG
The DNA here is from genome assembly GCF_000014945.1 of Methanothrix thermoacetophila PT. Lineage (NCBI taxonomy): Archaea > Methanobacteriati > Methanobacteriota > Methanomicrobia > Methanotrichales > Methanotrichaceae > Methanothrix > Methanothrix thermoacetophila. The sequence continues at coordinate 146,708 of NC_008553.1, forward strand.
GAACAACTTCAGAATAATTGTTCCGGAGAACTTCAACTTCGCCTACGATGTCGTCGATGTTTACGCTCAGGAGCAACCTGATAAGATCGCTCTGGTCTGGTGCAACGATCACGGTGAGGAGAGGATCTTCACATTCAAGGACATGAAGCACTGGAGCGACAGGGCGGCCAATCTCTTCAGTAGCTACGGAATCAGAAAAGGCGATACTGTGATGCTCACGCTGAAGAGCCGCTATGACTTCTGGATCTGCATGATAGGCCTCAACAAGATTGGGGCGGTGGCAATCCCGTCAACCCACATGCTCAAGGCGAAGGACATCGTCTACAGAATAAAAAAGGCTAACCTGAAGATGGTCGTCTGCATAATAGAGGATGGAGTGCCAGAGGAGGTAGATCTCGCTCATAAAGAGCTCGGCGATGTGAATCTCATAAAAGCATTTGTGGGCAGAGAGGATCAGGAGAGGGAGGGATGGATAAACTTCAGGCGCGCGCTCGCTGAGGCATCTCCTGATTTCACAAGACCTGTGGGGGAGGAGGCCACCAGGAACGAGGATGTTCTCATAGCCTACTTCACCTCCGGAACCACGGGCTACCCGAAGATGGTGAAACACGACCAAACATATCCGCTGGGACACATACTCACAGCGAAGTACTGGCAGAACGTCGCAGACGATGGACTGCACTACACGGTCGCGGATACAGGCTGGGCGAAGTGCGCCTGGGGCAAGATATACGGCCAGTGGATAGCTGGCTCGGCGGTCTTTGTCTACGACTACGACAGGTTTGACGCTGGAAGAATGATGGAGAAGCTATCAAAGTATAAGGTCACAACGTTCTGCGCCCCTCCGACGATCTACAGGTTCATGATCAAGGGGGACATGTCGAAGTACGATTTCTCCACATTAAAATACGCGGTCACTGCGGGCGAGCCGCTGAACCCATCTGTGTATGAGAGGTTCCTGGAGGTCACAGGCCTCAAGCTCATGGAGGGCTACGGCCAGACTGAGACTGTGGTGACGATAGCGAACTTCCCCTGGATGGAGCCGAAGCCTGGATCCATGGGCAAGCCCGCGCCCGGCTTCGATATAGTCCTCCTGAAGGACAGCAGGCAATGCGAGGTGGGCGAGGAGGGTGAGATCGTAATCCGCACGGATAAGGGAAAGCCGGTTGGGCTCTTCATAGACTACCACCTCGATCCAGACAGGGTGAGGAACACCTGGCACGATGGATACTATCACACGGGAGATACCGCGTGGGTCGACGAGGACGGGTACATATGGTTTGTTGGCAGGACAGACGACATGATAAAGACCTCCGGCTACAGGGTCGGGCCGTTTGAGGTCGAGAGCGCCCTGATGACTCATCCCGCAGTCCTGGAGTGTGCTATAACAGGCGTCCCCGATCCGATCAGAGGGCAGGTGATCAAGGCGACCGTGGTTCTTACAAAGGGCTACACGCCATCAGAGGAGCTGAAGAGAGAGCTGCAGGAGCATGTCAAGAGGGTAACAGCCCCCTACAAGTACCCCAGAATCGTGGAGTTTGTGGAGGAGCTCCCGAAGACGATAAGCGGAAAGATACGCAGGGTCGAGATCAGGGAGAAGGACAAGCCGTATCCGATTATAAACGCAATGGAGTGCAAGGGGTGTGAGCGGTGCATTCTCGCATGCCCTGTGAACGTGCTCAGGATGAGTGAGGAGCTGAACAGCAGGGGCTACAGGTATTCCGTGTACGCAGGAGATGGGTGCATAGGGTGCGGCGCGTGCTACTACACATGCCCCGAGCCGAACGCGCTTGCTGTTCACATACCATCAAAGGGCGAGTGAGACCATGCCATCAAAGCTGGTAGCGGGCAACACGGCTGTTGTGATAGGGGCGATGTATGCTGGATGCGACTGCTTCTTTGGCTACCCGATCACACCTGCGAGCGAGATCCTCCAGGAGGCGTCCCGGTACTTCCCGATGGTTGGGAGGAAGTTCGTCCAGGCTGAGTCTGAGGAGGCTGCGATCAACATGGTCTACGGGGCTGCAGCTGCAGGCCACAGGGTGCTGGCCGCCTCCTCCGGACCGGGAATGAGCCTCAAGCAGGAAGGGATAAGCTACCTGGCGGGTGCCGAGCTGCCGTGCGTCATAGTCGATATCAACAGAGCAGGCCCGGGTCTCGGAAACATAGGGCCAGAGCAGTCGGACTACAACCAGACCGTCAAGGGCGGGGGGCACGGGTGCTACAGGAACATCGTGCTCGCGCCGAACTCGGTGCAGGAGATGTGCGATCACACCATCAAAGCCTTCGAGCTCGCGTTCAAGTACAGGAATCCGGCTGTGGTGCTTGCGGATGGTGTTCTGGGGCACATGGTCGAGCCGCTGAGGTTCCCCGAGAGCGCGATCACTCCTGTGATAGACACATCATGGGCAGTCTGCGGCACAAAGGGGACCAGAGGGAATGTAATAACATCGATCTTTCTCAACTTCGATGAGCTTGAAAGACACAACATCAGGCTCCAGGAGAAATACAGGCGCATAAGGGAGAACGAGGCCGCATATGAGACATACAGGGTGGACGATGCAGAGGTTGTTCTCGTATCATATGGCATAAGCAGCAGGATCGCCAGATCTGCAGTGGATGCCGCCAGGCGTGATGGCATCAATGCAGGCCTGTTCAGGCCCATAACGCTCTTCCCGTTCCCGGATAAGGCGTTAAAGGAGATCGCGGAAAGGGGATGCAGGCTCATATCCGTGGAGATGAGCGACGGCCAGATGCGGGAGGACATAATCCTCGCCACAGGCGCTGATGTCGAGCTTGTCTCGAGGTATGGAGGCAATCTCATCACACGCGAGGAGATCATGAGAAAGATCAGGGAGGTGAGCAGATGAGAAAAGATCTCGGTGGGCATCCGGGCCTTTACAGCGAGTACCCGAGAAAGGGAGGAAGCGCACCTGGAGCGACGCACTACTGCCCCGGATGCGGTCATGGCATTTTGCACAAGCTCATAGGCGAGGCGATGGCGGATCTTGGGATACAGGACAGATGCGTCCTTCTGAGCCCTGTCGGATGTGCTGTCTTCGCCTACTACTACCTCGACTGCGGCCATGTCCAGGCAGCACATGGGAGAGCTCCTGCGATCGGCACTGGAATATCCAGAGCTGAGGACGATGCGATAGTGATCTCATACCAGGGAGATGGTGATCTCGCATCCATAGGTCTCAACGAGACGATACAGGCCGCGAACCGCGGGGAGAAGATGGCCGTATTCTTCATCAACAACACAGTCTACGGGATGACAGGCGGCCAGATGGCCCCGACCACCTTGGTTGGAGAGGTCACATCAACAACGCCAACCGGAAGAGACCCCAGAGAGGCAGGCTATCCGCTGCATGTCTGCGAGATCCTGGACACGCTCAAGGCGCCTGTATACATAGAGCGCGTATCTCTCTCTGACATAGAGCACATCAGAAAGGCCAGAAGGGCGGTGAGGAAGGCGCTGGAGATACAGCGGGATAAGAAGGGATACGCTTTTGTGGAGTTCCTCTCGCCCTGCCCGACGATACTGAGAATGGACGCGAAGGGCGTGGAGCGCTTCATAAACGAGGAGATGGAGAAGGAGTTTCCGCTGAAGCGTTTCAGGGACAGATCTGGAGAGGTCGAGCCAATAGTGCGGATGAAGAGCGATTTTTCAAAGGAATCACTGGATCGCATATTTGGCGTGGCGGGAGAGGAGTCGATAGAGCCGGTGCATGACCCAGAGTTTGGCACGATGAGCATCAGGATCTCCGGCTTTGGCGGACAGGGTGTTCTCAGCATGGGCCTCGCGCTCGCCCAGGCCGCGTACTTGTCACGCAGGTTCGTCTCATGGTACCCGGACTATGGGCCGGAGCAGAGGGGCGGCACATCAAACTGCACTGTGGTGATATCAGGAGAGCCGATATCATCGCCTGTCGTGGATGAGATCGATATCCTAGTGGCATTCAACCGGCCGTCGCTGGAGAAGTTCTCGTCCAGTGTCAGAGAGCTCATACTCTATGATATGCTCGCGGGCGAGTTTCAGGGAAGCGTGCGATCGATACCGGTAGCTGCAACGGAGATCGCCACGCAGAAGGGAGCGCAACAGGCTGCGAACACCGCGATGCTCGGCGCTCTCATGGCCACAGGTCGCCTCGGGCTTCCCGAGGATTCGTACGTGGGCGCGATAAAGGATGCGTTCTCGAAGAAGCCGAAGCTTGTGCCGCTGAACCTGGAGATATTCAGGGCAGGGGCAGACTGGGTACGGAAGATGGATCGATGATCGAGTCTGTGAGCCTGCATCTCGTCAGGGGTCTTCCTGTTATCAATAAAGGCGACAGCCTGGCGGATCTGATCCAGTCGAGATTCGAGCTCCTCGATGGAGATCTGATCTGCATCGCCAGCACCGTCGTCTCAAAATCCGAGGGCAGGGTCAGGGAGCTGAGCTCTTACACTCCATGTGAGAGGGCTTTAGCGATAGCAAAGAATCTCGGAAAGGATCCCAGGTTCGTTCAGGCGGTTCTCGAGGAGTCCTCTGAGATCCTCCTGGACCGCCCGTTTCTCCTGGTCGTCACCAGGTTCGGCCACGTCTGCGTAAACGCGGGCATAGACCAGTCGAACGTGCCTCCAGGGAAAATACTGCTCCTTCCGGAGAACCCATCGCTGAGCGCTGAGATGATTCGGAGAGAGCTGAACAGGGATTGCCCGGTCATAATAACAGATACGTGCGGCAGACCGTTCAGGTTCGGCGTCACCGGCGTGGCGATCGGCTGGTCCGGACTCTCCCCCATCAGGGACTGGAGAGAGGCCACTGATATTCATGGGAGGAAGCTCGAGATAACCCTGGAGGCTGTCGCAGACGAGATCGCTGGGATGGCGAACCTCCTGATGGGAGAGGCAGGAGATTCAACACCCGCAGTCGTCGTCCGCGGCCTGCCGCGATTCGATGGCGGAGGCAGCATGTTCATGCCCGAGGAGCAGGATGTGATACGGGCCATTCTCTCAAGCAAATGACCTACGATCCGGCCTGAAGCTCGGAGTTTGCGCCCCGCCACCTCTATCAATAACAACCCGCCAAGGGAGGGTACATGCGCCGTGAATTCCTCCATCCCACATTTCTTCGACGCCGCCTATTCAATAACAACCCGCCAGGGGAGGGTACATGCGCAGGCTTATGTTGCTGGAGCTGGAGGATCTGTGCGTGACGCAAATCATTTATTTCAATCATCTGAGATCAGCGTGTGCTCAGACCAGTGCACTGCGTGGTGCCATTCAAGTCGAGCGGGTGCAAGACACGGCTCTCCTCTGCGCTCTCCGGTGAGCAGAGATGGCAGCTGGCGGTGGCGATGCTGAGGGATGTGCTCAGGACACTGAGGTCGATCGGGATGGTGACCGTCCTGGCCCGCCCCGGGATGCGTGAAGATATCATTGCAGATCTCGATGCCACCCTGAGGTTCTCCGAGCTGGAGCTCGGTGATGCTTTGAACGGATTCATCGATGAGAATACAGCAGCAGGATGGCCTGCGGACATTCTCATTGTCATGGCAGATCTTCCCCTGATCAGGGAGGAGGATGTCCTCGAAATGATCCGTACTCCGGGCGGCGTCGTCCTGGCTCCTGGTCGTGGTGGCGGGACCAACATGATCCTGATAAGGGACAGTAGGTTCAGAACCAGATACAAAGGCCTAAGCTTTGCGAAGCATAAAAGAGAGGCTGAAGAGCTGGGGATCGAGGCGGGATACTGCTACTCATACAGGGCGGGATGTGACATAGACGAGCCCGGGGATCTGATCGAGATACTGCTGCACACCAACGGCGAGTCGAGGGCGCTGCTGGAGAGGTTCGGGTTACGCATATTGGAGAGCGACGGGAGGGGGAGGCTGGATCAGACTCAGTCTAATGAGTAGAGCCTGTGAGGTTTGGAGGTGTCCCCTGATCCCCAGCCGGAGGATGCCGATGCATCATGGATTCGATGCTGCCTGGAGTCAGGAGATCTGTGGAGGTCAGGGTGCAGTCGGAAGCGGAGGGCACGTCGACATTCACTGCAGAGATGAGTTATGTGCTCACTGCTGCGTCCTGTGATCGCTCTTTGAGCGCATCAGCGATGTCTTTTATGATATCCCTCGTATCATCCATTCTCGCAACGATCGAGATCCCATCATCAGCAAGATATCTGAAATGGAGACCCCACATCCCGGCAGCCTCTCTTGCTCCGAGCGCGAGATCTGCCTTTCCCTGAAGCACCGCCAGCGCCGCGCCTGTGTGCGTCCTGACCTCCACAGATCTCCTGACTCCAGGCAGCATCGAATCCATGATGCATCCGACTCCAGAATCTCTCCCCCACGCTGCGAATGCTGCACCATCTGAATTCAAAAGAAGATCCGGATTCCTGGAGATGAGCCCGAGCTCCCTTCTGTAGGATGCGACGACTCTGAGATCCTCCGGCAGCTCCTGTGTGGCGGTGATGCACGCGATATCCGCCAGACCATCCTGGAGATCTGTTAACGCTCTCATGGATCCCCTTACAAGGTACCTGAATCTGAGATTCATGCGATCCAGAGCAGCCTCCAGAACAGGGCAGCTCTCACCGCTAATGATGAGATCGAGATCATCGCCGGAAAGCGGATGCACGTCAAAAACCTCCCCTGCATGCAGGTACTCCCTATCCGCGGGGACGTCTATGATGCCATCCGATGCTCCAAGTGTTGTGACTGCGCCGCTCCCTCTGTCGAAAGGATACGCCTTACCTCTGTGAATGATAACAGGAAGCATCTGCCTCCTCGATTCTGATCTGAACGGCCTGGCGAGTGTTGCTTTTAAGGAGAAGTGGTGCGATCTCAGGCCCAGCGAGCGATGTACCAGTGGAGATACGAGCTGCCAGAAAACTGTCAGCGCGCTCGTCGGGTACCCCGGCAAACCGATCACATGCTTTCCTCCCACCCTGCCAAAGAGTGTGGGCTTGCCAGGCTTCAGGTTTATCCCGTGAAATACCAGCTCTCCCAGATCGCTCACGACCCTGTACAGCATATCGCCACGGCCTGCAGATGTCGATCCGCTCAGAATCATCATATCGCAATCGATCAGAGCGGTGGCGATCGACTCTGAGAGCGCATCGTAGCTGTCCGGAAATACGCCGTAAACCACAGGCTCTGCTCCAATCTGTGAGAGCGCTGATGAGATCGTGTATGTGTTCACATCGTAGATCTTGCACGGCATCAGATGCTCATCAGGCGATTGGATCTCATTTCCTGTCGATGCCACTCCCACCCTCAGTGATCTGATTTTCACCCTGCTCATGCCGAGTGCCGCTAGCATGCCTATCTCCCGCGGGCCGAGATGTGTGCCAGCGCTCAGCACCCTCTCTCCCAAAGAGAGATCAGCGCCCCTTCTCTGGACGTTCTCATATGGATGCACCGGCCGTCTTATCATAACATAACCATCAGCTGCATCCGCATACTCTACCATCACGACGGCATCAGCACCCTCAGGCATCGCAGATCCAGTCGAGACCTCGACAGCCTCGCCGGGGCCTGCAGATGCATCGGGAATACTGCCAGCTGAGACCGATCCCACGATCCTGAGCCTGACGGGCGATGATTCAGATGCGATGATGCAGTCCTCGGATCTCACAGCATACCCATCCATGGCAGCTCGATCGAAGTGTGGGACATCGATCTCCGCGATAACATTCTCGGCAAGGACCCGGCCGAGCGCGCTCTCGAGATTGACGATTCTCACTCTGGGCCTGGGAGCATCCCCAAGCGCGAGCTCAATCGCCTTATCCAGGCTTATGAGTCTGTGGAACTCCTTATGCACAGGATCACCTCAGCCTAGCAGATCTCTGGCGGAGGATATGGTCAGCAAGAACCAGCGCAACCATCGCCTCTGCTACAGGCACGATTCTCGGGGGGATTGAAGGATCGTGCCGCCCCCTGACAGAAATATCCACCGACTCTCCTGACACCATATCCACAGTTCTCTGGGACCTGGCGATGGAGGGGGTGGGCTTCACTGCCATCCTGCACAAAATCGGAGCGCCTGTCGATATGCCGCCGAGTATTCCGCCAGCGTTGTTCCTCTCGAATGATATCCTGCCGTTCTCATAAAATAGAGGGTCGTTCATCTCGCTTCCTCTGAGCCGGGCGCTCTCGAATCCTGCACCTATCTCGACTGCCTTCACCGCGCCTATGCTCATAAGGGCCTTTGCGAGATCGGCATCCAGCTTGTCGAAAACAGGCTCGCCAAGTCCTGGAGGTACGCCTATGGCAATAACCTCCACCACCCCGCCTATGCTATCGCCATCGGATCTCACCGAATCCAGCAGCGAGAGCATTCTGGATGACGCAGCTGCATCCGGACATCTAATGGGACTCGATTCCGCTCTCTCTCTGATATCCAGAAGCTCCTCACGCTCTATGCTGCCTCTCGAGGTCCATCTTGGCAGAGACGCACTGATTCCGCCGAGCTCGCTGACGTATCCTGCGATCTCCACGCCGAACTCTGAAAGGAGCTTCCTCGCCACGGCCCCGGCCGCGACCCTGCCCACAGTCTCTCTCGCAGATGCCCTTCCGCCGCCGCGGTGGTCCCTGATCCCGTACTTCACATGATATGTGTAATCTGCATGCCCCGGCCGCGGGGTGTGGCGTATGGAATCGTAGTGCGAGCTTCTCGCGTCCCTGTTCCACACCAGCATCGATATCGGTGTGCCTGTTGTGATCCCCTCAAAAATACCACTGAGGATCTCTACACTGTCTGCCTCATGCCGTTCCGTTGTGGCCGTGCTCTGCCCTGGGCGCCTTCTGTCGAGCTCTCTCTGCACGTCCATTTCGCTGAGCTCGATTCCTGCGGGACAGCCATCAACCACCACGCCGATCGCTCTGCCATGCGATTCGCCCCAGGTCGTCACCCTGAAGAGAGTTCCGAATGTGCTCCCGCTCATCATCCACTCCTTTGTCCTCTCCTGTAGATCTCGTACGCGTGTTTGGAGAGGGCATCTGCCTCAGCATTCTCCTCTCTTGGCACCCAGACGAACTCGTGTTCGATTCCCTCAAGCATGCTCTTTATAATCGGAACATATCGCTTTGATGTGTGCGATCTAACCCTCCACTCGCCGCTCATCTGCTTTATGACGAGATTGGAATCGCCCTTGAACACCACCCTCTCCCCAGGGGCGTTCTTCTGTATCCAGCGAATCGCAGCGAGCAGGGCCTCGTACTCTGCCACGTTGTTCGTCATGCCACTGCCCTCGCCCACAACCCCCCATCCTCTGTGAAGCAGCTCACCGTTGCGGTAGACGAGATAACCGTATGCTGCCACTCCGCCTGGATTTTTTGGACTGCAGAGGCCGTCGAAGAATACCGTGATCATTCGCTGCTCCAGCATCCGCCCTTCTTTTTGAGATCCAGCAGATCGCAGAGCTTGCTCGCGGTTGCCTCGACCGTTGAGATGCCGACGTCGTCGTTCTCAGCGGGCCTGACCGCGATCCCGCCGAAGTGGCTGTTATCGCCCACCACTATCATCCCGTGGATGTGCATCCATGCATGTATCGCCTCTATCGTCTTCTCCTGGCCGCCGTTCCTCGATCCGCCGACGGCTATTGCGCATCCGGCCTTGTCTCTGAGCCTGAAGCCCTGCCGGCGCAGGGGCAGTGTGCGATCGAAGATCGCCTTGAGCTGCGCTGTGACGGATCCGAAGTACACAGGAGATGCGACCACGATCCCATCCGCATTCTGGAGCAGCTCGTAGATCTTAACCATGTCATCATCGATCGGGCATGGCTTGCCCTTGCTACACTCACCGCAATCCGTGCAGAACCCGACTCTGAGCCGGGAACACAGCACACTCTCTGTTCTGTATCCCCTCTCCGAGGCCACCCTCAGCGCCCTCTGGAGGAGGTACTCGGTGTTCCTTCCGCTCTTCGGGCTTCCCGATATCCCAAGCACCATCGCCATCGTATCACCTCTGTGAACTACCCTACCCTGAAGGGTAGGGCTTCCCACTTCATCGCCAAAACTTGCATCACAGATATATGATGTAAAGGTTTTGACTCTATGGGCACTATGGGCTGTTCCATCCCTGCAATGAGTATGTTCATGGAAGCATTGTAGTCTCTATCGCATGAGAACCCACAATAAGGGCACTCATGAAATCTGTCCGATAACTCTTTCCTCACAATGCAAGCAAGCAAAACACCTTTGTGTAGTGTTCCTTGGATCTACCTTGATCAGCTTTCGACCAGCACTTTCAGACTTGTACGAAAGCATGAATATGAACTTAGACCAGGATGCATCATGGATGTTTCGATGTGTGCCTTTGTTGTAACCCTTCTCCACCTGAGACTCTACATGAGACTCTACATACTGCATCGGAACTAAATTGTTATCGTTGAGCATGTCAGAAGCAGGGAGGGCTTCGCTCTCATCCGAAGACTTCCCGCTGCGCCCTCTCCTCTCCCAAGAGAATGCGCATGCAGGCCACCTACTCTGGCATGAATAACCAGAGCTTGTGTCCCCCCGCTGTCCCTTATAAATACAGTTGGTATATATATTTTCCAGCACACAGGCGGAGCGCACACATATCTTTCATGTGGAGAAAGCTCCTGACACCCATGCGATCGCATTATGCATTTGAACGCAGACAGTAAACGCCTGATAAACTTCAATTTGATGGTGTCCCGTATAATAGGGATTAGGTGTTTCCCACCTGCAGAAGGCGTAAGCTCCGGACTCCTGGCCTCGGCTCTTATCCGGATAGGTCCACCCCTGGGCTCAGCCATTTGACCCAATGTTCCTGGTTTCATCCATCAGGTTCGCTTATGCCTAGCGGAACACGGTGAGCCCCCTCTCCATCGTGAACTACGCACACGCCTGTCGGTTTCTCCGGTCGATCTGCGACAACAAATTTGGAGAACCTCGATCTCGCCTCCCTCTCCTCCATTATCTCTGAGATGAGGCGTCTCTTCAGATCCTCAGCGATGCGCAGCGCCTCATCGTAATCCATTTCCAGCCCCAGACCTCTGCACTCTGATACACGGAGCACATCGCCATCAAGATAGAAAGGATAAGTCCTGCAGATATCCGGGCGTACGGGATATATCCTGCAAGATCCTGATGTAGCATCATAGTACGCGCATCCATTCTCAGAGCGCCTCAGCATCCACTCGAGTGTGTGGAAGTCCCCATCCACATCCCAGACACCGGTCTTCGGTGGCTCGACCACCTCCAGCCAGGTCAGGTTCGTGTAAGAGATTATCCTTCTCACCTCTGATGGGAAGACCAGGACCTCGGCATCCGGCCCCCTGCAGCAATCTCCACAGCGCCGACACCTGAAGCCTATCGCCTTTATCCTCTCCGCCAGGGCCTCAACCGATATATCTCTGGCCCCCTCCAGATCGATCATCTCCTGCAGATCTCCAGGAAGTTATCGAAGACCTCCTCCCCGTACTCTGTATGGGCAACCTCCGGATGCCACTGAACGCCATAAAGCGGCCTGCTCTCGTGACATATGGCCTCTATATCGCAGATTGACGAGCGCGCGATGACTCTGAACTCAGGAGGGCAGATGGTCACCTGATCCGCATGCGATGCCCATGCCATGAATCTGTGTGGCACTCCTCTCAGAATACCATCCTCTTCCAGGACCTCGATCTCGACGCTCGCATACCCGCCGACCTTGCCGGGCTCGACTTTACCCCCGAAAGTCACGGCCATTATCTGCAGTCCAAGACATATGCCCAGAACGGGAATATCCAGCGTTCTCAGATATTCTGAGCACCTTCCCGACCTATCCATCGACGGCCCACCGCCGAGAATCAGACCATCCGCGACGATATCCTCAACAGGCGTCTCGTTTGAGATCATCCTGGCCTCAACCCTGTCTTTTATGCTCCTGTATATCAGATGATTGAACTGGCCGTAGTTGTTGACCACGAGTATCTTCATCCGAGCTCCAATCTGAGGTTTTGAAGATAACCTTTGTGCTAGAGGGGCTGTCCGAATAAGAGCTGAATTCAGAAATCAGTAGCTTGTTGCTTTTGTATGTCGTAGGTACTTAATCATTGTTCGGACAGAGTAGTGCCAGACATCTCATCATGCCCGGATTTCGCCCGCAACCACTAAAAAGCCTGAGGATAACCCGGCTGGCATCATGAGACCGGTGGTTCTTATAATAATGGATGGCTATGGGCTCTCAGAGGAGACAGAGGGAAATGCAGTAGCAGGTGCCCATAAGCCAAACCTGGACAGGTTGAAGTCCCAGTACCCCCACACATCTCTTGGAGCGTCAGGGCTTGATGTAGGGCTTCCCAGGGGACAAATGGGGAACTCTGAGGTGGGGCACCTGAACCTGGGCGCAGGAAGGATCGTCTATCAGGATTACACACGCATAAGCCTGGCCATCGAGCAGGACAGGTTGAAGGATGCAAAGCAGCTTGTCGATGCGATGGTGAAAGCAAGGGATTCTGGGAGAAATCTGCACCTGATGGGCCTGCTCTCAGATGGCGGCGTTCACAGCCACATCACGCACCTCTTCGCGCTTCTCGACATGGCAAAGGAGCTTGGGGCGAAGAAGGTTTACGTCCATCCCATACTCGATGGAAGGGACGTCCCACCGAGGAGCGCACTGACCTATGTCACACAGCTCGAGGAGAAGCTCACCCGGATCGGTATCGGCAGAATCGCCACCATATCAGGGCGCTACTATGCGATGGACAGGGATAAGCGCTGGGACAGAACCGAGGCTGCCTACAGGGCCATGACTGAGGGTTTGGGGATTCACGCAGCCACTGCAGTGGAGGCGGTTCGTCTCGGCTACGATCGGGGCGAGACCGATGAGTTTCTCACGCCGACAGTGATCGATCCGAACGGGCTCGTCCGGGAGGGGGACAGCATAATCTTCTTCAACTTCAGGCCAGATCGCGCACGCCAGATAACCAGAGCTTTTGTGCAGCCTGATTTCAACGAGTTTGAGCGCAGGTACCTCAGACCGTTTTTCGTCTGCATGACACAGTATGATGAAAGTATCGATGCTCCGGTCGCGTTTCCGCCAGAGTACCTGAAGGAGACGCTGGGCGAGATTCTGAGCAAGGCTGGTCTCACACAGCTCAGGATAGCAGAGACCGAGAAGTACGCGCATGTAACATACTTCTTCAACGGCGGGAGGGAGGAGCCGTTTCCTGGCGAGGACAGGATCCTGATACCATCTCCGAAGATACCGACATATGATCTCAAACCTGAGATGTCCGCTCCAGAGGTCACATCCACGGTAGTGGAGCGCATCAAATCGGGGAAATATGATGTTGTGATCATGAACTACGCCAACCCTGACATGGTCGGGCATACAGGTATATATGAGGCTGCAGTGCGTGCTGTTGAGGCGGTCGATCGTGGTGTGGGCATGGTTGTCGACGAGGTTCTTTCCAGAAGAGGGATAGCCCTCATAACCGCAGATCATGGGAATGCTGAGAAGATGGTGGACCGGAGCACAGGCGAGCCGCATACAGCGCATACGACCAACCGGGTGCCGTTCATCCTGGTCGGCTGCGATCGTGGCATTGTGCTCAGAGACGATGGGATCCTCGCTGATGTCGCACCAACGATACTTGCGCTGCTCGGCATAGAAAAACCCGAATCGATGAGCGGCAGATCGCTCATAAAAAAGGATTGATTCTCACAGGTGCACGACATCAGTGACTGTGCCCGTATCGGTCACGATGGCGGCATCTCCGTTGGTGCCGAACCTGCTGTAGCTTCCCGATATCGTGTTGTTCTCCTGCACCAGGGTCAGCTTGTAAAGCACATCCTCTCTGTACCTCTCGCCATCAAACACCTGGATCAGGTCGAGGCGCACATCTTCTCCCACAGAGCCCCTAGCCTTGAGAGGGATCGTTGAATTTCCCTCGATCAGGGCGCCGGTACCGTAAAAGACCGTGCCCACAGGATACAGAAGAAGCTCCACGTGCCTGCCATCGGAGAGGTTCATGCTCCAGCTCCCGCTCAGGTTGATCTGCGCCCGCTGTTCCACAGCATCGATGCTCTCTGCAGTCGTGTTGCTCTCATTTGTTGCAGAGGCATTTCCTGCCGCGCTAGTCGTCTTGATCGGGCCTGGCTCAGGCATCGACATGTCTGGCTTTGTTACGGGATTCGGCATGCCCATATTCGGCCTCTCGAAGCCGACAGGCGTGCCCGTATCAGATCCGATCTCATATCCGCCGAGCCAGTTCACGCCGCCAGTCCCAGTGGGGCATCCAGCATGAGCAGCGCCAGCGAGCGCAAAAAGCAGGAGCAGAGCCAATATCACTGTTATGCGCATGCTCCTTAATCAAATCTCCAGGCTTTAAAGCTTGCCGTCGGCAGAGTGGACCTGTGCGAATAAGGATTGAGTGTCTTCTCCATCCACGTGAGCCGCAGATCTCTGAATTCATCTCTTATCCAGACATATCCGGCAGAGCGGACCTGTGCGAATAAGAAATGGCGCTGGAGATTCGGGCCATACTGCCTTTGTATGTCTAAGATGCTTAACCCCTATTCATACACGCCCTGCGAGCAGGGAAATCACCTCAATATCACATTTGACGCATAAGTGTGGAGACATCCTCTCCTGGATTATCCTGTTCACGAATCTCGATTCCAGCCGAATCATTCAGATATTCGTGCGTGCTACCATTACACACAGGCGTCGAAACATTCGAGGCAGACATCCAGGCGTGTCTAAACTATTTATATAGGATATCCTGATACATGGTGTGGGCTGATGAACTGGATAAATCTGCTCAGCGACTTTAAAAAATGTTTTGAGGTGATAGGCTGCATCAAAAGAATGATGATGAAGCTGTTGTAACGAGGGTGAGGGTCCCTCGCAAGCAGAACAGAGAGGTATTCGGGTATGTGGAAAGCCTTCTGGGCTCCAACCGTATTAAGGTACGGTGCATGGACGGCCAGACCAGGATTGCCAGGATACCGGGAAAGATGAAGAAGCGGATATGGATCCGCGAGGGAGATGTCGTAATAGTGGTTCCCTGGGAGTTTCAGGACGACAAGGCAGATGTGATATGGAGATACACAGGCCCTCAGGTCGACTGGCTTGAGCGCAAGGGCTACCTCAAATCAACACTATGAAGCGAAGGAAAGAGGAAGAGCTCGACGCGCGTATCGATCTCTTCCGCAGGCGTATAAAGGACGCTAACGATTTGAAGGTAAGGGATGATGTTTTTGATACGCGCACCCTCATGAACCTTTACTACCTCTCCAAGAAAGGCTACGTCGAGGCCCTCGGGGGATCGATCAGCCGGGGGAAGGAGGCCAACGTCTTCCACGCGCTCGGTCGCGGGGGCAAACATCTCGCCCTGAAGATCTACAGGGTCGCAACAAGCGACTTCAAGGCGATGCAGGACTACATCCTGGGGGATCCGAGGTTCAGAAGCGTGAAGGGCAACAAGCGCAGCCTGGTGAACGCCTGGACCAGGAAGGAGTACAGGAACCTCCTCAGGGCAGAGGAGGTCGGCGTGCGCGTTCCCCACCCTTACGCTGTAAGGGAGAACATCCTCGTCATGGACTTCGTCGGCACTGATGGAGCTGCCGCGCCACTTCTCAGAGAGGTCGCGCTTGAGGGTGAGGAGGCGGAGCGCGCCTACAGGAGGATCGCGGATTACATCGTGCTACTTCATAACCGCGCGGGACTCGTCCATGCGGATCTGAGCGAGTTCAACATACTCTATGATGGAGAGCCTGTGCTGATCGATATGGGCCAAGCTGTGACGCTCGACCATCCAAACGCGATGGAGTTCCTCAAAAGGGATATATCCAATCTGGTGAGATTCTTCAGGGAGCGCTACGGCATTGGCTCCGAGGACGATATATGGAGCAGGATAGCATCAGAGGAGAAAGATGCGCAGATGGAGAGAGGTTCTTAGATGAATATCAAGATTCCCAGTGACAGGATAGGCGCGGTAATAGGCCCGAATGGCGAGACGAAGCGGTATTTGGAGGAGAGGTGCAGTGTATCGCTTGACATAGATAGCGAGAGCGGCGCTGTCACGGTGACGTCTCAAGGAGACGCCCTGGACGCCATGAGAGCCATCGATGTTCTGAGGGCCATAGCTAGGGGTTTCTCGCCGGAGCGGGCGTTTGCATTGCTGGACGACGATATGCTGATGCTTGACATCCTTGATCTATCAAGTCTAGCTGCAACGAAGAACGACCTGATACGGATAAAGGGAAGGATCATTGGGAAGGATGGCAAGACCAGGGAACTGATGGAGAGCCTGACAGGGGCGAGAATTTCAGTTTATGGAAAGACCGTCTCCATCATCGGATATCCTGAGCAGATCAAGGTCGTGCGCTCTGCTCTTGAGATGCTCATAGACGGCGCGCCTCATGGCAACGTTTACAGCTTCCTTGAGAAGAAGCGGAGAGATCTCCTGGAGATGGAGCTCTGAAATGGATTTCAGCAGCGAGCAGTGGATAATTCTGATTGTACTGGCTCTAGGGCTGCTATCTCTCCTTGGTACAGCGCTCGGCGGTGGAAGGGGGATTAGCAGTTGGGGGCCGGTGATATTTGTGAGAACGACCAGGGGTCTGGGCCTCCTTGACAGGCTCGCAGGTGCGAGGAGTCTCTGGCGTTTAACAACAACGATCTTCATGCCTATCGTCATGGCAGGGATGATCTACTTTCTGCTCCTGCTGCTTCTGATGGTATACGTGATGTGGAGGGCGCCACCCGAGCCCGGGAGCTACAGCGCTCCACGGAACGTTCTGCTCATACCCGGTGTCAATCAGTACATACCACTTGTATGGGGATGGATCGCTCTATGCGTTACGATAGTGGTACATGAGCTCTCACACGGAATCCTTTGCAGGGTCGAGGGGATTCGGGTAAAATCGATGGGTTTGATATTCCTGCTCTTCCCCATAGGCGCATTTGTGGAGCCTGATGATTCCGAGCTGTTCGGGGACGAGAAGAACCCACCAAAAGCAACATGTCAGGCGAGGATAAGAATACTGTCAGCAGGAGTTATCGCGAACTTCCTGGTGGCTGCGCTGGCGCTCTCTCTGTTCTTCGGTCCTGTCATCAGCGCGCTCTCACCGGTCGACAGGGTTGTCGTTGTTGATGTCGATCCTGAAAGCAGATTTGCAGGTGATGTCCGTGCAGGGATGGTTGTTTCGGGTGCGAGCAGCCTGGAGGAGCTTTACAGGATCGCATCAGAGGGGAGGTCCCTTGAGCTCTTTGATGATACTTCCAGGGCAATAATCTCCGGAGAGCCTGTCCTCGGGGTGCAGGTCGTAGACACGTTCGACGGATCGCCGGCAAAGGACGCCGGAATGCCGGAGAGGTTCGTCATCACAGATATCAATGATACAAGAGTCGATTCACTCGAGAGCTTCAGGGACTACATGAACTCCACATACCCAGGGCAGATTCTAAAAATAAATACCACAAAGGGATCTTACAGCGTGAAACTTGCGCCAAAAGGCGATGGCACAGGCATGATAGGGGTTGCGATATCAGGCACAGCCCTATACCTCGATGGAGTTACCTTTCAGGAGTTACAGCCGGAGAGGTTCCTTGCGCTCATGAGATCGATCCCGTCAAGCGGATTGAAGGGTTTTAACACGCTCATGGGACTGCCGTTTACGGGCGTTGTAGGATTCACATCAGATGGATTCCAGGGCTTCAGCGGATCGATGCTCTACCTCTTCGAGCCAGCCGGATGGGCGGAGCCACTGGGTGGAAAAATATTCTGGATCGCAAACCTGCTGCTATGGATCGGCTGGATCAACATGTATGCGGGGCTCTTCAACTGCCTGCCGACGATACCGCTCGACGGCGGCCATATAGCTCGCGATATGATCAGGATGCTCCTAGATAAAGTGATGAGCGAGAGGAGCGCCGAGCGGTTCACGAGAGGCATCGTGGCCGCGCTCTCCTGGCTCGTGATATCCTCACTCATATTCACAGTTCTCGGCCCGTACCTGGCTCATGGGATACCTCTCTGAGAGCAGGCGGGCCACAGCAAATGCAGGAAACACATCAGACAGCCTCTCGGTGTAGATCTCTGACAGGCGGATGCATTCCAGACCTGCGCGCTCGCATGCATCCTCCACAATAAACTCGCCCACTCCGGCTGCAACGACCCTTCTGATCTTATGCCTCTCAGCTATTCTGGATATTCCAGTGGATACGATCGATATCTGGCGGGATTTTGCCTGCGCTGCGATCGAGAGCGCGCCGTCCTCCCCCAGCTCATCGAGGTCTGAGCACACGGTCCTCGCGAGCCTCCTGAGCGCCCCCTTAAGGCTCTTCGGCCCGCCGTCAGGAGTCTCACATGTATACGCATCCGGTTCTATATCTCCGAGAGCGAGATACACATCTGCTGTTATTGAGAAGAGCTCGGATGAGAGTGGAACAGAGCCACCAAAGAGCTCGACGCCCGGGAGCAACGCTGCAAGGTTTGTGCGCAGCAACCCTGTGTATAAAAGCTCACCGCGCAGGAGCCTTTCAAGATCCGTACAGCCGGAGAGCGGACGGTCCATCACAGGTATGATATCTGTGGTTGTCGAACCCATATCAGCTAGGATGCAACTCCCCACGTCTTTTAATAGGAGGGCTGCAGATGCAGACCAGTTTGCAGCAGCTAGATCCAGCGCCATCTCTCTCGAAACGCTCCGGTGAAACCCGCTCAGACCCCAAAAGTGCACGGGGCACTCAAACGCCCTTTCGACCTCAGATGCAATGAACAGCACTCCATCTCTCCGACACTCAAAGCAGTCCGCAAGCTCGCCGGTCATGACCACGCCCACAGCATCAGGTTCCAGCCTGGTACTCAGCTCCTCAAGATGCTCGCTAAGAGGTGCTTTCTTCCAGAGAGGAAGATACCGGATCTCTGAAAACCGCCCATCAGAACTCGCCGCCTTTGTGTTCGCCCCGCCAATATCGACTCCGAGAATCACAGTTCTGCAGGCATATCCTTACCATAAAAGCTTTAGGTATGGAGCCTATGGAGTTTCTGGAGATTCATCATGGCTGCTAAGGAGATGTACCCTGAGCCCACCTTTCTGGAATGCGGGTTCGCCGATCTGGACTACAAGGTGGTCCAGCGGGGGATCTGCTGCCTGTGCGGCACCTGTATAGCCCTCTGCCCCAGGATCGGGCAGCAGAATCGAAAGCCAACACTTATGGAGTACGATCCCCTTTGTGGTTTGTGCTACGCATACTGCCCGAGAAGCTTCTTCGACATGCCCTTCTTCGAAAAGAAGCTCTTCGGGAGATCGAGAGCGTCTGAAGAAGTCCTGGGAATATACCGGAGCGCGATGGCAGCAAGGGCGACGCCAGTTCGCGGCAAGGTTCAGGATGGAGGGGTGGTGACAGCTCTTCTGGTCCACGCGCTGGAGACCGGCGTGATCGATTGCGCTGTTGTGACCGATAGAAACTCGAGGTGGCAGACCACACCCAAAGTCGCGACCACTCCCGAGGAGATTATCGCAGCTGCAGGCACCAAGTACACCATAGCCCCAAGCATTGCTGGTGTTCAGATGGCCATCAATAGTGGCTTCACGAAGATCGGGTTCACGGGAACGCCCTGCCAGATACAGGCACTTCGGAAGGCCCAGCTGCTTGATGAGCCATACCAGTTCGGCCAGGAGAGGATCGCCCTGATGATAGGTCTGTTCTGTATGGAGAACTTCGATTACCAGAGGCTCATGACAGGCCTGGTGAAGGAGAAGATGAATCTACAGCCCACTGATGTCGAGAGGTTTGAGATACAGAGAGGCATGTTCAGGGTAATCTCGAAGGAGGGCACGAAGGAGGTGCCCCTCCAGGAGACAGATGAGTTCACATGGCCAGGATGCGGTCCTTGCTTCGATTTCACGGCTGAGCTTGCAGATGTGTCTGTAGGCAGCGTTGGATCCCCGGGCGGATGGTCCACGGTCCTCGTGAGGACCGATCCTGGGGAGAGCATCTACAGATCTGCTCTCTCTGCGGGCGTGATCGAGGAGAAGGCGCTGACTGATAAAGGCATGGCTCTCGTGAAGAGACTCGCATCGGAGAAGGTCTCGAGATTCGAGGATTATGCATCAAGATGCAAGCTGGATATAAGGAGGATCTGAGAAGGCTCTCTTGCAGGCTGGTGCGCAAAAGAGTTACAGGTTGATGGGAACGTATGCTGTCAATAGGGCTTGCTGGAAAGCCGAACGCGGGTAAATCGACGTTCTTCAAGGCCGCCACTCTGGCGGATGTCGAGATAGCGAACTATCCATTCACGACCATCGATGCCAACCATGGCGTCTCATACGTGAGAGTGAAGTGCCCGTGTGTGGAGCTCGGCATTGAAGGTGGATGCGGCAGATGCATCAATGGCAGCAGGTTTGTGCCTGTGGAGCTCATAGATGTTGCAGGGTTGGTGCCGGATGCGCATCTGGGGAGGGGCCTTGGAAATGAGTTTCTGGATAGCCTTCGCCTGGCTGAGGTCGTGATACATGTTCTGGATGCATCAGGTTCTACGGATGCTGAGGGGAACCCTGTTGGCATTGGAAACTACGATCCTCTGAAGGATGTGGAGTTTCTCAAGCGCGAGATAAGCATGTGGCTCTTCGGGATCCTGGAGAGAAACTGGACAAAGCTGATGCGCCAGTACACCTCTGAGAAGGCTAAGCCGGAGCAGATCATATACGAGCAGCTTGGCGGCGCTGGCGTGTCCGATAAAGATGTGCGCTGGGCCCTCTCCCGCATGGACTCTGATCCTGCAACATGGAGCGAGGACGATCTCAGGAGGTTTGCAGAGCTTCTCAGGCAGTCCAGCAAGCCCATGATCATAGCTGCCAATAAGATCGATCTCGCGCCCAGGGAGAACATCCGGAGGCTAATGGAGCTCGATGAGATCGTTGTGCCTGTGAGCGGTGCTGCGGAGATCGCGCTGAGAATGGCTGATAAGGCAGGTGTTATAAGATACCTCCCTGGGGATCCTGATTTTGAGATCGTGGGTGAGCTCAACAGGGCCCAGAAGGCCGGTCTGGATAAGATAAGGGTTCTCCTGAAGGAGTACGGCTCCACCGGAGTGCAGGAGTGCATCAACCGCGCGGTCTTCGATCTGCTCGACTACATAACCGTATACCCTGTGGAGGACGAGAACAAGTTCACCGACAGAGATGGGGTGGTCCTCCCAGATGCATTTCTCATGAAGAGAGGATCCACAGCACGCGATCTCGCCTACAGGGTTCATACAGAACTGGGCGAGAGCTTCCTCTTCGCGATAGACGCACGCAGGAAGCTGCGTGTTGGGGAGAAGTATGAGCTGAAGGACGGGGATGTCATAAAGATAGTGGCGACGAAATGAGATCCTGGCATACAGGCTCGCGATTCTACTGATCGTCGGTTAAGCAGCGAGGACTGTTAAGTCTGTTGTGCTGGTGATGCCAGGTTAAGTGGCTACTGAAGTAGCCACTGCTCTTATGTCAGATGGGTAACCAGAGTCAGGAAGCCCCGCCCTCGGGGCAGGGAGGAATATCACGGATAGGTCCTTAAAATATTCAAACTCGAGCGGATCAGCACATCTGCCGCTCGATCTCCTCTCTCACAAGCCTGTGTGCGACCGATGGATCGGCTCTGCCCTTTGTTCTCTTCATGACCTGACCGACGATGTAGTTTATCGCTCTGGTGTTGCCGCTGAGGTAGTCCCTGACCGCCTCCTGCGAATCTGCAATCGCCTCCCTGACAGCCTGAACAACATAATCATCATCCGCTCTCTTCAGGCCCATGCTCTCGACGAGCTCCCTGGGCGATCCGCCCCTGTCGAGTATTGTTCTTATCACGGTGACAGCGACCTCGTCAGTGATCTCCCTATCAGAGAGCATCCTGACAATTTCCAGCATGCTCTCTCTCTTGAAGCTGTCTATGGTCAAATTCCTGTAGTTCAGCTCTCCTTTGAGAACATCAGCGATCCACACAGCAGCAAGCCTGGGATCGGATCGAGCAGCAACCCACTCGTAGAAGTCTGCGACCTTTATCTCAGATGTGAGGGACTTCGCGTGATCATCGCTGATGCCATACTGCTCCCTGAACCGCTCCCTCTTCGCATCCGGAAGCTCTGGAAGCTCGGCTCTTACCCTGGGAACCCAGTCAGCGATCCGTAGAGGGACGAGATCCATCTCCGGGAAGTACCTGTAATCGTGAGCCTCCTCCTTTGTTCTTATCGACACGGTCACTCCGCGAAGCTCATCGTAGTGCCTGGTCTCCTGAACGACCTCGATCCCCCTCCGCTTCAGGTTCCTCTGTCTTGTTATCTCATACGATAACGCCTTCTCGACGCCCTTGTGGCTCGAGATGTTCTTCACCTCAACCCTGTCTCCGCCAGCAAGAGATATGTTCGAGTCCACCCTCAATGATCCCTCGAGATTGCCATCGAATACATCCAGGTACTCCAAAATCGTCCTGAGCTTGTCCAGGAACTGCCTAGCCTCTTTTGGAGATCTGAGATCCGGCTCTGTTACGACCTCAAGAAGCGGCATGCCGCAGCGATTGTAGTCGACCAGGGTGTACCTTGCCCTGTCTATGGTGCCCGCATGCACCAGTCTTCCGGGGTCTTCCTCCATGTGGACCCTGGTTATCCTTATCCTCCGCTCCTGCCCATCATCACCCTTGATGAGAACGTATCCGCCTGTGGCAAGCGGATAATCGTACTGGCTTATCTGGAACCCCTTGGGAAGATCCGGGTAGTAGTAGTTCTTCCTGTAGAACATCGTCTCCTCTGCGATGCTGCAGTTCAGCGCCAGTGCGACCTTTATACCGAACTCGACCGCTCTTCTGTTTATGACGGGAAGTGATCCGGGAAGGCCGAGACACACAGGGCAGGTGTGCGTGTTCGGAGGTGCATCATGATAGCCTGTAGAACAACCGCAGAACATCTTTGACCTGAGTTTGTTGAGCTGGACGTGTATCTCCAGCCCGATAATCACATCATCCATCAGACCACCTCCGGGGATCTGAGATGATATGGTGTTGCCTGTTCATAGGCGTTCGCGACCCTGAGAAGCAGTGCCTCGTCGAAAGGCCTCGCCATGAGCTGCAGTCCCACAGGAAGACCATCCGAGAAGCCGCATGGCACCGATATCGCGGGGATGCCCGCCAGGTTTATGGGCACCGTGAACACATCTGACATGTAAAGTGATAGCGGATCCGTTATCCTCTCGCCGATCTTGAAGGCGGGGAAGGGCATCGTGGGCGATGCTATTATATCAACCTTATTCAGCGCATGCTCGAAATCTCTTTTGATGAGAGTCCTGACCTTCAGAGCCTTCAGATAGTACCTTCCGTAGTACCCAGCAGAGAGGGCATACGTGCCGAGCAGTATTCTCCGCTTAGTCTCCTTCCCGAATCCCATCGCCCTGATCTCAGAGAAGGTCGTGTGCCAGTCCTTGTCCTCGCCAACCCTCAATCCATACCTCAATCCATCAAATCTGGCAAGGTTGGACGACGCCTCGGACATCGCTATTATGTAATACGCCGGAAGCGCGTACTTGGTGTGCGGAAGGCTTATCTTCCTCCAGCTCGCGCCCAGCCCCTCCAGGACTGAGACTGCGTCCCACACAGCCCGCTCAACTCCCGGATCTACGCCCTCGCCAAAGTATTCCTCCGGAACACCGATGCATATGCCTCTGATATCTCTGCCTATGCTGCTGAGATAATTCCCTTCAGATGCGATGGATGTGGAATCTCTTGGATCGTGACCTGCTATGACATCGAGGAGAAGAGCCGCATCCTCAACGGTCTTTGTGATCGGTCCGATCTGCTCCAGAGAGTTCGCATAGGCGATCAGCCCGTAGCGCGAGACCAATCCGTAGGTCGGCTTCATCCCAACAGTGCCGCAAAAAGATGCAGGGCATCTGACAGAACCTCCTGTGTCAGAGCCGAGTGCGCATGGCGCCTCGCCTGCTGCCACCGCGGCTGCAGATCCGCCGCTGGACCCTCCTGGCACCCTCTCCAGATCCCAGGGGTTTCTCGTCGGCCCGAAACAGCTCGTCTCTGTTGATGTCCCCATGGCGAACTCGTCCATGTTCGTCTTCCCGATGATTATGGCACCCTCGGCCCTGAGACGCTCTATCACATGGGCATCATACGGCGGGATGAACCCTTTGAGAATCCTTGAGCTGCATGTCGTCTCTATGCCCCTCGTGCAGATGTTGTCCTTGATCGCCACAGGAATTCCTGCGAGCGCGCCGCCCCAGGGCCTGGCATCGAACTCCCTCGCCGCTTCCAGGGCGCTCTCCTTCGCAAGCGTGGTGAATGCATTCAGCCTGCTGCGCTCTATCCTCTCGAAGAGCCTGTGGAGATATTCCTCAGCAGATCCTGACCTGATCTCATCCTTCAGCTGCAAGAGCATGCTCACACTATCCTCGGGCTTCTGAAGTATCCTTCCTCTCTTCTCGGCGCGTTTCTCAGAGCTTCATCCTGAGTGAGAGAGTCTCTGGGCACATCCTCCCTGAATACGTTTGCAAGATCCACGACCCTGTATGTCGGCTCGACGCCCTCTGTATCCACCTCATCCAACTGCTGGAAGTAATCCAAGATCGTGTTGAACTGCGCAACAAGCTCCTCCCTCTCCTCCTCGGAGACCCTTATGCTGGCAAGCCAGCTTATGTGCTCGACATCCTTGATGGTGATCATGGTATCCCCACATCTGAAGTGTAAAGACCACAGGCCATGCCGGCATGGTGAATCTACTGGGTAATATAACTATCCGGATGGTCCGAATCACTCGAGCTGCAGACGCTGTGGAGATGATGATCGAAGCCGAACGGCAGACTGAAGAGATGTGGAAATCATGCCCTCGGCGTGGGCTCTGCAG
The DNA here is from genome assembly GCF_000014945.1 of Methanothrix thermoacetophila PT. Lineage (NCBI taxonomy): Archaea > Methanobacteriati > Methanobacteriota > Methanomicrobia > Methanotrichales > Methanotrichaceae > Methanothrix > Methanothrix thermoacetophila. Next base: position 171,540 of record NC_008553.1, read on the forward strand.
AGGTGCTGCAGATAACAGTAATGTCATTACCAGCAATCACCTGAACCGCTCTTCGAACGGCATGGATCTGAGGTAGAACTGCCTGGCATGGACCAGCAGGTCCAGGAGGTATGAGTAGTTCTCCGCGATGACAGAGATGTACTCATCGCCTATAGACCACTCAACACCCTCATAGACATCCGCAAGAGGCTTCCAGAACTCAGCCGGCTCGAACTCCATCCTGTACTTATGCCTGTCTGTGAAGCTCAGGTGGATCCTCTTATCACTCATGCCTTGCCCTTCCGCTCAACGATCTCCGCAAAAGCAAGCGTCCCGCTTATCTTCTTCACTTTGGCCTTTACGATCTCGCCCTTCGATGTGTTAGGCACGAAGATCAGATACTTGTCTACCTTGGCTATGCCGTCGCCCTTGCTCCCCACAGACTCGATTCTGAGCTCGTAGGTCTCGCCCTCCTCTATGACATCCCTGGCAACGACCGCCTTGGCCTTCCTCTTCTTGACCGGCCTGTGTGCCCCGCACGCGTCGCATTTCAGCATCAGAACGCGATCGCTCTTTATGAGGTGTGTATCCGGTAGCTTGCACTCTGAGCATATCACATACTCATCGACATAGGCCGCGATCTGGTTCTGAATCGCCTGCTCTGTGAACTTCCCCTGGAATACGCCACGATGCCCCTCGATCTTTCCAGCGGTGCCCAGCTCCTGGAGAAGGAACTTCATCAGGTGATCCGGGTCTCTGTTCAGAGCATCCGCTATGGCTGCGAAGTTATCGAGAACAGTCGTCTTGCCCTCATAGAATATCCTGGGCACAGGGATCTGAAACCTCTCCTTTGTACCCTTAGCGGCGGGCATGGATCTCATCGCCCGCTCGAGTCCTTCTAGATAGTCCTCCAAGCCTGGTCACCGTTCAGGAGCCTACGATGATCTGGACCGGCGAGGGCAGCTTATGTCCGGCCCTTCGCAGAGCTGTCTTGGCCTCCTCGATGTGCTCTGGGTGCACGCCCAGCGTGAATATCCGCTGCCCAGTGTATACCTGCGCCGCTGTGCCGACAGGCTTCCCGAATGCGCGACGCATACCACTGGAGACGCGGTCCGCGCCTGCGCCTGTAGCCTGCTTGTTCTCCCTTATGACATGATGCGGGTAGACCCTGAGCTTCAGGTGGAAATCGTTCCTGCCCAGCGTTTTAAGAAGATACCTATTCGCGGCGACCCTTGCCGCCTCAAGTGCAGTGTGTCTGATCTGGCATGGCTCTCTCACCACAAGAGAGAGCTTGACGGGAAATTCCTCTGTGAGATTTCCCATGTCATAGTGAACGACCTTGCTTCCAGGGACGCCTCCGATGTACTCCCTGCGCGTGTAAGGCCGCTCGATCCTTCTGTACATGCTTCCGGGTTTTCGCGCCAAATAATACTCCTCCAATGAGCTTGATACCTGCTACCTGCCACCCACTGGTTTATAAGTCTTAGTATCTGAGGTGTGCACCTGACTGATTGGAGCGCGTTTTGGGGGTGCTGCAAATCTATGTGATGCTGTGGGTTGCAGGCTCGGATCACCGAACAGCCTCAATCAGCATCCTTCTGCCACAGCATCTCAGAATTCTCCATACGCCGCAGAGCTCTGCGATTTCATCCAGGCCTGAAGACCAGAGGTTCTGCTGCACCTCTCCAGGAGGTAATTTCTGGAAAGATGCGGAGGCCACACTTTTGGAGCATTCAGCTGAACTCCAGTCTGCACTCCTTCGTGACCTCCATCAGGTACGCCCTTCCCGGCTCCATAGGCTCGTCCATTTTCAGCGGCTTCCATTCGCCATCCTCATACTTCCACATGAACGCTGATATCAATCCCTTCTCTACAGCCTCTGAGAAGCTGTAACGCCGGTGCTCTGTGTTGACGGTGATGTTCATGGGAGCAAGCGATTCGTTCACGGGCAGCCCGATCAGGTTCCAGCCAGCTGTGAGCTTGAGCCTGTACGGCCGCTCCACAGGCTTGCCCGGGATCTTAATGGTGAAATCATCATAGCTGTCGATTATATAGCCCATTCCTGGCTCAAAGGCAGTTATGTTCGTAATAGTCGAGTCCTTCAATGAGTAGCTCCACTCATCATCGGTCACCGTGAATATCCCGCGGTACGGCTTGCCCTTGAGGTACTTCTCCACGCGCGCATCCTTGGGATTGACGTAGATTGAGACCGCGTTCCAGCCTACGGTGATGTTTATGATCTGAAGCTCCTCAGGGATGACGCGGTATTCCACCGAGAAGCTCCTCGTCTCTCCGAGTCTCGGGTTGATGACAGGCCACATCACGCGCCTGTTCTCTCCGGCTACATCCTCCGCATGCCACACGACTCTGGATCCCTCTTTAACTACGACCTCCTCAGCATCCCTGGGAAGCAGCACCTCAGCTATGATCGCAGGAGGAGCGTTGAGGCTGACCTCCCCGTCGGTGCTGTCCACGCCGAGCCAATAGAGCCAGTCCGTGGCCTGCTCTGTGATGGGGGCGACGGAGACTGCAACAGTATCGTTGCCCGAGACCTCATCTACCCTATACGGAAGCTCCGGCGTCTCTGGGAGATATGGCCTGAACTCCGGATCGCCGAAGAGCATGAAGCTGCTCGCGGTCTGGTTCATCATCTCCTTCATGGAGTACTCCCACGGAGGCAGCATCTCCTCTATCCTCTCGAAGGATATCTTCTCCGCGCCCTTCATCTTCATGATGTAAAGGTTCTCGGCCTGGCTCAGGGCCTCGCCTGCGGTTGCATTCTCGAATACCAGCGCCTGGTAGAAGCGCTTGTTGTAGTCCTCTGAGACGTATATCCAAACAAGCGCGGATGAGCCCACATATCCCACAGCCCCAGCCCTGACGAACGCCAATGCTATCGAGTCGTCGAGCCTCATTGGTATGTACATCTCCGTCCCGCTCACATTGATGCTGAATCCCTTGAGTCGGGAGCTCAGACAGGAGTTGCTCGTCGTGAGCTGGGGAGCGAGGACGAACTGCTTGACCTGCGTCTCATCGAGGAACGAGTCTGTCATCGACCAGCTCGAGAGCGCCCAGCCCTTCTCTGAACCATGATGATCGAAGTGGACTATGCCCACGCCATTGTTCATGAATGCAGAGACCCTCTGGAAGGTCGCCTCCTCCCACCGCAGGTCTCTCGAGTTCAGGCCTGCGTCTGCAAGATACTCCTTTATCCTGATGGGCACAGGGCTCCATGGCCACTCCACCGGCGTGGCCACAACGAGCGATGTGTTCTTCCAATCGCCATGGAGCCTCTCGTAGCTCAGAGTCCTGGCGACCATCTGCGAGACGTCGTAAACGCTGAGCCCTATGAACCGACCGGTCGCGACCTCTGTGTAGTTGTCGTCATCCATCTCTATTCTGTAATCCCTGTAAACATCATAGGAGATGGGATCTCCCTCAAGCTCCTGCTTCACACCGGTCGTCGGGAATGGAAGTGATCCGGGGTCTCCGACCACCAGGAGGTACTCCGGTCTCAGCTTCTTCTCCCCAACACTCTCGCGGAGCCATTCCTCGACCTCACCAGGGTCCACATACTGCGGGTCCTTCGCCACGTCCATCACTATGGCGCGCTTTGCAGCTGCAACCTGCATCGATGCCAGCGACAGCTTCGGCACCTTCGTGTGGCTGAAAGCCGTAACGTTGTTAGGCGGCAGTGTCGACCTCACCTCTATGCTCATGTTCTTCGTCCGGTACTCCGTGCCACCACCGACCTCTATGTTGAATAACCATCTTCCAGGCTCAGGCATCGGAAGAACTGCGCGGTATCCGTCCGATCCTGCGCCGAACCGGACATAGCCTATCAGCCCGTGCGGGCTGAAGAGCCGGAGGGCTGTGTAGCTGTGCGGCTCAGAGACATTCCATGTGACTATTGCAGTTCCAACAGGCATCTCTCCTGGATACGTTATCTCAGAGACTGGTCCGTCGCTCTCCGTTTCCACCGTGACGTTCTCCGCCAGGCCGGTGTACCTGACCGTCATGCCCCTGTCGAGAGGCTGCACCCAGCCGGCATCCATGGGATGTAAAACCACGACCTCTAAATTCAGAGAGACCGATTCATCCGGGTCGAGCTTCTCTAGATCCCACGTGAGTATCGAGCCGTTGAAGAATGCGCCTGCCGGATCCGACGGCTCTTTGGATATCGGGTCTGTGATCGCGAGCTTTCCTTTGTAGTATATCGGCATCCTCACATACCGGCCGTTTGCGAACATGTCAACGAGGCTTACCCCCTCCAGAGGCTCTGTGCCAGTGTTTCTGAGCGTTATGTTCATCCGCACGACCTCCCCGGCCTCCTCAGAGGGTATGCTCGCGGGGATGGTCTCAACACTGATCCAGAGGTCTTTGACAAACGCTCTCTTTATCCTGCTCTCCGGCTTTGGAGGTATCAGAGAGATGTCGTGGCTGTTTGTCAGCACTATGGATCTGACAGAATCGTTTCGCGCCCTCATCTCTCCCAGGAGAAGATCCAGATCACCCCTGTGGACTGTGACGTTCATCTCCTCCAGCATCTTGACCACATCAGATGGCGCGTCCCCTGCGATGATCGCATCTCTGCAACCTAGCCTCTCGATCTCCGAGAGCGTGGTGTTCGATATGTTGGAGGAGAAGAAGAGAACTGGCCAGTTCAGGTACGAAGCTATTGTCGCCGCCTGGATCCCCGCGGTGTAGTTATCCCCGACCAGAACAACGCCAGGGGAGGAACTCCACCGGCTGCTCAAAAGCACCGCCAGCTCCTCGCTGCTGTTATATCTTATCGTATCATTGCATGCCCAGGAGACATCTCCTATGCCCAATGTCCTCATTCCGAGCTCCTTTATGAGCCACTGAGCTGCCTTCGAGGGGGGCTCGAGCTCAGACCATAGAGGTGTGTAAACGACGTTATACTCGAAGACCATGCCGTCGCATTCTGATTTGATGAGACTCTCAATGTAATTCAAAGCGCCCTCGACGTTCTGCGTGGAGAGCATGTACTCAACATAATCATCGCTGAGCCTCACGTATATCGGGGTATCAGTCACCCTGGCAGCCAACTCTGCATCCTGCACAGGCACAGAGGACACAACGACAAAATCTGATACGCTGGAGAGATCATAGAGGTTATAGCCCTTCGATTTGTCAAAGGGCTCGTCTATGGCGACGCCCAGCTCCACCGGTCCGAGGTTTCTTGTTATGTTCCGCGCCTCTCGCGCGATCTCCAGGACCTTCTGCTCCCTCCACGAGAGCCACTTCTGGTAGTTGTATCCTGATGACCTTATCCTCGTCAGGTCCAGCCCTGTATCTCTGTAGAACTCCTCCTTGCAGACGTCACAGAAGCAGTAGTCCTCTCCATCGAAGCCAAACCTGTAGAGCACTATGCCATCTACCTTGTACTCGTCTATGATCTCCTCGATCCTGGCGTAGAGATCCTCCCTGACATTTGGATTCACAGGACATAAGAGAGATCCACGATTTCCGTTTGCGTCCAGTGAGTATCCATCTATCTCTGTGTCGTTCCCTTCCTCCAGCCTCTTCCTGAGCTCGACACCTCTGAATGCATCACGAATCATCCCTGCCAGTGTCGAATCGTTCGCATTTACCAGTGTGGTTGATGTCCATCTCTCCTCATCGCTCTCAGGCTCCAGGGATACTGTCATGTACGTCTTCATTCCCTGCTTCTGAGCTGTTTTGACGAGGGTCTTGACGTCCTCGCCGGAGCCGTGGATTATCAGCGCGGAGACGTTGCCAGAGGTCATGGTCTGCAGGATCGCATCCATCCCGTACCTCTCGAGATCCGTGCCCTCCACCCACCCGAGCCGCCTTCCAGCATTCACCTCCCGCGGGAGTATCAGCATCGGCCTCACTACCGTGGTGTTCTCTTCACTCCACGTCGAGAGCGGCACGGATGCCACGACAGCATGCCAGTCCTGTTCGCCGACGAGTATCATCTCATCGGTATCTGATTTCACCCCTCTTTCAAACACAGCGCCCGCCTGAGATATCAGGAGCAAGAGGAGAGTTGCAATAAATATAGCGCGCATCACGACACCTCCACTGAGAGCCCCATCACTTTGAGAGATGTCACCACTGAATCACTCACGCCGCTTGCGATGATCGCCTTCTCCAGACCCTTCGCCATCATGCTCTTTATTGATGTCGTGATCGAATCAGTGAGCTCGTCACCACAAACGACCAGTGGCAGACCTGAACGCTTTGCGATCTGGTACGATCTGAAGACATCTATCTCGCTCGGCCCTGAGACGACAACTGCTGTCTGGTTAGACCACATCTTGTCTGCGAGAATCCAGGAGGTCTCGGCGAGATCCGAGCCTGCGATCCTGGAGACGTTGAAGCCGGATAGCTCAGACTCGATTTTACTGCTCACTTCTGATTCGCTGCCCAGTATGATCACATCACTGTAGGGTAGAAGCATGTCCATGATATCCTTACTCACCCTGTCCTCGACCTGGATCACAGGCACGGTCGTATTGTTTCCTGAAAGCAGAGAGGCAACGGCCATGTACCTCGGATCCGCCGAGGTGATTACCGCGAGCCCAGATGGCTCTACGGCCTCTAGATACACTACCTCAGGCGGGAATGGCACACCATTTGTATCTACCATCCTGAAGACTATTGCATATCCAGATGGCTCGGTCGCGATAAGCGTGAAGTTCGCCGATCCGAACTTGCCGTCGATGTCCAGAACCATGCTCGATGGCACGATGAGCAGGGATGGATCCGATATCGCATCTACCATCACCCTGACATTGTTCTCCAGGAAGAGCGTTATCCTCCCCTCGTAGCTCCTGTTCACGATCACCTGCTTCGGGATATCTATCCTGACATCATAACCCTTGACCACAACCCCGACATCGAGATTCACTGTAACACTGGCGTTCTTGGATCTGTTGCCCTGAGACTCCCCCACGATCCTCATCGACCCACTCCTCGCGTTCTCATTCACCTCAACCTTCAGGGTCAGATGATGGCTTGATCCGGATGGGAGAGCGAGCGAGTATGGCAGATCTATCTCCTCATCCCCATCGTATAGCCTCGGCTGCCAGCCCGCGGGGACCTCAGGGATGTACACCTCGATTAGATCCCTGAACCTGCCGGTGTTTCTCACCTCGAGATCGAACTCTACAGGCTCATCCGGTGTGACCTCCCCGCTCACCTCCTTTGCATCATTTATGTAAAGTCCAACGTTATAGCTGTCCTTCTCGATGACGTTGAGGTTGAAGCTTATCGCTATCGGGAGAGCAGGAGGCGCGGTCTCATCGAATATGTAGAAGAATCCTGTGTACAGCCCAGGCTTCGTCTCAGGAGGTGCCATGAAGAATATGTCCACATCCATATCATCGCCCGGATCGATTGCCTTTTTGGGTATATCGATCATTATCATATCCTTCGCGTCTCCACCCACAGCGGTAGTTCTTATCCTCGATACCGGCTCCTCGCCTGTGTTTGTCAGGGTCAGCACCTTGTGTATGACCTCTCCAGGATGGATCTCGATATCGAAACGCTCCCTATCCGGCTCCAGCTGGGCGGAAGCGATCCCGCTCAGAAGCAGCATGATGAGTATGAGGTAAATAGGCTTCATCAAGACCACACAGTGTCAATGAATCTCTTTGGGGAGAACTCTTTCCATCAAGGTATAAAACAGTATCTGGAGTCGTGGATGCCCTGAAGATCTTGGCTATGTGAATGCTGGAGAGATGCCATCCTCTGCACAGCGCTAGCTTCTTATTTCCTTTGATGGTGTCCTGCTGCCCCCTGCACTTCCAGAAGGTTGCTCTATGAGATGCCCCACCTGTCCTTGCATCCAAACGAAGAGATTATCTAGTGGGACGCCAACCTGCAGATTTCAAAGGATCGAATCGAGGGGAGAAAAGGTCGTAGTCATGATTTCGAAAGAGGAGATTTTGGAGATACTGAATGGGTATGATCTGAAGAACATCACAATAGCCACGGTCTGCTCCCACAGCAGCCTTCAGATATTTCACGGCGCGAAACAGGAGGGCTTCAGGACTCTCGGCATATGTATAGGTCCGCCCCCGAGGTTCTATGATGCCTTCCCTCTCGCAAAGCCGGATGCATTTATATCGCTGGACAGTTATAAAGCCATGCTGGATGAGAGCGACCGTCTGATCGATGAGAACGCCATAATAATACCACACGGCTCGATGGTCGAGTATCTCGGCATCCAGAACTTCGAAGCTCTGCCTGTGCCGACCTTTGGGAACAGAAGATGCCTCGCCTGGGAGAGCGACCGCGAGATGGAGCGAGAGTGGCTTCTCAGGGCTGGTGTGAACGTCCCCATGAGGTTCGAGAACGCCGAGCTGATAGACAGGCCTGTCATAGTCAAGTACCACGGCGCCAAGGGCGGAAAGGGGTTCTTCATAGCAAAGAATAAGGAAGAGTTCCAGTCGAAGATCCAGCAGGGACAGAAATACACCATACAGGAGTTCATCTTAGGAACAAGATACTACATACATTTCTTCTACTCTCCCATAAGGGAGAAGGGCTACCGTCTGAGGAAGGGCACACTCGACATGCTCGGGATCGACAGGCGTGTGGAATCAAATGCTGACGAGATATTCAGGATAGGATCGGTGAACGAGCTCGAGGCTGCAGGGATATACCCCAGCTTCGTCGTGACCGGGAACCTGCCGCTGGTTCTGCGAGAGTCGCTTCTTCCGAAGGTATTCGACCTCGGCGAGAGGGTCGTCGAGACGTCGATAGAGTTATTTGGCGGCATGGTGGGTCCGTTTAGCCTCGAGACGATAGTGACCGACGATCTGGACTTCAAGGTCTTCGAGATATCTGCAAGAATCGTTGCAGGTACAAACCTCTTCATAAGCGGATCGCCATATTCTGATCTCATTGAGAAGGGCCTCTCCACAGGAAGGAGAATCGCCCAGGAGATCGCGCTCGCGAGAAGCATGGGGGCGCTTGGAGAGGTCATAAGCTGAATGATGTACCACCTCACCCTGAATGGTGAAGCCGACTGCGCTTCGACTGCTTTCGACATTCGATGCTCGTCGATGCCTTTCGATGCTGTCGAGAGCGGTCGAAGATCTCTCGATCGGCCATCTGTAATACAGAAATAGAAATGTGTGTCTGATTGGGGATTGAGCGTCTCCGACATCCAATAGCAGCAATCCACAGAATTTCTGAATTCAGCTCTCATTCGGACTGCCCATGCTGAGCACAGGAAAAGCTTATCTTCAGACATCCTCATAGCAGGAGCCACCATGTCTGGCCTGTTTGAGATATTCCGGGAGGCAACACTCCTGCAATGCGGATTTCTGGAGAAGCTGCTTCGTCTCGATATGTCTGAGGTTGCGTCTTTCTCAGAGTCGCTGGCATCTTTCCTGAGCGATACCGAGAGGAACAAATTCGTCTATGGGCTTGCTGCAGGCAGAAGCGCCCTCTCGCTGTACAGCTTCCTTCAGCTCCTGCAGAACCACTTCGACAATATCTTCCCGTGCACGCTGGAGGATCCAGTCCAGAGGCACTTCAATCCGAGGAAGATGAATCTGGGGATAGCGGTCTCGGGCTCGGGAGAGACCCCATCTGTGAACAAGTACATCGAGGATGTCATGGGCCAGGGAGGCGAGATCAAACTGATCACAGCCAACAGAAACGGCACAGCGTACAGGCTCGTGGAGGATTACAAGAACGGCACCATACTTGTGATAGAGGGGAGGACGAAGTACAGCACCGACAAGGAGAGACGCTCTCGGCTATCGCCACTGGGCACGGAGTTCGAGCTCGAGGTCCTGGCGTTCCTCAACGCCCTCTTCAAGGATATCCAGGCGAGGCTTGATGGCCACCATGATGATCGATGTCCTGAGTACTGCTCCACGATCCAGGACTTCGAGGAGAACGGAAGGCTCATAGCTGATATGGATCAGGAGCATCTCGAGAGGTGGTTTGGCAGGCTCTTTCCGAGGTCGGGGCGCTATGTCATTGGAGGTGTCGGCAGATCCGGGCTTGTCGCGAGGGCATTCGAGATGAGGTTCACGCATCTGAACAAGATAAGCTACTGGGAGAGAGACTTCAACACGCCAAGCTTCCAGATAGGGGATGTGTACATACCGATAACAGGCGGGGGTAACACCTACGAGGCGCTTGAGGGCGCGAGGAACGCGTTCAGGAACGGCGCGGACGTGATGCCGATCACCGCGAACAGTGGGTCGAACCTGATGGCGCTTGTGAGGGAGAAAGGCAGGCTTGATGATGTTGTTTTCATACCTGTGAAGAAGGACTATGAGGGTCTCTTTAAGGGCAACAGAAGCACCACAAGCTGGCTGGTATCCGAGTTCACGAAGTACAGGTACCCGATATTCGAGATAAACACATCCATATTCACAAACAGTGTCGTCGCGGTGGGCGCTGAGTTCCTGGGCATAGTCGAGGCCGGGATGCGCAGGCTCCACGTTTAGCGGATGCTCCGGAGACGCTGCATCACCACGCTGGAGGCAGCATGAAGATACTCCTAATATCTGATACACATCTTGATCGCATTTCCGAGGAGCTTCTGAAAACCCTGTCCGGATACGATATGATACTGCATGCGGGCGATCTCGTCAGCATGGAGGTCTACACCGATCTTAAGACTCTCGGGGAGACGCATGCGGTGGCTGGAAACTCTGATCATCCGGATGTCAGGAGATCACTGCCAGAGCGTCTGAAGCTTGATATCGAGGGGCTGCGCGTGGGCATCATACACAGACCATCACACTCGCCCGATTCCCCTGGTATATCCCTGATGGCAAGAGAGATGGATGTGGATCTGCTCGTCTTTGGTCATTTCCACAAGCCGGTATTCGAGCGCGATGGAAGTCGGATGATGGTGTGTCCGGGGAGCCCCACATGCCCCAGGCTGTCTCCACCATCCGTCGCAGAGCTCCTCGTGGAGGGTGGAAGGGCATCGATCAGGATCGTGCCAGTGGGAAGGCCTATGTGCGGCTACCTCCGGTTTGCTGAGACGCTTTATCTGAATGGATCTTCTGGCCAATGTTGAGCGATGGTCGGATTTGGTAAGATCTCACAGGACGGGGGATGCTATTGGTGTGACTTCCTCTCCTGAAGATTGGAGCTTGTGCCCTGCTAACCCCTATGAGAGCCCTATGAGAGCATGTCCAGTTTGCTCAAGAGCGAAGCGATTAATTTATTCCAGACAACGACCAAGAGATGACCATACACTCATACCGAAAGCCTTCGCACCCCCTTTTAGGCACCTGCTCATCCCGTGTCCAGTAACGTCTGGCCTCAGCATAGGGAGATAAAATCTTATATAACATATGCCAGAGATGAGAGACACATTTATGATATTGTTAAATTGAGCTAATGGATGCGGGATGGCAGTGCTGAAGAGAGCCCAGGCTGTGCATGCTGAAGCATGTAGTGCTCATGAAGATCGGGTTATGGGATAATGACGCTGAAAAGAGACAAGCTGAGCATAATATCTGAGATACTTCAGAAATGCATTGGTGGTGCCACGAAAACCGCTATAGTCTACCAGGTAAACCTGAACTTCAAGACGGTTAATCCATACCTGGATCTTCTGATCGCCCGTGGTCTTATTGAGATCTCTCAGGGCTCGACTGTGACATACACAACGACCGAGAAGGGCATCAAGCTGCTTGAGGATCTGAAAAGAGTGCATGATGTTCTGAAAGAGACATCCGAGCAGGATTAACTGAGTTCTGCATGCATCAAACTGCGTCCTCTGAAGAAGACGATATGCGATCAACTCCGCGCATCTTTTTCTGCAGCAGATTCCAGAGGGCGCAGATTAGTGAAGTCTGCTCTGCTCGCAGCGTCATAGAGCGACCTTCTGGTGTCGGAGCAGTGGGAACTCCATTACATTCTATCCCGAAGCTTGGAGTTTGCGCCCTCCTCTTTATCAGGATGGAGCCGACGCCTCCAGAACATGATTCTCGTAGTTGACGAGTATCTCAGATGCCACGGTCCAGACCGAGAGGCTCTCTTCGTAGATCGATATCGTATCGTCCGCTTCTGAGAGAACATCGCTTATGAACTCCCCCTTCGGAAAGCCGCCGAGTATGAAGAGAGCGTTATCACACTCCTTCACGTAATCGCTGAGCCTGACCCTTCTGCCCTTCGGTGATAGAAGGATGACCTTTTCGTGCGGGATCTCACCTATGCATGCGCCGATATCACGATCCCTCTGCATCACAATGAGAGGCTCCCTTTCAGGAACACTGCCCTTCTCAAAGAGGCTCTCCATGAGACCCACAAACCGGGGATAGTTCTTGGGTATCCTTGTCGTTGGGTCTATGGTGATCATCTCGTTATTTCTGGTATGGATATAAACCCTGAGCTGACCCACCCTGTTCAGGACAGATTCCAGCGCCACAAGAAGAAAGACATGGACTATATCCGGCCTCCCGCGGCGATCTCCCATGGGGAGAGCCCGCATCGCTGAGTGATGAAGACTTGCATCAAGAATACTCTTCGCCGGTGATTTGTTCCGCTTCCTGGCGTTGAGCCGCACCGCCGGATACCCCACGATCTCTCTGGGCACGAGCTCCAGCTCAGAATCCGCAAGCAACATGCTAATCATAACTGTGACCTCCTCCCCGCCCTGAAGGGCAGGGCTTCCTCACTTCGACTGTGCCGAAGCTAGTCGAAGTCTTCACTGACGTATCTCCACAGGCTCTAGTCCGAGGGTGAGTATGTTCTTCGTTGCGTACGGGCTTACCCCAAAGATGGGAGCTTGCGCCCTGCTGCCTCTACAGCATCTCCAGAACGCCTGACCGGAACTCTTGCGTCTCCTGTGCCTGAATTCGAAGCGGCCTGCTGCTACAGCACTATTGACATCATGTCATGCGCAAGCGGCCATCTCTTTACAGCCTCATCGTGCGGCGGATAGAGATGGCTCAGGTGCGTCAGCACCGTCTGCCTGGCGTTCAGTCTGTGCGCCAGGGAGATAGCCTCATCAGCGTTCATGTGCTTGTTTAGTTTGTAGCCGGGTGGCATTATCGCATCCGCGATGAAGAGATCTGCATCTCTCATGATATCCAGGCTCTCCTCGGATAGCGCATCATTCGTATCACTTGTTATGACAACCCTCTTACCACCAGCGGAAACCAGCACCCCCATCGTCTCGACCGGTGGATGGTTCACCTCGAAGAGCGTGAATTCCATGCCGGCGATCTCGAAGGGCTCCAGGGGCTCCACATCATGCCGCTGGGGTCTCAGGAAATAGAGGTAACTGATTACGTAGTCCAGGGTGCTGCGGGTTGCGTATACGGGCACATGGTTCTGAACCCTGTGAAAGTCGCCGAAGCCGGCATAGTGATCGTAATGCGCATGCGTCCAGATGACTGCATCCACCTTGCTTATGCCCATCTTGATGAGCTGCCATCGAAGATCAGGGCTCGTATCAATAAGCACCCTTCCCTCGTCGTTCTCCAGAAGTATCGAGAACCTGAGCCGTCGGCTCCTCCCACCATTGAGTGCATCGACGCATGTGGGACATCTGCATCCTATCTTCGGCGTGCCTATCGCATCACCGGTTCCCAGCATCACGACTCTCATAAAGCCACTCTGCCTCTGTGCTCCCTGATCCTGTGCTCGAAGTCCTCTATGGCGCGCAGGAGATCGATGTGCTTGAGAGTTTTGCGGTCCTCCAGAAGTGCATTCAGCATAGCCTCGCGGACAACCAGGCGCAGATCCGAGCCGGAGTAACCATCGGTCAGGCTCGCGATCTCATCAATATCCACCTCTGCATCTATCTTTGAGAGGATCTTCTCTAGGATCCTGCGGCGCATGAGCTCATCAGGCAGCGGAAAGTCCAAGACCTTATCGAACCTGCGCCAGGCAGCATAGTCGAGAAGCTGTGGATGATTCGTTGCAGCTATGAACAGGACGCCATCCTCTACCAGGCTTATCTCATCGATCGCCTTCAGGAGCGTGTTGACCGCCCGCTTGATCGCGCCGTGCTCATCTGAGGTTCTCGTCTTCGCGACGAAGTCGAACTCATCCACAAAGAGGACGCATGGGCTGAGCCGCTTGGCCAGATCGAAGACCTTGTCGATGTTCTTTGAGGTCTCACCCAGGTACTGGCTGGTGATCATCGAGAGCCTGACCTCTATGAGGGGTAGGCCAAGCCACTCTGCAATCGCCCTCGCGGTCGTCGTCTTCCCCGTGCCGGGAGAGCCAACGAAGAGGCTCTTTCCGATCTCCCTCAGCCCAACCCTGCGAAGGTATTCCCTGTGCTCTATAGCCTTCTCTATCTTCGATATCTCGGCCCTCTGCTCATCTGTAAGCACCAGATCCCCGATGCGCTCTCTGATATCCTCAGGCGATTTTATCTGGACGAGCTTAAGCATATCCTCTGAGTCCTGTACAGACTCCTGAAGCTCCTTGATCCTAGCCTCGATCCACTCGCGGTCCGCGAATCTCGGCTTGTTTGCACGTCTTGCCTCTGCGTAGCTGACATCGAGATGATCGTAGTTCTCATAATAGTAAGCAAGAACAGGGTTCGATCTCACCCGCTCGATGCCCTCCCTGGCGAACCACCTCGCACCAAGATCAAACACTGTGAGCCTCAGCTGGGATCCGAACTCCTCTATATCGATGAACGGGAGGCGCTTCGCGATGCTTCTCACGTCATTTATGCTGTATATTTTCTCAACATCAGATATGGTGACGTAGATGGGGCGTTTCACTCCCCTGTGCTCCGGGTCGAAGTAGTGCTTTCTTATCCTTGATGGCAGGTCGTCCTCTGTGAGACTCTCAAACCTGTTGTATATCTCTGCTGTAAGCAGGAGCTCGGTCACCTCTACAGAACCGGGTATCTCGGAACCCATCTTCAGAACTCCGTTCAGAACTGGAGGTAACTGGTGGCCTATAAAAAGAGATAAACCTTTCCGTTCGCCTCAGGAATGCTCAAGGGCCTGCTAGATCAGCGACCGACCCACAGATATTTATTTCTCCACTGCAGATCAGAAAAGCTTCATAAGCTCCTCTGCTATTATTCTGTATCCGTCCTCGTTGGGGTGATCGAGGCCAGGCAGCACAAGCGATTCGAGCGGCATGCCGGATCTCACACGCACCATCCATGCTGCATAAACATCGACGAATCCCACGCCCATTGCAGCCGCGACCTCACCTATTGCACTGTAGTAATCGAGCACGAGCTTATCGTAATAGGGGGTGAGCAGGGGCTGTGAGCTCAGAAGGATTATCTCGCTGCAGCACTCCGAGAGAATTATCTCCACCATCCTCGAGAGATTCGCTCTGAACTCATCCAGACCGATTCCGTAGGCTGCGTCGTTGATGCCAAAGTTTATCGTGACCAGGTCGGGCCTGTGATAGAGGACAGAATGCTCCAGGCGCGCCAGGCCGTCTCTCGTTGTATCCCCTGAGACCCCCTCGTTGTGCATCTCTATCCTGGCATCAGGGTACTTCTCCTGCAGCGCCTGCTTCCAGAAGTACGGGAAGCCATGCCTCACCGCATACCCGGCTGTGATCGAGTCGCCGAATGCGACTATCACGACATCGCATCCAGATCTCAGTGCATTGACTGTGCGTCTGGTGAACTGACTCATGATTGGTGGATGGATGCTGCGGACTTAACACTTACCTCAGAGATCGCTTTCTTCATGCTCCTGATCAGATCCTCGAGCTGGTCAAGCTCTTTTTTACCAATGAGATCAACACATGCGGAGCCGACTATGACTCCGTCTGCGCCGGCCCGGACGAGCTCGGCAGCATGCTCTGGCCTCGAGACCCCGAAGCCAACGGCTCTTGGAATGACTGGAGGTACTCTCTCTACAAGATGCTTCGTCGACTCCTGCAGATCCGCGCGCGCGCCCGTGACCCCTGATCTGGCGACGAGGTACACAAAACCTGAGCTCGTGGAGACGATATCGCGGATGCGTTTATCAGGAGTGTTCGGAGCTATCATGTTTATGAGATCCACGCCATGGCGGCTTGTCACCTCTCGGAGGGGGCGCGATTCCTCCATCGGCAGATCCGGCACAATCATCCCACAGATCCCAGATGCTCTGCAGTCTGACACGAACCTCTCCAGGCCACGCCGATAAACCATGTTGTAGTATCCCATGAATACCTTCGGCACACCATCTATTTTCGATGCAACATCGAAGTACAGGTCTGTGTTCATGCCAGCGGCTATCGCCCTCTGTGACGCGGCCTGTATCACGGGCCCGTCCGCGATCGGATCTGAGTGTGGAAGGCCGAGCTCGAGCACATCAGCACCTGCGCGCACTATCCTATCCGCGATATCCACGGTCTCATCAGGGGAGGGGTCACCGGCGCAGATGTAGACGATGAGAGGTCTGCACCTCCTGAATACCTCGTACAGGCTCATATCAGACGGAGTCATGGGCCATCACCGTGTGCAGATCCTTGTCGCCTCTGCCGGAGATGTTTATCACGCTCAGTTCCCCCAGCACCTCAGGATGCTCTATCGCAAAGCCTACCGCGTGTGCAGATTCAAGCGCGGGTATTATGCCCTCCAGTCTGGAAAGTGCCTTGAACCCCATGATCGCGGTTTCGTCGCTCGCCATCGCCGTCTCGACCCGTCCCGTCTCGGCGAGATGGGCAAGCTCAGGCCCAACACCGGGATAATCCAGGCCCGCGGCTATCGAGTACGACTCCAGTATCTGGCCATATGGATCCTGCAGTATCTTTGTCATTGCTCCGTGAAGCACCCCTGGTTCCCCCAGTGCGAGCGATGCTCCGTGCTCCGCGCTCCGTGCCCCCCTGCCAGAGCCCCTCCCTCCAGCCTCGACTGCGATAAGTCTCACAGCATCTTCCAGGAACGAGGTGAATATGCCCATCGCATTCGATCCTCCGCCGACGCATGCGACGATCGAGTCTGGAAGCCTCTTCTCCTCCGCGAGGATCTGCGATCTAGTCTCGTCTCCAATCACCCTCTGGAACTCACGTACCATCGACGGATACGGATGAGGCCCGGCGACTGTTCCGAGCAGATAGTGAGTGCTCTCATAACTTGCAGCCCAGTCCCTTAGCGCCTCGTTTATCGCGTCCTTCAGTGTTCTCGAGCCAGATTTAACAGGTATGACTCTGGCGCCCAGAAGTTCCATTCTGAAGACGTTCATGCGCTGCCGCTCGATGTCCAACTCGCCCATGTATATCTCCGTCTCGAATCCCAGCAGTGCGCCCACGATCGCTGTGGCGACTCCATGCTGGCCGGCGCCAGTCTCGGCAATAAGCCTTCTCTTTTTCATGTATTTTGCCAGGAGTCCCTGCCCGAGGGTGTTGTTGATCTTGTGCGCGCCACCGTGAAGCAGATCCTCCCTCTTGAGGTACACAGTCCTTCCAAGCGCTCTGCTCAGATTCTCAGCCCTGTAGAGCGGAGTCGGCCTGCCGGCGAAATCTCTCATAAGCCTTGAGAGCTCCTCTGAAAAACCAGGATCCGCTCGCAGTCTCTCGAACGCCTCTGCAAGCTCGAGAAGCGGCTGCACCAGCGTCTCGGGAACGAACCTGCCACCATATCTGCCGAACCTGACCTCGCAGGATATCTCATCCATAAACCACGCCACCAGTTTGATGTATAACAAAGTACATTGTTGGACTTAATAGTACATTGTATTTAAAACTGCCGGCAGAGAGGAAGACGATGGCGGCCATGAGCGCCGCAGCTTCATTAAGAGCAGGTAACAGCACATGGGATCTGTCCGAATAAGCGAAAGGCCGAAAGGTAATTGTGAGAAACAAGAGGCTGTAAGGCCCATATTTTTGGCATCAACATCTTATTCGGAGATGTTCAGCGTAGGGGATACAAGCCCTTGCAGGACGCAGCTCATCTGTTGCTCAGCACCCTGTGACCAGCATTATATTTTAAATACAGTATAATTCCGCATAAAAAGCTTGCCAGCGACACAGCATTTGACACTATGAGGATGGTGTTCTCCAGGTATATGCCGTATAGCAGCCACAGGAAGATGCCTGTTGTATACTGGAGAAGCATCGGCAGGCTCAGATCTCCTACAAGCTTGGTCCTGTACATCTTGATGATCTGCGGGTAAAATCCGAACATCGTGATGGACCCCGCTGCGATGCCCACAATATCCCATGGCTCCATTGGACCAGCCACATGGATCAGAATGGAGGTATCCAGCTGCTCTCGTTGTACGCCATTGTGTATAAGCTGTCGGTTGTGCTCCCCAGCCAGTCTGAGCCGATCTGCGTCTGTGTCGAGTTTGTGTCCCTAACAAGCACGCCGTTGACGAGCTTCCATCCTCTCGGCACGCCACCCCAGCTCCAGAGGTCGCTGCTCGTGTTAACATTACTTGTTGTGTTTATGTTGCTCATCAGCCATGCCCTTCCAAAATCACCGCTGACGCTCTGGAATCTCTCTCCGTAGCTCGCATTTCCCTGGATCTCTGCAATGGCAGACTGGAGCGAGAAGAGGAGGAGCAGCGCAGCCGTAACTCTCCTGCATGCATTCATGTGCCTGAGGACGTAACAGGCAGGATAAAAGGATGTTGGCAGACATGCAAATAATATATAAAAAGATATTTTTTAAAACACAAATGGATTAAAATAGTTTGAAGTGATGTTTTTGCATAGAGTTGCTGTGTTGGATAACTATTTAAACTAGGAAAATATATAATATATTTCATGGCCTATGAGGATAACCGCAATTGGCGCGAATACAATGAGAAATTGGTTAGGCGAGGATGGTTTTACCTTAGCACTGACTTTGTGAATAATTGGGATGAAGAGCTACTGAAGATGAATAAGAACAAGAATGGCAGACCCTATCGCTATCCTGAGACATTTATTCAATTTTGTGGTTTAGCATACGCCTTTCTTCATTTACCATACAGGCAGCTCGAAGGATTTATTCAGGCGCTAAGCGGATTTGTTCCTGGGCTGTTGGCTGCCGATTATTCGACATTATGGCAGAGGATTACGAATTTGGAGTTGAATATTCCAATACCTGATAACGATTTAGTGGTCGCAGTTGACTCAACAGGAATGAAGGTTACGAATAGAGGCGACTGGATGAGAGAAAGTCATGGTGTTGAACGCAGAGGCTGGATAAAAGTGCATATCGCCGTAGATGTTGAAACAAGGAAGCCCGTAACCTTCGAGATAACCGATGAGACCGTCACTGATCATGAGATGGTAAAACCGCTGCTGGAAGATGTTAAGCTTGAAGATTCACTGATGGATGGAGCTTATGATAAGGAGGGGGTATTCGATTTCATGAAAGAGAAGGGCGTAGATATGCCTGGAATCAAGATCAGGAAGAATGCTATCGTCAAAGCAGGCTCGTCCAGAGCCGAACCAGTTCTTGAGTTTATGAAGTATGGATACCACAGTTGGAAAATTGTGCATGGATATGGAAGAAGGTGGGCGGCTGAAAGTGTATTCTCAGCAATTAAGAGGATATTTGGCGAGACTGTGAGGGCCACTTCGAAGGAAGGCATGATTCGCGAAGTACGCAGGATGTTCACATTTTATACTATAATTTTAAGCGTATAACATTATGACGAAGATTCTTGAAAGAATAAGAGAGAATATATGAATATAAAGCTACTTATCCAACACAGCACATAGAGTTGATAGTAGGAGGCAAAACCATCAGACTTGAAGCCATTTTGGTGATACTTTTTTTCGTCCTGACTGGTGGAGCATGTGCTTCAGCGGTGACTGCTGACCAGCACCTGAGCAGGGATGTCATCTCTCCCTCTGAGATCAGCACTGTGACCATAACACTTAGGGGAGGTGAGATACCCTGCGCCAGTCCGGTAGATGTCGTTCTCTCGATAGACAGCTCTGGCAGCATGACCACAAGCGACCCTGGAGATTTGAGGAAGTCCGCTGCCAAGGAGTTCGTCACCGGCCTTGATCTGAGCATGGACAGGGTCGGCGTGGTCAGCTGGAATACGTCAGCGATATCCTGGCCGCTAACGAACAATACTAAAGACATCGAATCCGCTATAGACAGCACAGGTGCCGACGGAAACACATGTCTGGATACTGGATTGAAGAGCGCGATCGATCTGCTCTCTGAGTGCAGCGGATCGAAGGTGATAGTACTTCTCACAGATGGCATCAGCACAGATGGTGGTCATTACACGCCTCCCGGCGTTCCAGGATCTCCAGTGGATGAGGCAAGATCAAAAGGGATATTGGTATTCACCATCGGTCTCGGTCCTGATGCTGACGCGAGAAACCTCACGGAGATAGCGCACAGCACCGGCGGGGAGTTCTACAGCGCCCCTGATGCGAACGCTCTGGCCGGCATATACAAGAGGATCAGGAGCAGCATCACAGGCATCGTGGCGAAGGATGTGACTGTGACATATGTGCTGCCATCATCTATGAATGTGAACCTCTCTCCATACAGTGGATCTCAGCCTGTGGCAACCGTGAGAAATGAGGGCGACTCGACCGTTCTGACCTGGCGGATGGGGACGATTCAGGCCAACCAGAGCAGGATGCTCTCGTTCGATGTGAGCTCACCGGATCCGGGCACGTTCATCCTGGGATCTGCTCCCGATACAGCGGTCAGCTACACCGGCTGCGATAACCTACGCTCAGCGGTTGCGATCCCTCCCGCAACTCTGAAGGTCAGCCCGCCCGGCGCGTTCGGCCTGGAGGGCAGCGGCATCGGCGGAAGCAATAGATCTGTCGTACAGAACATCAGCGTGCTGAGCGTGAGCAAGGAGGTTCTGCCAAATGGAAACGCTCCCTGTCCTGATTGCCCAATGCTGAAGATAACGCTTGATGCGCCTGAGAAATCATGCAGCGCGGATATCCTGTTTGTCATAGACAAATCCGGGAGCATGCGGGATCTCGATAAGAGCGGCCTTAAGAACTACGAGATCATGCAAGCTGCGCTTTATGAAATGCTCAATATGGCATCGAACACTCCTGAGCTCAGGAATGCGAGGATCGCCATCGTGAGCTGGGACGACTTGGATGGTACTGATGAGGACAGGATTACAACACTTGATCCACAGTGGCTGGCGGTTGGAGATCCAAGAATAAAGGCGACGATCCAGCAGTACAACGAAGAGACATGCAAGGAGACCGATCTGACGTTCTACGAGACGGGGCTGCAGAAAGCGATGCAGATCATGCACAGCCGCATACTCTCGCAGGCGAACGATCCTCTCAGCTGCGATACGCGGAGGTTCATAATATTCATAACGTGCCGCAGCGAGTTCAAGGGTATAACACCATCCAGCGTGCTCTACACGATCCCAAGGAATAACACACTGATCCGCGGAGGATTCGAGGGCATCTTCCCGTTCTACATCGGCAAGGATCTGAGTGAGTATCCTCTGGAGCAACAAAACCTGACACTCATTGCGCAGTACGGCGATCCCATGCAGCGCGGTGCAGTGAGACCTGAGAGCCTCACAGCCGAGAATCTGATATCCAGAGTACTGGAGAGAATGAATGGCTGTGGCCAGGGAGCATGGGTCATCAACGTCACTCTCACCGAGACGCTCTACCCGTATCTCAAATACACTGGCGCGGATCCTCTTCCCTCTGCGGTCACATATAACAGAGATGGATCGACGACGCTCAGATGGAACATCGGAACCCTGAACTCCGGAGAGCGGTGGAGCGCCACAATCGACACATCAGTACAGCTGAAGCTGCCTGTGGATGTGACAGAGAGCAGATCCGGCTTCGGCGGCAACATCAGCTCCAGCACGCCATACTCCAGAGTCGATTTCGACTGGCCGGCATTATCATGCGCGGCGCCGCTAAGGAGGCACTACGAGCTGCCTCTCGCAGAGGGCAGGATGTGGATAACCTGTGGCGCGCCATGCCAGGCATCAGCAGCAACCGAACAGAGTACACAGGTGAGAAAAGAGGCCAGCGAGGCAGAGGTACCGTTAGAGAGTCCGCCCAGGGCACAGCCTGGATTCGAGGGGGTGCTGGGTGTGCTCTCCCTGATAACAGGTTATCTCTGCATCAGACGTTCATGAGCCGGGATTGATTCCCGGCATTTTTTATCAGCGTTCTCGCCAGATTCGGGTTGCGTACTTGAACAGCTGAATGATCTGCTGGAATCGATAGCCCTAGGCGAGATATCCCATGAGTCTGGATGGATTGAAAGTTGCGGATTTCAGCGATACGAGTGCACGGGCCGGATTCGAGCATTCGCTGAGGCTCATCCAGGTGAATAGATCAGATCTTGCATAAGATGTAGAAAGCGATTGATGCTGGTTGTGCAGAGCCTGCCCCTCCGACGATTCGGATTCATGAGCCTGCACCAAAACCTTTTCCATCTCTTTTAGCCATGTGTCAAGCACCGGGACCTCCGACGATTCGGATTCATGAGCCTGCACCAAAACCCCGCATGAAGCGGTAGAGGCGTGCCAGAAGGATGAAAGCGTTTGTGATGCTGGGCGATCTCTTCCAAAAACGTGTCGATACATGAGGCTAAATCCTACACGTCGTGCTTTCATGGTTTAACCGCGGATCTGAAGATGTGATGAAAGCGGAGAATGTTTCTGAATCGATAATCGTACCAATTTCAGCATCTTCAAATGCTGAAACTGAAGAATTTCTGTTGCCCGGCTTGAGAAAGTCTTAATACCCGAATTTTGGTAATATTCACAAGGTGTTTGTGCATGAGGTTACATCTCCTGTTTGCTGTTCTTCTCATACTGCTCATAACAGCGGGTGGTGCACCTGCGAAAGAGGTGCTTCTTCTCAACTCCTACAATCCGGGGATGTCCTGGACAGATGATGTGATCGGCGGTGTGCGCCTCAGACTGGCGATCGACGCTCCGAATGCGAATCTCACTGTGGAGTACATGGACACAAAAAAGGTGCTGCTGAACGAGTCCAGAATGGAGTTTCTGAAGAGGCTGTACTCCGAGAGATATGGTGAAAGAAAATTCGATGTGATCATATCTTCAGACGATGACGCGTTCAGGTTTCTTCTGACAAACAGAGATGAGCTGTTCCCCGGAGTTCCTGTGGTCTTCTGCGGTGTGAAGGACTTCAGGCCTGAAATGCTGAGCAATGTCAGTGGATTCACAGGAGTTCTCCTTAACGTGAGCATCGAGGATACGATCGACCTCATGCTCAGGCTTCATCCAGATACGAACAAGATAGTGGTTGTGAACGACAACACCACCACAGGGATGGCAAACAGGAGGATACTCGAGGGCGTCATTCCGAAGTTCAACATCACATTTGATGTTCTTGATAATGTGACTGTGGATGAGCTGCGTGAGAATGTATCCAGGCTTGGCCCTGGTGTGCTCGTCCTCCTACTGACATTCAACAGAGACCGCGCTGGAGAGGTATTCACGTATGAGGAGAGCGCTGAGATTCTCAGGCAGGTCAGCCGCGTCCCTGTCTACGGCGTGTGGGAGATGTGCCTGGGGCATGGAATAGTCGGAGGATATCTCAGCAGCGGAGATGCGCAGGGAATGAAGGCCGCCGAGATCGCGGCGCGCATCCTCCACGGCGCGGATCCAGAGAGCATACCTATCGTCAGCCACAGCCCGAATGTATACATGTTCGATATGCTCGAGCTCCGCAGATTCAACATCTCCCGCGGATCTCTCCCCGCGGAGAGCGAGATAATAAACCGGCCGTATCATGACAGGGCTGATCTGAGCCACATGAACCTCAGCTGGCACGACCTGAGTGGTGCGAGCCTGAACCAGACGTACCTGAACGGCTCTGACCTGAGCAACGCCAATCTTACAGGCGCCTATCTGAGGTACAGCATGATCTACGATGCGAACCTGAGTCTCGCAGACCTCTCCGGTGCAGACATTGAGGGCGCTGATATCCATAACACAGATCTACGCGAGGCCAGGCTGAGAGGCGCAAAGCTCATCGGTGTGGACCTGACCAGAAGCGATCTCAGCCGCGCGGATCTCACAGGAGCTCACATGGAGATCGCCAGGCTCAGCGGCGCGTTGCTGACTGGCACGATGATGGACGGAGCGGATCTGAATGGCACCAAGATGGACGGATGTAATCTGAGCGGAGCGTATGTCAGGAGCGCATTCGTCTACCGTGCCAATCTCAGAGACGCGAATCTCTCAGGAGCGAACATGAGCGGCTCGGATCTCTCGGGCGTGGATCTCACACGCGCAGCTCTCATCTACTCAGACCTGAGAAACGCATCGATGCAGGACTCTGTAATCAGAGATGCGAATCTGACCGGTTCACAGCTTACAGGCGCCATTATGATGCAATCAAACATCTCAGGCGCGAACCTCTCATTCACGGATCTCTCAAACACTGATATGAGAAGATGCTGTATGCTATTTACAGATCTCGTAGGCGCGAGGTTGAACAACGCCAGGCTCGACTCGTCCATGCTCTTCAGGGCAAACCTCTCCCGGGCATCTCTGGTCTCCGCCAGCCTGCAGGGGGTGGATCTATCAGGATCGGATCTCTCGGAGGCGGATCTGAGGGGTGCTGACATGACAAATGCAAAGTTGACGGAGACCGTGCTGGAGGGTGCGGATATGAGCGGCGCCAGGCTCCTCGGCGCGGATCTGACCCAGGCGAGGATGCATGATTTGATCTTAACAAGAGCAAACATGCTCGGCGCCAGGGCGAACTGGGTGGATCTGAGCGGCGCCAGATTATCGAGAGCTCTGCTCACGAGAGCCGAGCTGTTCGGTGCGGATCTTAGCGGCACGGATCTGAGCGGTGCGGATCTCGTAAAGGCATATGCCCTGAGGGCAAACCTCTCGGGCGCGGACCTCACAGATGCAAAGCTAGATGACGCAGACTTCAGCGGGGCGATTCTCAGAGGTGCGAAAATGCCGGAGCTCGTGATTCGCAGCGTCAACTTCGGGCAGGCGGATCTCAGCGATGCCGATATGTCAGGATGCCGTTTTGAGGCGCTCTACGTATCAAACGCTGTGATGAGATCTGCGAATATGAGAAATGCCATTTTCAGAGGGGTGATGTTCGAGAACTGCGATCTGAGCATGGCGGATCTGAAGAGAATAAAGGCGACGGGTGTGTATCTCACCAACACAAGCCTCTCCGGAGCTGATCTGCGGGACTCTGAGCTTTACTCGGTAGGATTTACAAATGTCGATCTGCGCGGAGCCAGGCTCGATGGCATAAGGTACGACAGACCGACGCTCGAGAGCCTGGCGCAGCAGAACCTCGACGGGGTGAGCATGAGCGATGATCTCAGGAGGGATATCGAGAGGGTCAGGAACGAAGCATCCTGACCTATCATACAGAGAGCAGCAGAGCGCAAACTCCAATCTTCAGAGTCGCATGAGCTGACATCCAGAGCGCAAAAATCGGCGTTTTCATGTCGGTAAGATGTATCACGTGCAAGGGGCGCGGCCTCTGCGGCCGGCCTGTGTGTCCGCTGCTGATAAAGCTCGAGGAGCTTGCAGGCCTGCCGAGAATAGGGAATCGACTCGCAGGAGAGTCCCCGCCTGAGATCTTCGTCGGAAGGCACGGATACCCGCTTGTGAGAGCAGGTCCTCTTCTGCCGATTGGCAGCTCACCTGAGCAGCCTGCGCTTGATATCGTCAAAATAATATCTCACAGAACCAGGATGATCAGGTCGGAGCTTGAGATACACGTCCACGATGCAAAAGATCCTGGAAGGCTTCTGGAGAGCGCCCAGCAGATAGCGATGTCCAGCAGGCCTGTGGAGACCGAGGTCTCTTTCGTCAAACCCCCTGAGGGGAGAATGCTCTTCGATGGCGTCCTCTCCCCGATGGGCCCGGGCGGCAGGATCGAGGACATGGATATCACAGGCAACCCATTTGTCCCCAGGAAGGTCGATCAGATCGTGGGCGATACAGATGTAAAGGCGGCATCTGCAGTCTATGAGCTCTACAGCTCCTCGATCTGCATCGACCACATCTCACGTCTCCTCTCTATAGGTCTTCTTGGGCGCGACCGCAGGCTTGTTCCAACGCGATGGGCGATAACGGCATCAGACGACATCATAGGAAACGCTCTGCGCAGCCGTGTTCTTGATATGCCCGAGCTTGGGGGATACGAGCTCTACTCTGGGGGCATCCTCGGAAACCACTTCCAGATAATTCTAATGCCTGGGGCGTATTCTTTTGAGCTCATAGAGATTTGGCATCCGGGATCCGCATGGTCCCCAGAGCGTCTCTGGATAGGATCCGATCGAGAGGGAACCACTGAGAGACGATCGTACAGCCCGCTTGCAGGCGGGTATTACGCTGCACGCCTGCCGGTGCTCGAGCACCTTCTCCGGATGAAGAGACAGGCTGGTGTCCTGGCGCTCAGGGAGATCACGGAGGAGTACTGGGCGCCCCTGGGCGTATGGGTCGTGAGAGACACAGCTAGAGCAGCCCTGGCATCACGCCCCCTCAGGTTCGAGACCCTGGAGGAGGCGATCAGATCCGCGGAGAGCAGGATGAGGACTAAGTCGAGCGCATGGAAGCATCACTCGAAATCCTTCTCCCGCCAGACCACCCTATCATCCTTCTTCGCCGCACAGAGCGCGGAAGATCTGCGGTGATGAAAACTGGTAAGCTACTTTAAGACGTGTGGATACGCGCAAAATAATAACTTTAGGCAATCAGTAGATGGCTCATATTCGCGAATTATCGGAGATAGGACGGGATTTTCGGGATCGTTGGATCCATCAGTTCTGTGCTAATTCACTAATTCAAGAGATGAGACCAAACATATTTGGAGGAAGCCCGCCCATCCAAATCCACTCAATGCAGCTAACTGCTCAATTATTTACCACCTAGCTTAAAAGGTTTTGATCTCGCTCTGTAGGCCTGGATGCTCTCCCAAATGGGTTCGGGATCGGTACCATACTTGTCCATGTAATCCTGACGGCTAAGCTTATTTCCTTTGCCATCCACATAGAGAATCACGCCTGTCACCATATGAATTTTTCCAGCCGGTACAGCAGCAATTTCTGCCGGTAACGGCAGGCATGCCAGCCAGTCCTCTCCTACCTCAGTCTCGTTGATCTCAGAAACCGTGCCACAATTCGGGCAAACTACTATGCGTTTCATACACATGACTTCACATATCTATCTAAATAAATCTTCGCTATTATAGCAACATGGAGGTCATCTAGGCAGATTACTGATACCTTCATTCACTCGCCAGGAGCGCTTAGTAGACCATCGGCTCTACGGGCAGGTTATCATCTGGATAGAAATATACGGCAGTTATAACTCCAGAATGTTTTGGATCTTCACGCCACACCCTTGCACAGCTCCCCCCGCGCCAGGTCCTCCCGAAACATATCTCTTCTGCTCTTTATCCTCAGGAGGAGCTCGAGCTTTCTTTTCGCGTAGATCGGGGCGAGCCGCAGGGCCTCCCTCGCGAACCACCTCGGATAAAGCCTCTTGACCTTGTTGTACTTGAACCACTCCCAGTTGTAGTACCTGGCGTTCATCTCCCACGTGATATACTGCACCTCCTCAGCGCTCAAGTGCTTTGTGCGTACATTGGCGTGAAGACCATCGTAGAACCTGAAGTCGTTGTTCGTTATCAGCCCCATCCGCTCCAGTTCCTCGCGCATCGGGGTCTTGGGGTAAGGTGTGTTGATATAAAATATGGGAAAATCGACTTTTAGCTGTCTTGCGAGGTGGAAGTTCGCCCACATGTCCTCTGCAGTGTCATCTGGATTTCCGCCGATGAGCCCTGTGGATACGATGATGTCGTTATCGTGGAGGTATCTCACAGCACGCTCTGCATGATCCGACATCCTGCCCTTTCCGAAAAACTGGAGGTTCCTCTTGCTGGCGCTCTCAACGCCAAGGAATACACCATCGAAACCTGCCTCGCCCATCTTTTTAACGAGCCTCTCACTGGAGGCGATGCCTGATGCAGATGCCTGCGTCTTGTACCTGAGATGCGTTAGACCTGCGTCTATGATGGCATCGCATATCGCCTCCAATCTTTTCACATCAAGAGTGATGTTGTCATCGGGGAAGAATATCGAGCCTGCGCCGTGCTCCTCCGCATCCTGTATGTCCTCAATGACCCTCTTGATCTCAAACTTGCGGAAGCTCCTGCCGTACATGCTGTTTATCGAGCAGAACTTGCATCCCTGTGTGCACCCCCTGCTCGTCTCCACGGAGTCAACAGGGACATCAAACGCATAGAAACCATCTCTGATCAGGCGAGCATCCCTGTTTGGCATCTCGATCTCCTCAGGATTGAGCAGAGCTCTCGGAGGGTTGTGCTTCATCTCCGAGCCAAATCTGTAGGAGAGACCAGGAACATCATCGAGCTGGCTGCCCCTGATCAGAGCCTGCACCAGCTCCCTGAAGGTCCTCTCACCCTCACCGCGGACTATGTAGTCTATGAGCATCAAATCGCTGCTCGATCCTATCTCCCTGTAGAAGAGCGTGGGGTGGTATCCGCCGATCACGACCTCCGCCCCCGCATCCTTGGCTATCCTGGCGAGCTCGAGGGCCCTTGCATACTGAAAGCTCATCGCTGTGAGCCCTATCAGATCGTAGCGGTTCGCATGCCTTCTCACAAATTCATCCGGGTCTTTTATGCCGTGGAGATCTGCGACATGCACATCACACAGATCATCGATTGCGGCTGCAAGCGAGACCAGGCCGAGGTCGGGTATCCTCGCGATCCTGTCGAAGTCCGGCTGCACCACCGGCGAGGCAAGAAGCAGAACGCGCATGTACTTCACCACATCATACCAGAAGCCTGGGGACCTTCGTCTCGAAGTCAAAGCTGTTCGCTCTTGTTATGTATGAGAAGACCTCGCGGATTCCCTGCAATCCAGCGTACCGGTACGCATTCCTCCACACTCGCGCGGATGTTCTCAGCGGTGCTGTCCAGGGGTAGACGCGTTTGAGGGATCTGTCGAGGACCTCCTCCATCTCCTTTGGGGTTATATTGGGATGATTCCAGACCAGATGCTTTCCGTCGAAGTGATGGTAATCGTGATCGAATATGCCGTAGCGCTCCTGGATCTCGTTCCAGAGCTGCGTCTGAGGCAGCGGCGTGAGCACGCATATCTGGGTGATATCGAGCTTCAGATCCGCGACCCTCTTTACATCTTCGTCTATCGATCTCACGGTGTCATCCTCAAATCCGATCATGTAATAGCCTACAGTGCCCATGCCGTGGCTCTGAAGGAGCTTTATCGTCTCCACAATATCCTCGACGCCCTCGCGCTTCTTTATGTCATCCAGGCGCTCCTGGTGGAGGTTCTCGATCCCGATGGCAGCGCCTGCAAAGCCGCTCACCATCCTGCGCGCGCTGCCATCGCGCCTGGCCACGCGCCGCCTCATCGTCACCCACTCGTCTATCTTCTCTCTGAGGTAATCAGCCCTGGCCATGCATCCCCAGACCATGTCGTACTCATCCAGAATCTCAACGACCCTGTCCGCATGCCTCCTGTTCGCCCCGAAGTTCTCGTCCTCTATTATCACCACGTTGATGTTGTTCTTCTTGTAGTAGTTCACTACCCTCTCGATGCTCTCAAGGGGTATCGGCGTTGGCTTTGGCGCGAAGCATGGGGTCTGACAGAACTTGCATCCAACCCCACACCCCCTTGTTGTGAAGAGGATTCCGTAGATGTTGAGCTTCAGCCCGAAGGGTGTGGAGAGGTACTCGATCAGAGGAGGATGTACCACCTTCTCTATCCTTCTCCCGAAATACGGAGCCACCTGGTGCTCAGCGTATCCCACAAAGACCCTGTCGAATCTGTCCTGTATCTCAGGTGTCAGGGCGCCGTAGTTTCCGGCCCAAAGCTCGTTTATCCCCCTGGCCCTCGCGGCCTCGACCATCTCGAGAATCTCATGCGTCTCGTTGAGGTAAAATGAGAAGCCAACGACATCCCAGCCCTCATCAAGCTTGCGAAGATACTCCTCCCATGTCGGGTACTCCAGGATCTCCAGCTCGGGGATATTCTGCTTCAGAAACCTGAGTCCGAATGACTGTATCCTGGGCCAGTAGAATCTAAACCATCTGCTCCTGGAGTTGGAGCCTATGTAGTCATAGGGCTCGTCATCGTTCTTGTAGACGGTTGTGAAGAGCACCCTTGGGGCCATGGTGGCGAGGTCGCCCTTCCAGGGCTTTAACCTTTACGATGTGTGCGATGGACCTGTCCGAATAAGGATTAAGTGTTTCTGATATGCAGAAGTGGTAAGGTTCAAATTTCTGGTCGCGGCTCTTATCCGGACAGGTTCTGTGTGAGGACATGTCCGAATAAGCGAAGAGTAATTGTGATAAACATGAGCTATAAGGCGCATATTTTTGGCTCCCGCCTCTTATTCAAACACGTTCTGTGCGATGGACATGTCTGAATAAGAGCTGATATCGGAAATCTGTGGTTTGCTGCTTTTGGATGGCGGAGACACTTGATTCTTAATCGAACGGGTTCTGTGCGCTGGAGTCGTCGATGCGCTCAAATTACATTCTAAAGTGGAGACACTTGATTCTTAATCGAACGGGTTCTGTGCGATGGTGTTCCAGTCTCAGTAGCTCAGAGAATCAATGAACTCAATGCGTTTCTGAACCGGCTCAAGCTTCGATGCAGCAGTTCAGGAAGCAGTTCAGGAGTATCAAAGGGATTTATACACGAAAAACAATAATCGATTCACATGACAGACCGACAAAGCCTCAGGATCGATCTCGACGAAGTGCTCAGCAAACTCAAAGATATCCATCAGGACATCAGGCTGATCTCCACAGGAATCGTGGTCGTGGGCGAGTGGGTCAGGTGGAAGTGCAGGTACGGGTGCAGGGCGTACGGCAAGCATCTCTGCTGCCCGCCGTACGCTCCGTCTCCCGAGGAGACGAAGAGAATGCTCGAAGATTATGATTTCGCAGTGTTGGCAAGGTTCTTGCCCACGCCCACACCCGGCTATGAGCCCAGGAGGCTTCACCACTACCTCTGGAACTCACTCACATCGCTCCACAAAACCATATTCGAGCTTGAGCGCCAGGCATTTCTGATGGGCTGCTACAAGGCATTCGGCATGGGCGCGATGCCATGCACATTCTGCGAGACGTGTGTCGCGGAGGAGAAGATCGCCAAGGGAGAGTCGCCTGCACCCGCGGACGCGGTTCTATGCAGGCACAAGGAGATGATGCGACCGTCGCTTGAGGCCTGCGGCATAGATGTCTTCGCCACACTGAGAAACGCCGGCTACGATCTCAAGGTTCTGAGATCATATCAGGAGCGCTTCAGCCTCTTCGGGATGGTGCTCCTGGACTGAACGAGCATGCGGCCCCGGCACGG
Source organism: Methanothrix thermoacetophila PT (assembly GCF_000014945.1). NCBI lineage: Archaea > Methanobacteriati > Methanobacteriota > Methanomicrobia > Methanotrichales > Methanotrichaceae > Methanothrix > Methanothrix thermoacetophila. The sequence goes on from NC_008553.1 coordinate 202,762, forward strand.
AGGATCTACTCTGTGACCGCGACCTGCACGGATAAGAGGTTCGTTCGCTCCAGATGGCTATGGAGATGGTATCGATGGGCAGGGTGATAACCTTCCTTACGGACTTCGGCTCATTCTATCTCTCACAGATGAAGGGAGTGATACTTCAGAGAACAAAAGATGTCGTCTTTGTGGAGATCTCCACGGATATACCACCGCAGGATGTCAGGAGCGGCGCGTTCGCGCTCATGGTCGCCTCCAGGTACTTCCCGCGGGGCACGATACACATCGCTGTTGTCGATCCTGGCGTCGGCACAGAGCGCGCTGCGATATGCGTGGAGAGCGGAGGTCATGTATTTATCGGCCCGGACAATGGGATTCTGATGCCAGCAGCTTATGCCCTCGGATCGCCTGTCGCCTGGGTGCTTGATGTACCAGAAGGGGCATCTCCGACATTCCACGGCAGGGACGTCTTCGCGCCTGCTGCCGCTGAAATAGCGTGCGGCACGCATCCAGAGGATATGGGCATACCATTCGAACCAAAAGACCTCGACCTCGGATCTCCCAGGGTTGTCGCGAACGGAGTCGAGACGACTGTCATCCACATAGACAACTTCGGAAATGTGGTACTCAATATGAAAAGCGTTCCTGATAGTGATATGCGCCTGATGGGCCGCAGACTCAAACGCGTCCGGACATATGGGGAAGCCGGATGGAACGAATCTCTTATAACTCTTGGAAGCCATGGGTTTGCAGAAATAGCGGTCAACGGCGGGAGTGCCGCGAAGCTCTTCGGCCTCTCCACCGGAGACAAAATCGTGCTGGAGGATGTGAGTTGTTCGGAATAGAGTTCGTCCCATCAGATCCCGCGCTGAAGATCGGGTATCTATCTAAACTCGCAGAGGATGTTGGCTTTGAGACTGTATGGATCACAGACCATTACAACAACAGAGATGTTTACTCAACGCTCGCGGTCTTATCGATGCTCACGAACAGGATCCGGCTGGGGACAGGAGTTACGAATCCGTACACCAGGAGCCCGATCATAACCGCCTCCAGCATAGCCTCGATCAACGAGCTCTCGGGCGGCAGGGCGATCCTCGGGATCGGTCCCGGAGATAAGGCGACGTTTGATGCGATGGGCATAGCGTGGGAGAAGCCGCTCACCAGGGTCAGGGAGAGCGTATCTGTGATAAGAGCCCTTCTCAGGAAGGAGAGGGTCACACAGGGCGGCATGAATGCTCAGCTATCCTTCTCCGCGGGAAACATACCGATATACATGGGAGCCCAGGGTCCGAAGATGCTCGAGCTCGCCGGCGAGATCGCGGATGGCGTTCTCATAAACGCCTCCCATCCTGAGGACTTCAGAGCAGCTATACCGCTGATAAGAAACGGTGTACAGCGGGCTGGAAGGGATCCAGAGGATGTGAAGGTCTGCGCGTACACCAGCTTCAGCGTCGACAGGGACCGATCGAAGGCTGCATCCGAGGCGAGGAAGGTCGTCGCATTCATAGCTGCAGGCTCTCCCGATGCTGTTCTGGAGAGGCATGGCATAGGCGTTCAGGAGAGGGATGCGATTTCAAAAGCGATCTCGAAGGGCGATTTCGCAAGCGCCATGAGCAGCGTGACCGATAAGATGCTGGATGTCTTCTCCGTGACAGGAACCCCTGATGACTGCAGGGCCAGGGTGGATGAGCTGCTCGCAACCGGCGTTAACCAGATAGTGGTGGGATCACCAATCGGCCCGGACAAGGAGCGCTCGATAAGGCTGATCGGCAAGAACATACTATGAGACGTGGCTTCTACATTGGCAGATTTCAGCCGTACCATATGGGACATCACCTCGTGCTGGAGCAGATCTCCCGGGAGGTTGACGAGATCATAGTCGGCATTGGCACGGCTCAGATCAGCCACACGGTGACAGATCCGTTCACAGCCGGCGAAAGGATCGCCATGATCTACGGCGCGCTCAGAGAGCTCGGGAGATGGTTCTATATCATACCCCTGCCTGATATCAACAGAAATGCCGTATGGGTATCGCATGTGAAGTCCATGACCCCGCCGTTCGAGGTGGTGTACTCGAACAATCCACTGGTCGTGGAGCTATTCATGGAGGCCGGGATGGAGGTGAGAAGGCCGCCGATGTACAGAAGGGAGGTGTACTCCGGCACGGTGATAAGAAGGCTCATGATTGAAGGCGGGGATTGGAGGCAGCTCGTTCCTGATGCTGTGGCAAAGGTGATTGATGAGATAAAGGGCGTGGAGAGGCTGAGGAACATAAGCAAGAAGGACTTTGCGTAGGTTGTATCAAGTGGTTATTTGTGTTTCAATACTCTCACAATCCACGCGAACGTATGAGAATATAGACCTTCCAGCGAAATTAAAACAGGTGGGCTGATGCATCTCACCAAGGATGAGGAGCTGCTGCTTCAGGGTGAGCGTGGGGATACGCTCAGGCGCGCGATGGAGATACTCGTCGCGCTTGGAGATATCTATGGAGCTGAGCAGCTCATCGAGATTAAAAGCGCGCAGATAGCCGGAGTCTCGTACAAGACCATAGGAGACGCTGGGCTTGAGTGGATATCGGATCTCGATGGAAAGGTCGCTGTTCCGAGCATACTGAACCCAGCGGGAATGGATCTCCTGAGATGGAGGGAGATGTCGATCGATGAGGATTTCGCGAGAAAGCAGCTGGAGATAATAAATGCGTACAGAAGGCTCGGCGTAACGATCGAATGCACATGCACACCATACCTGCTATACGAGAGCATCGCGTCCAGGGGGGATCACCTCGCCTGGTCCGAGTCGTCAGCTGTATCTTATGCAAACTCGGTCATCGGCGCCATGACGAACCGCGAGGGGGGGCCATCTGCGCTGGCAGCTGCGCTGGTCGGGAAGACTCCTCTGTACGGATACCATCTTGAGGAGAACCGCGTTCCGACTCATGTCATAAGAGTGGATGCGGACTTGAAGGAGTACGGAGCGCTGGGGTTTCTTGTCGGAAAGATCGTCGGTGATGGGGTTCCGCTGTTCGTGATGCGGTCCAGGCCTGACAGAGACGATCTGAAGGCTCTGGGAGCGGCGATGGCAGCGAGCGGCTCAGTGGCCCTCTATTACGTCAAGGATGTCACACAGGAGCCTCCGGAGCATGATGAGGATGCGTGTGAGTTCGTAGAGATAGAGGAAGAGGAGATCAGGTCTGTGTACGATTCCACTATAGATGTGGACATCGTCGCTCTGGGATGCCCTCACTGCTCCATGCAGGAGCTGGAGAGGATTGCTGATCTCCTCGAAGGGCGAAAGGTGAGCAGTGAGCTCTGGATCTGCACCGCCAGGAGGATTGCGGAATCTGCCCCCGAGCTCGTCAGAAGAATCGAGTCCACAGGAGCCAGGGTGATATGCGATACGTGCATGGTTGTATCGCCTGCGAGCGAGCGCTTCAAACACATGATGGTGAACTCCGGAAAGGCGCTCGCATACATACCTGGAATGTGTGGCATAAGTGCGTCCTTCGGATCGCTGGAGGAGTGCATAGATGCAGCAACCGGGGGTTCCTGAGTGGAGATAAAATGCCACAGGGTGTCGGGCGGCTGCGCCGAGGGGCCGGCTCTTGTCACTCGGGAACGCATATCATTCCTGGGCAATGTCGATCCTGAGACCGGCGTCGTCGTCGATCCCGCCCATGAGCTGTATGGAAGATCAATCGCAGGGGTTGTTCTCATATTTCCGGGAGGCAAGGGCTCCACAGTTGGATCTTATGTCATATACCAGCTCAGGAAGAGGGGCATGGCTCCGGCTGCGATGATAAATCTGAAATCAGAGCCGATAGTGGCGGTCGGCGCCATCATAAGCGACATCCCCCTCGTCGACAGGGTCCCGGAGTGGATTCTCGATGTGAAAGACGGCACACGGGTCGTCGTCGATGCAAGAAGGGAGGTAGTGGTGCTCCCCGATGGCTCGGTCAAGGTCTAACAGGCCTATCCTGAGAAATCGCACATAAGCCCTGGGCTGCAAACGTGGTGACTTCCTCTCCGGAAGATTGGAGTCTGCGCCCTGCTATCCACTATCAAGAGTCGATCACTTTAAGCAATACAAAAACAGGGGGCTGCAACTTCACCCGAAGAGCGTGCCCATCCCTGCCTCTGCAGACTCCTGCTCCTCCCTGAATGCATTTATGACAGACTCAGCCTCATCACCCTCGAGCAGCCTGGCGGGAGTGTCCGCGAGCAGCTTTCTGGCCTCCTCCACCAGATCATCTCTTGCCTTGATGTAAAGCAGGAAACCCTCTTTATCGAACCCCACAGACCTGGCATCGCGAACTATCGGCCCAAGCCTCTTGAAGAAGTCCTGATCCAGAATCTTTTTCATAGCAGCATTTCCAGCCATATCATAGTAGTAAGCAAGCTCCATTCAAACCACCTACAGGGCATCCATCGCCCTCTTGAGGCACTCTGTGCATCTGTCCATGAGAGATGCGGCCTCCTCGATCGCTTTAGCGGCCTCTGGGCTTATATCATTTATCTGTTTTGCTCGGTCCCTGAAGCTCCTGCTGTGGCTCTCATTGTGCTCTATCCAATGCTTCAAAAGGTGCTCTGCCTCGTGTCTCTCCATAACACCACCAACTCAGGCTCTGAGCAGACGGATTTAAAGGTTTGTGTGAATCTGTAAGCTCTGCAGTCAAATAACAGCGATCCTCAGTAGATGGCGGGACCCGAGGATCATTCCAGCGGAACTCTCTCGACTGTTCGGTCACACGACCGCGAAGCGCTTTATCATCTCACGCGTACAGCTTCCCGTAGGGGCGGCTCGATCTGGGAGAGAGCTTTGTCCAGTCGCCCTCGAGAACGTAATCCATGTCAAGCGAGAGATCCGGGAAGCGCTCGATGAAGTCGGAGATGCAATCGCCCAGGATCTCCATGTCGCTCTCGTCTGGTCTGGAGATGAGTACACTGCTATCGACCTGCTCCTCTCCGACCTCTCCCCTGATGTATATGGCACCGCCATGCATCCCGCTCCCGATGAAGCGGGCTGTGTGTGCTCTGTACAAGCCCAGAAGTATGACGATGCCGCCTGCCATGTACTCTCCGAGGAAGTCCTGGGATGTTCCACCCACAACTATCACGGGTTTCTTCAGACCGTGCTCCTTCATGTGAAGGGCTGCCCTGTAGCTGACATCACCCTTTACAAATATCCTGCCACCGCGCATTGACATTCCTGTGACATCGCCTGCCCGCCCGTTGATCACTATCTCTCCGGACTCCATCGTGTTCCCGACACCATCCTGTGCGTTGCCGTGGACCAGTATCCTGTGGCCGAAGAGAAATGCGCCGAGATCATTTCCGGGGGTACCATATATTTCTATGGTCATGACCCGCCGCTGTGGCGAGTAGAGCCGTGTGCCGATGTACCTCTGGCCGCACACGTTTCTGAGTACAACTTTCTCGTATCCGCAGAGCATAATCTCCCTGAGAAGGTTGTTCAGTTCCCTGGTCTCCATATGAGAAGCGTCTATCTCGATCATGCTTTCATTGAACGTGCGAATGCATGGGATCTCCATCTGTAATTCATCCATGTGCGAGTCACTCTCCTGCACCTTTTATCCCAAGGACGTCAAGCTCCCATTCGTGTAGTCCTATTCCCCTCAGCTGATCCCTGTTTCCTCTAAGGCTCTCTATGGCATTGATCCCCATTCCACCAAGCATCTCTTTGATCTCATGAGACCATGCTGAGAGAAGGTTTACGAGCCTCTGCGCAGCCTCTTCGACATTCAGCCTTCTCATCAGTCCTGGATCCTGGGTGCATATGCCCCAGCTGCACCTTCCCGTGTAGCATCTCTGGCAGAGCGTGCACCCCATCGCGATGAGCGCGGCTGTGCCGATGTAGACCGCATCAGCGCCAAGCGCGATCGCCTTCACCACATCAGCGCTGCATCTGATCCCACCGCCGGCTATTATCGAGCATCGCTCCCTGATCCCCTCATCTCTTAGGCGACGATCCACGGATGATACAGCGAGCTCTATGGGTATCCCCACGTTGTCCCTGATCGCCTTTGGCGCTGCCCCGGTGCCGCCGCGCATTCCGTCTATCGCGATTATATCCGCACCAGCTCTAACGATGCCTGATGCTATCGCGCTGATGTTGTGAACAGCAGCCACCTTCACTATGACCGGCTTCTCGTAGTTCGTCACCTCCTTTATCGCTGAGATCAGCATCTCCAGATCCTCTATGGAGTATATGTCGTGATGTGGGGCGGGAGATATTGCGTCCGTCCCCTCCGGGATCATCCGCGTGGCTGCAACATGCTGAGAGACCTTTTCGCCTGGGAGATGTCCGCCTATGCCCGGCTTCGCACCCTGACCGATCTTTATTTCAACAGCAGCACCGGAGTTCAGGTACTCCGCATCTATTCCAAACCGCCCGGATGCGACCTGAACGATGGTATGTTCTTTAAACTGAGATCTCATCTCAGCCGGCATACCCCCCTCGCCTGTGTTGAAGAAGGTGCCGGATCTGGATGCGGCGATCGCGAGCGCCTGAAATGCATTGTAGCTTATGGCTCCGTAGGACATCGCAGAGAAGAGCATCGGCGTCTCCAGCGTCAGGACCGGATCTGTGCCTGCCTCCATATCACTCAGCGAGAGACTCTCAGGCTTCGATCCCAGGAACGTCCGGAGCTCCATCGGCTCCCTGAGGGGGTCTATGGAAGGGTTTGTGACCTGAGAGGCGTTGAGAAGAATGTGATCCCAGTAGATCCTAAACGGCTTATCGCTCCCGCAGCCTGTCAGAATGACCCCGCCGGTCTCTGCCTGTCTCTTGATATCCTCGATCCTCTCGCGCGACCACGATGCATTCGGTCTGTAGAATGAAGGCGTGGGGCGTATCTCTATCGCTCCCTTTGGGCAGAAGACAGCGCACCTCTGACAGCCAGCGCATCTGTAGTTGTCGGATATCATCATATCCTGTGAGGCATCGTATGTGTGCACCCCGAAGGAGCACTGGTGCTCGCACGCCCTGCATCTATCGCAGCTGTCACTTCTGGATATAGTGAACTCAGGCAGGAGCAGCGATCTCATGCTTCAGCCTCCCATCAAGCTCGCAAATCACCGGCTCCCCGCCTCTTGGAGACCAGACAGAGTCGAGAGATGGCGATATGAGCCTCACAGACGCCTCCTCTGAGGAGATGTAGAACATCTCTCCTCTTGTGGCCACGGTGAGTGGGCGGAGCCTTATCCTGTCTGTTAGGCCTATCATCCTTCCACTCTGGGCTATGATCACCGCAAACGGGCCGTTCATGAGAAGCGGGCCGTAGATCCTTCTGAGAGTGGTGAGCAGTTCCCTCTCTCTCACATCCATCCTGTCTATGGTTTCCCATGTCGGCGGGGCGAGGATCTTCGCCACGACCTCCATGGGGAGATCCTGTCTTCTCATGAGAAGATCGACGGCATATGCCACGACCTCTGTATCGGTATGGAGGGTGCATTTGTATCCCAGCATCTCCAAGTACCACCGGTTCGTCCCGTATGAGGAGATCTCTCCGTTGTGCACCACAGTGGTATCAAGCAGCCCGAAGGGGTGCGCCCCTCCCCACCATGCCTGGCTGTTCGTCGGGAACCTGCCGTGGGCAGTCCAGAGATACCCCCTGTAAAGCCTGTCCAGCATGAAGTAGCGCCCGATCTCCTCAGGATATCCAACGCCCTTGAAGCAGCCCATGTTCTTTCCCGATGAGAAGATGTAGGCATTATCGATTGCTGAGTTAACATGAACCACCTTTCTCACAACATACTCATCATCCGGGAGATGGATATCCTCACCGTGCTTTGATGGCGAGAGGAAGTACCGCCAGAGAAGGGGCGGATCTCTGACATAGACGTCATCGCTATGGGGGATCTCCTCATCATGCACCACATCGAAGTTCCTGAAGAGAAACTCCTCAGCGGCTCTCTTCGCCTCCCTCTGGGCCCTGGCATCTCCTGTGAACATGAGATGAAATGCATAGTATTCCCTGAACTCAGGGTAGATGCCATAGGCTGCAAATCCCCCTCCAAGCCCGTTGCCCCGGTGATGCATATTTGCCATCGCCCGGATAACGCGCTCGCCTGTGAACCTCTCGCCGGTTCTGCTCATCGCCCCGAAGATGGAGCAGGCGCAGATCTCCTTACTGTAAAGTTTCTGTCTTCTGACAGACATGACAACCTCTCGCGAATCAAAATCCATCAATTAGCTGCGCCTGGAGGGGCTTTATAGCTATTTGAGAATATTTCATAACGTTTATGAACGTGTCTTATCACTGTGATTAAGTGGATCGGTAACTTGCAGAGAGAGGCGATGTCGACTGCAGATGTCGGAGGGTAACAAGATCTCGCCTCTCCGACGGTTTGACCATTTGAGCCATGAACAAAATGCAGAGTAGTTCCGCGACGCATTCTGACACCGCAGATTACCCAGCTCATCAGGGATGCGTGTGGGTGGATGGCGGAGAACCCCATGAGAGTTCAGCGTGACGGGGCTTCTGCGATCTGAAAAGGATTTAAAAGATGCGATCTGTTTGACTGACGTGCCCGAATAAGGATCAGATGTTTCTGACGTGCAGAAGGCGGTAACGTCCAGTAGTTCTGGCCTAAGCTCTTATCCGGACAGGTCCTGTTTGACAGCAGATCAGGAACAATTCAGATTGACGCTCTTATGTCTCTAGCAACTTGAAGGACATACAAGCTGGTTGCTGAAATCACCCATTCATTAGCCAGAAGTACATAGCAAGACCAGTATCTCTTCTGGCAAGTCATCATGTGGATAAGAGCGCAGATTGACGATTTACTTTGGGCACATCCCCCTGATTTCGGCGGATCAGCAATCTCGCATATGGGATAAAGGCGGTTGATGCGGGTTGTGCAGAGCTCACCATGCCGACGATTCGGCCTTATGAGCCTTACGGTGAAGAGCTGGAGATTAGGGGATGTATGAGCGGGTAGGAGAGTGGGGGTTCAGTGTGGATCACAAAACAGAACGGATACCCGCTCAGAGCGTAGAATATACTGGCAGTATTTATAGCTTGCTGTGTATTGGCAGTGCATGTCCGTTGTGAGAAAAATGTGCTCCTGATCGTCAAAGAGTGCTGTGGGTCTCATTGGTTCAGGCATACGGTCTTATGTGTTTAACAGCTTGGAAGTGACGCAAGCCAGTTGCTGGATATCCGCCTGGCAGGATGTCTTCTTTCTTTCCCACAATCATTTATACCACCGTGACGCACGCCAGTTGCTGGATATCCGCCTGGCAGGGGCGGCATAACCAAATACTGCTAAGTGCAGATTATCAAATGGATGAGAGAGCAGGCGTATGAGCTGCGCATCCGGATCTATGAGCAGTGGCACAGTCTCTTCGGAAAAAACACCCAAGATCACCCATGTGGATGAAAATGGACCTTTGCGAGAACTATTTTTATACCAAAGACATCAATTTTCACATTTTCGTCTCGCTTCCATCTCGCCTGAAGGAGAGGAGCTCAGGCTGGGAGCCATCGTGGGCTTCACTCTCCCTGTACTTCTTTCTTCGCCATCTGCACGCGCTGCTTGGCTGTATATCCTGTTGCCTTTTCTAGGAACTTCCGGAACCTGCGGTTTGTGTCCATGATGACATCATCAGGGGCGCCGAGAAGCGACTCGGTAATCACATTCAGCTTTTTCTTCTCTATCCAGATCTGACAGCTCTTCAGGGCGCCGTAGCTCAGTGTGATCCTATCGCCGTTTCTAGTGAATCCAGAGGAGAATACCTCCTTCAGTATCCCCTCTATCCTGTCCATGTCGGGAGCGTAGCCTCTCTTGAACGTGTACTCCATGCTTTGGGAGAGAACTCCTATGGTAATTAGATCTTGCCGTCTAACAGCATGGAGCCTGGTTTCCTCCGATCGTGAAGTACTCTGTCAGGACCTTCCTGAAGTCCACTATCACGTCCACCTTCCATGTGCCCGGAAGATTTGCCACGTCCTCTCCCTTTATCCTGAGCCCGCTCCATATGCAGGAGCCCCACATGCCAGCAGGTCCATCTATTGCAGGAATCACCCCGAAGCTTCTCTTGTACACGCGCATGTTCGGCGAGTACCATCTCCACTCCACAGTATGTGCTCTCTGATCCCTCCACACCTTGAGCCAACAAACTGCCTCCGCATCATCCTGCGTGAATGTGTAGGTCCTGGACTGCGGCACACCGCTTGAGCTCACCTCTGTGGTCATTGTATGCTCACTCAGAGGAAAATAGAGCGGATGCGCATGCACGCATGCTGTCAGGAGAGATGCCACCAACACGAACGCCACTAACACGATCAGGATACAAAACCTAATCGAACATCCGATCCCAGAATGGGTTTTGGATACACAGAACCTCATCACTTCATCCCCTTCATTGCCTAAAAAAAGTATAAACACACCAAGTATTTTAAAATTATGTTTTGAGTGATGTGAGACTTCAGATATCGCCACAGGATATCAGATTATCTGAGCAGGTGGTTGGGCTGTGGCTGCTCTGGCCCCAAAGTCCGGAGTTTACGCGCAGGTCCACTGCGTGCCTCCCTCACCGATCTTCGGGCAGGAGCGGCAGATGAGAGTCCACCTATGACTCTCGATATCCTCAGCCCTTATAAGAGGGGATCACATGCTCTCCGGCGCATCTATTCCCAGGGTGTCCAGGGTTGCGCTCAGAGCGTTCCTGGATGCCCTCACCAGACCGAGCCGTGCATTCCGGAGCTCCACAGGTTTTGCATCCAGCACCGGATCGTACCGGTAGAAGAGGTTGAACCTCTCCGCGAGCTCCCTCGCATAGGTAGCGAGCTGATGCGGCTTGAGCTCTCTGGCTGCCCTCTCTATTACCAGATCGAACTCCGCGATCTTCTTTATCAGCGCGATCTCGTAATCATCCCTCAGAAGCCCGGGATCAAACTCATCGAGCTCGCCTGCTTTATTTATGATGCTGCACGCCCTCGCATGCGAGTACTGTATGAACGGAGCAGAGAGCTTCTCGAAGTCGAGCGCAGTCTTCCAGTCGAAGGTGGTCGCCTTATCTGCTGATACCCTGACGATGTCGTACCTCACAGCACCAACCGCCACCTTTCCGGCCACATCCCTCCTGAATTCCTCGTCCATCTCCGGTCTTCTCTTCGTGACCTCGAGATACGCCTGCTTCTCAACCTCATCGAGCAGCTCATCAGCGGATATGAACTTCCCGCGGCGTGTTGACATCGAGCCATCGGGGAGAGATACAAACTCGAATATGACGACTTCAGGCTCCCCTATCCCGAGCATCCGCAGCGCTGTGCGAAGCTGAGCCGAGATAAGTTTGTGGTCTGCACCAAGCACCTCGACGACACGCTCATAGTTCTCCGCCTTCCATTTATGATACGCCAAATCTCTGGTCGTGTAGAGGGTTGTTCCATCTGCCCTTCTCAGCACCAGGCTCTTCTCGAATCCCTCCTCGCTCAGATCCAGCTGGAGAGCCCCATCCTTCAGCACGGTCCTTCCGGTCCTCTCCAGCATCTCCAGAATCTCATCGACTGAGCCATCCCACACGAACTCCGACTCCCACTTATAGGAGTCGTGGTGGATGTTCATCCTGTGGAGCGTTCTCTCAATGCCAGATATGGCGTACCTCGCGGCACGCTGGAACTTCTTCACGATCTCTGGATCTCTGGACTCGTATCGCCTCATGAGCTCGTCCACCTCTGCGGAAAGCTCCGGCTTCTCATTCATTATCTTATGAGCTGCGATGTAGACACGCGCTATCGCATGGTCCGGCTTGGAGTCGTCGAGATCGAGGTGATCGCATCCCCAGACCACCATTGCGGTCTGCCTTCCCATATCGTTCACATAGTACTGTGCCTCGACGTTGTATCCAGCACGGCGGAGTATCCTGACGATGGTATCTCCAATCACGGAGTTTCTTATGTGCCCGACATGGAGCGGCCCATCAGGGTTTGCAGATGTGTGCTCGACGACAACCGAGCCTGACCTTCTGCCCCACCAGGCATCCTCACCCTGGGCCTTCGTGACGACGTTGTCCAGAAAGTTGCGGCTCATATAGAAATTAATGTATGGTCCAACAAGCTCTGCGCGGTCAACCCAGCGGGAGGGAGAGCCCATGGAATTGTATATCTCAGCTGCGACATCCTTCGGATCCTTCCTCAGCACAGGTGAGAGCCTGAACGCAATAGTTGTGGAGAGATCCGCATGCGGACTCAGATCCAGACTGTTCTCAAGTGGCACGCTCAGGCCGCAGCGATCAAGACCCTCTTTCAGTATCCCCTCGACCTCGCTCATGAAATCCAGAAACATATGAACACCATCTAGCAAGAATCTTGGAGAACATTGCTAATGGATATAAGCATTCCGTCGCTTCAGGGCCTGATAAACAGAAGTACAAGTGCTTTAAAACGTGCTCTGCGTCATGCTTTAAGATTCACGTTGGATCATGCCCTTCAATCTGAGGTCGTGTACTTGATTCATTGAAATCTGGAGCGCTTGAGCCATCTAGATTCATGGGATATCCCGCCCATGGCTCTCGATCATAGCTAATTATTCAGTGATACGGGTCCACGACCCAATCTGGTTTTAGCGAAAAACCATCACTGCTCCATCTCATCAGAGTGCCGGTGCTTTTGGGGGAAGTTTATATCTGGAAGGAGCTCTCAGTAGTATGCGGGATTCGATATGAGATCATGGACACTTCTAGCCATACTCCTTCTCACAGTCATATCCTGCGCAAATGCAGGTGATGGCGCGAAGGAGGTCGTGGCCACAACCACGATAAACCTGCCTGTCGACTCTGTGACGATCTATCAGGACGGCCTTGTGTTTATAAAGCGGATGGGCAGCATGGATCTGACAGAGGGCACACATAAGTTCGTTATTGATATTCCAGAGAATGCCGACACCAGCTCTCTTCTGTTCCTTGTCACAAACTCCTCGCTAGAGCGGATCGTATATGATAAGATGCCTGTTTACACCATAAACGTCACATCGACTGCGAGACAGAGCTTTCTGCTAAGTTACCTCGTGAGGAATGGAGGTTACTGGGCTCCGAACTACTACATGCACCTCCTCAATGATTCGATGCTGCTGACCGCTAACGCTCTGATAAACGTCGATCTCAAGGAGGACCTGAAGAACGTCCAGATCAGGCTCGTGGCGATGCCGGAAAGGGAGATTCCGATTATGATGAGAGCCCCAGCACCGACCGCTGCCAAAGCTGAGGAGCTCTCCGTGTATGATATCGCAGCAGGCGCTCCGACAGGCGAGCTCGAGACGCTCTTCGTGTTCGTTCTCGAGAACAGAACGGATCTTGTTGCCGGAAAATCGATAGGGTTGCCGTTATTCGAGGATCTCGCACCGGCCTGGCGTGTATACACATGGGATGCATATTACAATCCCGACGGCCCTGCCAACGAGGAGATTAGGGCGAACAATACAGCTGATCATCCATGGCCCAACGGAAACGTGCAGGTGTTCAGGGATGGGGAGTATGTGACCACTCTGAGCATGCCCTACACTGCGAAAGGAGCCAATGCGTCTCTGAGCCTGGGGCCATCCGCTGATCTCAAGCTATCGAAGAAGCTCATGGACTACAACATCACCGAAAACGTCGTCTCGTTCGGGAACGGCACGGCAAAGGTGACCACGGAGAACTGGACATATCAGCTGGAGATCAAATCCAATACTGATAAGGAGATCGATCTGGAGGTTAAAGATACCATACCGATGGAGGCGAAGGTGATCGATGTCTCTCCTGAGCCATCGGAGATGACGGCAACTCTCCTCAAGTGGAACCTGAGCGTCGCACCGAGAGAGGAGATGAAAATAAGATACGCATACAGAGTTGTGACCGTGGAGACCATCGACAGGTGATGGGCTCACCCTATGTGAGTGTCACAGGGGACGACCCATCCTCTTTTGCCGCTGACGATCTGACGGATGGCATCGCCAGGACAAGCTGTGAGCGTCGCATGGGATGACCCATCTTTTTTTGCGGTTGTTTTATGGGTGATGGATCAGCTGCGGTCTCGTGTGCTGTATCATGCGCCGGAATCATGCTGAGGAAACCGGTCTGTAGCTGGATTCAATACAGTTTCTGTTCAACATCTGCATCCCAGCTGTGCACCCTACGGAAAGCTCTATACGATATGTGGAGGAACACCTGAGTGAATGTCCCTGCTGGAGGTCAGATCGGTATCAAAGGTCTTCGATGTCGATGGAAAGACCATAGAAGTGCTTCGAGAGATAAGCATGTCCGTGGATGAGGGCGAGTTCATATGCTTCATCGGGCCATCTGGATGTGGCAAGACAACGCTGCTCAGGATAATTGCAGGTCTCGAGTTCCCGTCGTCTGGAAGTGTGTTGCTTGATGGCACCCCCATAAAAGGCCCCGGTCCTGAGAGGGGCATGGTCTTCCAGGAGTACTCTCTATTTCCATGGCGTACTGTTCTGGACAACGTCGCGTTCGGCCCCGAGATTCAAGGGGTTCCGAAGGAAGAGCGGTACAGGATCGCAAGGGAGTACCTAAAGATGGTCGGGCTGGAGCGGTTTGAGAGCAGGTACCCGCATGAGCTCTCCGGAGGGATGAAGCAGAGGGTCGCGATTGCAAGAGCTCTCGTTAACAATCCAAAAGCACTGCTCATGGATGAGCCGTTCGGAGCGCTGGATGCACAGACAAGAAACGTGATGCAGTCAGAGCTCCTCAGGATATGGGAGCGGGAGAGAAAGACGATCATATTCGTCACGCACAGCGTCGATGAGGCGATATACCTGGGAGACAAAATCATCGTCTTCTCCGCCAGGCCGGGCAGGGTGAAGGAGGTCATAGGCATAGATCTTCCCAGGCCGAGGAAGAGGACGAGTCTTGAGGTCAACATGATCAGGGACAAGATACTCCAGGACCTCAAGACCGAGATCAAGATCTGATTTGAGCGGATGTTGAGAATGAGAACCAGAAGTGCAAGCTGGATGGAGCTCCCCAGAAGGGTCGTCGCAGGGGCTGGAGCTCTGGCGAATATCGGAGATGTCTGTGTGGATCTTCGCCTCTCCGGCAGGGCGCTTGTCATAACCGGCCCACAGACCCGATCCGTGGCTGGAGACAACCTGGCAGCATCTCTCACAGATTGCGGCTTTGAGGCAGATGTCGTGATCACAAGGGACCCCAGGCCAGCAGAGGTCGATCGCGTGAAATCATTCGCTCTTGACTACAAGGCGGATTTCCTGATAGGTGCTGGCGGCGGGAGATCGATAGACATAGCAAAGCTCGCCGCATACCATCTCGACATACCCTACCTCAGTGTTCCAACGGCCGCATCTCATGATGGGATAGCCTCAGCGATGGCATCGCTCAACATGGACGGCGAGACAAAGTCCATTCCAACCCGTGCGCCTCTGGCGATCATAGCCGACACGGGGATTATATCAAAAGCCCCTCCGAGGCTGATGTCAGCAGGATGTGGGGATATAATATCCAACTATACCGCGATCCTGGACTGGAGGCTCGCGAAGAGGCTCAAGTGTGAGGATTACAGCGAGTATGCAGCCGCGCTCTCGAGCATGACCGCCAAGATGGTAGTCGATATGGCTCCGAGCATCAAGCCAGGCCACGAGCCCTCGGCGAAGGTGGTGGTCCAGGCGCTGATATCCAGCGGCGTCGCAATGAGCATAGCAGGATCATCCAGACCTGCAAGCGGCTCGGAGCACATGTTCGCGCATGCCCTGAATAGAATCGCCCCTGGCCGCGGGCTCCATGGCGAGCTCTGTGGCATAGGAACGATCATAATGATGTACCTGCACGGCGGTGACTGGAGGATGATTCGCGAGGCCCTCAAGGTGCTGGGCGCGCCCGCATCCGCACACGAGTTGAACATACCTGAGGATGTGGTTGTCGAGGCCCTGACCCAAGCACATAAGATCAGGCCCGAGAGGTACACAATACTCGGAAATGGGCTGACAGAAGCTGCAGCAAGAGCGGCTGCAGAGACAACAAAAGTGATATAATAATATGAATATTATTCAGGAGGTAAAAAATGGCCGAACCGGCAACTCAGATCACCCTGATAGGAACGAAGCTTGCAACAATCGGTATGGAGTTCATATTCAACGGTCCCACGCCGGAGTGCGAGAGCTGCAAGCTGAGAAACACATGCATGAACCTCGAGCCTGGGAGGAGATACAGGATACTCGGAATAAAGGGAGAGCTGGTCCATGAGTGTCCGCTGCACGAAGAGGGGGTGCGTGCCGTCGAGGTTACGGAGAGCCCCACGATCGCGGCTATGGATGCACGCAAATCGTTTGCAGGATCGAAGATAATCTACGAGCCGATCAACTGTGATGTGACTGACTGCAGGATGTATGACATATGCCATCCTGCCGGGCTCAAGAGGGGCGACAGATGCACGATAGTGGAGGTCGTTGGAGAGGCTCCAGAGGAGTGTGCGCGGGGATACAAGCTGAAGCTCGTGGAGCTGAGGCGCTGAGGGCAACATTCTCGAGGAATGTATTCATACCGGTCACCGACCTCTGCAGAAATGCCTGCGGGTACTGCTCTTTCAGGCGTGATCCGGACCGCGCCAGGGTGATATCAAGAAGTGAGGCTCAGAGGTTGATGGAGCGCGCGCAGAGCGCAGGCTGCTCAGAGGCACTCTTCTCGATGGGAGACAGGCCCTGGGAGGTGCGTGGCGACCGGTTGGAACTCCTGGAGTATCTCGTTGAGCTCTGCGAACTCGCCCTGGAGATGGGGCTTCTTCCTCATACCAACGCCGGCATCCTCACGCGCGAGGAGCTGGAGCTTCTCGCCCCATACAACGCATCAATGGGCCTGATGCTTGAGAGCACAGCGCATCTCAAAATCCATGAGAGAAGCCCGGGAAAGAGACCGGAGGTGCGAATAAGAACAATATCAGACGCAGGCGCACTCAGGATACCGTTCACCACTGGCATACTGGTTGGAATAGGCGAAAGCTCTGAGGATAGGATCAGATCGCTTGAGGTTATCGCAGAACTTCACAGAAGGTATGGCCACATCCAGGAGGTCATAATCCAGCCGCTGGATCCCAAGCCCGGGACCGAGTCGGAGGGAATGCATCCTCCTGCCATGACTGATATGGTGAAGCTCGTCTCAATTGCCAGGAGGATCCTGCCGCTGGAGATATCCATTCAGGTGCCCCCAAACCTGATGGATCCAGTTCCGCTGTTGAGAGCCGGAGCGGATGATCTAGGTGGAATAAGCCCCGTGACACCGGACTGGATCAATCCGGAGAGGAGATGGCCTGAGATCGATGAGCTGAGGGGAGTTGTGCTGGTGGAGAGATTGCCGGTTTACCCCAGATACGTGAAGCTCGGCTGGTACGGCAGCAGAACAAAAGATCTCATAAAACGGCTCGCGGATGAGAGAGGGCTGAGAAGGACCTGAAGACCCATGCCCGCGTGCTGTGATCTCTCACGAACATGCTCAATACGTTGAGGTTAAATTGCCCGGTCCTGTCTGAATAAGAGCTGAGGCCAGAGATTTGGGCCTTACTGCTTTTGGGTGTCTGAGAACGCTTGATCCGTATTCGAACACGTCCAATTGCCCTCTTGGTAGATTTCTGGATGAAAGGGCATGCCCACTGATAGTGGATCCACTTGATCAGTAACTCGAGTATGCTCACAATATCGAGTACGCTCTTATCCATTTGATGACTTGCCCGAAGGAGCAGTGGTCATTCTATGCGTTCGTGTCGAATGAATGAGTGCTATCACTAACCACATCGCATGCCCTACAAGTTGCCACGCACATATGAGCGTATCGAGTAAATACGCTACTCCATATAACGAGAATGAGCTGCGATGACATTTTCGGACGAGGACATGCATGGTCGCATTCTCCTCTGATGAGAATCTCGGGCAATCGCTCAGCGATCGCGCGGGATCGGTGAGCTAGGAGTTATGCGAACGACCTTTACTCCCCTCATCCTCTCTCTGAGAACGCCCTCCTCAACAGTCCAGGGGTTGAAGCCGTAGACGAGTCCGCTCAGTCCACCGTTCTTCAATATCTTTCGCAGCGCTGTGAACTTCTCTTCTTCATCTGTGACCACCTCTGCACACCCTCTGATCCTCCCCTCTGGAAGCATGATCTCAAGACGGGGCTCTGCCAGGAGGTTGAGGTACCAGGCACCCCGCGACCTCCCGCCACGGTAGCAGTAGATCCTCCCGTTCATGGTGGCATAACCCACAGGCGTGTACCGCGTTCTTCCAGTCCTCCTTCCCTTCAGGATGAGCACCATGACCCTGCCAGTTACGGGATTTGAGACGATGCGCCCGAGGCCAGTCCTGAATGCAGGAAGAATGAAAAGGCTGTTCAGGAGCCTGAAGAAGAGCCTGTAGATCCTCGCGTTCATCTCTCCAGGCTATCCCTCCAACAGCCTGACCTCGACCCGCTCCCCTCTTCTGAGCCTGTTCAGCACGTGGCGTGCGATCTCCGATGACTTCGCGATCCTTATGTCGCCACGCCTGCCGATCGTAGCTGTGAACACAGGCTCGCTCCCCACGAAGACCTCCGCGCTCGCCCCAGCGCCGGCTCCCACCCAGAGTATGAGATGCCTGTTGCTCTCCTCTACTCTAGGAGTTATGACATCGGGTTCCTCCCTTTTCCCGCGGATGTCTATGTGCATTCCTAGCGCGCGCTCTATCTGCTCTATGTTCCGCCCTGCCTTTCCAATTACCCTCGGGATCTGAGACTCTGGAACGGTCACGACCATGCTGCTGTCAGAGATCATCTCGACCTCGAAAGGGCCCTTTACATGATGTGCCAGCTCCTTCTCAATCTCTTTGGAGGCGAGGCGCCATACCGGCTTCTTTCCTGGCTTTGTCACTGGCATAACAACGATCTGGTCGCCGTAGCTGTACATCTCGTACTCCACAGCCCCAGTCTCGAAGTCCTTCACGACCACAACAGGTCTGGCTAGATCTGCCTCGACCATGCCGGTCGGCACCTTGACGACGAACTCCACATCGAGAAGCTTTGTGACCTCGCCGCGCTCTATGAATACCACAGTATCGACGACCTGGGGTATCATGCCGAGCTCAACCCTGCCGAGGAGCCTCTGGAGGGCATCTATCGGCTTGTTGGCATGCACCACTCCAATCATTCCAACGCCGGCGAGCCGCATGTCGGCGAAGACCACGAAGTCCTGGGTCTTTCTGACCTCATCGTATATAGTGTAATCAGGCCTGACCAGAAGCAGTATCTCCGATGAGGCCTCCATCGATCCCTCAAGAGGGCCGTACTGTGTCACCTCAGGAGGTACCTGGAGGTCCCTGGGAGACTCCATGGTCTTGACGACGTAGTTGCACTTCAGCAGGTACTCGGCTATGCCTGCCGCAAGCGTCGACTTGCCCGAGCCGGGAGGGCCTGCAATCAGAATTCCTCTCTGCCCCTCGCTCAGCCTCGCCTTGAGCTCATCTGCGTGTTTGTAAGAGTCGAGATCCACCTTTGCGACAGGCCTGACCGCTGTTATCTCAAGACCATCTGAGAAGGGTGGTCTGGTTATTGCGATGCGCATGGGGCCGAGCTGCACAACCGTGGCCCCGTTCTTCTCTATCTCTATATACCCCTCGGGATCGAGCTTTGCGCGCTCGATGATCTCCCTGGCCATCTCGCGCAGGTCCTTCTCCCTGATGGGCTTGTCGTCGAGCTTGACAAGCTTGAACGCGCCCACCGCGCCGCGCTTGGCCATCGGAATTGCATCCTCTTTGAGGTGAACTGAAAGCGTATCATCTGTGAAGAACCGCTCTATGCTGAGCTTCTTTATCTCATCCCTCTCAGGTCTTATGTACTCCACATCCAGTCCCATGGCCTGAGCTACCTTGTACTGAATTGTGTCGCTTGTAAGAAACGATGCGCCCAGCTCCAGGGCGACATCCCTTATCATGGCATCGATCTCGCCGCCGCCAGCGAGCTTGATCTGATCCAGATCAGGCCTAACACCCACGTACTCGAGCTCAATCTTCCCGGCCTTTGCGAGCTCTGAGAGACGCCTCAGCTCCTCGAGCCCCTTTATCCCTATCTCGCGCCCGTGGTTCGCCTGAGCCTCGAGCTCTGCGACAACCGCCTCCGGTATCACGATTCTCCTGCCGGCGAGCGCGCCTGACTTGACCCTGGCCGAAACTCTGCCGTCGATAACGACGCTTGTATCAGGTACCACACAATCTTTCATCGTCCGAAACATCCTTCTTTTTATCAATCAGATTCTTTTCCGCTTTTATATCGGCGAAATTCAAATATATATTTTCTGCACTCGTAAGGCACCGAAATGCGGCCCGCATGATGCAGTTGCGGTTGCATCTCTGTTCTCCTGCATGTATAAAAGATAGAGAAATCGACATCCTGTGGGTTGTTCATGAAGTATAAATGGCCAATGGGCTTCATGTGGCTGAGCATCACGACGTTGTGGGGATCGATCCAGAGCACATCGAGTTCCTACACAGCTGCATGGACATGAACAGAGATCCTGTACGCCAGGTCATTCTGTGGTGTAGCTGGATAGCAACCTTTATCTCTCCATAACCCCTGGCTATAAACCATGATATCCAGATCCGTAACGATCATCTCCATCCTGTTAATTGCATTTGGTTTGGCGCATGCTGTAAGTGTCCCCACTGAGAATCTCCCCGCGGGATTCAAGCTGCTGGGCGTGATCGACACGAATACCACGGGAGTGAATGTATCAGAGGAGATAAACGATTTCTATGGCGCAAGGGACATCGGCATTGTGAAAGATGTATCCATCGGGAAATACATCTGGGGCGAGATGGGCGTGGACTACGACGCAAAGATTACAATACTCTCTTTGGAAAACGATGGATATGCAAGGGCAGCGTACGAGAACTACAGGAGCAGAGATGAGTTCAGGAACCCACCTATCAAGGGGATCGACAGGTTCGCAAATGTAACGATAAACGATCATGACGCTCTTGAGATAAGAGATAAGGTCATGGATCTCCGGGGCACATCGATAAGGTTCCTGTATCTTTGGACCAACAGCAGCCGCGTTGTGCTCGTTGAGGGCAACGACTCGCGCGAGAGCAGCATGGCGCTGGCATCCGCAACCGGCATGTGAGCTGCTCCTGGCAGAACTGCAAAACATAAAACATTTCTTTTTATACTGCGTATAACAGTTGAGACGGCAGGCTGTAATACTCCGTCTCATATGTGCAGAAGAATTGGCAGTGTGTGGTGATGAGCATGGATATAAAGTGGTTCGGGCATTCCTGCTTTCAGATAACCGATTCTATAGGAAGGACCGTGGTGACAGATCCCCCTGATGAAAGCGTCGGCTACACCCTTCCTCCGATCAGAGCGGATATCGTTCTAATAAGCCACGACCATTTCGATCACAACAACGCTGATGCTGTGCTGGGATCGCCTATCGTGATAAAGCATCCTGGAATTTATAAAGCAGCTGGCATCGAGGTGAAGGGCGTTGGGACATACCACGATGATGCAGGAGGTAAATTGCGGGGCACGAACACGGTCTTCTGCTTCACCATGGATGACATCAGGGTGTGCCACCTGGGCGACCTGGGGCATGTGCTCAATGATAACGACGCGAGGGCTATAGGCGATGTGGACATTCTTCTCATACCCGTTGGCGGGACATTCACAATAGACGCGCGCGGTGCTCTGGCCGTAATAGACAAACTCAAGCCGAATCTGGTGATTCCTATGCACTACAGGACGCCGGCTCTGGCATTTGATCTCGATCCCGTGGACAAGTTCATAAAGGCTGCCAGGGGGAGGAAGGTTCTCGGGCCTGAGAAGCTTCTTCATATATCGAGAGAGGATCTCGATCAGCAGAAGATAGTGCTCCTGGAGTACGTCTCGTAAGCCAGCATCGGGGGAGATCCCGTCTCTTTACAGCTGCTGGCGTTAAGCTTCGGACTAGCACCATATGGTCCCAAAAGTGGGTGTTTCAGGTGAGAGATCACTCGAACTCTATCGTGCCTGGCGGTTTCGGGGTGATGTCGTACACAACCCTGGAGACGCCGGGTATCTCGCCTGTTATCCTTGAGGATATCCGCCTCAATGCACCCCATGGGAGCTCGAGGACATCCGCCGTCATCGCATCCCTGGATGTCACAGCCCTCACTGCGACTACCCAGCCATAGACCCTGTTATCGCCCTTTACGCCGGTGGCCTTTCCGATTACAGCAGCGAACGCCTGCCATGGTTTGAATGACGATATCTCCTCCTCGACTATCGCGTTCGCGGTGCGCACGACCTCCAGCTTCTCTCTTGTTATCTCGCCCACGATTCGCACTGCGAGACCGGGGCCCGGATACGGCATCCTCTCGCTTATCTCCATCGGCAAGCCAAGCGCCCTTGCGACCTCCCTGACCTCATCTTTATAGAGATCACGCATCGGCTCTATTATCCCCTTGAACTCGATGTGCAGCGGCAGCCCGCCGACGTTGTGATGCGACTTTATCCCTCCCTCGGACTCGATCCTGTCAGGATAGATCGTGCCCTGGATCAGATACTCTGCGCCGACTTCGGATGCAACCTCCTCGAAAACCCTGATAAACGTCTCGCCGATGATCTTCCTCTTCTGCTCTGGATCTGTCACTCCCCTCAACGCGTTCAGGAATCTCTCTGATGCATCCACTTTCATGAGATTGAGATGGCTGAATAGCTCCACGATCCTCTCCGACTCGAAGCGCCTCATGAGACCGCTGTCGACGTAGACCGGTACAAGATTCTCTCCGAGAGCCCTGTGCGCAAGAACAGCGCAGACAGAGCTGTCGACGCCGCCTGAGAGAGCTATTATCGCCTTGCCCTTCACCTCACGCCGGATCTCATCTATCGCGTTGTCGATAAAGCGCTGAACATCCATAGTAAGGGCAGGATATCTCACCGGATAATAGGCTTGTGGTGGTTCACGAGGACCTGTCCGAATAGGGATCAGGTGTTTCTGACATGCAGTTGGAGAGATGGCCAAACACGCGTCTGGATTTGAACAGCTCTCCGAATAAGGATTAGGTGTTTCTGACATGCAGAAGCGGTTAGGTCCAAATTTCTGGCATCGGCTAATATCCGGACAGGTCCGTTCATGGGACCTATCCGAATGGGATGGAATGCTTATGACAAACAAGAGCTATAAGGCTCATATTTCTGGCTCCAACCTTTTATTCAAACAGATCCAAACTCCGTACCATAACCTTTATCACATACTTATCTCATCTTGCGGTCAGTGGTCACTTTACGCTCGAGAACATCGCCGCTTTCCCCCCTGCTGTCGTCAACGACACCATAGAGACCGTAGTCGCGCAGGGAAGCAACAGCTCTCTCACAATACTCTACGGTGCCCTAAGCCGGGTGGATCCCATAGCGCTCATCACAGACCTTGTGATAATATGTGTGATTCTTATCGGGACACAGATTGCTGCGAAGATCGCAGACAGGATGCTCCAGAAGTACTTTTTGAGCTTCGCGGAGAGGATGCTCAAGAACAACATACTTCAGGCGGAGCATGTCGAGGAGGAGCGGACCAGAACATTTCACATCATAATAAGAAGGATCGTGGTTGCGTCGATCTACGTGGCCGGTATAGCTCTGGTGGTACTCCAGATCCCACAGCTGTACAGGATAGCAATCGCACTGCTCGCCGGCGCCAGCCTGGCCGGCCTGGCGATAGGCTTCGCAGCGAAGGATGCCCTCTCCAACCTCATATCAGGAGTGTTCATAGCAGTCTTTCAGCCGATACGTGTTGGTGATTACGTCACATTCCGCAACGATTACGGATACGTGGAGGACATCACACTGAGACACACTGTCATATGCATATGGGATAAAAGGAGGATCGTTGTCCCTAACAGTGTTATCTCCACAGAGGTCATAGTGAACTGGTCCATGCGGGATCCTGTGTCGGTATGGACGGTCGATTTCCTGATACAGGATGCATCAAATATAGACAGAGCGAAGTCGATAATCCTGGAGATCGCGAGAAGCCAGCCACACGTTCTTAAGGAGATGGAGATCAAGGTTCTTCTTGTGGAGAGCACCAAGGACGGCAACAAGCTCCGTCTCTACTTCAACTCCCTCAACAGGGATCTTGCATTCGACACAGGCTGCCATATACTGGAGGAGGCGAAGAAGGCCTTCATGAGGGAGAGGATAAGCTGATCTCCGAGGGTGTGTATGGGGATAAGTGATGCGAGGAAGGCCGAGTATATGCTCGTATCGTTATATCCCAAAGGACCTGTCCAAATAAGGCTCGAGCATCTCCTCCATCCAAAAGCATCCAGCCACACGTTCTGAATTCAGCTCTTATTCGGACACATCCTATCCCAATGATACAAGCAATTCAGTGATACGAACACTCAACCCGGAAAGAGGACGTGTCCGAATGATGATTAGGTGTTTCAACCTGCAGAATGCAGTGGGGCCAGATTTCTGGCCTCCGCTCATATCCGGACAGGTCCCGGAAAGATTCCAAAAAAAAGATATTGTTACATGCCCAACTGAGGTCTGATGTCCTACCTGGTCCATCCGCTCCTCAAGCCGGAGGCCGTTGAGAAAAGGCTCTTTCAGATAGATTTGGCTGCCAGGGCGCTGCGTGGATCGACGCTGGTTGTGATGCCTACCGGTCTTGGAAAGACCATCGTGGCGCTTATGGTCATGCTTGCACGCCTCGAGAAGGGCAGGGTGTTATTCCTGGCGCCGACACGCCCGCTGGTGGAGCAGCATGCAGCGTTTCTCCGCAGGGTTCTCACATCCCCGGATCTAGTCGCCTCTGTGACAGGGGAGACGGATCCCGAGAGCAGGGCTGAGATCTGGAGGAGCTGCAGGATAGCAGTCTCAACTCCTCAGGTCGTGGAGAACGACCTCCTCTCAGGCAGGATGGATCTCAGGGATGTATCACTTGTGATATTCGACGAGGCGCACAGGGCGGCGGGCAACTACGCTTATGTCTACATAGCAGAACGCTACAGGAGGGAGGCAAGGGATCCGCTTGTTCTGGGAATGACAGCGAGCCCTGGAAGTGAAGCAGAGCGGATAGCTGAGATCTGCGCCAACCTCGGGATCGAGAGCATCGAGATGAAGAGCGAGAGCGATCCCGATGTCGCGCCCTTCGTCCACCACAGGGAGATAGAGTGGATAAAAGTGGAGGTGCCGGAGCAGCTCCAGAAGATACGTGGCGTGATAGACGGCCTTGTAAGCGAGCGGATGGAGGAGATCAACAGCCTGGGGATGTGCAGGATAGATCCCAGGACATCAAAGGGGGAACTCCTGGACCTGCAGAAGCGGTTCAGCAGCGCGCTTGCACGTGGACCGAATCAGAACATCTTCAGGGGAATCTCTCTGCTCGCAGAGATCATGAAGCTCAAGCATGCAGTCGAGCTCGCGGAGACCCAGGGAGTGAGCGCTCTGAGACAGTACCTGGAGCGCCTGGCTCAGGAGGCGAGGTCGAGGGGCGGATCGAAGGCGTCCCGCAGGCTAATTGAGGATCCCAGGATACAGCATGTTCTCTCAGTGCTGAAGGATATTGATCTGGAGCACCCGAAGCTCAGCAGGGCGCTCGAGATCATCGAGGATCAGCTTGAGACATCTCCGGAGTCGAGGATAATCGTGTTCACAAACTACCGCGACACAGCGACAGCGCTTCTCAGGTTTCTTCAAGCGAACGCCTCTGATGCTGTGAAACCCGTTCGCTTTGTCGGCCAGGCGAGCAGGGAGAATGATGAGGGGCTGAGCCAGAGAAAGCAGTCAGAGATCCTGGAGAAGTTCAGAGCAGGAGAGTACAACGTCCTCATAGCGACCTCTGTTGGAGAGGAGGGCATAGACATACCATCCACAGATATGGTCCTGTTCTACGAGCCGGTACCCTCTGAGATAAGAAGCATACAGCGCAAGGGCAGAACCGGGCGTGCAAGGACCGGCCGGGTAGTTGTGCTGATAGCGAAGGGAACAAGGGACGAGGCATACTACTGGATAAGCGATCGAAAGGAACGGACCATGAGGAGGCAGCTCCAGGGCATGGCAGAGCCGCTGCCAGTAGACTCTGCTGTACCTGATACAGCTCCAATCTCATCGAGAGCCTCGAGGCAGATCAGCATCACCGAGATATGCGAGCCGGATGAGCTGCCTCTGATTATCGTCGATTCCCGTGAGCGCGATATGGCCAGGCTTCTCGAGAAGACCGGGCTCAGAATAGTCCTGAGGTCTCTTGAGGTTGGTGATTACGTCCTCTCAGAGCGGCTCGGAATAGAGAGGAAGACTGCGGACGATCTCATCGATTCTATCATAGATCCTGAGCGGGATCTCTTCAGGCAGATAGGAGATCTTGCAAGAACATACGATCGGCCGCTGCTGATCATAGAGGGCCAGAACCTCTACGCCCGACAGGTCCATCCGAACTCTGTCAGGGGAATTCTGGCCACAATAGCGGTGGATTTCGGCGTCCCGATCGTGCCCACCGGGAGCATTGAGGAGACTGCAGCTCTGATAGCACTGATGGCGAGAAGGGAGCATGAGGCCGGCTACAGGGACGTGAAGCTGCACGGGAGGAAGACGTCCAGAACGCTGAAGGAACAACAGGAGTACCTCATATCCGCACTTCCCGGAGTCGGGCCGTCAGTGGCGCGCAACCTCCTGCGCCACTTCGGATCTGTGGAGAGGATCATGACAGCGAGCGAGGGGGAGCTGATGTCTGTGGACAAGGTCGGCCCAAAGACTGCTGCCAGGATCAGGGAGATAGTGTCAGGCGAGTACAAGGGGTGAACTACCCTACCCTGAAGGGTAGGGCTTCCCACTTCATCGCCAAAACTTGCATCACAGATATATGATGTAGAGGTTTTGACTCTATGGGCACTACGGGCTGTTCCATCCCTGCAATGAGTATGTTCATGGAAGCATATGTCAGAAGCAGGGAGGGCTTCGCTCTCCTCTGGGGACTTCCCGCTGCGCCCTCTCCTCTCCCAAGAGTTAAATTCCTCAGATGGACTTTGAGGTCTCAGTGAATAGCACGGCCCTTCACATGAGCTGTGTTCGAGCCGCGCGACCCATGAAGCTCCGCTCATCGGGCTGATAGAGATTGGGAGGCATAAACTCTGGTCTTCGGGGCGGAGAGAGGATCATCGGCATACAGATATGGAGAAATCGACCAATTCCAAAATCCCGGCCCTGTCCAATGAACTGTCCTGAGCAGTTTGTAAAATCACAGCGAACTCGGCAGGCACCCTCATGCCTGCTCCGCCTCGCCATCGTTCTCATCATCCCCCACCATCATTGGGAGGGAAGTCTGTCAACCGCCTTTGTGAGCTCATGGACCTCTCACCAGGTATATCCAAAGGGTATATCCCCGTTAGGCAGCCTGTGCAGAAGTGATCCTCCGGAAGGCCTATAGCTCTAATCAACCCCTCCAGGCTCACATATCCCAGAGAGTCCGCGTCTATGACGGTCTCCACGCCTGCCACCGTCTTGTGCGCTGCTATGAGCTCGTCCCTGCTGGCCATGTCGATTCCTAGATAGCAGGGCGCTATTATCGGCGGGCTTCCAATTCTCACATGGACCTTCTGCGCTCCAGCGTCCTTCACCATCTTCACGATCCTGCGGCTGGTCGTGCCTCTTACTATGCTGTCGTCCACCAGAACTATGCGCTGTCCCTCGATGTTCGGCCTGATGGTGTTCATCTTCATGCGTACCGCCGCCTCTCTCATCGATTGATCCGGCATGATGAACGTCCTCCCCACGTAGCGGTTCTTCATGAGGCACTCCTTGTACCGTATACCGGATCGCTGGTGGTATCCTACAGCCATCGTGATCCCGGAGTCGGGAATCGGAGAGACGATATCCGCATCAGCCGGATGCTCATCCGCGAGGATGGAGCCTATGTTCACCCTGACGTCGTATATGAGCTTTGTATCCATGATGCTGTCAGGCCTCGCGAAGTAGACATACTCAAATATGCAGTGCGCAGGCCTCGGAGAGTTCACGAGCCTGATGCAATTCATCTCCCCGTCTCTCAGCACGACCATCTCGCCGGGCGCGACGTCTCTTATGAGCCTGCCGTTTAGTGCATCTATGGCAACGCTCTCAGATGCCACCACAATCCCATCATCGATCGCCCCGATGCACAGCGGCTTTATCCCAAGCGGATCCCTGAGTCCTATAACCGTGTCGTTGCACATAATCGCCAGAGAATAGGAGCCGACTAGCCGGCGCATGACAGCTCTCACCGCATCTGCGAGATCGTATCTCTGTATCTCCTTCACGAGAAGATGGGCTATGACTTCTGTATCAGATGTCGTGGAAAATATATCGCCAGCGCCCTCAAGCTCGGATCTCAGCTCTCCTGAGTTCACTAGGTTGCCGTTGTGAGCTACGGCGATGGTCTTATCCCTGTATTTCACAAGAATCGGCTGGCTGTTCTCCAGGGTGTGCGCGCCTGATGTCGGATAGCGGACATGCCCTATACCCACGGCCCCGGGCAGAAGGGCTATCTGTGTCTCGGTGAAGACCTCCGCGACCAGGCCGATCCCCCGGTAACTGTGGATGGACTTTCCGTCATGGACACAGATGCCAGCCGCCTCCTGGCCGCGATGCTGCAATGCGTGCAGGGCGTAGTAGATCATCCTCGCCACGTTTTTGTTCGTGTCCCCCAACGAGATCCCAACGACCCCGCATGCATCTCGCATATCTCAGTATCCAGCCTTACGCATCCACTTGTAACTTCTGAGCCTCTTCGACCTGCCGAACCCACACGCGACGCATGTCTTTCTGTTGAAGTTGTATGAGAGCCTGCCGCATCTCCTGCACCTTACATGCGTCCTCTTGTGACATTTGCCCATAGAGGGCGTTCCTTTACTCATCTAAATCCACCTCATGGCGATATGTAGACTACGTTATCTCCGCGCACTATCACAGCGCCGATCTTGCGCGCTGTGCCCTCTGCGATCTCCTCGGTGTTCTCCAGGACCAGGTTCATGTGGATATCGTATCCCTGGAGCTCTCCGCGAAATGCCCTTCCGTCCTTGAGTCTAACTATCACGGGCGAATTTAGCGATTCATTCAAAATATCAAGCGGCCTCTGTGCCATCAACTCCTCTCCACGCTGATGTACCAGCAAAATGCATATCTGCAAGTGACTGTTTCGTTGCATATTTAAATTTGTCGGGAATACCTGGTGGCCATGAGGATCAAATCCAGGCACCATCTGAAGGGCAGCGAGGTAAAAAGGATACTGAGTGCAATCGAGGAGCGGATCGAGGATCCAGATGGTCTGAGAAAAGCCTCGATGGAGCTCGCAGAGACGGATGAGGGGTTTGAGATAATAATCGTTAACGGTAGACCTCTTCTGATGATAATAGACGGAGAGCCCTTCTTCACCGTCCTGGGGGCCATCGAGCTATCCCCCAGGGGGAGAACTGTGGTGGTTGATTCGGGCGCTGTTCGCTTCATAGCCAACGGTGCTGATGTGATGGGGCCGGGGATTGTGCAAGCAGATCCCGAGATCCAGACTGGAGATCTCGTCGTGGTCGTGGAAGAGCGGCACAGGAAGCCGCTTGCTGTGGGGAGGGCGCTCAGGGCCGGTCCGGAGATGAAAGGCGAGGGAAAGGCCGTCGAGTCTATACATCATGTTGGCGACAGGATCTGGAAGAGCATCTGCTGAGAGACCAAGCGACAAAAATTTGTGCCGCTGTTACACGCCTGGTGCAAGTCACAGCATCTGCTTCTCAGATCGCATGCGTCTCACATCGGGTTGTGGGGATCGATTCGCCGAGTGGCATATTAGGAATCATCAGACAATGTAGAATACCTCATGATCCTGCAAAATCCACACGCTCAGATCTCAAGTGAACGAGTGCACTGTCCTATGAGTATAGCCGCAGCAAAAACTTAGATCGCCCCCAGGCCACGTTGCCAATGCCCGCGGTATCACCAACGTTACCTCAGGCTGCCAGGGCAGCTGTTCTAGCTCAGCACCGAAGAAACAAAATAACACGATTATAATAGATAAAATTCATCCAAAAAGTCTATAAGCCAGTATTAGCAATATAAAAAATAGGTGTTAGATATGTTCGGAAAAAGATATATATGCGGTTGCTGTGGCGCTGAGATCGATGTGAAGAGGACGAAGAAGGTTGACCTCGGGAAGGGCTGGGTGGAGTGCCTTCCGCCTGCTGGCAGAGACTGGAGGGCTCCGACAGCGAAAAAGGAGCTGTCAGATGGAAATGTGTACTACATCGATGTTCTGAACAACCTCCATAAGAGGGAGGAGTTCATAGAGCTCTTCGGGGTGGATCCTGAGAGGGCGATAAAGTACATGCGCGAACACATAATGCTGAGCAGCAGGAGGAATGATGGAAATAAATGACGCAAGAAAGAATTCGTGACAATTACATACCCATCTGATAGAAATGTGAATAGATATAAAACATAAGTTATATATACATGAGACCAGAACAGAACTAATATAGTGTGGGTGATGTGATAATGATTAAAAAGCTCATCTGTCATCACTGCGGTTCTGTGAACCTCCTCGACACACAGCAGCTTGAGCAGGATGTCACCGACAGCGAGGACTGGCTTGAGTGCTCTGAGCCGGATGATTTTCAGTGGAGGCTGCCAGCAGGAAAGATTACCCCTGTGATAGGAGACCCGATATACATCACCGGTGGGGGGATGCGGCTGACCAGAGGGCAGTACATAGAGCAGTACGGGATAGATCCTGAGATAGCGCTGACCATGATGAGAGGTATGGGCAGAGCTGTGAGGGCGACCATTAATACCGCTGCTGAGATCGGCAAGACAGACTCCAGGGTTCCGGGATCGATAAGAAAGCTCATGGAGAAGCTCAGCAAGACCAAAGGGGATCTGTGAGGACGCTAGTGCATCCTCTCAGCACCCGCAGATCGCTGTGGCCCGATCGCTGGAGATCCAGACCGGGCTTGGCATTCCGTGAGCGTCGGCTAATCCTCACAACTTTTGGTCTCACATAGCTGTGCCGCAGCAGAATGAAATAACAAGAATGAATCGCACCGGTGATCCAACGACGGCTGCTGGGTGCAAGTGAATGGCACATAGGAACAGAAGCACAGAACCTGGAAGTAAAAAGTGATGAAAAGGGCTCTCACTTCTTGAATGCGGACTCGAGCGGCGGGATGACCTGCTTCTTTCTTGAGAGCACCTTCTCCTTGTAGATGGAGTTGTTGGTGACCTTTCCGCCGAATGCCTTCTCGAACCCCTCTTTTGCGGCAGCT
Source organism: Methanothrix thermoacetophila PT (assembly GCF_000014945.1). Taxonomy (NCBI): domain Archaea; kingdom Methanobacteriati; phylum Methanobacteriota; class Methanomicrobia; order Methanotrichales; family Methanotrichaceae; genus Methanothrix; species Methanothrix thermoacetophila. The sequence goes on from NC_008553.1 coordinate 233,997, forward strand.
GTGCCGACGAAGAGCAGATCCGATGCCTCCTTGATGACATCTGTGAGCATCAGAACAATCATATCCAGCTTCTCGGACTCCAGGGCCTTTCTCATCTCCGCAAGGATCTCCTCGCGCTTCGGAGCGAGGTCCGCGAGATCCATGACCTCTATCTGGCCGACGCCTGCCTTGACCCCACTGAAGTCGAACTTCTTGAAGTCGCCAAAGAGTATGTCCTTCGCCGTCTTCGACTTTATATCGCTCTTCGCCTTGAGCATCTCCATCCCGAACTTCTGCGGGTCCTCTCCGCAGATCTTCGAGAGCTTCTCAACTGTTGCCTTGTCCTTGTCAGTGCATGTGGGTGACTTGAATAGAACCGTATCGCTCAGAATCGCGGCCATCATCAGGCCAGCCATCTCCTTCGATATCGCGACCCCGTTCAGCTCATACATGCTGGCGATGATCGTTCCAGTCGCGCCCACAGGCTCGTTGTGGAAGAATATCGGTTTGCCAGTCTGTATGTCCCCTATCTTGTGGTGGTCGATGATCTCCAGGATGTCGGCCTTCATGATGTTATCCACAGCCTGGCCGACCTCGTTATGATCGACCAGGATCACCTTCTTATCGGTCGCGTCATTCAGCACAACAGGTGGAGCTATCTTGAAGTACTCAAGCACGTACTTCGTCTCGTTATTGATCTCACCTGCAGCTGCGGGGACGACATCCTTCATTCCAAGCTGGTTCTTCAGATTCGCGTATGTTATCGCAGAGGTCACGGAATCCGTATCCGGACTCTTATGCCCGACCACATAGATATTATCTGCCAAACCCAACACCTCGGGGCTGTTGATAGATGGACTGCATGGCGAAGAGAATCACAGGACATATCACTGCCCGAGATGCATCATAAACACAGATGCATCAGCTCAATGGGTGCGCGATCTCTTCCCTCCCAGCAGTCGTCTTACAAGCAACCGTAAGACAAAATAATCAGTAAAGAATCATAATATTTAACGGTTATCGGCCATGCATGTAAACCCTGCGAGGATAAGAGCGATTCGCAGAGGCGATGCTCGCGGGCCTCTGATCTACTAGATGAGCCGCGACCAGCGCACAGAGATAACTGGGCGCTGCTGTACTCCCTCGGGATGGCCTGGAGGCTGAACGCGTCCCTGGCAGTTGTCTTCTGCCTGGCGCCACAGTTCCCAGGCGCAGGAGATCGCTCTTACAGATTCATGCTTGATGGACTGAGAGAGCTCGAGCAGCGCCTCTCCAGCCTTGGTATCGCGTTCATATTCACACATGGAGATCCTGGCAATGTGATACCTGAGATCATCGATGATTCCGGAGCGGGAATGCTGATAGCAGACTTCAGCCCCCTAAGGATCGCGAACCTGGAAGTCGATGGTCGCAGATCGTATAGAAATACCGTTTCACGAGGTGAACGTGCACAACATAGTCCCTTTAGTCCCTTGCTGGATCGCGTCGCATAAACAGCAGTGGTCTGCCCGCACATTCAGGTTGAAGATCAAAAAGCATCTCGCAGAGTTCCTGGAGGAGTTTCCGGATCCCACCCCATCGCTCAGACCGTGGAGGGAGGGCGTGGAGAACAGGTGGAGGAATACTGAGATCAGAATCTTTAGGGCAGGAGGATCCGCTCTGGCGAGCGAGCCGCAGCGGAGCAGTTCAAGCGTTTCATTTCAGTGTGCCTGGACAGGTACGCAGATCAGCGCAACGACCCGACAAAAGACGCTCAGTCCGGCCTCTCTCCTTATCTCCACTTCGGCCAGATCTCTGCTCAGATGACAGCCCTGAGGATAATGGCTCTCAGCGGGAATCATACAGAGTTTCTCGATGAGCTGATCGTGCGCAGGGAGCTCTCCGACAACTTCTGCTATTACAACGAACACTATGACTCCATGGAGGAATGCCTGAATGGGCGCGCAGGACTTTAGAGGAACACAGCCATGACAGTCGCGATTACATATATTCGCATGACGAGCTTGAGGGTGCGAGGACGCACGACGACCTGTGGAATGCAGCCCAGCTTGAGATGCTTTTGAGGGGAAAGATGCATGGATATCTCAGAATGTACTGGGCGAAGATGATAATGGAGTGGTCGGAATCTCCAGAGGATGCACTCAGGATAGCTATAAGCCTAAACGACAGATACGAGCTTGACGGCCGTGACCCGAACGGCTATACCGGATGCGGATGGTGCATCGGAGGCCTGCACGACCGGCCATTCAAAGAGAGGCCGGTTTTCGGAAACATGAGCTGCGAGGGGATGCGAAGAAAGTTTGATGTCCAAAATACATTAATCACATCTTCCGGATGGCTGATCAGTAGATCTCCTCGAGATCGTTTATCTGCTCGAACGCCTCGTACAGCTCGCTTCTGGCCCTGTCCTTCCGCTCGCGCTCCTCCTGGATGGCCCACTTCGCCTTCTCGTACAGCTCCACCAGGCCCGGCGCCCTCTCAAGTGATAGCACGGAGAGCACCCGTGGCTCGCCCTTCTTTATCACTATGCCCTTGAAGACGTGGCCTATGGTCTCCGTCAGAGACTCGATCTCCTTTGTGATCTCATCAACATTCAGATATTCTCTGGAGCCCTGTATCACTATCATGGCCCTGCCAGCCTCTCCCGCGTCTACGTTGGCAGGATAGAGAAGACCCACCTCGCGAAGGCTGTTCTTTATCGCTGCTCTGATCGACGGACTCTTCTTGTCCGCCTGGTAGTATCCCAGCGTGCCCATCCGCAGGCCACCGTTCATCACGGTCTTGAAGTCGCCGAGGTCTGTGACGGATAGCATCTCGCTGTCCAGAGCCTCGATGAGAAACAGGAGCCTCTGGGCGACCATTGTGTTGATCCTGTCATACGCGGATGCGATATCTCCGCTGAAACGCTTGAGGTACTGGTTGTCCACGAGTATCATGCCGTCTGCCTCGACCTCAATCATCTCTCTGAGACAGAATGCGGCGTTCTGCAGGTATATCGTGCCCTCCTCCCGGAAGGGAAGTACAGCGATTGGCACTATAGTGGCATTCTTGTACCTTTTCTTGAGCTCATGGATCATGAGAGGAGAGAATGACGATCCCGTGCCTCCGGAGACAGAGGTCATTACGAATATCAGATCAAAATCACCCCGCTTCTCTATCTCCTCCAGGATCATCTCCTGGTTTTCCCAGAAGCCCTGCTTACCCTTGCTTCTGTTCGCGCCAACACCATGGAGGTTCGGCACGTGAAGCCTGTCCTTCGCGGCGGTGAACTTGAGCTCCTTGAGATCGTTTATGGCGGTGTTTATGGCGATGGTCTCAACCCGGCTTGGAAACCTCTGCTTGGAGTAGTACTTCGCCAACCTGGAGCCACCAAAGGCCTGCCTGTTCACGGCATCCAGAATCCGGTTACCGCACTGACCTACACCCAACATGAGTACATTTAACATGATCTCGAACCCGTCCTTGGGCTTTTACATCTACGGATTTTCATCTCAGCAGCACCATTCATATGATTACTATAACTGTTAGTATTTATATTCCTTGTATCTTTTGTACACCCATAACCCCACTATCATCAATGGTAGAACGAGTAGGTAATACAGATATTTATACTCTTGTTCGATCACGCGTACATTCGCAGCTGTCTTGGTGATTGACATAGCGTCTCCGCTGCGGTAGCTTACGGTCAGGGAGATGGTGTAGTTACCGCTTCTCTCCCCCCGCATCTCGCCGGTGTAAATCTTTGCACTCCCAGGGGGTATCTCAGGAATCAGCTGATCCAGGCCAGTGCATCTGAGCCCTTCTGGCGGCTTTACCTCAGAGCTCACCTCCACCATCGTTGCAGTCGCCTGCCCGGTATTCTCTATGCGTACCTCTATCGGGGCTGTCTCTCCGGATGTGACATTTGTGACGTTTATCCTCGCAACGAGATTCGGCCTCTTTGGGGGCGCCACTATTATCTCAAGAGGCTCTGTCGTGTTCGTCTTGATCCTGTCCTTCGCGTCCCTGTACCTGACCTCTATCTGGGGGACCTTGACGAGGCCCTCCTTTACGGCGCGCATGACATAGACCGCGGAATCGGTCTCTCCAGGACCGAGCTCGCTCTTTATCTTTGGCGGATATCCTGCTATGTATGCGAACTCAGCCAGCGGCGGTATGTCGTAGACCTCTATATTTCTGGCAGCCTCGGTCCCGATGTTTTTCACTGTTACTGTCACCTTCACCTCATCGCCGTAGTTCACGGTGGTCTTATCGAAGCTCTTCTCCACCACCAGATTCGGAGCTGCCCTTGGCTCGCGCCTCTCAGCCACCCTCTTCCTGGGCGTGCCCAGGCTCTCTCTGTACTCGACCCTGAGCTTGGCCGACTCCTCATCGAATATGTCTGTTATTGTGAGGGTCAGGCCCCCCTCCTCCGCGCCTCCGTTGAAGCTGTTCGGGCTGCCCTCTATCACAACCCTCTGCTCTTCGAACTTGCTGCCCTGGGTGACGCGGAGCACCACAAGCCCGTCCTTGAGGGACTGTATGTCCACCAGCTCGGCCCTGTAATCGCCGATCTCCACACGGTCTCCGATGCTCATGGTGAACTCCTGGAATCTCACGCCCTGATCCTCATTATCCCCTATTGCCAGGGACACATACGCTGCGAGAAGGAGAAGCAGAAAGATATATCGCATAAAAGCTCACCGCTTTTTCATCTATTGCGGACCTCCATGCTGAAGTCCATCCACCTCGCGCCTCGTGTAAGTGCACCCATCGATATCACATCCACACCTGTCGATGCGTACGCCTCGAGGTTGCCGGGATTTATTCCTCCTGAGGCCTCCAGTATGACTCCCGATCTTACACCCATCTCCTCGAGCATCGCGACCCCCCTCTTTATCTCCTCAGGGTTCATGTTGTCGAACATTATTATATCGGCTCCGAGCTCTGCGGCTCTGATCATTGTATCCAGATCCTCCACCTCGACCTCGATCATCTTGGTGAAGCTGGCGCGTTTCCTCGCCTCTTTTATCGCATCCTCCAGGCCCATTATCGCTATGTGGTTGTCCTTTATCATGACAGCGCCCGAGAGGTTGAACCTGTGTGTGTCCCCTCCTCCTATCAGGACAGCCTTCTTCTCGAAGTACCTGAATCCTGGCGTGGTCTTTCTCGTGCATGCCACCCTCACCTTCTGTGCCCTGAGCACGCATTCCCTTGTCAGGGTCGCTATGCCACTCATCCTCCCGAGGATGTTCAGAGCCACCCTCTCGCCCCTCAGTATGTTCCGCGCGCTGCCCTGTATGGACATGACCTCAGCCCCGGCAGTCGCATACTCTCCATCATCGAATAAGGGCTCCGAATTGACATCAAGGTATTCAAAGAGCTCCGAGACCTCCTCGAGGCCAGCAAGTATACAATCTTCCTTTGAGATTATCGCCGCATCAACATTCAGGTCTGGAACTATGCTAGTGGAATCATCCCACTCTCCGAGATCCTCTTCAAGAAATCTCTCAATATGAGACCGTAGCATACCGCAAAGGCTTTGATCTCCAATTGATTTATAGCCTTTGATGCCCATAAAAGTTGGCCTTGTAGGCTGCGGAGCCATTGGATTTGAGATCGCATCTGCGATAGATCGTGGAGATGTCAATGCAGATCTTGCAGCTGTCTTTGACAGGAACCCAAAGAACATGAACAGGCTCATCGAGGCCATGAGGAATAAGCCAGAGGTCGTGGAGCTAGAGGAGCTCGCGGAACTCTCAGATATCGTGGTCGAGGCCGCATCTCAGGCTGCAGTTCCCCAGGTCGCAGAGGCTGCACTCAAGCGCGGGAAGGATATCATGATCATGTCCGTGGGCGCGCTCATGGACAGAGAGCTTTACAGAAGGATATGCTCGATGGCCGAGTCGAGTGGGGGGAGGGTGTACATACCCTCAGGTGCAATAACCGGTCTCGATGGGCTCAAGTCCGCATCAGTTGGTCGTTTGAAAAGGGTGGTTCTCACCAGCACAAAGCCGCCTGCCAGCCTTGAGGGTGCGCCGTATGTGGTCGAGAAGAATATGGATCTCAGATCATTCAGAGAGCCGACTTTGATCTATGAGGGGCCTGCCTCAGAGGCCGTCAGGGCGTTCCCTGCAAATGTCAATGTCGCAGCGACCCTGAGCCTCACATACGGGCAGGATGCATGGGTAAGGATAGTGGTGGATCCAAAAGCTACAGTAAATGTCCATGAAGTAGTTGCAGAGGGAGATTTCGGCAGGATGGTGACCAGGGTTGAGAACGTCCCATCCCCAAGGAATCCCCGGACGAGTTATCTCGCCGCCCTCTCAGCGATAGCGACTCTGAGAAACGCGACGCTGAACGTCAGGATCGGGACTTAATGGAGGATGCATGAGCAACCCCGATGCGCTTCTTCTGATGGGGTGCCCTGAGGTACCGGTACAGATGAGCCTTGTGCTCTACCTCTCAGGGGCGCTCAGGGATAAAGGATTGAAGGTATTCATCGCTGGAAATCCCGCAGCGCTCAACCTCGCGAGGGTCGCAGACAGGAAGAGATGCTATCTGGGAAGGTTGATAGAGCTCGAGAGAACCATCGCAGATATTGTTGAGGGAAGAAGATCATTCGGCATCTGCTTCGCCTTCGCTCACAACGATGCGGGGATCACATACGCCGCCACTGTCAGGGCGCTTCTTCCAGAGGCAAGGTTCTTCGTGATAATCTTCGGCAGGAATGCAGAGGAGCTTGCCGGCACAGTTGATTTCGATGCAGAGAAGATCGCGGAGAGGGCAGTCCACAACCCTCTCGGGCTGAAGAAAAAGATCGACGAGGTTCTGACATGGGCTGTATAGAGATGCTCAAACCCCAGATTCTGCTGCGGGGGATATCGTTCAGAGAGGCCAGGGAGTACATAGAGTCGAGCTGCGACGAGTGCTATCACTTCCAGCCAGGGTTCAGGCTGTTCGGCGAATATATAATCGGAGCTCCGCCGATAGCGGTTGGCATCATGAAGGATGGGAGCATAGTCTTCCCCTACACAAAGCCATGCCATGGCACTTTTGTGTTGAAGCACAGGGACGAGGCTGAGGCTGAGCGGGTCAGAAAGCTTGGAAGGGAGGAGGTCATGAGATCCCTGAAGAGGCGTTGACGTCAGCCACAGCAGTTCGGCTATGTCCTCTGCACACCTCTTCTGTCACATGAGTCGTTTTGAGCTGGCCGGGCTCACCATATGAGGTCTCTATCACATTAGCTTCGAAAATTTTATTCAGATCATTGGCATCTTGTATATCATGTCCGACAGAAAACCAAAGGTGGCGTGGGGGATAACCGGAAGCGGTGACAGGCTCCCGGAGATTGTGGACATGATGAAGAACGTGCAGGAGATGTACAGGGATGCTGTGGATATCAGGGTCTACATATCAAGGGCTGGGGACCAGGTTGTCAAGTACTACAAGCTCTTCAACGAGCTGGAGGCAAGCTTCGACAAGATATGGGTGGAGGCGAATGCGAACGCGCCGTTCCTGGCCGGACAGCTGCAGCTCGGAAAGTTTGCTTTCCTCATCATAGCACCTGCAACATCCAACACCGTCGCCAAGATCTCCCTTCGTCTGGCCGACACACTCCTGACCAATGCTGCGATAATGGCGCAGAAGGCATATGTACCGTTGTACATAATGCCATCCGACTACGAAGAGGGTGTCACCATCACAAAGCTGCCTGACGGAAGGGATCTGAAGCTGAGAATCCGGCGTGAGGACGTGGAGCACGTGAGGCGCCTGGAGGCAATGGATGGGACATTTGTTCTGAGGGGAGTCGATGAGATTCCTGGGGTATTCGAGAAGCATTTCGGCAGACCGTGACTGTTTAGTTCTGCCATAAAGATGCAAGAGCTCCCAGGCTCAGCGCGAGGAGCATCTCCAGAGAGCCGAAACCTGGAGCAGCATTCACCTTTTTTGCCTCATCTGCATCTTCATAGCTGGCATTCCTGAGAACCCCTGTCGGGCTTGCAAGAATGCCCTCTATCACATCCAGGACAACCAGGTCTCGATCTCCTCCGGCGTAGATGTTGATGACCTGGAGATCCATGCGTTTTACTCCATAGAAAACAAAATGATCCCCAATGCCCAGCACGGATGATGCGACCGGTGAGCCACTGGTGTAAAGCGATAGCCACACCCTGCCGGCCTGTGGGTCCACATCCTCCACCACAAGCGTCAGGTTCCCGGCGAACTGGAGAGATTCTCCGGTGGTCAGCATGACGGTCACACCGCCGGATCCCGTATGCATGCACGCGCACAAAATAATCGCAAGCTGTATTGCTCTCAAGGGCGACCTCATACCAGCTCTCCCCTGCCATGTGCAGATCTATGTGTGAATAGGTGTGCAGACACCAAATCAATCTCCTGCATAAGCGAATACATTCTGACAGCGGGTCTCAGGCCCATCTCACCTCGACCTCATCTGTCCTGTAATTAGGCCTGACGCCTGAGCTCTCAATCGGCGTGCTCACGCCGCTCTTGAGCATCACCAGCCCTGTATATGCTATCATCGATCCGTTATCGCCCATGAAACGCCTTTCAGGGAGATAAAATCTCGCGCCGCGCTCCTCACACATCAGCCTAAGCATCTCTCCGAGCCGCCGGTTCGCCCCGACTCCACCGACAAGCATTGCCTCCTTCTTCTCAGCATGTGCCATCGCGCGCTCTGTGACCTCGACGAGCATCGCGAATGCGGTCTCCTGGAGGCTGTAGCAGACGTCCTCCAGATCGTATCTCCTGGCGGCCTCTGCTGCAGCGGTCGCAAGCCCTGAGAAGGAGAAGTCCATTCCCTTGACGGTGTAGGGAAGCGGTATGTATTCCTTTGCATTCCTGGCGAGCTCCTCTATCCGCGGCCCTCCAGGGTGCGGAAGACCGACTGAGCGTGCGAACTTGTCAAGCATGTTCCCGACGCTGATGTCCAGGGTCTCGCCAAAGATCCTGTAGCGACCGCGCCTGAGGGCGAGAACCTGGGAGTTTCCGCCGCTCACGTAGAGCACCGCAGGATCCCTGGCTCCGGTCTTCCATTTCCCAATCTCGATATGAGCTATGCAGTGGTTCACGCCGACGAGAGGGACATTGAGCTTCAAAGCGAGAACCCTGGCCGCAGTCGCGACCGTCCTCAGGCACGGCCCGAGTCCGGGCCCCTGAGAGAACGCGACTCCGTCGATCTTTATTCCGAGATCTCTGGCGCCCTGGATCACCTCTCTCAGCAGCGGGCCGATGTGCTCTGAGTGGTGCTGCGCCGCCTCTCTTGGGTGAATACCTCCCCTTGCAGGCGTGTATGTTGCAGCCCTCTCTATGATCACATCATCCTCATTCACGATCGCTGCACTGAGATTCCAGGCAGTGCCCTCAATACCAAGGACGTACATGGCACACCACATTTCCTTTGAAAGAGATGATCTCACGCTCTGATGTTATCTTTATGACCACCGCGCCCTTCATGCGCAGGGCCTCCCATGCTATTCACATACTTTGACAAATGGTTTGTACTGCAAATCATGCTGTGAGAACTCATAGGTAGTCGAGACCTATATCCTTTCGGTACCGCATCCCGTTGAACCTTATTCTCCTTATGTTGTCGTATGCCTTCGATCTCGCCTCTGCAAGCGACGATCCCTTTGCGACCAGTGTCAGGACCCTTCCTCCGGTTGTGTAGATCTTTCCGGAATCACCAAATGCTGTGCCGTTGTGATACACCAGAACATCTGGATCAACCTTATCGAGGCCCCTTATCGGGATATTGGTATAGTGTGCTCCGGGATAGCCTGGCCGCTCCTCAGATCCGCTGGAGACAGGCTTGACAACCCGACCGCTGACAGCGCATACTCCAAGGTGATACTCAGGGTTCCACTCCAGCTCGATCTCGTTGAGCCTCTGGTCGAGAACAGCGCGCGACAGCCTGTACATATCCGTTCTGAGCCTGGGTAAGATCACCTCTGCCTCAGGATCCCCCAGACGGACGTTGATCTCCAGGACGTATGGCTCCCGCTCGCCATCGCGCTCCATGATCATCAGGCCGAAGTAGATGAAGCCCCTGTACCTTAGACCCATATCGTAGATCCTCCGCATCGTCGGCCTAGCTATCCTAGACATGATCGTCTCTCTGAGATCATCATCCAGCCAGGGATGCGGTGAGAAGCCACCCATGCCCCCGGTGTTCGGGTTGTTCTCGAGGTTCGGATTGCCTGAGAGCCTGTTGAAGAGCCTTATCGCTGTGATCTCATCGGGCGCGAAGGCCTGCTTGTAGTCCATCGCCGACTCGAGCGGAAGTATGTTTTTGCCATCCGCGATGGCAAAGAACATCAGCTCCCTCCCCTCAAGCCTCCTCTCGATCTCGATCCTGTTTCCAGCATCCCCGAAGATCCTGGGCTCGACCATGATCCTCTCGACCGTGGAGAGGGCCTCATCTCTTGAGGAACATACCACAGAGCCCTTGCCTGCTGCGAGCCCGTCCGCTTTTATTACAAGGTTCTCCCCGGGGTGGGTATCATAGAACTGATCGACGAACTCCTTTGCCTCATCAGGATCATCGAAATTCCTGTAAGGCGGCACCGGCACCCCTATCTCGCTCAGCAGATCCTTCGTCCAGCATTTGGATCCCTCCAGCAGGGCAGCCCGCCTCTCCGGCCCGACGATATCAAGGCCGCGCTCCTCAAAAGCGTCTACTATTCCCGCCGAGAGATACCCCTCTGGGCCCACGAATGTGAGATCGATTCTGTTCCTCTCCGCGAATGATAACATTTCATCGATGCTCTTGATCTGGGCGCCATCTGCCTGGGAGCATTTCTGCAGGAGACTGCTCCCCGCATTTCCCGGAGCCACGAAGACCTTCTCAACAGAAGGGCTCCTTGAAAAGGCGTGGGCTATCGCATTGCCCCTTCCCCCTGCATCGACAACAAGAATCCTTGCGCCAGCCATCTATACCCAACTCGATCGGGAAAGGCGTGCAGATAATATTTATAAGCCATCCCCCAATCATGCCACAGATCAGGCGACTCTGAGCGCCGCGAAATCATGTAAAACCTCACGCTCAGAAATTGTGCCACTATGGTGGTGTTGTATTTGCAGACTCAGGAGAGGCTGTTGGAGATAATACGCGACAGAAATGTCGAGTTCATAAGGCTGCAGTTTACTGATATTCAGGGCATAGTTAAAAACGTCGCGATTCCTGTAACGCAGCTCGGGAAGGCGTTCAAGACCGGCATATCGTTCGATGGATCCTCGATCGAGGGCTTCGCGAGGATCCAGGAATCTGATATGGTACTGAAGCCGGATCTGGACACCTTCTGCATACTGCCCTGGAGATCGATGGGCGGGACGAACGAGGCCAGGCTCATATGTGATGTTTACACCTCTAAAGGAGTTCCCTTCGAAGGTGATCCCAGGTATGTTCTGAAGAGAAATCTCGAGGTCGCCGCGAAGATGGGCTACACGATGAACGTCGGCCCGGAGCTAGAGTTCTTCCTTTTTGAGAGGGAGAACGGATCCGGCACAAAGCCACATGACTTCGGCGGCTATTTCGACCTCGGCCCCGTGGATCTGGCGGAGGATGTAAAGAGGGAGATCGTTCGGGTGCTCATAGAGATGGGGTTCACCGTGGAGGCTGCGCATCACGAGGTTGCAAGGGGCCAGCATGAGATAGACTTTGTTTATGATGAGGCTCTCCGCAACGCCGACAAGGTCGTCACATTCAAGTACGTCACAAAGACGATCGCGCTGAAGAACAATCTGCGCGCGACGTTCATGCCCAAGCCGATATATGGCCAGGCCGGATCCGGGATGCACGTCAACATATCTCTCTTCAGAAAGGGGGAGAACACGTTCTTCGATCCAGAGAGGCCGTACAATCTCAGCGACGTGGGGCGGTACTTCGTGGGAGGACTGCTCGAGCATGCTCCGGCCATAACTGCAGTCGCAAATCCACTGATAAACTCGTACAAACGTCTTGTCTCCGGATTTGAAGCACCAGTATACATCAGCTGGTCCGGTCCGAACAGATCCTCCCTCATAAGAGTTCCTGCGGCGCGGGGCCTCTCGACCCGCATAGAGTTCAGGTCTCCAGATCCGTCATGCAATCCGTATCTGGCGTTTGCGGCAATACTTGCAGCCGGTCTGGATGGAATACGGAAAGGCATAGACCCAGGAGAGCCGCTTGATCTCAACCTGTATGGGCTATCACAGGCTGAGCTGGACCAGCTCGGGGTCAGAATGCTGCCGTCAAACCTGCATGAGGCGCTTGTCGCGCTCGAGGAGGATAAAGTAATAAGAGATGCACTGGGCGAGCATGTCGTCAACAACCTGCTCAGGCTCGGAAAACTCGAGTGGAGGAACTACAACACATATGTCCATCAGTGGGAGATCGATCGGTACATCAACATAATCTGAGCCCAGCCGCACCCTTTTCCGGGGCGGACAGCTCAGCCCTCTCAGAACGTATCCTCGATCCATCTTTTTATATCATCACGCACGCGCCTGAAAGCGTTAATCCCACCACCCGCTGGATCCGGGAAGGCTCTGTGCATGTGAACTCCTGGAATGTAGGGACACGAATCCGCGGCATCACAGAGTGTTACGATTGTATCGAAATGGATATCCCTCATGCTATCAAGCCCTTTCGATCGCTGCTCTGATATATCAATGCCGATCTCTGCCATCGCGCTCACAGCGTTCGGATCCACCTCTGTGGGCTCGATGCCTGCGCTGTACGCCTCATAATTATCTCCTTTGAGCGCCCTGAGAAGGGCCTCTGCCATCTGGGATCTGGCGGAGTTGTGGACGCAAACGAAAAGCACCCTCTTCTTCATGAGAGATTGTGTGGAGAACACACTGTTAAACACCTTCCGGCATGAGGTAATGTACTCATGATCTCCAATAAAAGAACGATGCGATAACAAATCTCCTGTCAGCCGCTGTCTCCGCGTAATGTACTCGTATCAAAATCTCCAAGAAAGCGTTTAGGTCGCGTACCCAGATTACTGAATAGCGCTAACGGGTGAAGCAATGGGTGTTTGGCGTCAAATAAGTCCCTTGCATTCGATTCTAGTGATGATTTTCAGTAAAGCGAGTACGCGACCAGCGTTTATTGCCGATCGATAAGTTCTGCAGCTCCATGCCCCAGATCAGCTGCAACCAGTTCATAAGAGCCTCTTCTGCACCCATCCGTTTATCTTCAGGTACGGTATCGCCTTCCTCTTGATGCCGAGCCTGATGAGATCTGATGGACTCTCTATCCTCTCCCTCCTCCTGTATGAGATGATCCTGCGTGCGCTCTCCGGCCCTATGCCAGGCACTCGTATCAGGCTCTGAAAATCGGCCTCATTCACATCGAGTGGCAGGTCGAGCGATTCTCCGGCCAGAATGACCTTTGGATCCTGATTGATGAGAAATCCATAATCGTCGAAGACATTTTTGATCTGCTCGGGGGAGAGTCTGTAGACCCTATAAAGCCAGTCGAGCTGGTATAGCCTGCTCTCACGCCATCTCAGCTGCGGTTGTTTTCCTTCAAAGATCGTCCCTTTGATAGGGACAAATGCGCTGTAATAGACCCTGCTCACCCCAATCTCCCTGTACTCCTTTACAACCCTCTGGAATATTTCGAGGTCTGTCTCACCTGCTGCGCCGACCACAAGCTGTGTCGTCTGGGAGCCTCTGGAGCGTCTCGCCAGGATGTCACGTATGTACATCTGCCTGTCCAGTATGTCCCTTTCGTAATCCTTCGTCGGGCTGAGCTCATGCATCACATCCATCGATGGTGCCTCGATGTTGATGCTCACCCTGTCAGCGAGCTCCACAGCCTCTTCTATCAGGTGCCTGGATGTCCCAGGGAGAATCTTGAGGTGGATGTATCCTGAGAACCCGTGCCTCTCCCTGAGAATCCGCACAGTCTCGAGCATCTCCTCCATCGTGGAATCCTCATCCCTGCCCGCGCCGGAGCTCAGGAAGAGGCCGTCAATGAGCCCTTCTCTTCTCAGACTGCTCACTATATTGGAAAGCTCCTCTGGAGTGTAGGAGCATCCATTTGATGTCCCTGCATTGGGGCAGTAGCCACATTGATGATAGCACTCGTTGGTGAAGAGAGTCTTGAAGAGGCGCACATGGCAGCCATTGCGTCCTGAGGCACTGTAGATCAGCGAGTCATCATTCCGTCTGTGGCAGCACCTGTCGTATCTGGTGCTTCTGCTGAGCGCCTGAACCTTAATATCAACGTCCTCGAGATCGAAGCTCGCACCACGTGCCAGGATCGACCGTTCCATCGTGCCGTTCTTCTACCCTCACAGTAAATACCATCTGCCCATGCGGGGCGAAAGTGATCTCGGGTGTATCCGAGTTTACCATAAAAGCACGACACTCAGCGTCAACCCCCTTGATCCATTTTGGAGAGAGCATCTCGAACGCTTTCATCTTTTGGCACGCCTTTTTATTGCATATGGAGTTTCTGTGCAGATTTGCAGCGCACTGACAGGGCCCAATAATTGGTGGGATCAGAGTACCTGGATCCCGAATGATTCCATCAGGACATCATGGTTCAGCCTTCCGCTCACGATAGTTGTCCTAGATATCAGCTCGTTCATCACGACCCTCGCTGGAGCGAAGATATTGTGGTCGACCTTGAAGAAGTCGAAGCCTGCTGCTTTGAATGCACTGTAAAACGGCACGCCATAGTCCCTGGAAGCAGATGATGGCATCTTTCTCACATAATCTTTGAGCTCCTCTAGGTTCTCATACTCAATTGTGTAATACGTATCGCCGCCGTAGATTATGGCATCGTTGGACGCGCCCATGCACATCGTGGCGTCGCCGGCCACCGGCGCGATCGGAGCCACGCCCCAGCCGCTTTTTATCTTTGTTATATCGAAACCCATGGTGAAGAGCTTGTGCATACCTGTCTCGACAATCCTGGCAGATACCTGGACCATGCCCGCCACAGAGTCGGTCGGAGCCACAGCGATTCTCAGGTCAGATGGCTCTATTCCGCACATCTCAGCTATTCGAGCAGCCACAGCCGCATCTGGAATCCTGCTCGCCTCCAGAACAATTGCCCCGACATCCGAGTATTCATCAAACCCGATCCTCTCGTAAAGATCCTTCGTCTTCCGGGCAAGAGCCCTCGCAGGTCCGCTGCCCATCGCGAAGTACTTGTCGACCTTGATCTGCCACATCGCGCACTGCGACCCCATGCAAGATATCGCGGGATGGTCTGTGGTGACCTGTATTCCCGGGACTGATATGCCTTTGAGACCGTACGGCACGATCTGGATGTCGGCCAGGTCTGCCATGCATATCCTGCTGATGAATATGCCTGCCCAGAGGCCGCCGGGCGCCTTAACGCCAGCATCTATAACAACCGCGCCGTTCTCCAGCTCTATCACATCGACTCTGAGATCATCGGCCAGATCGAGCATCTCCTCGAAGACCTCAAAGCCCATCTCGTTTATGCTCATCAAACATGATCACCTTTCCCGAGCGAGGAGTGCGAGATTGGATATAAACAAATCGTCCAGATCTGCATGGGAGGACCACGAAGATTCCCCGTCTTCAGGCCTGCGACGAGTCGTGCTTCTCATTTCCATGAATTCATTCTGTGTTATTTGAGCTGACCACTCTCCCCTGGAGGATTCGATCCGCGAGCCTGGAGAGCGGAAGGCTCTGCAGGTAAACCCTCCCAGGCCCTTTGAGCCTCGCCAGGAAAATTCCCTCACCGCCGAAGAGCGCGTTTCTTATTCCGCCTACAAAACGTATATCGTAATCCACGTCTCTCGAGAAGGCGACGAGGCATCCTGTATCAACATTTATCACCTCTTCCTCCTGGAGATCTCTAGTGATCAGAGCACCTCCGGCATGGATGAACACCATACCCCTGCCCCTCAGTCTTTGAAGGACAAAACCCTCGCCACCGAAGAAGCCCGCACCAAGACGCTTTGTGAATGCCAACTCAATCTCCACACCGCTCTCCCCGCAGAGGAAGGCTCCCCTCTGGCATAGAAGCTGTCCTCCAAACTCATCAAGATTGAGTGGCAGTATCTTTCCCGGAAAGGGCGCGGAGAACGCCATCCTTTTCATATCATCAGATCGGTTGGTAAAGCTCGTTATGAACAAACCCTCCCCTGCCACTGCTCTCTTCAACCCCTTTATGATGCCTCCTGTGGACGCGCTCATATCTATCTCATCATCCATGAAGAGCATCGCGCCCGCCTCTGATCTTATGCTCTCACCCGGAGCCATCTGGACCTCCAGGACCTGGAGATCATCTCCAAGAATGGTGTATCTAAGACTCATTCCAAAACCCCATGTAATGCACTGCTCTCTGGACCATTGGATATCTCTCTTCCCACGGCCGAACGGATGGTTTCCACATGCTGTTCGCTTATCTCCAAATTCAACATCTCCTCTAGATTCCGTCCCTCGCCTCGAGGAACGCGCGTATCACCTCGGCCACAGACCATGCCTGTGATATGCATCCGCCAGGCCTGTGCGGCGGATCGCCATCGTACACCTCTGCGATGGTTCCAATGCCGTAGCGGCGCTCCTCGAGGAGAGGTCTGAGGAGAGAGATCGCGTGCATCCTGCTCCTCTTGCTGTACCTGCTCGCTCGGAGGTAAGCGGTGATGTACGGCCCGATCAGCCACGGCCAGACGGTGCCCTGATGGTATGCCTGATCCCTCTCTCTGGGGGAGCCCTCGTAGCGCCCGATGTAGGCCGGATCTCTGGGAGATAAGGTTCTGAGACCATAGGGGGTGAGAAGCTCCTCAGTCGCATTTCTCACAACCGCACGCGTCCGTTCCAGCGATAAAAGCCCGTGGGAGAACGCGACAGCTACGACCTGATTCGGTCTCACCGACCCATCATATGGATCTATTGTATCGTAAAGATAACCCGCAGGGTTCCAGAACCGCCTGAATGAGCGCCTGACGCGTTCTGCCAGGCCGTGCCACCTCCACTCCAGGCCTGCGGCTTCGCTGAGCTCCTCCAGAGACCTCAAGGCCTCGTACCAGAGCGCATTCACTTCGACGCACTTTCCAGCCCTGGGAGTAACGCACCGGCCATCAACTCGCGCGTCCATCCAGGTCGCGCCCTCTGAGGATGATATGAGACAATCGGAGTCCATGTATCCCACAGGCGTCATGGTGGTGTAGCATTCGATGATGCCCATCAGCGTGGGCCAGAGCTCTCTGATAAAAGATGAATCCGAGGAGAACCTGTGGTACTCACACACAGCTCTTATGAAGAGCAGTGACGCATCCACCGTGTTGTAAGAGCCTGCCCCCAGATCGTTTGGAATCAGGCCATCCTGCATCTGTTCTGAGAATGTTCTGAGCACCGCTCTGGCATCATCAAACCTGCCAGTGCAGAGGAGAAGACCAGGAAGGGCGATCATGGCATCCCTCCCCCAGTCGTCGAACCAGTGGTACCCAGCGATGATGCTCATGCCGCTGCCGCGACGGACCAGAAAGCTATCTGCAGCGATAGCGAGCGACCTCATCTCCTCAGGAAGTGTGGAAAGGAGTTTGCTCTGTCTTTTCAGCTCATCCGTTAATACCGAGTCGTCTGCATCAACCATCCTCGTGGATGCGGTAATGCAGAGATCCAGCTCGTTCTCCACATCAGCCTCAAACCACCCCGGGCAGAGGAGGTCTTCCACCCAGCCCAGCCCGCGCACCCTCTCGATCTCATACTCAAAGTTGTGGTACCAGACCTCGTTTCTCACGTACCTCGCGCGGTCTGAGAAAAGGTGGAGATTGCATCTCGATCTAAGAAGGGTGCCCCTCTCCATAATCTCCTGGCGTATCTCTGGCCTGCCCGAAACAGCATGGAAGCACCTCGATGTGACAAGGGGCATGATCCTGATATGAGAATCTCCAGAGATGTGGTACTTCACAACAGTCGTGTTCTCCCCATGGACCATGAAGATCTGCTTTACGACCTCGATACCGTTCGCTCTGTATAGATATGTGGGCACAGGCTCTGCAGTGAATGATTCAAGATACATGAACCCTCGTGGGTGCACCACACCTGGATACTGATGGTTTGCCAGCTCGATACCGTTAACGGTCTCATCAAGAGAGGAGAGCAGAAGCCATCTGTCCACCGGCGGACTGAGCGATGCTATCAGAAGGCCGTGATACGCCCTGGTGTTTGCACCAATGGATGTGGACGATGCATATCCTCCAATTCCATTTGTCACAATCCATTCCCTGGATATCCCATCACTGTAGGGAATCATTTCTTCACCCTCTGAAGATGTCACTTCGCCATCATCACGATTTTTTTGCAGACCTCTTCATTCTCCTGTTGAGTGCATCCAGCAGAGCACCCCTGAGATCCTCGCCCTTCAGCTTTGATGCTTTTCTCAGTGCTCTGGCAAGGCGCTCGTCACCTAGGCTCTGGGATGCCCATGTGGCGAAGCTTCCGAGCGATGCGTGATGCTCCAGAGTATCCGTATCCGCTCTGCTGAGCATATTCACCATTCCCTGTGTGCTCCAGGCGGTTCCGATCTCTGCGCCATCCTTTGTGGAGAGCACGAATGGATGATCTGCCATGTCCAGGATCTCTGACAGGCGACGGTGAAGGTCTGAGAGGACGCTGAAGTATGTAACAGCAGCATCATACGGATTCCCGTAGGGGCTGAAGTAGCTGTGCACCTCCCCCGGGCCGCCGCCATGTGTGAATATGTAGTAGAGGTGATCGCTCAGGCTGAGGAGCCTCCATATTCTGAGCGTATCCTCTCCGGCCTCCCGCGACGGTCCCTGGAGATTCTGGAGGTATGTGTAACAGGCCCACTGGAGGGCGTTCCCGAGCCAGCAGCTTGTGTCCCTCTCCAGATCCGCCCATGATCTGGCGCTCCTGACGCTCACGGTGCGCGAGGGCTCCACTCTCTCAACGATCTCAGCTGGCGTGGAGAATCTCAGATTCTTCCATTTCAGGATCTCTCCGGGAAGGCATCTCAGAAACTCGAATATCCCCGTCTCAGGCCAGTGGTGCTCCCCAAAGGTCTCGTAGTCCATGAAGAGGTTTATGCATCTCCCAGGGGTTGCTGCGAGCCATGCTGCATACTTGTCCGCTGTGAGCGGGAACTCCTCCCAGTTCCTCGATGAGAACCTGAACCCTATGTCATCGGTGAGCTGGTAATTCCTGAGAAGCAGTGAGATGCTCCTACACCCTTCAGGCCTGTAAACGTGATTCGGATCAGCAATGACGCCCTCTGCGAATATCCCCCTGTAGCCCATATCCTCAGCCATCGCCGCGATCTCATCATTGTAGATCAGCTCTGTGTTCTCGAATATTGTGGGCTTAACGCCAAAGATGTCCCACATGAGTTCTCTGTGCATCCTCACCTGCTCGCGAAACTCCTTTCTGTCGAAGAGGCTTGTGAGTGAATGATAGTACGTCTGGTCGAGTATCTCCACATTGCCGGTATCCACCATCTCTATGAAAGTATCCAGTACATCCGGTCTGTACCTTCTGCACTGCTCCACGAACACACCTGAGAGGCTGTATGCGACCTTGAACGGGCGATCTGTATCAGAGAAACGTTTTATGAGCTCCAGCATGATCCTGTTCGCGGGAAGGTAGCACTTCTCTGCCACCCTCTCGAATACGTTGCGATTCTCTATATCATCAAAGTAGAAATCATGATGCGGCCTGGTCCTCCGGAAGATGCTGCCTGACCAAAAGAATTCCTTTTTGAGCCTGAATGGCTGATGGACTTCGAAGCTGATGGAGATATCTGTCATATGCTCGAACATCTGTTGTTTATGAATATACTGCTTTGCCCATGGATCTACCACAGTCTGTGGGATCTAAAGAGAGGGAGGCGCCGTCCTGGAAATAGGATGTCAGATCCTCAATCTCATGTGCAGGCGTGTCAACTACTCCGGCCTGAAGACTGGAGCTCGTCCAAATCTCCCGCCTGCTCCAAATGCGCCGGCGTTCACGAATGTCAACTACTCCGGCCTGAAGACTGGAGCTTGTCTCTGGCGCCGTGCAGATAATTCAACATGCTTCTACTTGGCTTCGGCTCCAGAGATGCTGCACCCTAAGTCGAACAGCCTCGCGAATCTCCAGGATCGAGGGGGTTCCGAAGGAAAGGGCACCGGGTCACAAAATTCTGTGAAAATATAACAATAACTGAGCTGCGAATTTCTCAGTTCTCGTAATTATAAACAGTACAGGCAACACGAAGAAAAACTTAAATTCGGGCTTAATCAACATAACGCGGCATTTATTACCAATTTTTGCTCAAATAATGCAATTTAGCTATCTTCAAGCAAAATTTACCGATTAAAAGAGACAATTTTCAAATTCGGGCCAATTTCACATCGATTTATGACATGGAGCAACCAGTTTCGAGAGGTAATACCATTTAAGTATTTTTATCTGGTTTGCAGAGATGCGATAGATGCTGTGGAGAGGCTGCTTGCCTTTTTGGCTGTGACCTCTCTCTTCATCGGAGGAACAGGCTTCTTCAAGACGTACATGGCAAGCCTTCTGCTTGGAATCCAGCCGAGCATGATGATCTGCTTCGCTGTATTTCTTGTGTCGTTCAGTGTTTACACGCTGGACAAGCTCGTTGATCTCGATCGGGACATCTCAAACATGCCGGCAAGGAAGCAGTTTCTGTATTCGCGGAGGCGATTCTTCCTGGTCCTGGCGCTCTCCGCGTACCTTGCAGCCGCCCTCATCATGGTTTACGTGAGACCTGCAGCTCTTCCGCTGGTATTCGTGCCGGTGATTGCAAACGCATTTTACGGTATGCGTCTCCTCCCATGGATCCCGAGGCTGAAGGACATACCGGTGATGAAGAACGTCGTAGTTGGCTCCGCATGGGCACTGGTAACTGTGCTCATTCCGGTGTTTCATAGCGGTTACGGCAGTCCATGGGCCCTGGTACTGTACTTCATATTCATCAAGACGTTCATCGACACAGTTCTCTACGACATACGAGATGTTGCTGGCGACAGAATCAGTGGTGTGCGCACGATGCCTGTAATTCTTGGAGAGACGCCGACGGTTCTGGTGCTGCTCATCCTGAACACAACGATCCTGCCGGTCTCGCTGTTTCTTCCAGGAGGGAGCAGAGAGATCGCGCTGGCTCTCACACTCTACGGATACGCATACATCGCGTATCTGAGGAGGAGACGAAATCCAGTGGTTCTGGATATGCTCGTCGAGGGGGAATGGATGATGGCATGTGTGGCGCTGTACCTGCTGAATGCTCTATAGCCCTGCGAATCCGTATGGCTATCGAATTTCAGAATTGAGATTCACACCAGACTCTCTGAGAGAGCTGTGTTCGGTCCCTGACATACAAGTGGAAGCAGGAAAATTCCACTAAATAAATATTTTTCATATATCAGAATCAGATTCTTCAAATAAGGATAGAATGTCTGTGAAGAACAGGGGCAGTAAGGCGCACATTTTTGGATCAATTATCTTATTCGGAGAGATCCTCAGAATCTTTTGTCTTAATGGTGATGTGCGTTATGGGAGCTTGGTGCATCCTTTCGTGTGGACCAGATGTTGCATGGATCCGTGTATACTTAATGGTGATGTGCGTCATGGGAGCTTGGTGCATCCCTGCGACCGGAAGCAATATCAATTTTCTCCGCTCAACTTCAGAGCAATGGACAGACCAGGCCTGGACGAGTACTTCATGGAAATAGCATCGGTTGTGGCAAAGCGATCCACCTGTCTCAGAAACAGGGTGGGAGCGGTGATTGTGCGGGACAAGCGCATCCTCTCGACAGGCTACAACGGAGCCCCAACAGGACTGGAGCACTGTGATGTCGCTGGCTGTCTGAGAGAGAAGGTGGAGAGCGGAACCAGGCACGAGCTCTGCCGCGCGGTCCATGCCGAGCAGAACGCCATAATCCAGGCTGCCCTTCACGGAGTGAGCATCGAGGGCGCGACGCTCTATTGCACACACCAGCCATGCATACTCTGCGCAAAGATGATGATAAACGCGAGAATACGGAGGGTCGTTTACAGAAATCAGTACCCGGACGAGGGGGCGCTGAGGTTCCTGGAGCAGGCTGGGATAGAGGTCGTCAGGATCTGATTGGAGAGATAATTCAGTCAGCCGCTGCCTCTGCAAAGCAGACGCATGGGCGAGGATCACTCAAACCCTGTATTCATGCTGGAGTTTGCGGTCTCTGCGTGAAGTATATGTTTCTCTCATCTGAGCCGAGCTCCAGGAACTTGCCGGTGGCGAGGATCATGTGGCTGTACCTCAGAGGCGCCACTCTGGTGCCAGGACCGACAACAGATTCCTTCTGGAGCCTCACGTTATCGCCGACCACAGGTATGCCCTTTCGCCCGTTAAACTGATCCGCATCCAGCACGCTGTGCGCCTCGATTGTGGAGTACCTGCCAACTATCGCCCGGTTCAGCCGGACGCCATGCATTATGTTGGAGATGCTCATGACCGCGCTGTTTCTTATTTCAACATTCCTCTCGATCATGCATGTGTGTCCGACATGTGAGTTCTCTATGACGACCCCGGGCTCAATGCGACAGTCTCTTCCTATGAAGACGCTGCCCCTGAGCTCGATATCGCCGCGCTCCAGCAGGGGGCCTATGCGTTTAAGAGTCGATGGGTGTATCCACTGGCTCTCCCTGTAAGGATGTCTGAATTTGAAATGCCTCACCTTCCCTGCGAGGACGTTCATGGTGGCCTGAAGAAGCCTCTCGGGAGTACCGATGTCTATCCAGTAGCCTTTGAGCGGATAGCCGCAAACGTCGTAGCCGTTCTCCGTGAGATAGGGTATGAGATCCCCTCCGATATCTCGGGATTTGTCTCCCATCTCTGCGAGGACATCTCGTATCTCAGGGGAGAAAAGATAGAACGCGGTGTTGATCATCCTGCTTGGCTCTGTGCCTGCCTTGGGCTTCTCCACGAATCGGCGTATGCGCATATCGCTCTCCAGCTCCGCCACCCCATACTGGGAGACGCTCTCCTCTCTAGGAAGCTCCTTGAGTGCCACAGTAAGAATCGGATTCCTGCGCCTGTGATACGCTATGAATTCCTCAAGGTCGATATCTATGAGATTATCGCCGGAGACGACCAAAACATCATCGTTGAGGTTGAAGTAATTTATGCAATATCTGAGGGAGTCTGCGCTGCCATGGTCCTCGTACTGCGGCTGGTAGCTGAACTCCTCGTGTTCATCTATGCCAAGACGCTTGAAGAATCCCTCTCCTGCCTTGAAGTAGTTCGATAAAGCAAGCGTGTTCTCAAATCCCTTGCTGCCCAGTATGAACCTCCTGCACCCCTGGATGGCGAGAACTCTGAATAGGACTGCTATTATCGCAGTGTCGCATACCTCCACCAGGGGCTTCGGCTGGCAGAGCGTGAGAGGGTATAACCGTGTGCCCCCTCCGCCGACAGTTGCTATGACTGGCGGTGGCATGAAATCGGGTAGCACTTCGTAAATATTAAGACTATCGCTCAGATGTCTCGCTCGCAGCAGCCCACTGAATGAAGGAGCTGAGCGCAAGGCTTACCGGTACAGAGAGTTGGTGCGTCGCCCTCGTAGGTCGCTAAGAGCAGCTGAGACCAGATTTTGAGCATGTCCTGACCACCCTCCGACCTTTCCATCTCACACCGCCTTCAGCGTACCCCTGCTTGTCTGTATGAGGGACCCCTCCTGCCTCAGGCGCGAGATGATCTCCTCTGCTCTATCCCTATCTATTCCCTCCGCCTCAGCTCTATCGAGGACATCATCGATATGGGCTCCATCCTTCCCTCCAAGCTCCTTGATTATGTTCAACATCTGTTTTGTCTTGTCTCTGGTGCTCTTGCTGATCCCTATGCTGATCACGTCTGCATCCAGCATGCCCGTCTCCGGATCGACACCCACCTTCTTCAGGCACGACTCGACGATTTTTATAACCCGATCGACATCCTCCTCTGTGATCCAGTTGCTGAGCCTCAGCCTGGCGCTCGCCTCTCCGAGACGTATGAGCGCCTCGAGCTGTCTCGCTGTAACAGGCACAGGCTTGTTTCCATCCTGCCCCTGGCTTCTGAGGTTGATGTAGTACTCCTTGAACCTCTCCATCGCCACCCTTGTGAGCATCGGGAATACGTTCTTCCTGGCATAGGCCACATACTTCCTGAGCAGCTCAGGCTCTATCTCCGGCTTTATGACCTCCGTGGCGTTCTCGATCTCCTCTTCGTTTATTGATGAATTATGCTTATTACTCGTGAGCTCTCCAGCGTAGTTGCTCTTCAGAATATGTGTGGCTATGTGCGAATCTCTCTCAACATTCGGCTCGTCCGTGAGCACGAATATCAGGTCGAACCTGGACATCAGGGCCGGGGTGAGGTTTATCTGAGGCGCTATCGGCTCGTACCTGTCAAACCTCCCCATCTTCGGGTTCGCCGCTGCGAGAAGTGCACATCTCGATTTCAGCGTTGCCATGACACCCGCTTTTGCAACGCTGATCGTCTGCTGCTCCATGGCCTCGTGGAGCGCAGAGCGGTCGTCCGGGCTCATCTTGTCCATCTCATCCACTGCTGCGATGCCCTTATCAGCGAGCACCAGCGCCCCGGCCTCTATGGTCCACCTCCCATCACCGAGCTCGTCCTTTATCGCAGTCGCTGTGAGGCCTGCAGATGTCGAGCTCTTTCCTGATGTGTATATGCCCCTAGGCGAGAGCTTTGCCATGTACCTCAGAAGCTGCGATTTCGCAACCCCTGGGTCCCCCACCAGAAGTATGTGGATATCCCCTCGGATCCTTGCCCCGTCGGGAAGCCGCTTTGAGAATCCAGAGACAAGCTGCAGGGCCAGGGCCTCCTTCACATCCTCATAGCCGTAGATGGATGGGGCGATCGATCTCACGATCTTCTCATAAATATTAGGATCTCTGCTCAGCTCCAGAATTCGCTTCTCATCCTCCGGGGAGATCTCGATCTCCTCGAACTCCTGCTCCATCATCTCGATACTTATTCCATCGAGAAACAGATCGAAGTACGTGCTTTTTCCACTTTGTGTCGTCCTCTGGTATGATCTCAGGATCCCGTTGATTATCACCCTGTCCCCCGGGAAGATCCTGCCCACGAGATCGTCACCGAGCTCCACATCCAGTGTCTGGGGCTGCTCCCCTCCCCTGAGATCCTCCGGAGATTCCTGAACGCGGACCTTCTGCGCGTCGACAAACTGCGATCTCTTCGGAAGCAGTCTGAACGGCCCTCTTCTGTCGCAGGCCTCGTTCGGGCACTCATAGGGCTCGATGAACTTCGTCCCGGACTGATCAACATAAAAAACATGCCCGCACCTCTGGCACTCGTATGCAGCCCTGACTATCTTCGGCCTGACCTCTGTCGCTGTTCTGACCTGGCCCTCGATGGCTATTAGCTTCCCGATGTGATCACTTCTCAGATCCCTGGTCTTGAGGTGCTGCGGCAGGTTCACAATCCTAACATGAGCTCCGCTCAGATCCACATCCACAGGAAGCACTATCTCCTGAAGGGCGGTGTGAGCGGCATCCAGCATCACATCAGGGTTCTCGAGAAGATCGTCCGCGAACTCTGTGTCGTATCTGTCGAGATCCGCAAAATCCACGATCAGGCTTCTTGTTGATGGATACGACTCCGCAAGCTTCAGGAGATCGTCCCAGTACCTGGAGCGGATGAACTCCTCCCATTTTGAAACAGGATCGTACGACAACAGGGTGCCCCCACTGAGAGATGCACAGGATGGTATAAACACTTCTCCTCACCTGAGGGATGTATCCGATTGAGAGTTGAAACCAGCCATAAAACACAGTGCCTCGCTCCCGATTTGAGTCTTACCTGCAGGAAGTGTCCAGATAAGAGCTGAAGCCAGAAGTTTGGGCCATACTGCTTTTGGAGGTATGAGACACTTAATCTGTATTCGGACACGTCCCACATCGCGAGGAGATGTTAATGCTGCCCGGACAGGTCCATCCAGCTCATCGATTCTTTTTTATCATAGATGCACATCATAGCACGCAGGTAGATACCGATGTCAGGATACTGGGATCCGCATATGGAGCGCATGCCTGCTGAGGATCTTTATGCGCTCCAGCTTGACCGTCTGAAGGCTGTAACGAGATACGTCTACGATCACTCATCTTTTTACAGACAGCGCTTCGCTGAGGCCGGCGTCACGCCTGATGATGTGAAGGAGCTGGATGACATAACGAAGCTTCCTTTCACAAGAAAGGTCGATCTTAGAAATACATATCCGACAGGAATGTTCTGCCTCCCGAAGAACTGGGTCGTGAGATACCACGTCTCCAGCGGCACAACCGGCAAGCCGACTGTTGTCGGATACACGAAGGGCGATATTGAGGCATGGACAGAGTCGCTCGCGAGAGCCCTGACATCCATAGGGCTGGGCAGAAACGATGTCATCCAGGTCGGCTATGGCTACGGGCTCTTCACAGGCGGTCTCGGGCTCCATTACGGGGCGGAGAGGATCGGTGCTACAGTTCTCCCCACAAGCACTGGAAACACGGAGCGTCAGATCGAGCTGATGCAGGACCTGGAGAGCACTGCAATAGCATGCACACCATCATACTTCCTGCATATAGCAGAGGTCGCTGAGAGGATGGGGGTCTCCATAAGAGATGACACCAAACTCAGGGTGGGCATATTCGGCGCAGAGCCATGGTCTATTGAGACGAGGAGGAGAATAGAAGATATAACAGGCATCAAGGCCTACGACATATACGGGACGAGCGAGATAAGCGGACCGCTATTCACAGAGTGCCAGCACCAGAATGGGATCCATGTATGGGCTGACATGTTCCTCATAGAGATCGTCGATCCGAAGACAGGGGAGCAGGTCGAGGATGGAGAGCAGGGAGAGCTGGTTGTGACCACGCTGAACAAGTGGGCAATGCCTCTCATAAGATACAGAATCGGTGATCTCACGATCAAGGAATCCGAGCCGTGTGAATGCGGCCGCACGCATCCGAGAATAATGAGGATTCTCGGAAGAACAGATGACATGCTGGTGATCCGCGGTATAAACGTCTTCCCGAGCCAGATCGAATCTGTGCTGATGAACATACCAGAGGTAGGGCCACACTATCAGATTATTGTCAGCAGAGAGGGCGCGCTTGACGTGATGAAAGTCAGGGTGGAGCTCACTGACAGGGGCTTCAGCGACAGAATAGGCGATCTCATGGCGCTGAACAGGAGGATCTCCAAGGAGCTGAAGAACGTACTTAATATTTTCGCAGAGGTTGAGCTGGTGGAGCCGGGTGTCATACCGCGCTCTGAGGGAAAGGCAAAAAGGGTCATAGATACCCGTAAGGTGTAAGGGAGTGGTTTTGATGAGCGAGATAAAGCAGATATCACTTTTTGTGGAGAACAGGCCTGGCAGGATGGCCAAGGTCTCGAAGACGCTCTCCGATGCTGGAGTCAACATAAGAGCGATGACCATCGCAGAGGCCGGCGATTTTGGTGTTATAAGAATGGTTGTCGACGACCCGCAGAAGGGTTATGATGTTCTGCGTGACTCCGGATTCACAGTCTCTATGACAGACGTGCTGGCGGTCGAGATGCGTGATACGCCAGGCGGTCTCTATGAGATAGTCAGCGCCCTGGGGGAGAACAACATCAACATCGATTACGCATATGCATTCGTCACCGCAAAATCTGAGAAGGCGATGCTGATAATGCGTGTCGATGATATAGATGCTGCGAGGAGAACCCTGAGCTCGAGGGGCGTCAAGATAGCAACACCTGAGGAGATACAGAAGATCTGATGGGCGACGCGTCAGGGATGGCAGGAGAGGATCAGAGTTTATGGGGAGAGACCTGTACAGGCTCAGATCTGTGCAGGTTTCCATCCCTATAGAGGTTCCTGCTATATATACATTCAAGAGCGCGAACGTCTGTTTGGATCCTCCTGCGGATATCACGTGGCAGTCGACTTTGACAGCCCTGTGAGGGCCATGTAGGCTATCAGCGCCTCAAGCTGTATCCTCTCGTTCGCCCCCTCTGTTATCCTGAAGTCGATCTCTCCAATCCGGTTGATCATCCTGACCTTATCTGCATCAGGCACATCCAGATCGAGCATCTCACGGTGGATCTGGACCACCACATCCTGGCCTGAGAGCCCCTGTACAAGGAGAAGATCGTCGAGCTCGTTTCTCGCGCCCGCAAAATCCCCGGATATCGCCATTTTTATCAGATTCCTGATCTGCTCAGGCCTCGCCATCGATGTTATCTGATAGATAGTGTTCATGTCCACCTTATCGCTTATCAGGGCCGCGGCCTGGAGCGCGTTTATCGCCTTCCGCATATCCCCCCTCGCCACATAGTTTATGGCCTCGATGCCGTCTTCCGTTACCTCCACACCCTCCTGCTCCGCGATATACCTTATTCTCTTCTCGATGGCATCAGGGGTAAGAGCCCTGAAGCGGTATACAGCGCACCTCGACTGTATCGGCTCTATGATCTTCGAGGAGTAGTTGCAGGAGAGGATGAATCTGCATGTCGCGCTGTATCTCTCCATGGTTCTCCTGAGAGCGGACTGTGCATCGCTTGTCAGTGCGTCCGCCTCATCCAGAAATATCACCTTGAACTCAGCCCCTCCCAGAGGCGCCATCCGGGCGAAGTCCTTGACCTTCGTGCGGACGACATCTATGCCGCGCTCGTCGGATGCATTTAGCTCGATGAAGTTATCCCTCCATCCCTCGCCGAATATCTCGCGCACTATGCTGATCGCAGCCGCTGTCTTCCCGACACCCGGCGGCCCTGAGAAGAGGAGATGGGGCAGGTTTCTCGTGGCCACGTACGACTTGAGGCGCCTGACTATCTCCGGCTGGCCCACAATCTCATCCAGGCTCGTGGGCCTGTACTTCTCAATCCAGATCTCCTCTTTGATCGGAACCCCTCCAAGAACTCATTCCGCAGATCGATATATCAAGATTCCCTCACTGTGTGCGTGCGGCATGCGAGGCAGCTGGATTCATGAGGTGTTATGCCTGTGCGCGCTGATCCCGACTGCCCCCAGCGGCCGGGTCAACAGCCGAATGCCTCAGTAATCGGATGTTACGTCAATCGCTGTACGATTCGGGGTGCAGAGAAAAATGTGGACAGTGTGATCATTTCACCTGTCCGAGTGGGAGTATGACCCTTCCGTGCGCCTCGTTCAGAACCTGGGCAAGGGCTGTGTATATCGCGGAGAGGCCGCAGATGATTCCCTCATAGCCAGCCAGCGTCCCTATTGCAGCGCTGCCTGTTGCATCTCTGGCCGCGAGGAGGAAGAACAGAATCGCCAGCGATAGGAAGACGAACTGCAGTGCCCTGTTCGCTCTCAGCGTCCCGAAGAACATGACTGCAGTGAACAATCCCCACATGAAGAGGTATGCTGTCATCGCGGGAAGAGATGTCTTCTCTCCGAGATTCATGCCAGGTATCATTATAAGACCGACCAGCGTGAGCCAGAAGAGGCCGTAAGAGGTGAACGCTGTGGTTCCGAAGGTGTTCCCTTTCTTCCACTCCATGATTCCGGCTATTATCTGTGCGATGCCTCCATAGAAGATGCCCATTGCCAGTATCATCGAGCCAAGCTCGAAGTAACCCGCGTTGTGCAGATTCAGGAGCACTGTGGTCATGCCGAAGCCCATGAGTCCGAGGGGGGCCGGATTCGCAGTGGTGTCGAGCACCTTGATGGTGGAGTCCAGCGCCTTATTTGTCGCCAAGTATAAATCCCTCCTTCATTTGTGATCTTGGTGGAATCATAATATTAATTTGTTACCCTAAAGATATAAATTAAAAATAATGCGGTTTGTTTATTTCATGACATGTTTAAATACGAAATTGGCCAATTAGAATGATAAATTATTTCAAATAATCTATTTCAGAGGCGAACATCGCGACATCCAACGCTGACTCGAGCTGCTGGACGAGTGCTCCGATCTGGTACGTAAATGGGCAGTTGGTCGTGTACTTGATTCATCGAAATCCGGGCGCTCAAGCCGGTCCGGATTCATGGAGTACCCAGCCATAGCTCTCGATTCCAGCATAATCATTTAGTGCCACGAGCATACAAACCGGGTAGTTCGCCCCAGATTATCTCGCGCCCCCCTGTGTTAGCAATGAACAAAAAGTGTATATTCCACTCAGTATCACCTTGGTTGTCTCAAATTGCTTCGAAAATCTGACCCGGAGCTCGATTGCGCGGATCGGTGGTGCTGAAGCGCAGTACTCAAGTGATGCATCATCTGACATCTCGGGACAGGTTCCGCGGTAACTAACAGACATGACCAAGTTTAATAAGCAGTGTGCAAATTATCATCTATGATAATCGCAGTCTCCGATGTACACATGGCCGAGCGGCCCAGTGACCGCCAGGTGAAGGCAGACGATGCCAGATTTTTGGAGTTTTTGGACTGCACAGCATCAGACCAGCTCAGCAGCGGTGGGCACCTTGTCCTTTTGGGGGACATCGTCGATCTGTGGAGAAGAGATTTTGTGAGGGCGCTTATTGAAAGCGAGCCGGCACTCTCAAGGCTTATAGAGATCAGCAGAAAGGCCACAGTCCACTACATTGCAGGAAACCACGACTTCCATATGCTCAGAATGTGGGAGCTGGCGAACAATCGCTTTCCATTCGAAGTGACAAAGCCCCTCCGGCTCGAGGATGGTATGACCAAGCTGTTCTTCATACACGGCTACCAGCTGGAGGTGCTGGCGAACCCTTACTGCAAGTCCGTGAGTGCCTACGAGACATTCTCGGAGGGGCTCTGCATAGCTGGCGACGATACAGGTAATGCTGCTGACAAGCTGTGGGATACCTTCAATGTGGCCAAGTCGGCGCTTGATGGCATCAAGCGTCTGCCCTCTGATTTGAAAGGCGCTATTGACTCTATGATGCAGTCACAGGGGATCAGAATGACTGGCCCCCATAATACGAGAGCAATGGCAGAGCAGCTTGCATCATCAATGGCGCGGGTCGTCTATCTCGGAATGGAGCCTGATGAGTTCCTGATATCCGGACATACCCACCGCCCATTTTGCAATCCGGAGGAACGAATTGCGAACACAGGCTCGTGGAATAAAGAACCATGCGATCATTACAGCTTCATCGAGATCGATGACGGGCGCGTCGCGCTCAGAAAGTTCTAGCTTTCAATTAACTTTCTGCGTGATTCGCTCTCAACAGACTGAGATTGATATTTGGTGATCAAGAGTCAGATCTTCGCTATTTGAAATACCAAAAGACCCATTCACTGCACATACATGCTTGTATTGGTGGGGTACGCATACCCGACCTGGGGGCCGGGATCTCCGCTACCCCTCAGAGGATGATCTCTATGTTCAGCTCCTCTGCAAGCTCCTTGTACCTGTTCCTTATGGTGACCTCTGTCACGCCGGCGACGTCAGCCACCTCCCTCTGGGTACGCCTGTCGTTGCACAGGATCGAGGCTATGTATATGGCTGCAGCCGCAACGCCGGTCGGGCCGCGTCCTGAGGTGAGCTCCTTCTCTGCGGCCTGCCTCAGTATCTCTATGCCCTTCGCCTGGACATCGCCCTTGAGGTTGAGCCCGGAGCAGAATCTGGGTATGTAGTCTATTGGGCTTGTCGGCATGAGCTTGAGCGAGAGCTCGCGCGATACGAACCTATATGTCCTTCCGATCTCCTTCCTGCTCACCCTGGAGACCTCGGCGATCTCATCGAGCGTTCTGGGCACGTTGCACTGCCTGCACGCAGCATAAAGCGCAGCAGCCGCGACGCCCTCTATGCTCCTGCCGCGGATCAGATTCTTCTCGACAGCTCTCCTGTAGATAACAGCTGCGGTCTCTCTCACGTTTCTGGAGAGGCCAAGAGCGGATGCCATCCGATCCAGCTCTGACAGTGCGAACGCAAGATTGCGCTCTGTTGCGTTGCTCACCCTTATGCGCCTCTGCCACTTCCTCAGGCGGTAGAGCTGCGCACGGTTCTTAGATGATATCGTCTTACCGTATGAGTCCCTGTTTCTCCAGTCGATCATCGTGGATAGGCCCTTGTCATGTATTGTGTATGTCATCGGGGCACCAACCCTCGATCTCTTCATCCTCTGATCGTGATCGAAGGCCCTCCACTCAGGACCCTGATCGATGAAGTTCTCGTCTATGACCAGGCCACACTCAGAGCATACAAGCTCCGCTCTCTCATAGTCCCTGACCAGAGCACGACTTCCACACTCGGGACATTCTACAGTATACTTATCAAGCTCCTCTTCCTTCTCCTTCTCGCGCTGGAGCTTGATGCGCTCTTTTATCTTCTCCTGCTCTGTGCGCTCTATCTCTCTAATTCTCTCTATCTCTTCCACTTATCATCTCTCCTGGGAGATTTCACATAGAGCATGCTTCCGACGTGAACTGTCGCATCGACTCCTCTGGCGGGTCTGACGATAACATACGGCCTCTCCAGAGGACCGAATATATCCGAGACCTTACCAACCTTTGTGCTCTTTCGATCAACAACCACAGATCCTATCCTTGGAGGATCTGCTGCATCCCTGCGAACAATAAGTTTATTCTGAACTACATGGAGTGCTGTTCCCAGCCTTTTCAATAATCCACCTCAACAAAAGTAAGGCACCACTAGTATATAAAGCTTTCGAAAACCATTTATCTTATTAGGTGAATCTCCTGGCACCAGGAATGTTCGAAAGATTATCTACGGTTCCGGATGCACAGGAGCTCCTCGAGAGGGCCTTCAGGCGTGGTTCTAAGGCGGTTAAAGCCGCGGGGGATGATGCGGCATTTGTCGGCACAGCTGGCGGAGTCCTTGCCACCGCTCTGTCATCGATCGTCAGGAGGTTTCCAACATTCGAGAAACTGCCTGAGTTCTACTACGATCTGGTGGACGCAGTTGTTGGTGTTGATCAGCTCCGCATATCACTCTCCAGGGTGGGATGGGCCGCAAAGCAGATACGCAGGATATCAAGAGAATACATGCGGAGCCCCAGAGGTGCTGGTGAGAGGAGATCTGCTCTCGGGAGAATGGCATCCGTTGTCAAATCAATCGATGAAGATCTCGCATTTCTGAACGAGGCGTCCGCGCGTCTCAGAGAGATCCCAGGCATCGATCCCTCCCTCCCCACAATCATAATCGCAGGATATCCAAATGTCGGGAAGTCCAGCTTTCTCGCCATGGTCACCAGGGCCAGGCCGGAGATCGCAAGCTATCCATTCACGACACAGGGCCTGATCGTGGGTCACATCACCATGAAGGATAAGAGGTACCAGATATTAGACACACCAGGCCTTCTCGACAGGCCGCTCTCCGAGAGGAACGAGATCGAGAGGCAGGCGATCGCTGCCATGCGGCACCTCAGGGGCGTCGTGCTGTTCCTCATAGATCCAACAGGCCACTGCGGCTACCCGCTTGATGCGCAGCATAGGCTGCTGGAGGAAATAAAGAGCTGGCTGGAGCTGCCTGTCGTCGTGGCGTACAACAAATCTGATATACCATCTGACCATCCCCGGGATGGCATCAGGATATCTACGCTCACCGGAGATGGCGTGCAGGAGACGCTCGAGATCTGTCTATCTATTATGAGCGCCGAGTCTCGCCTATAAACCTCACCAGTCCGGGTGAGACCTTCATATCATCACAAAGGCTCTCTGCGATATCCTCCGGGCTCATACCGGAGCTGAGGAGCTCTGATATCCTCCGCAGGTCCTGCTCCTCTATTATCAGATACTCGCTCAGATCCTTTCTGTGACCCCATACATCCCCCTCTATCAGGGTGACGCCGTGGATCTGCAGAAACATCTTGCCTGCCTGTGATAGTGTTCGATAGTAAGATGCAGGCACCTGTATCGCCTTGAGCTGAGGGCATCTCTGGAGAAGTCTGAAGATGTCTGCATTCGATGCCCTGAATGCGAGATGCACGAACATCTCATCCCTGTTAAGCCGTTCTATCTCGCTCTTGGTGCTTACTACTCTTATCCTCAACATGGCTCACCCGGGTTGCATTTGATATGCAATGAGCCATTCCTGGATATAAATTTGGTGATCAAAGCAATATTGCTCACATCGAGCAATAAGAAAGGATTCTCCCCGTAACCGCACCAGGCGGGTTACATGGTCCTGTGAGCAGAAGATCAGAACGCTGCTTGTGGTTTTGCGACTTGATCCAGAATCCCCGCCCGCATGGCTATTCGGAGGAGATTACCTGATCATCACCCTCCCGAGGCATACCAGAAAGAGTGATAGGAATAGCCACCCGAGGATTCCCTCCAGGATCACAAGGTACCTGTAGATGCCAGATGGCCTGAACTCAACCGGACCTGCATACAGATATATGAGCGCACTGAAGTACATGCTCTCGTGGAGTGATGCGGGGATCTCTTCGGCTGGGAAATCCTCCTTAAGGCGCTCTGGATTTTCGTTCGGAGCTGCAGACTGCCTGTGGATCCCCTTCCCGAGATAGAAGATCAATCCAAACAATGGTATCAGCACGATCGACCAGACGAACGGATAGCTCGGCCTTACGCCGTAGCCGCATGTTATCCATGCCAGATAGTCGATGATCTTTCCCCAGCCGAGAGGCTTTCTTAGCTGCGCCTCCCTCCTGTAATCATAGTAGCAGTCATCTGCATCCTCAAACCACTCCAGCTCCTGGTAGTTCTTGACCAGGGCAAGATATGTTGCACCATCGTAGAGGATGTGATCCCTTATGTGGGGCCAAGGCGCTGTGAGCCTCCTGAACTCAGCGCCCTTCAGGTTTATCCCCGATGCACGCCCGAATGTTGTGTTGTCCAGAACAAACGCATCGATCCGCGCGCTGTTTAGGTTGAGATCCTCTGCGAAATATGTGCCTGCGAAGTTTGCGAGGCCCTCGAACTCTGTCAACCCGAAGATCGCATCGCCCTCGAATCGAATGTCACCAAAGTAAACGGCCTTATCAAACCTTGCAAGCGCGAAGTTCGCATCACCCCTGAATACAGAGCCATCAAAAGATGTGTATCCTGCGAAGCTCGACATGCCGAAGTTCGCGTCTCCGTCGAACTCCGTGCTCATGAAGCCAGCCCCGTCTCCGAACTTCGTGTTCAGGCAGATGAAATCTCCGGAGATGCATACCCCATAAAAATCTGCAAACCCCTGGAAGGAGGAGCTTGAAATGTGCAGGTCGCCAAGAAATGCGCTGTCAGCAAAGTACCCATAGCCGTCAAAGGCTGTGAAGTTCATCTCAGCATCTCCCAAGAACCTGGATCCGGAGAAGCTCACATCTTGCTTAAAGTGAGCGCCCTCGAAGCTTGCATCGCCGGAGACCACGATCCGATCGAAGAACGCGCCATCAGAGAAGACAGCAGATGCGAAATTCATACCATCGAACTTTGTGCTGGTGAGGTCCACAGCATCCTCAAACACCAGTCCGCTGAGGTCTACATCGCCCATCTCAGAGTTCGTTATTACAAACGCCCTTCTCACGATCTGCGGCTCTATTCGGGAGAGGTTAAGGGATCCCGAGATGGAGACTCCATCGAGAATGACAGGCTCTCCCGATACCACCTTCTGCATAATCTCATCAGCACTGATTGTAACCGCAGAGGAGTCTGATGTTATGCTGATCAGCAGAAGCAGAAGAAACGAACTCCTGAGCCGGCAGATCATCTTTTGTAGAGAGACCGGCTACCTATCTAAATCTGCCGGAATGTGCAGAGAACATGTCCGAATAAGAGGCGGGAGCCAAAAGTATGCGCCTTACAGCTCTTATTTATCAAAATTACTCTTCGCTTATTGGACCTGCCAGATATGGATTAGGTATTTCTGACATGCAGAATGCAGGAATGTCCAGGTTCCTGGCCACAGCTCTTATTCGGACAGATCCTGTGCAGCGGACGTCGCAGTTCCTTCACTTGCGTCGTGCTGTGTAACAAAGGACGCACACGAAGATGTGTTTACGCATCGGACATGTCCCCTCAGATCACCGATGCTGCAGTCATCAATGCGCCAGATACCAGCGGTATCGCGAAGTTGTCGTCCACTGATCTCCCTTTTATGAAAAGCGGCACCGAGTCCGCAAGAGTCGCACCTGCAGCACCTGCCAGGTATACATGTGGTGGAAGGTGCGTGAAGCCGGAAGTGAGGAAGCCGAGAAGCACGCATACAGAGAGCATGGCAGCTGCAACAACCCGCGGCTTTCTCTTTCGTGTGCTATTGAGCTGTGTGTTATCTATATCGCGCACGTTTGATCCCACAACCACAGATCCGACGATGCCACTGGCTGCATCGCCTATGCAGAGCATGAGTATGGCGAGAGCTGCAACCATCTCGCTGAAAAGAATCACCGCTAAAAGACATCCTGAGATGTAGAAGAAATATCCTGCCACACGCCCCTGCTCGCTCTGCCTGACCTCAGGAAGGTGTATCATACCTCTGAGCCTGAGCGCTTCCAGAACGACTGCAACAAGCAGAGCTGTGGCGACGAATCCAACCGTTACGTACCAGCCGGCCTTGAGGAGGATGATTGGCACGGACAGGCCGGTGAGATGTATGGACTTCCTTCTGATCTCCTTGATCAGAGAGGAGCGCCAGTTCTCGGCGGCCATCATGATTTTACAGGCATACCGGCTTCGGAGAAGCAGAGCGCGCCGGACATGAGATCCCTAATGATATCAACCGCTCTATCAGCTTCAATCCTGATCTGCTGCATCGTGTCCCTGTCCCGCACAGTGACCGTTCCGTCCTCGAGCGTTTGGTAATCCACAGTGATGCAGTACGGAGTCCCGATCTCATCATTCCGCCTGTACCTCCGACCGATGGATCCGGATGTGTCGAACTCCGCAAGCATTCCGCATCTTCTGAACTCATCGAAGATCCTCCTGGCGGGCTCGACCAGCTCATCCTTGTCCATGAGTGGGAGAATTGCCACATCTATAGGAGATATGCCTGGCAGGAACCTCAGGACCACCCTCATCTCATCCTCGACAGGCTCTTCGTGGTAGGAATGCTCAAGTACTGTGTACAGGATTCTGTCTATACCAAATGAGGGCTCGATGACATGAGGCACCACATACTCGCCGCGTATCTCCTCCTCGATCTCCTCCACAGATACAAGACGCCTCTCGATCTCGTACGTCTCGCCGTCGACTGTGATCTTTATCGTATCGCCTTTGAGATCTGCAACGCTCATAGCCTGTAGAGCATCTGCTATCGCCTTCGCTCTGCCCTTGAACCTGGGCCCCAGCACCTTCATATCAGGCTTTACAGCAACCCTTTTGCGCCTCACTGGCTCAGGGTAATGGACGAAGACGCTCAGGTTCGCCTTGCTCAGCGCCATATGCGACCTGAGATCGTAGTCGGTGCGGTCTGCTATGCCAACGATCTCTATCCAGCCGAGACGGTCGAGCAGAACCTCCGCATCCCAGCAGTCAGCTGCGTAATGAGCCATCTCATCCGCCTTGTGCTGCCTGAACCGAAGGCGCTCCCTGTCAACACCTACAGCCAGCAGATACTCATATGTCCTTGCGACGAAGTACGCCAGGATCTCGTGTGCTATGATGCCGCGTTCCACTGCCTCTCCAACGCTCATCTCCTCGACCTGGCCCCGCTCCTGTGCCTCCCTGGAGTAAAGTCTCAGCCGGAGATCCTTCACCTCTGAAAATCGCGGATGCTGCTTATTCCTTGGATCTATGAAGACCTCTGCCTCTGCCTGGCTGAACTCTCTTAGCCTTATCACCCCCTGCCTGGGGGATATCTCATTCCTGTAGGACCTTCCGATCTGGACCGCGCCGAACGGCAGAGAATCGCGGTAGTATCTGAGAAGCCTCTGGAAGTTTATGAACATGCCCTGCGCTGTCTCAGGCCTGAGGTATCCAGGATGTCTGTTGCCGGGGCCGATCGCAGTCCTGAACATCAGGTTGAACTCGTACACCTCAGAGAGCTCCCCACCGCACTCCGGGCAGGTGATATCGTTCTCCTTAATCATCCTGTATATCTCTTCAGCTGAGAGCGCGTCGGGAACCTCCACAATGTGCTTTATGAGATGATCCGCTCTGTATATCTCCTTGCACTCCTTGCACTCCGTGAGCGGATCGGAGAAGCCGCTAAGATGGCCTGATGCCCTGAAGACCTCCTCAATGCCTATTGTCGGGCACTCGATCTCCGCAAACCCCTCTCCTATGACGAAGAACCTCCTCCAGATGTCCTCTATCCTCCTCTTCAGCCTGGCTCCGAGAGGACCGTAGTCGTAGAAGCCTGCTGCACCACCGTAGAGCTCGAAGGACGGCCACATGAAGCCACGTCTTCTCGCCAGCTCGGTCACCTGCTCGTACCTGTCCATACCAAAATCCTCCGATGGTAGGAGCGCACGTGATAATTTAACCTTTATCCTGGGCTAGAGGTTCTCCAGGCTGTTTCCGAGAACAGCGGTCCACCACCATCTCGCCATGTCCACGAGATCCTTGCTGAAAGCTCCTGAGAGCCTGTACTCGCCCCCTCTTATAGATATCAGACCCGCACCCAGAAGCTTGTTCCTCATGGCATAGAATGCAGACCTGCTTATGCCCAGCTCCCTGATCAAGCTCTCCCACTCGTTTGTTTTCAGCGGATTCCCCTCCCGCATCCTATCCTCGACGATACCCAGAAACCTTCTGCCCCTCATCGCGGTCGTCTCATCCTTGAATAAACGCAGCATCAGCTCGTGATACGGATCCCTGGATCTGCTTATCATGTACTCCGGCTTCGATCTCACCTTGATCGTGGTCGCAGTCCTCGGCGCGTTCTTGATGGTGGTCATGATTCGAACATCCATTATATGCATCCAAATATCCTGCGGTTATGCAGCGTCTTGGTCTCGCCATTGAGAGCATCTATCCCCCTATTCATGCAACGAATACGCCAGTGAACGCCAATCTTCAGTACGTTCTGTTACGAGTCCGCTGTCCGCGCTCATCTCCTCCTCGGCCTGTACCTTCTCGTGACGAACCTGCGTGCTCTGTAGTCGCTGCCTACAGAATCCCCGACGAACCTCTCGACTCGCATCTCCCTCTCTCTCCTGCTTCTGGCCATGTAAACAACCACCAGGTAGTTCAGGACAAAGAACACAGGCAGCATCAGGAGACATATCAGCAGGATCTTCCACATCTCCATGGCATGATGTATACAGCTACCACTATAAAGATGCATGTCACTACACGTGAATGACCGCGATCTCCGTCGATCCCACAACAAAAGAGCCAGACATCCTTTAGAGATCGCATCCTGTAACCAAGAGGCATTGGAAGAGTCATCGCAATGGATAGCGATGAGTGGACCTCCCAAAAGCTTAAGTGGATACTGAAGAGAGAGATTCACATGCCTGAAGATCGGCTCGTAATATGGCCGGCATACTTCGATCTGGAACGGAGCCGGGGTCAGGGCAGAAGGGTCGCCACAGCCAATGCAGTGCGCAACCCGAAGCTGGAGGATATAATCCGCGCCTCCAAGGATCTAGGCCTGGACCCTGTGGTGGAGACGGAGAAGTGCTATCCAAAGAACTGGTACGAGCAACCCGGGAGGGTGCTCGTCCTGAAGAAGGGCAGCAAAACTAAGACTCTGAGGAGCATAGCGAGGGCGCTGAAGAAGAGAAGATCCTAGGGCTCCTGGCAGGTATCGATCTCCTCCACCATCTCCCTGCCAGCGACAACCTGATCTATACTGTGAACTGCGCCGCCGAACTCCTGGATGAGCCTCTCCACCGCGTGGTAGTCTATGTTGTCCCCCTCTATGGTGACCTTCACAGTCTCTGTCTGCCTGTCGACCTCGAAGAGGCTCATGTTGACCCCCTTCACTCCCTTGAGATCGCTGAGCACGTTCGCAAGCTCTATGATCGTGGGCTTGTGCGGCTTCAGCACATCGAGAACTATGCGTCTTATCATGTTACCTCCTAGACAGTAATGAATCAGATACATTAAAAACGTTGCACACTCAGATTTGTAATCGTATGATCGCTCCCATAAACCTCCTGTTCAATAGCAGCGTGTTGTTGCATGCCAATATCTACAAAATTTATATCAGGAGGGGGCTTTAAAGACCTTGCTCAAATCATGTTCAGTACAGTCGTGCTCTTGTACATGTTCCAGGACGGAGAAGCGCACAGCATGAAATGCTAAACTTTTGCTTCGATCACGTTCTTCGATTCTGCTATGAACCGCTCGACGAGCTCCTTCGCCACCTCGTCCGGGTACTGAACAGGGGGGTGCTTCATCGTGTACGATGAGATCTCCAGAAGGGGCCCACCGATGCCTCTCTCGATCGCAAGCTTGCACACCCTTATCGCATCGATTGTGCAGCCTGCGCTGTTGGG
Source organism: Methanothrix thermoacetophila PT (assembly GCF_000014945.1). Taxonomy (NCBI): domain Archaea; kingdom Methanobacteriati; phylum Methanobacteriota; class Methanomicrobia; order Methanotrichales; family Methanotrichaceae; genus Methanothrix; species Methanothrix thermoacetophila. The sequence continues at coordinate 274,256 of NC_008553.1, forward strand.
CGAGTCCTCGACAGACAGCCTGAGCTCAAGGTTAATGGGGACGTCCCCGAAGATCCTCCCCTCCATCCTCAGGAAGCAGACCTTGTTGTCCTTCTGCCATGGTATGTAATCACATGGACCTATGTGTATGTTCTCCGGGTCAAGAGGTGCATCCAGAACAGACTGAACTGCCTCCGTCTTTGATATCTTCTTTGATCTAAGCCGATCCCTGCTGAGCATGTTCAAAAAGTCTGTGTTTCCTCCGACGTTGAGCTGGTAGGTCCTGTCGAGACGACAACCGCGGTCCATGAAGAGCTTCGCCAGCGTCCTGTGGACTATTGTGGCGCCTATCTGCGATTTTATGTCATCTCCGACCACAGGAATGCCCCTCTCCTGAAACTTCGTCGCCCATTCCCTGTCGGATGCTATGAAGACGGGCATGCAGTTGATGAAGGCCACGCCAGCATCCAGGGCAGCCTGCGCATAGAACCTCGTCGCTCTCTCCGATCCCACTGGCATGTAGTTTATCAGTATCTCGGCGCCGCTGTCTTCGAGCTCCTTTCGGACATCACATGGCGGCTGATCAGCAACAACGAACGTGCTCTCCTCCGGATAATCCACCATGTGCGGTGCCACGCCATCGAGCACCGGACCCATCCTGACCTCTACACCCTTGTATGGAACATGTGGATAGAATATTTTGGTGCAGTTCGGTTTTGCAAATATGGCCTCGCTGATATCATGCCCCACCTTTCTGGCATCGATATCAAAAGCCGCCACGACATCTATGTCGCCTGGTCTGTAACCACAGATGTCGTAGTGCATGAGACCCACGCAATCCTCTGCGCTTCTGTCTTTGTAATACTCAATGCCCTGGATCAGAGAGCTCGCGCAGTTGCCCACCCCTGCTACTGCCAATCTAATCTTTTTCAATACCTATTCCCCTCCTGGAATCCCTGGAAGCTGGAACTCTGAGACCGGTTCACGCTATTTAGGTAGACATATATAACACTATATGGTGTAGCTTGTGAACCTGTCCAAATAAGAGATGAGGCCGGAAATCCGGACCTTCCCGCCTTCTGCATGTCAGAAACCCAATCCTTATTCGGACACGTCCTAGCTTGTATCAGAGATCCTTTTATAGGTTGAGGATCGGCCCCAGAAGATCGTTCAGCGCCCTCTCGAGATTCGCCCTCATGGATTGCATATCAGATGGGCTGTAGGGGAGCTTACGCCCAGGAAACGCCACACCCTCACCCTCCACATGGATTATCAGAGCGGGTTTTCCAACAGCGTGCGCCATCCCCAGGCCGTACATGACATCCGCATCTCTCTCTGTGAGGTCTGCGATGACCAGTCTCGAACTGCATATCACACGCCATGCCTGCCTGAGAGAGAGCTCCGTTCTTGTTATGTTTCTGAGCATGATCGGCTCGACTCTGAGATTTTCGAGTGTTGCCGAGATCACATCGTATACATCCTGTCCTCCCTTCGGAGAGAGGACCGCGCAGCTGTTCTCCAGCACATATGGCGCAGGCCCGAAGGCAGGCCTCAATCTGAGCATGCTCAGCATGCCCATGAATCGGAGAAACTCGGAATCAACATGATCTTCTGCCATCTTTCTGAGGGCATCTGCGCGGTCCGCAGCTGGCGTATCAAGCAGATCCGCAGGGAACTGGAGGAGAAATGGATCCTCGAAGCCGAACTCCCAGCTGGCCTTGGAAAGCGCCTGGTCTGCGGCAAGCTCGAGGTGCTCTGCCGAGATATACATCGATGAGAGGTTGCTCGGCCTGAACTGCGCGATGACGAGAAGCTTGCTGCGGTCCAGAATGACCACAATGCTGCATGGCAGAGACGATCGCGCTATCCCTCGCTGCAGATGTCTTGAATCAGAGATCTCATTGACGAAGCTGACGAACTCATCGAGAAGAGCATCAATCTTCTCCTGCGTCTCGAGCGGCATCGTGCCGCCTTTCGTTCTTATGCCCCTGTGGATCATAACTCCTAGCAGAGCATTTTAGGTATATGAAGCTGCCACACAAATGCCGGAAATGTTGGATACCAGGATGAGTTCTCATGGGAATGTGAGTTCGCAGCTGCAAATCGCAAAACCGGGGTGATCGATATTGGATGTTGAGATCAGGCGCTCAAAACGCAGAAAGAAGACCATCGAGATAAGGTTGAGAGAAGATAAGATAGAGGTCCTGGCCCCGGCGGATATCTCCGATGGAGACCTCAACGCGCACATCGCCAGGTTCAGGAGCAGGATGGAGATGAGGAAATCGAGAGACGACAGCTATCTGGAGCAGAGGGCAATGCGGCTCAACATGAAGTACCTCGGAGGCGTCATCTCCTGGAAAAGCATCTCTTATTCCGATAAAATGGAGAGGAGATATGGGTCCTGCACGCCATCCAATGGCACGATAAGGATAAGCCCCCGGCTCAGGAGCATGCCTGTCTGGGTGGAAGATTACGTGATCGTGCATGAGCTCGCGCACATGATCGAGCCAAACCACGGGCCACGCTTCTGGTCGCTTGTGAACAGGTATCCTCTGGCGGAGAGGGCTCGAGGATTCCTGATGGCGATGGATATGTGCAGGAGAAATACGATGCGAAAATGAATATTTATCCAGATGATCGGATAGATCACTTGGGAAAATGTACAGAAAAGAGAGAGGATGCGGAATGGTGGATGTGTACCCCCCATCTGAGGACACGTATCTCCTCATGCGTGCTGCGATCTCTGAAGCCAGTGCCGGCGACTCCGTCATAGAGATCGGCTGCGGCTCAGGGGTGATATCTGCATCTCTTATTGGCAAGGTCAGAAGCATACTGGCCACGGATATCAATCCCCACGCTGTCAGGGCGGCAGCATCTCTGGGCATACCTGCTGTGAGAGCTGATCTCTTTCACGGGATAAACTCGAAGTTTGACCTCATTCTCTTCAACCCGCCGTACCTGCCCACAGAGGATGGGCTGGATCTGAATCCTGAGGACGACCGCTGGCTGTCAACGGCGCTCGACGGCGGTGCGGATGGAAGAGAGGTGATAGAACGATTTCTAAAGGGCGTGAAGAATATCATGAGCCCGCGAGGAAGGTTACTTCTGCTCATCTCCTCGCTCACAGGTCTCGATGAAGTGCAGGAGCTGGCCCGAAGATCCGGATTCAACACAGAGATCGTGGCCATGGAGAGGTACTTCTTCGAGGAGCTGTATGTCCTGAAGCTCAGAAGGGCAGAGTGACGATCTGCCTCGGGTCAGCAAAGAACATAGTCTCCTGCGGTGGGGCTCAGGTAACACCTGAACTTAACCGAACATAACTCTCCAAAAGGTATATCATATCTTCCATGTACCCCACAGATCATGCCCATACTCAGAGACATGTCGATTCTGGTAACCGGAGGTGCAGGGTTCATAGGATCTCATCTGGTAGATGCGCTGATAAAGCACAATGATGTTACAGTCATAGATAATTTGAGCACAGGGAAGCGGGAGTACCTCAGGGCGCACGAACCCAATCCGCGCTTCAGGCTCATAGAAGCTGATCTGCTCGACAGGCTAGAGGTCTATGATGCCGTGAAGGACAAGGACATTGTATTTCATCTGGCTGCCAACCCATCTGTAGCAGTGGGGGAGACCGATACGAGGGTCCACCTCGAGCAGAACGCCCTCACCACATACAACCTTCTCGAGGCGATGCGCCGGGCCAGAGTCAGGAGAATCGCATTCACATCCACCTCGACCGTTTATGGAGAGGCGAAGATCATACCGACGCCAGAGGATTATGGCCCGCTGAAGCCGATATCGCTCTACGGGGCCTCGAAGCTTGCATGCGAGGCGATGATCTCATCTTACTGCCACACATTTGATATGCAGGCCTGGATATACCGCTTCGCGAACATAGTGGGAGAGCGCGGGAACCACGGGGTGATCGTGGATTTCATAAGAAAGCTCAGGGCAAACCCGAACGAGCTCGAGATCCTCGGATCGGGTGCGCAGCGGAAGTCCTACCTCGATGTCAGAGACTGCGTGGATGCGATGATACACTGTGTCGAGCACGCGGACGAGCAGGTGAACATATACAACATAGGCTCTCAGGACACCATCGATGTCAGGGAGATTGCGGATATAGTTGTCAAAACGATGGGCCTGGACGGTGTGAGGTACAGATTCACAGGCGGGATCGATGGAAGGGGCTGGAAGGGAGACGTGAAGCTGATGTGCCTCTCAACGGATGCGATAAGAGCGCTGGGCTGGAGGCCAAGGCTGAGCTCGAGGGAGGCAGTGGCCAGGGCCACAGAATCGCTGCTCAAGGAGATCTGAGGCAGAGGCCACCATCAGAGGCATCTGCCGCCAGACAGGCGTGATCAACAGATGTGATTGCCTGCCAGCCATCAAGGGCAGGCGACTGAATGAAGACTGAATGGATTTACCAGATCCTCTCCCAGCCGCCATCCTTCGGCCTTATCCTGTAGGTCTTCCCTTTTGCCAGAAGATAATTGTGAAGATCCGCCACGTCCCTGAAGAAGCGCTTGTCGTGGAGGTTGTTGTATATGTCCTCTGATGTGAAACCGCTCAGCTTGCCCCTTCCGTATACGATCCTCTCGATCGTGTAGTATATGTCATCAAACTTCCTGATCGGCCGGGTCCACTCCTTGAACTTCATCAGACCACCATGCGTGATGGGTCGCGGCTGAATATCAAACTTTCGTCCCGTGCGGCGCCATTGCCTGGACAATCTCTTTCTCAGAAAGTGCTCGAATCACTTGAAGAGTCCGGGCCGAGTCAGACTCTTGGTGCTTTACAAAAAGTTATGATCATATGTGTATCATGTGCTGGAGGTCACATGTCCAAATGATCAAAACCAGCATCCGATCTGCGAAGGCCAAGATATTTTGCCGATAAGCATTCACCACCTGCACATGGGATCCGAGCACCTGGAGAGGTATCGCGATATCATACCTGATTTCGATGCATTCCTGGATTTCATGAGCAGGCCGCTGCCGGTGACCATTAGAATAAATACACTGAAGACCTCAGTCCCGGAGCTGCTCTCCAGGCTGGACCGCCTGGGGATCGGGTACGAGCGCATGCGATGGTATCCACTCGGGTTGAGGCTGGATGCGGAGAAGCCGGGAAGGCTCATGGAGTTTCACATGGGCCTGATTCACGTGCAGGAGGAGCTATCCATGCTACCGCCAGTAGTTCTCGATCCGCAGCCCGGAGAGAGGATACTGGACCTGTGTGCGGCTCCAGGCGGGAAGGCCGCGCAGATAAGCATGCAGATGTCAAACAAGGGGCTTGTGGTCGCGAATGACAGCTCTTCAGCACGCATCGTCCCGCTCAGGGCAAATCTTGAGAGGCTCGGCGCGGTCAATGTCGTCGTCACCTCCTATGATGGGAGGCGATTTCCACAGTACAACTTCGACAGAGCGCTTGTAGATGCGCCATGCTCGAGCGAGGGCACCGCTCGAAGATATCCTGAGGTGATCGCGAGATGCTCTGCGAAGAGAAGCGCTGATCTGCAGAACCTCCAGGTATCGCTCCTGCGGAGGGCGATCCAGCTGACAAAGCCCGGAGGGGTCGTGGTGTACTCCACGTGCACTTTCGCCCCGGAGGAGAACGAGGGGGTTGTATCCAGAGTGCTCGATCTCGCTGATCTGGAGAGCTTCACAATCCAAGGCCTCAGATCAAGCCAGGGTATAGCGTCGTGGAACAGCATCGATTACGGCGAGGAGCTCGTGAAATGCAGAAGGTATTATCCACATGAGAATGACACGGGGGGATTCTTTGTCGCGAAGCTCCGCAGAAGGCTTTCAGCTGGTGAATAAAGATGCAGTGGTATCTTTGTGGAATGAGAGGTTCGGCATCCCTGAGAAGGTCTTCGAGAGAATCAGCTTCTTCAGGCGCGGAAGGATGATATGGGCGTTCAGCCTTCCCGAGATCCCGCCGTTCAGGTGCGAGAGCGTTGGGATGAGGGTCATATCGATGCGCGAGAGCCCGTGGAAGCCGACGACCTACGCGCTCCAGCTCTGGGGGAGATATGCGAGAAAGAACGTCATCGATCTGGATGATGAGATGGCGAGACGCTTCTTCGCGGGCGAGAGCCTGGAGCTGAGGGCCCCGGTGGAGAGGGGTTATGTGGTTGTAACTCACATGGGCTCTGTGATAGGCTGTGGCCTATACACCCCCGGAAGGCTGATCTCGCAGCTTCCCAGGGAGCGCAGGATTCTTGAGATTGAGGATCAACCGGCGTGTCAGGATAACACCCATCCTGGAGACGCACATCATGAAGGCGCTGAGTGATTCGACCTGTGAAGACATGCTGAACGATTCCGGGGATCGTGCGGAGCTGAATCGCGATCTCATGCGGTTCCTCTGGCGAAACCCGATGAGGCTATTCTCCCTCTCCCGCAGGCTCCAGGAGAGCTGCTGCGGGAGGGAGGTGACATACGTCATAAACAGGAACATCAACTTCACCAATATCTGTGTAGGAAGATGCAGGTTCTGCGCGTTCAGGAAGAGCGATGGTTACATCCTGACACATGAGGAGATCGTTCAGAGGGCGAAGGAGGCCGAGCAGCTGGGCGCCACCGAGATATGCCTCCAGGGCGGTCTGGCGCCAGGGCTCACTGTGGAAGACTACTGTGAAATTCTTGAAGTACTCAAATCAAACTTCCCCCGGATGCATCTCCACGCCTACTCTCCAATGGAGGTGATGCACATGTCGAGATGCTCCGGGGTAGATGTCCATGAGGCCCTTCGCTCCTTGAGGGATTCGGGTCTCGATTCGATGCCCGGGACGGCAGCAGAGCTGCTGGTCGATTCTGTGAGAAAAGTGATATGTCCGGAGAAGCTCAGCACCTCAGAATGGTCTTTCATCATAAAAGCTGCGCACGCGATGGGCATACCAACGACCTCGACGATGCTCTACGGTCACATCGAGAGCTTCGAGGACAGGCTGAGTCATTTAGAGGTCATCAGATCGATACAGCTGGAGACCGGAGGGTTCACGGAGTTTGTGCTTCTCCCATTCGTCCCCGGGAACACAGAGCTCGGGAGGATCTCATCGCCTCCAGACATCCTTGAGAACCTGAAGATGCACGCGCTCGCAAGAGTTGCGCTTCACCCGTACATAACAAACATCCAGGCGAGCTGGGTGAAGCTCGGAAGGGAGGTTGCAGGCGCAGCTATAGAATGGGGCGCAAACGATCTCGGCGGGACGCTCATGGAGGAGAACATATCGAGATGCGCAGGCTCAAAAGAGGGACAGTACATGTCTCCGGATGAGTTTCAGGATCTCATAAAGAAACACGGGAGAGTACCGACGCAGAGGGACACGCTGTACAGAAGGATACTCCGATAGGAAGTAGCAGAGCGTAAACTTCGGTCGCTCTTGTGGTTTCAACAACTTAGAGGACATGCAATCTGGTCGCTAGAGGCACTCATTCCTTCTCCAAGAACGCATAGCAGGATCGGTGTCTTTCCGGAAAAGATCATGTGGATAAGAGCGACTTCGGTTTTTCAGGCCGGTAAGTCACTCGCAATTTGAGCGTACTTTGGGTCTGATGATCCTCCAAACATGCCTCCAGCAGCTAGTGCTGCAGGATGTTCTATGGTCCCAGCGGGCGCTGCCCTCCGGGCTCAGTATCCACGCATGATCTTGAGTATGATCCTGGCGATCATGTAGGCGATCAGGAACACTATGACATAGAACAGTATCTCAGCTGCCTCCACACATCAAGCCTCCTCGTGCATGACACCTGTGTAGAATTCATCTGCTCCTCACGCTGGACTGGCTGGAAGGCCGCTCCAATTTGGCGTGCGTGCATGACACCTGTGTAGAATTCATCTGCTCCTCACCGTGTATGGAAGCAATCCTCCTGCAAGCAGTATCTCCCGCTGCCGCCTGCTCAGCTCCATCCTCAGAGGTATCTCGCGATCCCCGGCGATCGCCTTCACCTGAGACTCCCCGCTCTCCAGGGCATTTCTGATATCAGGTATTGTCATGCTCATGCCCTGCTCGATGATATCATAATCGGACTCCCTGACGAAGTAGAGCGGGAGTATCCCGAAGTTCACGAGGTTTGCGGCATGTATCCTCTCTATAGATTTCGCTACGACCGCCTTCACCCCCAGATACATCGGGCACATCGCAGCGTGCTCCCTGGAGGATCCCTGGCCATAGCTCACACCCGCGACGATGAAGTTGTGCAGCCCCTTATCACGGAGCTCAGCTGCTCTTCTCGAGAACTCAGGATCCAGCGGCTCGAAGACAAACGTCGAGTACTTCGGCACGTTCGACCTGTACTTGAGCCGAGAGCCAGCAGGCATTATGTGATCAGTCGTTATATTGTCCTCGACCTTTATGGCGACTATCCCCTTTATGCTCCCGGGCATCGGCGTGTTCCTCGGCGGCTCACCGATGTTCGGACCCCTGAATATCTCAACTCTTGCTCTCTCCGCAGCTGGTTTTGGTGGAATGATCATGCTGTCGTCTATCTCGAACCTATCCGGCATCTCCACCCTTGGAAACTCCATCTTCAGATCTGCGGGGTCAACAAACTCCCCCTTTATCGCGGCCGCTGCTGCGACCACAGGGCTCGTCAGGTAGACATTTGCGCTCGGAGTCCCGGATCTGCCCTTGAAGTTCCTGTTGCTCGTCCTTATCGAGACGGCATCAGTACCGGGAGACATGCTGTTGCCTATGCAGAAGCCACACGCGCTCTCGAGGATCCTTGCGCCGAATGCTATTAGATCGTCGAGCGCCCCACTCCTGGCCATCATCCTCAAAACCTGTCTCGATCCTGGAGCGACACCGAAGCTTACATTTGGAGGAAGATGCTTGCCTTTAACCATACTCGCAACAGTCATCATATCCGTGTACGACGAGTTGGTGCAGGAGCCCACAAGTACCTGGTCCACAGGAGTGCCTACCACCCTGCTCAGCGGGATGACGTTTCCGGGGCTGTGGGGTGCTGCAACGAGGGGCTCCAGCTCCGAGAGATCGATCTCGATACTTTTATCGTATGTAGCATCCCTGTCAGGCGCAAGCGGCACCCAGTGCTCTGCCCGGCCCTGGGCCGCGAGAAACCTTCTGGTCTGCTCATCGCTCGGAAATATCGAGGTCGTGACACCTGTCTCAGCACCCATGTTCGTGATCGTCGCCCTGTCAGGCACTGTGAGACCCGCAACTCCATCCCCCGTGTACTCGCAGACCCAGCCAATGTTTCCCTTCGTTGTGAGGATCTGCAGGACCTTGAGTATGACGTCCTTCGGGGTGACCCAGGGCTGGAGCTCTCCTGTCAGATGAACCTCCATCACCTTCGGAGCCGTCAGATAGTACGGCCCGCCGCCCATGGCCACCGCCACATCGAGCCCGCCGGCGCCTATTGCTATCATTCCCAGGCCGCCGCCTGTCGGAGTATGGCTGTCGGATCCGAGCAGCGTCTTTCCCGGGCGCCCGAACCGCTCAAGATGTACCTGATGGCATATGCCGTTTCCCGGGCGCGAGAAGTATATGCCATATCGCTCAGCGACCGACTGGAGGTACCTGTGATCGTCCGCGTTCTCGAACCCGACCTGTATCGTGTTGTGATCCACATAGCTCACAGAGAGCTCCGTGGCTATCCCCTCAAGACCCATCGACTCGAACTGAAGGTAGGCCATGGTGCCGGTCGCATCCTGTGTTAGGGTCTGGTCTATCCTTATGCCGATCTCGCTACCCGGCTCATACTTTCCATCAACGAGATGATCCCTCAGGATCCTCTCCGTCAGGGTGTATCCCATCCAAGTGACCTCCAAGATATGAGATGCATCCATCCTTCTGCGCGATCTGCCGGAGATCCCTCCAGCATCATTGCATACCTGCACGCAGCACAGCAGTTATAACCTTGAACACACCACGATCAACCACTGAATCCAGCACGCTGCGATGCGCATCACTCATCAAAGATGCACTGGTATGCAGGATGAATGGCAATCACTGCAGAAACATTCATTCAGCACTCGCAGAGGTATCTATCGCATGCCAGGGTGCATCTGGAAACTGCTTCTACAAATCACATCCAAATGATATACAGTTTTCTGTGGCGAGGAGGGACGTGTCCGAAAGAGGTTGGAGCCAGAAATTATGAGCCATACCGCTCTTGTTTGTCATAAGCGCTCTATCCTTATTCGGACAGGTCCGCGAAGAGACCAGAAGATACGCGCTAAACCTCCGGATGCGCTGCACATGTTTGACCCTGCATCACTCAAACTGGATCCTCTCATCCCTTCTGTATGCCATCGCGAGGCATGTGGCCTTCAGCTGCCCTTCCTGATTTCTGACCTCGATGTTGTATGTTGAGATCCTCCTGGTTCTGCTGACCTCTCTGGCCTCTGCATAAAGCGTCTCATCAGGACTTGCGGGACGGAGGTAGTCCACGGTCACGCTTATCGCCACCGCGACAGCCCCATGAGAGTTTGCCGCCGCACCAAATGCCTGGTCTATCAGAGAGAATATTGCACCGCCGTGAACGGTCCCAAAGAAGTTTCTGTTCTCCCAAGATGGCTCCATCACGACCTTCGAGTATCCCTCATCAAGCTCAACAAGCCTCATCCCAAGCCTTCGTGCGAACGGCTGCTCGTCGACCTTTGAGCGAAGCATCTCCAACATCCCGGTTGATTCCATGAGAATTTCTTGTTCAAGGATCTAAATAAAACCCATGTTCTGGAGTTCACGCTCCTCCAGATCATCGTTTGCGGAGGGCAGACTGGCACAGCACCGAGATAATATCTGCTGCAGTCGGAAGACAGGCAGAATCGGCACCGCGAGATGATCAAGCGGACAGAATAACCAGCTGGAATGTGTTTGAATTAAAAACATCAGGGGGCTTCAAACCCCCGGGCTTCACTTCGGCGGCCAGTAGCTCTTCATCCACTCGACTATGCGCCCAGAATCCTCTGGTCCCACCAGGATCTTCACCTTTCCGCCAAAGAGGTCCTCGAGCTCGCCGCTGAACTTCGCTGCCATCCCTGGCAGGACGATCGACGGATACTTCATCTTCGTGAAATCGAAGTCCGCCTCCTTGAACGCCTCGACGATCTTCTGTGGGTTCAGCTGTCCGCCTGCGACCGATGCCTGCACACCAATACCATCTGTGTTGATGGACATTATGTAGGCATCAATGTTGTTCGAGGCGACATCCGACTCCACAGTGTAGTAAGTGAGGGCGAAGTTCGTCGTGACGAAGACAGGCGATTCCTCTGTCGGATTGCCGACCTTGTAGATGCCGGGCTTGACCTGGACAGGTCTCCTCGGGTCTGTGTAGATGTTGTACCTGAGGTGCATGTCAGGCATCACGCAGTGCGGCTCGATGCAGTGCTTGATCATTATCGAGGCGCCGCGTATGACGAACGTCGCTGTAAGGACAGACTCCCAGTAGGCGGCCCTCACCGGATCCTTGGTGGTGAACCATGCGTTGATCGGCAGGGCGATCGTCGGGTAGGCGATGTCCTTCTGGCCCTCCTCGAGCGCCGCCCTTCTGAGCTTGAGAAGGTTGTGCAGCGACTCCTGGAGCTTCTTGCCGTTGGGCGCTGTTCCGAAGTCGAGAATCAGATCATGGATACCCATCTGCTCGAACGTAAGCGCCATCGACTTGAGTCCATCGAGATCGAATGGCACGCTGAGAACGACCGGCACGTTGAACTCGTGGACGAGCTTCGCGACCTCCTGCCAGTTGTCCTTGTTTGCTGCGTACACCAGTGGTCTGGTCTTGGCTGCGACCTCAAGACCAGCGCGGAGAACCTTTGGATCGAAGGAGCAGAGTATCATCGGGTAATCTGTGGTCTCCATGACCTTCTTCACGCACGCGGCGAACTTTGCGGGATCGCCTGAGGTTGACCTGACAGCGATCATCTCCACGCGCTCCCACTTGCCTATGTAGAACTTCTTCCACGTGCTGATCTTCTTCACACGCTCGACGAGCGCTGCCTCCTCCATCGTGTCTGTGACGTCGTAGGCAAATGGCGGCTTGTTGAAGAACGTCATCTGGTGGCGGTACATGACATCCTCGCCGCCGACCTTCTGCTCCTTCTCGCCTGTTCCGACGTAGACAAGCCTGATCTCAGGAGCAACTATCGCCTTGAGGGTCTCGTACTTCTTCGCGTACTTCTTCTCCTCGGCCAGCGGTGTGCACTCCTCGACGCGCTTGGACCTGTCGATCAGAGCAGCTGCAAATGCCATGCAGGTCTGGAATCCACATTTGCCACAGTTGGTCTGAGGCAGATGCTTGTAAAGGTTTAGGGGGCTCTTTTCCTTCATCGCTATCAGACCTCCATCTTGACCCAGTTGGTTATATCAGGAGTCTCCGCATCTATCAGTCCCATGAGAGTCTGTGTGATCTCCTGGAGGTAGGCGACCGCAAGAGGATGCATCATCATGAATATATCCACGCCCGCCATCGCAAGCGAGAATCCGGTGATGATCTCCCAGATCGGGCCTCTGAGCATCCTGTCGCCCCAGTCGGAGTCCTCCTTGTTGGGCGAGCGGACCATCCAGGCCTCCCTGACGCCCCATGCGTTTGTCGTGCCTGAGGACATCGGGAATGTAAGCTCCTCGTCTCCCTTAAGCGCTCCAAGCCTTATGCGCTCCATGTTGGTGTACGCGAAGTCGAGACCATAGGCGAGAGCAGCCGTTGTTGGATCCATCACTATGGACTCCCTCGGCACGCCTGCGACCTTCATGAGCTTCCTGTTGAGCTCCTTCTGGGAGTTGATCTCGAGCTGCGTCCATGCCAGGCAGACATGACCGTTGTCCACGCATGCCCTCCCTATCTTCTCCCAGTCCATGTTCAGGTTGGCGCTTGCGATCAGCGCGCGTTCGCCCTGTGCGACTTCTGCAGCAGCTTTGAGAACCTCAGGATCCTTGTCCGGATTGCCGGAGCCACCGATGCATATCGGGACATCCACAGCCTGGAGAACCTCCTCCACAGTCTTCGCTGCCTCTCTGGGAGGAGTATCCTTCAGGAGGGGATCTGTGCTTATGAGGTGTATCGTGACGAGATCGGCACCGAACTTTGTGACTGCCTTCTTCGCCCACTCGCCGGGATCGTTGATGACATCCTCGTAGTGCATCTTCACAGCCTTTGCCATGCCGATGGGCATATCGAAGACGTCCATTGTGACCACGGGCCTGTGCGGCATTGGCGCATCATAGAAGAACGGCAGCGCCTTCTCCCCTCCTATCTTGATCGTGTGGCCTCTGCTTCCGCCATCTGCCTTAGTGGCCCCAAGCGTCACCTCCTGGATTGGATACTTCCACGTCTCATCGATTCCAACCTGGAACTTCGCCTGGACCAGGCTGGTGGCGACCTTCCACTCTGGGACCTTGGCCGCCGCCTCAACAACCTCAGCAGGGGCTGGAGATATAGCATGCGCAACTGCAGCAGGCTGGAGCAGAGCATCTACCGGATACCCCATGCTCCTGGCGAACTTGACGAGCTGCACCGCGATCTGGGCAACCTCCTGGCCGAAGTAGTAGGCGAAGAGCGGCCCTATGCCGGCAGCCCCGGTATCTATCTCGATCTCTATATCGCCCTCGATGGATACACCCTCAAGGGCCTCCACGCCGTATTGCGCCAAAGTCTTGTTCAGATCTGATAACTTGATCTTCTTCTCCTCTGCCATATAAATCACCCTTCAAATACCCAGAGCCTTGACGACATGCTCCTCGATCTCCTTCACAGAAGGCGCATCGTCAGGCAGGTTTATCAATGGGTCTCCCACTAGATCGAAGTTGGCTAACCTCTCATCGTAGGGGATTGTTCCGATAACATTGAGGCTGACGGACCTGGCGTTCTCGATGATCTTCTCTTTATTGTTTTCAGTCACTTTGTTGGCGATGACGTAGAGGTTGTTGTACTTCAGGCCGAGCTCCGAGGCCAGCTCCCTTATCCTCTCTCCCGTGGTAAGACCACGCCTGGAGGAGTCTGTGACCACGATCAACGAGTCCAGGTCAGGGATAACCTTTCTGCTGAAGTGCTCCAGACCCGCAGCGGTATCTATGATTGTGATGTCATACTGATCTATCAGCCTGTCCATTATGCCCCTGAGAAGATTGTTGACAAAACAGTAACATCCTGATCCCTCGGGTTTGCCCATGACCAGAAGATCGTAGCCGTTCTCCTCCACGAGTATCTCGAAGATCTTCGCCTCGAAGAGCCTCTCTTTGTCAGTCTCCGGCGGTGTGGTGTATCTGGCCTCCTGCATGAACTCCCGCATATCGCCAACGGTCTTTGTCACCTCCACGCCAAGAGCATCGGCGAGGTTTGAATCCGGATCGGCATCGATCACCAGAACGCGGTATTTCCTGCCGCTCTTGATCAGATATCTGACGAGAAGAGCGGCGACTGCAGTCTTGCCAGTGCCACCCTTTCCTGTTATCGCTATTACTCTCCCCAAGATCTAGCCTTCCTTACTTCTTCTGCTTGATGACTACTTCCTGAATGTGTACAGTCGCACCTCTGAGCTCCAGGACGATTCCCTGAGAACCAGCAGCGGGCGCAAACATCGGTGCAGCAGGTGCCGCCGCAGATGCGGGAGCAGCAGCGGGCGCAGCCGCAGGTGCAGCAGCTTCCTTCTTCTTGAGCACTAACTTGGCCATATACCAAAACCTCCCTCTCAATCTCCCTCAGCAAAAATATAGAGGAGACAGGTGTTCTACTTCGCCAGAACCACCTTGTCTATGGTTATCTTCGCGTCCTTCAGCACCAGCTTTATGCCAGCACCGCCGGCCGCGGGCATGGCGAATGCCGGAGCTCCAGCAGGTGCGGCAGCCGCGGGGGCTGCAGCAGGAGCGGCCGCTGGTGCAGCCGCCGCCTTCTTCTTCAATACCAGCTTGGCCATTTCAAAACCCTCCAATTCACTCTAGCACGCCATCGGCCTGGAGTGCCTCGACAACCTGCATGAACTGCCCCTCACTCATGAGAAGCTCGTTCTTCACGTTGTCTGTATCGATCTCTCCTTCATACTTCTCGATGAAGGCGATGACCTGCTCCTTGAGCTCGTCTGTGATCTCCTCGAACTTCCATCCCTCGGTTATCTTCTTGTTGTCAACAGGCCTCACAACACCTGTGACGACAGGATGATCGACCTTGAGCAGGAACCTCTTCAGGGACTCGAGATCTGTGGCATCGTCCTCTGTGGCGATCTTGTCGTACATCTCCGCGGGTATTCCTTCCTTCACCCTCTCCTTGAGCCTCTTGGACATCCAGACGATCCTGCGCCAGCCGCCGTCTGCCTGGAGGAACTTCGGGGAGAAGTAATACAGCACACCCATTCCGAGGAAGCCAACGACCTGCTTGCCACCGCCTGTCTGTCCGGCCATGGTCGAGAACGGCAGGCCGTTCGGAGCATTGCCCTTGTATTCGCGATCACAGATCCCTATTCCGTCGACCTCAGGCATGTAGAAACCGATCGTCTCGAAGCAGCCGCAGGATGTGTGTGGCGCATCGAAGAAGGTGTACAGCTTCATCACCGTGTACTCGCCGCCGGATCTCTTCGCAGCCATCTGGTTGATGCTCTCGTACTCGCCAGTGATCGGATCCTTCAGTCCCTCCTTCGGTATCGGGAACTGCGGGCCCTCCGGGTCGACCTTAGCCGCAGCACGGCCATCGAACCATGTGATAGCGCCGCAGAGCGAAGGCCTGTCGGGCGTCACGACGCATGCGCTTGTGGGGGCGAACGCCTGGCAGAGTGTGCATCCGTAGAAGACATCCACATCCTCGTCATGCAGACCCTTCGCCCTCTCGTCTCTCGCCCTGTAGACCTGCATCGCCTTCTCCAGCTCTTCCTTGACCTTCGCCGGATCCGTGACGATTGTAACCTCCATCTTCTCGATGAAGGGCATCTCGGCCTTGTAGAGGTTGATGACAGGCTTGAATATCTGCTCCCAGGATGTAACGCCCTTCTTCTGCAGGCTCTTGCCTAGCCTCATCCAGATATCATACCTCTGGTTAAGGTGCATGAGGCCGCTGATGTAGGAGAGCAGAGCATGGTTGCGCCTCTCTATGATCGACTCCAGGTCCTTCTCGATCTTCTCGCCTGCGACCTTGAAGATCATGCCGAAGGGGATTGTTGAGCCCTCCTTGACATCCTTCAGGTCAGGCCCGATGATCGTGACCTTCCCGTCCTCTACCTCGTCCATTGAGGCGGCCAGTGTCAGCTCGAATCCGTCTGCCTTCGGTCCACCCATCTCTACCCACAGGTCGTCCTTCCTTATGCGCTCCCCTTCGTACATCGGGGATATGTCCAGTTGGATCTCTTCAGCCATTTCTACACCTCTCCTAATACCAAAATAAATTTTGGAATTATTATCTCACATCACTTCTTCAGTATTGCAATCAGCTCATCGATCGCCTCGTGGTATCCTGCAGAGTCGAACGCCAGGTTCCCGAATGTCATATCAGCGTTGACATGGTAGTACCTGTCGATGGAGACGCGCTTGATATCCCTGTTGAAGTGCTTCAGCGCAGAGAACATGGCGTTTGCGAACTTGTAGAAGATACCCATGAAGATGACCACATCGTAGTGGCCCTGCCCATCCAGACCCTTCCAGTCCTTGAATCGCAGGTAGTTGGTCAGCGGATGCAGCCCGATCTGATAGACGTTCGTCGTGTACCCTCTCTCGATGAAGCCCTTGATCGTGTGAGCTGTCGCAGCGATCGTCATGTTCTTAGCCTTGGCGATCTCTATCGCCTTATCGAACATGACCGGGTCGTCGAAGAGCTCTGCTCCCACGACCAGCAGCGGCCTCTTTGCCTTCTTTATGATGGCGCCTATGACCTTCACAGGATAGGCCTTTGCCATCTCAGGCCCGGGGATCTGGGCCATCTCAAAAGGTATGGGGTTTTTGGTTGTGTCGACTGCCATTTCCCTCACTTCCTGACCCTGATCTTCCTCTCGATGTTGGTCGGATCGAAGCTCACATCTGCCGGCCTGATCGGACCCTCGACGATCTTCTTCGCCTTCCAGTCGATCTTCCAGCCGTACTTCTCCTCGAGCTCCTTCATCATCTGGTCCTTCCAGGCGAGCGGAAGCTCAGATGCATGCCTCACATAGACAGGCCAGTCATCCGGCAGCTTGCCGAAGTACTTCATGGATATATCGCAGTAGTGGGTCAGCTTGATCATACGGCCAATCGAGTTATCACTGGGTCTGAAGCATAGCTTGGCCATCATCAGCATGGCCTCCTCCTTTGTTTCCGCAACGTACAGCATGTGCTCAGGAGCAGGCTCGATCCTCACCTTGGAGCCATCTCTTGCATCTATAACCATCCAGTCCTCTGGCAGATCGGCCCTTCCCAGGAACGCCCTGCGGTATATCACAGAATGTGGCTGCACCACAACAGGTACACCAATCCTGTTAACACCAGTCGCAATTGAGGCTGCCTTCTGCGAGTATGCGCCCCAGGCTATGCCGCACGCTCCGACCTTGGAGAGTATGTAATCTGCAATATCATCGTAGTTTGCACGA
This sequence comes from Methanothrix thermoacetophila PT, assembly GCF_000014945.1. Taxonomy (NCBI): domain Archaea; kingdom Methanobacteriati; phylum Methanobacteriota; class Methanomicrobia; order Methanotrichales; family Methanotrichaceae; genus Methanothrix; species Methanothrix thermoacetophila. Next base: position 291,749 of record NC_008553.1, read on the forward strand.
TGGTTCCTGTGAGCGAATATCGTGGCGACCTTTATCGCAGCTCCATGTATGTGGGCATTTGCAACACATGATCCGACGTTACATATATTTCTGCCATCGAATGCACCTGGATACTGCTCCCAGATCGTCTTGCCCTCTGCATCAGTGTAGAGGGACATATCCATCGCCATGCAGCCCGTTGTGACAACAATATACCCTCTATCGACGAACTCCTTGGCGATGTCATAGCACTCCTTGGTGCCGTTTGGATAGTTGCTGCATCCGACAAGCGCTATCACGCCGGGGATTGTGCCGAGAACTATGGGCGCGCCGACCGCCCTGATCTCTGTATCCCTGATCGGCCCTCTGCCAGCCCTCATCTTGAACTTCTGGTTCCTGATGTACTCCCTGTTGGCATACTCATACATCTTAAGTATCGGGATGTTCTGCCTGCAGACCTGCTCGCATCTGCCACATCCAACGCAAACCTCATATGTCGAGGAGAACGGCTCCAGGTTGCCCTTCGCGGCTTCTTCCATGAGATTGCTTATCCTGATGTGCGGCGGGCAGACGAATGCGCACTCATTGCACTTGGTACAGCTCGAGACCAGCTTCTTGAACTCATCCTCTGTGAGGACGATCCTGTTCCTGATATCTGCGCGCTTCGGCTTTACTGCAATGGCGGTCTTGACGCCCACCTCTCCAGCCTTCACCGGATCCAGTATGACAACACCTGGCACCCGGAAGTTAACCAGATCATCCACAATCTCATCGACCGGGTCATTTGTCCTATCCTTGAGACCATATAAGATTTTGTCATTGGTGGCGATCAGTGGTATCTTGCGCTCCTCGCAGTCCTTCAGGGCATCGCACCATACGCACTGCTCATCAACCATCACTGTGTCCATGATCCCTGCCCTGACCATCTTCCTCCACCAGCCGACTGCGCCTGCGACCTTCGCCTTGGTTCCGATCATGTCAGGAACCTTCTTCTCACCCATGCCCTCGCCGATCCTGGTGAGATCGATGGCCGTGCAGCATACGCCACCTATATCGACTTTGTCCCAAAGGTTGTTCGTCTCAGTGTAGAACATAGCCTCGGCGCCGGCTGCGAGGTTGTGGCCATATGCGATAAGAACGGCCTTGTTCTGGTCCAGCGTACCCATGCCGATCTCGACTAGCGGAGCGTTCGGATCGCCGCGTGGCATGTTGTAGGCCACGATCTGCAGCATATCGCAGATCTCCTTGCCGAGCGAATCTATCATGCCCGCATGAAGGGCCTTGGACTCGAAATCGACATAGCTGCCCTCCTGACCTGTATGCGTTGCCGCCAGAAGCTGCGTGATCTGCTCCTCGCAGTACTCAAGAGCCTTGCCGAAGTCCTTCAGCGATTTCGGCCTGATGCCGATTATGGTCTCAGTCAGGGGTGCTGTCACAAGTATATCTGTGCCCATATCGAACTTCATATCTCCGAACTTGTCGAGAGTCCAGTGGTACAGATGACGCCCATGGGCTGTGTGAGCGCATGTGCCCATCAGGCATGCGACAAGAACGATCTTTCCGCACGTCCCTGCCATATCTATGCCGCATGCTCCGCGCTTGTTGCCGGTGAGATCACATGGACCAAATGTACAGAGTGTACAGGTATCGTCTGCAGGCGCGTAGAATATTCTGTAACGATTCAAAATCTTGAAGTCCCAGTCGCGCAGGGTTGCGATCTGCGGCTTCGGGAACGGACCCATCGGCTGGTCCCATTCCTCCTCCTCCTTAACGACAGCCCCTATGTTGATCTGGACATTCTTCATGTCCTCAACTGTAAAGCTGCCCTCGAGCTTTGCCATTGGGTTCTTGGCCTCCTTTCCTGTATATGCAGCTCACCCTTTGCGCGAAGTACATAAAACCCTTTCGGCGGGCTGTTGTTTTATAAAATTGATAACACTGTTTAATATATTTTAAATATTATTTGATAATAAAAATGGTAATAAACAGTGCATTAAATATGATTATGATATGGATATACAGATAAAGCATTCAAATTTCTTGATTTAGATCCAATTCACATGTTCATATACGAGTGGCTCACACCATCACTTTTCGTAGAAGATACCTGTAAGGAGATGCTGCATAACATCCACGACTCTCTCTGTGGATATGAGGTATACAGTGATACATATCAGTATCGCGAGTTGAGCCGCTCCTCAGGGCGTGCGCCGAAGTTCATTGACGCATCCGCCAGGTTAAAATCCGTGGGATCAGACGGACTCTGGATGAGAGTTCGCAGAAGCTTTGCGGCGACCGGGCCGTGCCAGCACGGTGGCAGGGTTCGTGAGATGTCCAGAATACTTGGCATGGAGATCCTGGATTTCAGCGCCAGCATCAACCCCCTCGGCTCCCCTCCCCTGGAGGACGTCGTGCTGAGTGAGCTGAAGAACATCTGCCATTATCCGGACATCACATACAGCGATTTCAGGGAGGCTGCAGCATCATTCGTCGGTGTGGAACCTGAGAATGTGGTTCCCGGAAACGGCTCATCAGAGATAATAAGGATATTCTCAGAGGTATGTATAGATGATGGCGAGGTTGCGCTCATACCGTCTCCCACGTTCGGCGAGTACGAGACCCAGTCGAGACTTGCGGGCGCACAGATCGTTAAAACAGATATTGGTCTAGAGGAGCCAAAAGATCTGGATTCGGTATTCGATGAAGCTCTTTTAAGAGATGCGAAAGCAGCATTCTTCTGCAACCCGAACAATCCCACGGGAATTCTCACAGAAAGGAAGGATCTCATGAGGCTTGCTGAACGCTGCGAGGAGCACGGGGTGTTCCTTCTCGTCGATGAAGCATTCATAGAGCTCTCCGATCCTGATCAAAGCGTGGCGGATCTCGCTCCTGATATGGATGGATTGGTGGTCATGAGATCCCTCACGAAATCATTCGGCGTCCCCGGACTGCGTCTCGGGTTCGCTGTCACGAACGGTGAGCTTGCAGAGATCATGAACATGGCACGGATACCGTGGTCGATAAGCTCGATAGCATCTGCAGCAGCTGTTCATCTTTTGAAGAACAAGGAGTTTCTGGAGAGGAGCAGGCAGTTTGTCATCGAAGAGCTTGGCTGGCTGAGAGATGCTCTGAGAAGCATCGGATTGAGACCGCTAAGAAGCAGCACGAACTTCATGCTCGTTGATGTGAGGGGCACAGGCATGGAATCGGGCGAGCTCGCAGAGAGGATGCTGCACGAGGGCGTTCTCATAAGGGACTGCAAATCTTTCGGTCTTGATGGATACGTCAGGGTCGCGGTGCGAAGGAGAGAGGAGAACGAGAGGCTGGTCCTCGCCTTCAAGAAGATCCTGGAGGGAAGATGAGGGAGAGTTGCGATCGCTATCCCTGCCACTTCGAGGGGCAGGACTGCACATTCTGCTTCTGCCCCTTCTACCCATGCCTCGACGAATCGCTCGGATGCATGGTAGATGGGAGATGGAGATGTGATGGCTGCACCATCCTTCACAGACCTGATGTTGCAGCCGAGGTTGTTGAGGAGCTGCTCAGAGGGGAGGAGCTGGAGATCGTCTGGAGGAGGGTCAGATCGCAGCCATGATAACAGAGATATTCCCATTTTCGGTTCTGATCCTCGCACTCCTGATAGATATCGTCCTGGGAGAGCCGCCAGCTGCGCTTCATCCTGTAGTCATAATTGGAACGGCGGTGGACCGTCTCAGGCGGATGATGCCGCGGAGGAAGATCTCCGGGATGATCATCTCTGTGCTTGTGATCTCCGGAGCCGTGCTCGCTGGCTTTGCTCTCATCCGTATCGCATATGCCACTGGATCTCTTGCAGGATCCTCTGAGATGGGAGATATCCTGGCTCTTATCATCTCCTCCTACCTTTTGAAATCCACATTTGCCTTCAAGAGTCTGATCATGACCTCCAGAGAGATAGGCAATCTCATTGATGAGGATCTCGATGCCGCAAAACATCTCCTTCCAGCTCTGGTGAGCAGGAACCCCCTGAATCTCACACACGCACAGGCCAGGTCCGCAGTCATCGAGTCGCTCTCCGAGAACTACGTCGATACGATCGTCTCTCCGCTCTTCTACTACGTGCTGTTCTCCTGTGCAGGCCTCGGCGTGGAGGCTGCGCTTGCGTTCAAGGCTGTGAGCACGATGGACAGCATGTTGGGTTACAAGAGCGATGATCTCAGAGAGATCGGATATGTCCCCGCCCGCCTCGACGACATCCTCAACTGGATCCCGGCCAGGCTGAGCCTGCCCCTGATCATGATCGCCTCCCCCCGGAAGTCCATGGATATCCTTAAAGCATGCATGCGATACCACTCAGTCACCCCGAGCCCTAACTCGGGCTGGCCAATGGCAGCGGCTGCGGGCGCTCTGGGCACGAGAATGGCGAAGCCCGGGGTTTACACGATACTTGATGAGGGGAGGGATCCGGAGAGCGAGGATGTCTCCTCGGCCATTTCGCTAATCGGAAGGGCGATGGTTCTGGCCGCTCTGTTATCAGCACTGCTGCTCATCCTGCTGAGATGACGCAGCGATCCTTCAGTGGCGCGATAATAAAAAGAGCGGATCTGCAGCTGCTACAGATCCCTACCATCCTGCCCTGAACGAATATGGCGGTTTGAGCCAGGCCCTGAACGATGTGTAGTATCCTCCGAAGTCCGGCCTCCACGCCGTGAACGAGTATCCTTTCTGTATTGTGAAGTCTCCGTCGCTCGTGTCGGATGCCTCAGCTCCGGTCTCGTAGATCACCGTGACCTTGACGCGCGCCTGTGTTGTGGCTATGTTCGGCGGTCTCCATGTGAAGCTCGTCGCTGGTCCCATTATACTCGCGATTGTGTGCGGGTATGTCTTTCCTCCGTCCGTCGAGTACGAAAGCACCACACCTGAGACAGATGCTGATGAAGGCATCGTCCAGGTTATCGTGACCGGGATCTGCCTCTTCAGGACCTCGCCACCGTTGGGCGTTATGAGTCTTACCAGATTGGTGTCCATGGATTTGACGAACAGCCAGGTCTCTGTGATATTTGGCGCACCGGCTCTTGTGAACCTGAAGGTTATGACGTGGCTGCCAGGTCCGAGGCTGGCCCATTCATCATCCGTAATTGACCACCCAGGATAGTACCAGCTCTTGGCATATATTCCTGTGCTTATTATGTTCCAGTCACCACCGTCGATCCTGTACTCTGCTGTGAGCAGATCCCATATCGACTCCACCTGGAGCGTCGTGAGGACGGGCTTGGTCGCATACGGAACAGGGCTCGACGCTGGCTCTATTGTGACACTGTAATCCTTGCCTGCAAGAGCAATCGGAGATCCTGTGAGCAGAGATGCTGAGAACTTCCCGCTCACGCGATTCTCAGCTGCGTTTACAGCTGTATCAGTGGCCGCGATCCAGTTGCTTCCATCCCAGACATAGAGGTTGAGCGAGTTCTCGGCAACATATGCGAGATCAGCATCAGCATAGGTTGCGGTTATGGTGGCCTCGCCGCCCGGATTGCCTGTCAATATGACATCTAAGTATCTGATCGGTATCGCAGGCAGCTTTGAGGCATCATACGGCTCCTCTCCAGGCATGTAAGCAGCGCTGCCCATTATCGTCCCGCTGTAGACGATTCCGCTCAGCTCGACCCTGATACCTGCATCAGGATTGTCGAAGACCACAGGAGATGCTTTCGTTATCTTTCCGTTTATGGTTCTGGCTGTGAGCCACGGGGCATAATCCACAGAGCCGAGCACAATGTTGTTCGGGCTCACAGGCTTGCCCTTATCCATTCCAACTCCACCCTCGCCCCAGAAGCATACCCTCGAGAGAATCGTTGACGTCAGTGTGTTTCTGAGGCCTACACCATTGCCCTCTATGTTGTTATAGAATATCAGCGGGCTTGTATTTGAGACGTCTATGCCATTGCCAGTCGATGCTCCTGTGATTGTGAAGCCGGTTAGAACGACACCGGAGCCGGTGATCGATACAGCATTCCCTGATGGATTGGCTGCGTTAATTGTGGGATTGTTGATGCCCACCAGCTTCAGAGTCTTGTCCACCACCACATTCTCGTTATAGGTTCCAGAGTACACCACAATGGTATCTCCCGGGCTGGCATTGTTGATTGCATCCTGTATGCTGCTCTTGCTGCAACCAGATGGGCATACAGTATAAGTGGCAGCATCCGCTGATGCAATCAGGATCAGAACCGCCAGCCAGAGAGGCAGGATTGAGCTTACCCCCCTTCTCGAAATCATCGCTACTCACCACATTTGCTTATTGAGTAATGATTATTAGCATGTCATATATATACCTTCCTGCTCAGCATGCGTATAATTGTTTTTTACTGGAATAATTGATTTAAAAGTTATTAATATTATTATTTAATTTCTCCGATGGCTTTTCCGCTTGTGAGCGCAGACGGTTTGTGGTCTCGTGTATATCCTGTAATGGATCGCCATGCCATTCTCCAAATGCCCTATGCGCCCTGAAGGAGTATGCTGTTGATTCAATTCAGATGCACATCAGCCTGCAAGCCTCTGTGCTGATGGATGACTGAAAAAACGGATTCTGCCTGTAAGGACCAGTCCAAATAAGAGATGATTTAAGAAATCTGTGGCTCACAGCTTTTGGATGGAGGAAATACTTAATCCAGATGGGTCCGCCTATAAGAACCTGCCCGAATAAGAGCTTAAGCCAGAAATCCGGGTTTTACTGCCTTTGGATGCTGAGACACTAATCCTTATTCGGACAGATTCGCCTGTAAATACACAACCTTTATCACCGAGGTGTGCAGAGAGTCTGAGCTGCATAAACAGCTTGACTTGGGAGTTGCCCTGATGGAAACCATGGGAGATCTGATCCGCGGGCTGCGGGAGATTTCGCGCGCGGAACCAGCCGCTGAAGACGTGGAGCGGATACTGGGATGGCGCCCTGAGTTCATACGGTTTTTCACGCCGTCTGAGGACGAGAGTATAATGGTGATGGTCTTTGAGAGGGGAGTTGTGCTCGAAGTCAGGTACTTTCTAAACGATAACCTGAGAGCCCTGGGGGACGATCTGGAGATACGCCTTATGCTCAAGATAGATATCACCTCCAGGGTGGGATACAGCGTCTTCTACTCGAAATACATCCACGGGCAGGGATACATAAGGGTATCACTGAGGGATGTTGAGAACAAGATGGTCCAGAAGATCCTGGAGGACTACTACCTTCCGAGGCTCAAAAGCATATACAAGCCTGTGATCATGGAGTTCAGAGGTTTCTCTGACAGGGACTTCTTCGGCGTCGAGGCCGGAAGAGAGCACGGCTACATCTACTACTCCCCCGTGAGGCCAAAAAGCGGAGAGAATGAGGTGAGAATCCTCGACGTCATAGCCAGGCTCTACCATCTGGAATCGATACTAAAGAACAGGGACGTACCGCACCAGCTTGCAGAGCTCGAGCTGCAGATGAGCCTGCTTCCAAGCGTGATGTGGATGTGATCTGCTGGAGCGCTCTTGGCTCATCATATGCGCGAAGGTGAACGAATATCGACGTGGCGCCTGAGTATTCCTATAAACCCTTATTTTTACAATGGCGGATTCTCGCTGAATCGTATTTGGCTCACATTTGCCTCAAAACCAGAGGTTTTAGGAATACTCGCCTGCCTGTGCCCCTGCGATCTGCGCCACGTCGATGCCATTGGCTCTTTTGGGGCGTGTCTACCTCTCCATCGCCATCCTTCTCATATCATGCGGCATCTTCTCGATGGCATACCGCAGAACGATCCTGGCCATCTCGCCCTTTCGGGACATTATGTAACTGAAGACCTCCTGCTGGTGGCATCTGCTGGCCTCCTTGAGAAGCCAGCCGCAGCCCTTCTGTACGATGTCCTCGGGATCTCCGAGCAGCAGATCCACGATCTCCAGCATCTCGCCCAGAAACCGCCCCCGCCGCGCTGAAGGTACCATGGTCACGGCCGCGGCCCTGCGCACCCACCGGTTCTCTGATGTGGCCCAGCCCTTCAGATTCTGGATATACGCAGGGTACATCTCAACGAATGTCCCAAGAGAGCGGCTGCAGAAGGTGTCACACTTGACCCAGTTGTTTATGTACGATGCTACCCACCGCTCAAAGACCTGAAAATCCCGAGGCGCGTAGCTCCTCCGGAGTGCGTACGACCAGTCGAACGCCACGATCGCATCCTCGTTGTAATCCGTCTTGAGTAGTGCCTCACAGAGCTCGAAGATTTCTGTCTTCTCCAAGTGGCGGATACTCCTGAAATGACGCCTGGCGATCTCCCTGACCACGGGCGTCCTCACGCCGTAGAGCCTCACGGGCTCTCTGAAGAAGCGCTGCGCAGACTCCTGTGTCTGAGCGTCAGCATTCTGCAGCAGTTCAGCTCTTATTAGAGATACGAGATCCTCGCACATCTCCGTCTCTGCAGACAAGTTCTGGTGTCTTGAGAGGTGCTCCCCATATTGACGATTAGTTTGCGCCCTGCTATCCCCCATCAAAACTACTGGATCCGGGATCCGCTGCCAGCCTTCCTGATCTCCTCGGCGAGCATCGGCAGGAAGGTCCCGACATCTGTGACAAGGCCTATCGCCTGGGCCGTGCCCCTGTCCATGAGCTTCGTGACGGTTGCAGGGTTGATATCAACACAGAGCGTTTTGACGTACGAAGGCAGAAGGTTCCCGGTCGCGATCGAGTGGAGCATCGTCGCCATCATCAGCGCCATGTCCACTCCTTTTAACGCCTCTGCCATCGCATCCTTCGCCTTGACGGTGTCTGTTATGACCTCAGGAAGCGGCCCGTCATCTCTTATCGAGCCAGCGAGTACGAATGGTATTCCTTTTTTAATGCACTCGTACATTATGCCGCCCCTGATCTTGCCCTCATTTATCGCATTCTCTATCGAGCCGCTGGCGATGATCTCGCTTATCGCATACAGATGGTTTCTGTGACCCCCTGAGGTCACGTTCCCCTTCATGTCCATTCCAAGACTGGTGCCGAAGAGCTGTCTTTCTATATCATGAACAGCGAGCGCGTTTCCTGAGAGGAGAACATCGATGTATCCATCCCGGATCAGCTGGGCAAGCGCAGGTGCTGCGCCGGTGTGGACGACCGCGGGTCCGCAGATCGCAGCGATCCTTCCGCCCTTTCCCTTCGTCGCCACGATCTCCTCGGCGATCTGCCTCACTATCTCCACGCTCGGGCGCTCCGAGGAGACCTCGTTCCTCATGAAGCCGAAGAAAGACTTCTCGCGTGGCCGCTCAGGCGGCACGACCTTTACGCCGGTGGTTCCCACGACGACCATGTCGCCTTTTTTAATATGGTGTATCGGAGTGCACCTCGCGCTGCTGCCCGAGACCACAATAAGACAGTCCATTCGGCTCCCATCAACAGGGATCCACGTTCCGCGAAGCCTGATATATGTTGGATGGTTCGTGGTCGAGTAGAACCCCCTTGGGACCACCATGTCGCTGGGTGCCGGCTCGAGCCTGACATCCTCTGAGTCCACGAGCCTCGCACCCAGCGCGTTCAGCTCATCCAGGATCTGGTTGAGATGCGCCGGGTCCTTGCCGATAAGCGTGAGCCTTACATGACTCGGCTCGTCCTTTCTCTTGCCCACTGTGAACTCCTTTATCTCGAACTCGCCTCCCATATCCATGATCTTGTCGAGCGCCTTTGTCAGGATCAGCGAGTCGATCAGATGCCCCTCCATCTCTATATCGCATATCTCACTCATACAAACAACAGCTCCAAAAACTCCGCTCACCAGGGCTGACCCTCGATGACCGCGAGGGTTTTGTCGTTAGTGGACATCACCTGCTTCAGGATCCTGACCACGTACCTGTCTCCGTCCTGCTCTGGTATATCAAATATCGCCTTTGTCCCCATCCGTCTGAGATGCTGCTCGAAGTCACGCGCAGTCTGGATCGATCTCACCCTTATCTGCACCTGCTGCATGATCTGCTCGCCCTGCATCCTTCTCCTGATGGTATCGGTGAGCGGCACCAGTATGCTCTCCCCAAGCCTTAAAGCTCTTTCTCTCAGTGCCGCTTCATCCTCATTCCACTCGACCGACTGAAATCCCTCCCGAACGACCCTTGAGAAGAAGAAGTCCTGGGCGTAGTCATTGTAGTACCTGAAGGCGAACTCCAGGTCGCTGCAGTTGCTCTCCGAGGCTGTGTACTTCAACGGGCTCGTTCGGTTCTCAGGATCCTTTATGACGACGCCTTCTCTTCCCGACCTCCCCAGCCTTTTTATTATGCGAAATATCTCCTCTGCAGCCCTCTCCACCGGGAACTCGCCGAAGAAGGGCACAACCTTTATGCTGTACTCCTCTGCCAGGGCATGCGTGGCATGAACGCCCATCATCGATCGGCAGTTCTTCTTTGATATATCGAAGAGGTAGAAGTCTATGCTCTCAACTGGATAGACGTCCTTCGGCACGTAGGGATTCTCAGGGCCGACCATCTCCCCGCACAGGACTATATCCGGATGATCCTCAAAGAGATCAGGACTTATTCTCTCACGAACAATCTCCGTCGAGAACGGGCATATGTAGCCCCCCCTGGTCAGAGCGTATACATCACCGTCGACGGAGACAGCTCTTATGTTGTAGCCATTCATCTTCTCCTCAACGGCCACCCTGTCGATAAAGTTCCTCCTGATCGCAGGGCCGAGCATCATGGCCCGTCTTATCTTCGGGTAGCCATGAACGACATCGCCATTCTCGAATATCACAGTCCCGGGCTCGACCCCGGATGTGCCCTTATCGAATCGCAGCAGGCGGGGCTCGGGCCATCTGGAGAGCTTCAGGATGCCCTCCATAAGAGATTCAAGCCTCTCAACAGGCAAGCCCAGACTCCTCGCTGCCCTGCTCAGGTTCATAGAACCCCCTGGGGCTCAGGGGTAGCGGAAACTGCAGATTTCAAGCTGGAGTGGCTGATCATCAAGAGCCCCTGAAAAAAAAAGTATCATGCGGCCAGGGCCTTGGTCCTGACCAGGTAGTCTATGAGGCACCTCCTAGTTATCATGCCAGCAAGGGTCCCGTCGCTATTGAGCACCGGAAGACCTCCACGGTTCTCCTCCAGGATGATCCTGCGGACCTCCTCAAGCGGCGTGTCCACATAGACGTACTTCACATCATGCGTCATCACATCAGATACCAGAAGGTTCTTTATCCTGGTCTCCTGCTGCCGCCATGAGACGAGATCGCGGAATGCTCTTAGAGCTCTTGCTATATCCCTCTCTGTGAGTATCCCCACGAGCTTTCCGCCATCGAGAACCGGAAGCCTTCCGATATCCCTGTCCATCATCATTCGTCTGGCGTGTATCAGCCTGTCTCGTGGGGAGACTGTCAGAGCGGAGCGCATTGCGTCCTTCGAGACCCCTGTGAGCTTGACGTTAGCAAGGATCTCCCTTGGTCTCACCCATCCAAGGATCTCGTCGTTCTGAGTGACCACAAGGACAGAGGTCTTCTGGAGCAGCAGTATCGCCTCCTCTACGCCCATCTCAGGGTGTACGGGAATCACAGCATCAAGTGTCGCAGCGGCCACGTGCAGTGAGGAAGCCGGCATTCCAAGCCGCCTTCTCGTGCCCAGAACCCTGGCGATCTGTCTCATCGTTATTATGCCGCCGAGCTTCCCGTTATTTGTCACGAGCAGCCTTCTGGTGCCATGCTTCTCCATCAAATCGAGCGCATGTCCCAGACGCTCAGATTTATCTATCGTTATCGGCGGGGTCATTATATCCTTGACCTGCATGCCTCACCATCTCCCTATCTCCGCGACGATCTCTCTGGTGGAGAAGAAACCAACCATGCTATCGTTCTCGATTACAGGCATGCCGCATATGCTCTTCTCCACGAGAACCTTTGCATCGTCGACAGCTTTGTCATCAACACGCGCCGCAATGATCGGAGACGACATGATGTCCTCTGCGACAAGCGGCACCTGCTTTATGTACCTGTACTGCTTCCGTCCGGCTGTGCTCTCCTTCCTGGTCATCTTTATGCTCTTCATCTTCGGCTGGTCGAACGAATCGAAGATGCCCGCAAATGTCAGGTTAGACCTTGTTATGACTCCCACAGGCCGCATGTTGTCCTCGTAGACCAGAACCCTGCTCACCCCATGAAGATTCATCTGCTCAACGACATGCGCTATTGTGTGATGTCTGTGAACGCTGACCATGCCCTCAGCCATGAGATCCCCGACCTTCGAATCGAGGTTCTGCTGTGCAAAATACTTGAGCAGATCCCTGGAGGTTATTATGCCCACGAGCTCTCCGTCCTTTTCCACGGGGAGACCATCAATCTCGTTCTCCATCATGAGCTCCGCAGCCTGGGTGAGTGTTGCATCCGGGTATATCGTTATCGGGTTCTCGGTCATCACAAGCTGCACAGGGATTCTGTCGATCGGCCTCCTCCTCCATTCAGGTGCTGCCTGGGCGAGCCTGTTCGATATGTCGTACTTCGTGACTATTCCGACAAGCTTCCCCTTGTCCATAACAGGAAGCCTGCTTATGTCATGCTTGAACATCAGGTTCCTGGCCCTCTGGATGGGCTCATTCCTCTCCACCACCCAAACGGGTGTTGCCATGTAATCCTTAACTCTCATCTCGCAACTCCCCTATGCTCCGCCAAAGCCCTCAGGAAATCCCTCTCTGTTATGATCCCCACCATGGATCCGCCCTCCATCACAGGCAGGGAGCCAACATCCTTCTCCACCATCAGGTTCGCAGCGTCCTTCAGCCTGGTCCTCGGGTCAGTCATTATTAAAGATCTCTTTATCAGACTCTTTATCGGCTGCTCCATCACTTCTCTTATATCTCCCGTTATGATCTTGCTGAACGCCTCTCCCGAGGCCATGTACTTCATGATGTCTGAGGCGGTTATGATCCCTGTCAGAATGCCATCCTGAATTATCGGAAGGCGCCTGAACCCCTTCTGCACTATCATCCTGGAGGTCTTCTCTATTGACATGCTGGCGGGGGCTGTAACCACATTCGGGCTCATGTAGTCGCTCACAGTCGTATCTATGTCGGTGTTTCTAACAACTTCAACGAAGTCCTCCTCTGTCACGATCGCCTTTATCCTCGACCTCTCATCCACGATCGGAAGACCGCCCACGTTGCGCTCGTACATGATCCTCAGCGCCTCATCCACCGAAGCGGTATCCGGAGCCGAGATCAACTTCGTGCTCATGATCTCCCGTATCTCAGCATTGATGGCCGCCAGAATGTTGCCCTCGTACTTCTTTCTCACCAGGTTGTGCCTTATGCCCCCTCCAAGAAAGTCCACGATATCCACGCACGTCACGAATCCTAGAAGCCGGTTCGTGCCTGCGTCCGCTATCGGCAGCCTCCTGAAGCCGTAGCTGTTCATTATCTTGATCGCGCCGATTATCGTTGTCGTGGGTGGGGCAGTGACAACCTCTGTGCTCGCTATGCTCAGAATATCCCCCTGGCGTCTCGCCACCCTCGAATCGAACTCAACCGGTCCTCTGTCCATGCTGCCCGGAGGGACTGGTATCCCCTCGACCCTCTGATCCCCAATCCTGTGATCAACTCTCTTCATTCAAACATCACCAAGGACCGCTTTAATAAGATCATACCTATCGACTATACCTACCAGCACATCATTCTCCACCACAGAGATGCGTCCGATGTCGTGCTTCAGCATCACCTCCACCGCCTGCCTGAGCGGGGCGTCTCTCTTGATGCTGTACAGAGGAGTGCTCATCAGCTTCTCCACCCTGATCTTGGCGGTGTCCTTAGACCTGTACATGTCCTCCTTGCCCAGCCTGGCCCACCCCCTTTTCAGTATATCAAACCTGGTGATGATCCCGATGGGCCTCCCGGACTCATTCACCACCGGCAGACCCGTAATGTCCTCTTCAAGCATCCTGTCCCATACCTTCGATATCGGGTCGTCGGGCCTGGCGGTGATCACATCTCTGGACATGATGGCATCGACCGGCTTATCCGGAACCCTGCTGAGGTCGAGGTGTTTGAATATGTCCAGAAGGCTCACAACACCCCTGAGCATCCTGCTGGAAGGCGAGTCCACTACCGGGAGAAGCGTCACCTTCTCCTGGAACATCAGCCTGGCCGCGTCCATCATATCCATCTCCTCGGTGATGAGAGGCACGCTGACAGTGAATCCCGCCACAGTGACGTTCGACCTTGTGGAGGTTATCCTGAGCATATCCTGGTTTGTCACGATGCCGATGACGCGACCCTCTGGGTCTATGACGGGAAGTCCGCGCACATGGTTATCCCTTATGAGCTGGCGCGCCCTGGTCGCAAAATCTGTCTTCTCCACATAAAGTGGATCCCTGGACATAATATCAGCTACTATCATTGTCGCTCCCCATCCAGAATGCCTGACAATAATCCGAAGCAGAGAATATCATCTGCTGATATCTCGACAGCTCCAACAGAGCATCTCCCCATCAACAGAGACCAGAGAGTCTGAAAGCTGACCACATCGCTCGCATATCCCCCTGACCATCTCGCTTGGCTCCTGAAAATGCACACTTTCCCTGTGCATCTCTATAAGATCCGCCAGAATATCATTCAATCCGAGAGATGCACCGGAGACAAGATCCGTGTCGGTGATTATTCCCACAAGTTTGCCATCATCGGAGATGACCGGGAGCCGCTTTACGCCGGATTTCAGCATGAGCTCGGCAGCATCACGGAGGCTTGCGTCCGGGTGGATCTTGATGAGCGGTGAGTTCATGACGTCCCCCACCCTCGACTTTCTGGGATCCTCAGCTCTGGCGACTACTTTCTTCACGAGATCCCGCTCGGTTATAATTCCTATGGGTTTTGCACCCTGAACCACAATCAGACTGCCAACATTGGCAGAGATCATCCTGTTTGCAGCATCAAGCACATCTGTATCTGCATCGACTGTCAGCACCGGGCGGCTCATGATCTCTCGCACACGCATCGTAGTCTCCATCGCCTTAACCTCCGTTTCTTCATACTCTATAATTCCACATCCAAATTCTTAGCGATCTCAACCTATAAAAGAGTCTCTGTGTATCAGCAGATGTGATACATATGGCTCTGCTGTGACGGTCGAAACCATCTGCTCCTCTAGGCCACCTACCTCTCCCAAAAACTGCGCACCATGGATGCTGCGGCATCTCTGCTATGAGATCATCTGCCACGCACATGCTGCAATATATGCTCAAGCTCCTGAAGGATGAGCTCGATCCCGAGGGACGCAGCTGCCGGGGATCCCGGTATGGCGAACACCGGTACGCCGCTGATGATGCCTGCTGATGCCCTTGTGAGCATCACCCGCGTGCCGACCTGCTCCATGCTCTTAAGCCTGAAGATCTCTCCGAAACCTGGAATGCTCTTCTCAACAAGCGGCTCGATCGCCTCTATTGTGAGATCGCTCGGAGACAGGCCGGTGCCCCCACAGAATATCACAGCGTCGCTCTTCCTCTCGATGCTCTCGAGCAGAGCAATGCGTACAGGCATAACACCATCTGGGATCAGCCTGTACCTGAAATCGTGACCTGATGCGGTTATCTTTTCGACTATCGCTTTCCCTGAAACATCCTCAGCATCATCCGGCCCGGACACAGCACCGTACTGCATGAAGCGCGAGGTGCTGACTGTGATCGAATCGATGATCATCAGATGGAGGCAGATGTGAAACCATAAATCCGTTTCGATACGCTCGACGGACGTGTCCGAATGAGGATAGGTGTATCCGACCTGCAGAATGCAGTAGGTCCAAATTTCTGGCCTCGACTCTAATCCGGACAGGTCCCGCTCGACATATGGTTTAACAGGACCGACGACAACCTCCGGGAACCGATTTGGTATCTGCCACCTATGTGCATCTCTGGCGTGAAAACGTAGATGTATGATCGCCGCTCACCGGCCACCACATACGATGCGCTACCAACCCTGGCCCGTCGAGTGAAAACGTAGATATACGATCGCTCCGCAGCGAATCTCATGATTAGCCAGATAGAGCAGGCCATTGAAGGATTTGAAAAGATGAGCGCTGATAAGAGAAGTGCCATGCGCGGGATTCTGCAGAGGTACGTCGAGGGGGATATGGGGCTCGATGAGGCATATTACGAGCTTCTGGACACGGGTCTGATCCCCATGCCGAGCAGGTGTGCCATGAAGCCGAAGGTCGCGTCTGAGGGCGATGAGGCCAGGCTGAAGGATATGATAAAAGCAAGGATACTGCAGTGAGAGGATAGAGGTATGGTATTCTCCCAGAGCGAAGGCGCGGGAGCCTTCCACTCCAAAGCTGCCCGAAGCGCGACCATCCTCTCACGCCTCTAAATCTATGAACATGCGCCGGGGATTACGCTCTTACGCACCCCCTTCCAGGGCCTTCAGCTTCGTGTCTATCGATATCACCTTGTCCAGTCTGTAGTCTATTGTCACAGTGGTTATCACCCTCTGCACCTCCATGTCGGTCAGTATCTTGTTCGCCCTCTCGACGATCATGCAGACCTGCTCGATCGATTCTGCCTCTATTGTTGTGGACATCGCCCCCGGCACGAATCTGATGCCCGAATTTCTCAACATCTCATGCACCGCACGGATGTACCTACCGGCGCTTGTGCCCGCGCCCATGGGTATCACGCTGAATTCAGCAACTATCATGATAATAAACAGGATGCCATCCTATAGAAATATTTTGAGATGCCGGATGATATGATTGTGACGATGGGCCCGACGCGATTCGAACGCGTGATCCCCGCCGTGTAAGGGCGATGTCATGACCACCTAGACCACGGGCCCTACCGCCACCTCATATACATTTTGGTATTAGACACTATCGCTTGCTCTTCGTGCGAATGTACATGCCGGTCATTGTCTCATCCAGCACATCCGCAGGAGGTGATCTGGTCAGAAGGCTCACCACCACCATGGCTGCTATCGAGAGAAGAAATCCATAGAAGCTGAAGTGCACTGGAAGAGGTGAGACGAACCAGTGGTACCACCCTGCCACAAGCGCCCCGATGAGTCCCAGAGACATGGAGGCTATCGCACCCTCCCTTGTCGCCCTCCTCCAGTAGAGACCTGAAAGTATCGGCACCACGAACGTGGCGAGCATTATGCCTATCCCCATCCATATCAGGAATGCCAAAAGCTCCGGTGGCTTCCTCCAGGCCAGGATCAGCGTCAGTATCACAGAGAAGACTATCGCCAGTCTGCTAACCAGAGTTATGCTTCTATCCGAGGCTTTTTTGTTGAAGAACATCTTATAGATGTCCCATCCAACATAGCTGCCTATGGTGAGCATGAGCCTGTCAGTGGTGGACATCACAGCAGAGAGCACGATCACAGCGACCAGCGGGCCTGCGGTATGGGGGAATATGTGCATCGCTGCAACAACGAATGCGTAATCCTGTGCGTTGGATACGTTTGTGGGAAGCGCAATCATCCCCTCCTCCACCATCACCCTCGACGCAAAACCTGAGATCTTGATGAGGTACATCACGATGAGGTACAGAACAAACGCAGCAAGCGGTGACCACTTGAAGAAGCTTCGACTTCTGGCCGATAGGACGTTGTTTATAACATGGGGAGCACTCGCGAGCCCGAACGTGAGCAGGAAGAAGAATGATACCAGGTACATCGGTGTCAGAAAGGCGTATTTCGCATATGGTGGGTGCATCTGCGGGTACCATATCTTCACGTAGTTTGGATCTATGCCTGCAAGGACGTTGTTGACATGTGTGAGACCTCCAGCTGACTGGATGATGAAGGGTGATACGATAAGGACTCCAATCAGTATCATCAACCCCTGTACAAGCGAGATCCAGGCGATAGCGTAGAGCCCGCCCAGGATCGTGTATATCATCACTATTATGGCGCCGATAAGCAGCGCATCAGTGTATGAGATCTTGAGCATCCAGCTCAGGACCATGCTTATGGCGACGTACTGCCCCACCAGGTAAATCAGCGATACAAGTATCCCAGCCACAGCGGAAAGCCCGCGCAGACCGCGCTGGCTGTAGAACCTCTGCGCCAGGTAGTCCTGTATGGTGATGTATCCCATCCGCTCGGAGATGGCATGGAGCTTCGTCCCGTACACCAGAATGACAAATGCCGCGCTCAACGGCACGAAGATCTGCTCCCAGATCGTGGGCCATCCTCCTATGTATCCCAATCCGCTTGTCCCGAGTATCGTCATTCCACTGCATATGCTTGCCACTATCATCAGTGTGAGCAACCAGAAGCCGAGGTTCCTTCCCGCAACTATGAAGTCCTCAGAGGATTTGACCTTCTTGGATGCCCATGCTCCTATGGCGAGAAGACCCACCAGATACAGGCCGAGAATGATTGCCATATTGAAGTCCATCAGCTCCACCTCAACGCCCAGCCCAGGAGAACGAGAGTTATGATGCCAGGCACCATTGTTACTGCGATAAGAGTCTCAGTTGGCAGACCGAACAAAGATATCTCCTCCCTCTGATGCATGATAGCGTGCTTCATTGTGGCATATAAAGGTGGCGTGTGAAGCACGCAGCATTTGAATGTATGCTGTGGTTTGCAGTAAAAACCATGATAAATGATCGATTTATTGATGGACGTTTTATTATTAGTATTGATGTATTATCTTGATCTTCAATGTGCTATTTCATCGGTGATCGGGTAGCGCATAACAATAAAATACATACTGGTGCATGAGGTCGGCGGCTGTGCTGTATCGTTGGGCACAGGGCAGTGTGACGAATTCGCTGTAAATGATGTCGTCTCAAAATTCCCATGCGTATTGATTTATGTGGATTGTTATTTCCGCGCAGAATCGATGCAGATCAGTATCGTTGCTCAAATAGTTTCGAGACGATCTCAATTAAAAACCGATCGGTATGCATTGCACCAGCATGAGGTCAATTTACAGCAAATTAAACACACCACCGAGCTCAGCCAGATATGACCCTTGTGAGGTCACGTGGCATTCTGCCTGTTATCTCCCAAGTCTCGTCCAGATGTATACGAAGCGCTGTACTGCTGTGATGTGGCTGAGTATCATAGTGATGAGCACCATCCAGCCGAGTATCTGGAGACCTTCTATCCTGTGGGGGTACAGGGCATTTGCAAGCGTTGCGATGATCAGGAAAACAAGCCTGTCAGCCCTGCCGAGCATACCCCCGTAGCATCTCCTGAGATTCACAGCCTGCGCCTGTGTACCGATGTAGCTGGTCACGAGAACACCTACGACCGCTAGATAGCCTATCTCCCACCCGATATAGCCTGCGAAGATTATTCCTGATAGCAGCAGCACATCAGAGTACCTGTCGATCACATGGTCGAGAAAATCCCCTCTCTGATCCGCGTGCCCCATCCTGCGGGCCAGAGCGCCATCCACGGCGTCCGCGAGCCCGTTGAGCATGACCATGATCGCTGCTCCAAGAAGCATTCTCTGATCTGAGGCGGAGATGTAGTAAAAGACGAACGCGAGAAATGAGAAGCAGAGGGAGAGGACTGAGAGCATATTGGGGGTGAGGCCCAGCCTCTCGACGATCTCAGCCATAGGCTCTGTGACCGATCTCGATACCCCTCTGAGATCATCCAAGGTCAATCTCCGGATCCCCCAGCCAGTCGATGCCTCCAGGGGGCATCTCGATCTCTCTTTTTAGTATAGCGGTTATGATCGATGCAACCTCCTCCGGGCTCAGATCGGTGGTGTCGATCTCATGTACCCTGGAGCAGAGCTCAAGCGCCTCAACCAGTATGAGATCGATCGCCTCTGCCTCGACGTTCTCCCTGATCTTGCTCGCACTGTATCCACGGGCCTCCAGGCGCCTGCGAAGAACGTTCGGATGTAGCCTCAAGACTATCGCCTCATCTGCAAAATGATGCGCGAAATGCCCCTCGATGATCAGCACATCATCCCCACATGATCTCTCGATCTCTTCGATCTTTTCTTCGAGAGCATCCATGTCGGCTTCCAGGCATTCCCTCTCAGGGTCGAAGCCTGCGCTCATCCCATCCCTTATCAAATCATTGAGATTCACGACCCTGAACGGAAGGAGACCCGAGACCGTTGTCTTTCCCGTCCCCGGGGTGCCGGTCAG
The DNA here is from genome assembly GCF_000014945.1 of Methanothrix thermoacetophila PT. Taxonomy (NCBI): domain Archaea; kingdom Methanobacteriati; phylum Methanobacteriota; class Methanomicrobia; order Methanotrichales; family Methanotrichaceae; genus Methanothrix; species Methanothrix thermoacetophila. Next base: position 311,792 of record NC_008553.1, read on the forward strand.
TGCTATCCGCATATCTCCCTGTAGGCCTCCAGAAACCGCGCGTTCTGCTCAGGAGTTCCAACGGTGACTCTAATGTGATGATCTCCAGCATCTCTGAAGGATCTGCAGTCCCTGACTATGATCCCCTTCCGCAGCATTCTCTCAGTGATGACATCAGACCTCTCCGAGGTCTCTATGTATAGAAAGTTCCCCCACGATGGGCTCGCCTCTACGATCTCTGAGAGCAGCAGCTCCCTCTCTCTCTTTATCATCTCCACGGATCTGCGCATGTGCTCCAAGTCGCTCAATGCTGCAATCCCTGCAGCAACCGCAGGGGTTGTGACCCCGAAGAAAGGAGGTGCAGCCATTCTGTAAGCCTCAGCGATCCATTCTGGCGCGAGCGCATAGCCCAGGCGAACTCCTGCAAGGCCGAACGCCTTCGACATGGTCCTACCAACAACAAGATTCTCGTACTCATTCACCAGATCCACCATGCTCCTCTCCGCGAACTCCACATATGCCTCGTCCAGGAAGACCACAGCATCTGTGGACTCGATTATCGATCTCAACAGCTCCTCATCCACGACCTCTCCGGTGGGATTGTTAGGAGAGCATATGAAGACCATCCCAATGCTCTTATCTCTCAAACGCTCGATCATCTCACCCGGCTCGGTTCGCCTGACGAACACCGGATCCGCGCCGCACAGGATCGTGACGATCTCGTAGTAGCTGAATGTCGGGGTGGGGATCAGCGCGCGAACCCCGTGATCCAGGAAGAGACGGGAAAGAGTATCGATCACGCCATCCATTCCGGAGCCAATGAGCACCTGGCCCTCAGGAAAGTTTGTGTAACGGGCGATCGATTCTATGAGATCCACTGTCTCGGGGTAGAGGTTCAGTGGAGCTTCGGCTATAGCCCTCCGCACTGCCGGGCTTGGCCCGTACGGGTTCTCGTTGCTGCCCAACTTCACGATCCTCTCAGGGGGTATCCCGTAGGTCCTGGAGATCTCCTCAATCCCCCGCCCGGCGACGTACGGCCTGAGTCTGGAAAGCACAGGTCTAAGCCTATAGTCTCTCTCCAATTACATCCACCACGCGATCGATCTCTTCCTTTGTGACGACAAGAGGCGGTACCAGACGGAGCGTATGCTCACCTGTGCTGTTCAGCAACACACCATCCGCACGGGCTGCATCCACCACAGCCCTCGCATCCTTATCTATATCGACACCGACCATGAGACCGAGCCCGCGAGCACTGACGGGCAGCCTGCTCAGCTCTCTCAGGAGGTAAGAACCCATCTCCTCCGATCTCCTCACAAGATTCTCATCCCTTATTGCAGATATAGATGCCAGTGCTGCTGCGCATACCAGAGGTCCGCCGCCAAAGGTGGATGCATGATCTCCGCGCTGGAAGCAGCCTGAGATGTTCTCGTTGGAGAGCATCGCGCCCATTGGAAGCCCGCCGGCGATCGCCTTCGCCAGGGTCATGATGTCAGGCATCACACCACTGTGCTCCTTCGCAAACCATCTCCCTGTCCGCCCGAAACCGGTCTGTACCTCGTCAAAGATCAGGAGAGCCCCTCTGTCATCACATATCTCCCTGGCAGCCCGGAGGTACTCGTTCGATGCAGGATAGACCCCTGCCTCGCCCTGGACCGGCTCGAGTATGACAGCGGCGGTTTCTTTTGTGACGGCTGATTTCAGCGCCTCTAGATCGTTGTACGGCACGAACGTAGCCTCATTGAGGGGGCGGAACGGCTCTCTGTAGCTCTGCTTGTACGTCAGCCCGAGAGCGCCAAGCGTCCTCCCGTGAAAGCTGCCTGTCGCAGCGACGATCTCGATTCTTCCTGTGGCCCTCCGCGTGAGCTTCAGTGCAGCCTCCACGCTCTCTGTGCCTGAGTTGCAGAAGAAGACCTTGTCCATGCCGCTGAGGGACTTCAGCTCCTCTGCGAGCCTGACCTGGTTCTCAGTGTAGTAGAGATTGGATGTGTGTATGAGAAGCTCACACTGCCTCTTTATCGCCTCGACCACCCTCGGATGGCAGTGGCCAACGTTGTTCACGGCTATACCTGCAACGAAGTCTATGTACTCCCTGCCGTCTTGATCCCAGACCCTCGCGCCAGAGCCGCGTGCTATTAACACGGGCTGTCTTGTGTATGTCTGGAATATCGCCCGCGATTCTCTTTTAATGATATCATCAATGCTCATAGGAATCTCCTCGCAAACCTCAGGCTATCCCTTATCTGCGCCATGACATTATTGCATGTTATCCCCATGTGCCCCGGATACATGCAGCTCACATCATCCAGCTCCAGCAGTCTCTCTATTGATCTCACGAGATCCTCTGTGGAGCCTCCAAACAGATCTGTCCTTCCTATATTCCCGTCCGGAAATACGGTATCTCCTGAGAAGAGCATGCCCTCGCGCCGCTCATAAAAACACATGCTCCCTGGGGAGTGGCCCGGTGTGTGGATGACCTCAAGCCTCAGATCGCCGAGATCCAAGACCATGCCATCCTCAAGAGGCATATCCACCTCGAACTCAGGCGCTGTGTCGCCGAAAAGGTACGCCACCGTCGCCAGATCATCGCCCACCAGACCAATCTCCTCTTTTGACAGCATGATCTTAGCACCAGTTCTCTCCTTTATCGCAGGCGCAGCTGCAGAGTGATCGTGATGGCAGTGTGTGAGAATTATCATCTCGAGTTCCTCGGGATCGATGAACCTTCTGATATTCCTGATTGTGGGCTCGGCGAACATCCCGGCATCGATCAGGACCGGCCGCTCGGCCATGACCAGGTATGCATTTCCGTCGTAGGCCGCACCGCTAACCTTATGCACCTCAACCATCTAAACACCTTCTGGCCAGATAACGTCTGAATATATAATGGTAACATGACTCTGATGGAAGATGCAAAGAACGGGAGGATTCCCGATGCGCTCAGGAGTGCCGCTGAGATCGAGGGAGTGGATCCGGAAGCGCTGAGGAGGCTCCTGGCGGCAGGGCGTGTGGTGGTACCCATGAACGCCCGGCGGATGAGAGAGAGGGCTGTGGGCATAGGAGAGCTTCTCTGTACAAAGGTCAACGTCAATGTCGGCACATCCCCATCGCTTTCCAACATTGAGGAGGAGGTTGAGAAGGCGCTGGCTGCAGTGAACGCGGGAGCTGATACGATCATGGACCTCTCGACTGGAGGGGATCTCGATGAGATCAGGAGATCGATCCTCAAGAAGGTCGATGTGCCAGTTGGAACCGTCCCGATATACCAGGCGGCTGTTGAGGAGAATCTCACGTCGCAGGGCATGTTCAACGCTCTTGAGAAGCATGCAAAAGATGGTGTCGATTTCGTCACGGTCCATGTCGGCGTGAACAAAGAGTCGATGAGACGCCTGTGCAGGGATCCGAGGCTCATGGGCGTTGTCTCACGCGGCGGCTCTCTGACAATGAAGTACATAACCGAGACCGGAGAGGAGAACCCATACTACGAGGAGTTCGATTACCTGCTGGAGATAGCGAAGGAGCACGACCTGACGCTGAGCCTGGGCGATGGCCTCAGGCCTGGGTGCATAGAGGATGCGAGCGACCGGGCGAAGTATATGGAGTTCATACTGCTTGGAGAGATGGTTGCGCGCGCCAGGGAGGCAGGCGTCCAGGCGATGGTGGAGGGGCCAGGCCACGTGCCCGCGGACGAGATAGAGACCAGCGTGCGCGCGATGAAGCACCTCACTGACGGCGCCCCGCTATATCTTCTGGGTCCCATTGTCACAGATGTTGCGCCAGGATACGATCACATCACGGCTGCGATGGGCGGGCTGATCGCCGGCATGGCAGGTGCCGACTTCCTTTGCGCCACAACGCCAAGCGAGCACCTAGATCTGCCCACTTTAGAGGATATCATCGAGGGTACGGTGGTGACGAAGATCGCAGCTCATGCAGCCGATCTCACAAAACCCGGAGTCAGGGAGCGCGCGAGGGCATGGGACCGGAGGATGGCAGATGCCAGGGCGAACCTCGACTGGGAGGCGCAGTTCAGAGAGGCGATAGATCCCACAAAGGCGAGAAGAATCCGCCACAGAAGGGGAATCGATGTGGAGACCTGCACGATGTGCAGCGAACTCTGCGCGATAAGGATCGCGAGAGAGGCCCTGAAGCATGAGCGCTCAGACGAATCTTGAGAGGGCCGCAGACTCCTTGATAAAGTATCTCACTGTGAGACCCGAGGAGCTCATGCGCCAAACGGGGATAAAGGAAAAGGACTTCGCGCCCATCGAGCCGCAGCCGTTTGAGGGAAGGATATTCGCAGTCGACGGCTCCAACGTCAAGGTCTGCGATCTCTCCGTGGTCAAGGCGAACCACATCCGCGCTGGGTATGTGGTTTACAGAGGGAGGCGGTGGGAGAGAACCGCTGTGACCTATGATGATCTCTTTGTTGCTGATAGAAGGGACTACATGGAGTGGTTCAGGGAGCCGCTGGAGAGGCTCGAGATGGGGGAGATCGATCTGAGCGGCCTCCGGGGGAGCGAGCTCGACAGGATCTCGACCTATTTCAGAGAGCTACAGGAGTATGTGGCGCTTGACGCTGCGCTTTCCGAATCCGAGGAGGGGGATCTCATTCTTTATGATGGCGGCTTCGCCATATGGAAGGACCGCCCCTTCGGCAGGGTCGTAGATGAGATCATAAAGAGGGCAGCGAAGCGCGGCGTGGATTTGCTAGGCGTGAGCAAGTCCACCACGATATCATGGGGAGAGATTTCAATGCCTCTCGTGTATCACGTCTCCAGGCTCGGAAAGAACCTGCTGCCCGGAATGGCATGGTGTGTGGATCTAGGAGGAAAGAATGTCCATCCGGATCTGCAGGAAGGGCGCTGGGAGGGGAGCATTTACATGGTGCTGTTCCATCCAGAGGCAGACCGAGCCTTCAGGGTGGATGTTCCTTCTTACATGAATGGACGTGTCACCTCTGCCCTCTCAAAAGCAGCCGCTTTCTCCGGATCATCGGAATCTCCCGGATATCCCCATGCCTTATTCAGAGCACACCATGACCTGAAGCTATCCTCACATGATGGTAATATGAGCTGGTTCAGGATGATCGACACGATGGCAAAACGCCACAGTGTGAGCATGAAGGATCTCAGAAGCGCGATGGATTACCACGAGATCCTGGACATATTTTGATCTGATGCGCAGCTCATGATATACTGTTCCGGTGGATGCCGGTCCCTCACAGACCAAGGGTCTGGGCCGGCAGCTCATATTATCTCATATTATATGACTAATAATGGCATGCGGATCTATGAGGCCCATCCGCTGCCATATTATGTATATTCCGAGAAACGTGCCCAGGGTTGCGCCGAGGTTTGCGAGGGCTGCAACAAGCACCACACGGAAGAAGCGGTTCTCCATCATCTCATCCATGCTCTCAGCACTTGCCAGCCTCTTCACATCCCCCATCGTCGGCTTCCGCTTCCATGCCTCGACCATCCCGGCGAACCATCCTGCAGCCACCAGAGGGTTCAGAGTCGTCATCCAGGCGATCATGAATGCTGTGAGGACGGACAGAGGATGACCTCTTGCAGCCACGACTCCCAGCGCTGCAAGTCCGCCGGTCACCAGGAACCATATGCCAAACGCCAGGAGCACGACACCGCTCGAGTATCCTGCGACCAGGATGTATACAAACGTGAGGATGATTAGCAGTGTAACAATGATGCCAAACGCCTTGCCCAGGCTGAATCTCTTTTCAGGAGGCGCGTCGAAGATTTGCGTGTCCGGTATTCTCGATGGATCTGAGAGGTAGCGCATTATGCCCTCACGGTGGCCGGCGCCCACGACCGCGAGGACCTTTCCGTATCTCGACAGGTCATAAAGATTCCTGGCTATGTATGCATCCCGTTCGTCGACCAGCGCCCTGGCAGCGGACGGCGCGATCTTCCTGAACTCGGCCATGAGCTGGGATACCACATCCGAGTCCGTGACGCTGTCTATATCGAGATCCTCCTTTCCAAAGCCCAGGGCAGCCACAACAAGGCTCCAGAGCATCTTCAGCTTCTCCCAGATGCTCATCGCCGACCAGAACCGCTGAATGGTTATGCTGATATCCCTGTCGACCAGGGCGACTCTCGCGTTGACCACTCTGGCAGCCTCTATGGCAGCAAGCATCTCAGCTCCTGGCCTGACACCCATCTCAGAGCCTATCTGCCTCTGGATGTATGCGAGGAGCCACTGGACCAGAACTAGATAGATCCTCCCGCCGCTCAGAAGCTCGCTTACCTTTATATCCTCATCTCTGTCCTGGCCTGTCAGCGCGAGATACCGCCTCTGGCAGAGCTCTACCGCCACGATATCCGGCCTGGTCTGCTCTATGGCCTCTCTGACCTCGGCAACGCTTTTTTCTGATACGTGTGCGGTGCCTATGACCAAGATCTCGTTTCTTGCATCCGTCGATGATCCTTCTGTTATATCTGCCATTTACAGCCTCACATCCGAGCACAGCTCGATGGCCCTGAGGAGATCCTCTCTTGATATTATACCCACCAGCCTGCCATCCTCGATGACGGGGAGCCTTCTTATCTTCTTATCGCCCATGATCTTTATGGCCGCGGTCGCCTCATCATCCGGCCCTATGACATATATGTTTCTGGTCATGACATCTCCGACACGGGTTGTCTCGCGCAGATGCTCAGGAACACGCTGCAGATCTGTGATCGTCACTATTCCCACAAGCTCATCGTTGACCATCACAGGATATCCCCTGTGTTTCTCATAAAACATCAGCCGCATCAGCTCCGCGAGAGTCATCTCCGGAGGCACAACCCGCACATCCTTAGACATTATGTGCCTCACCTTTATGCCCCGCAGGCTGTCTTCTATTGTGGTGCTCCTGTCCTCCTCAGAAGCAGCTATGTATAGGAATATACCTATGATCAGCGTGAGAAAGTTCAGCGTGAAGAGTCCGAGAAATATGAGGAACACAGCAAAGATCTTTCCAAGAGCGGCTGCGTTCTTTGTTGCAACCACATACGGCATCCTTGTGGAGAACCATGCCCTGAGCACCCGCCCGCCGTCCATGGGGAAGGCGGGGATGAGGTTGAATATCATGAGAATTATATTCATTATGCCCAGAGTCCAGAGGAGTATCGAGAAGGGATGGCCTTCTCCCAAAATCGATTCCGATTGTGTGTAAAGAAGTATCGACATTACGCCGAGAGCCGCGCTGACAGCAGGTCCGGCTATCGCCATCCTGAGCTCCATCGATGGGTTCCTGGGGATCTCCTCCATCGAGGCGACGCCGCCGAAGAAGTAGAGGGTGATGCTTCTTATCTCTATTCCATACCTTTTTGCAACGTACGAGTGGCCGAGCTCGTGAAGACCCACGCATATGAAGAGCAACACCGCGAAGAGGAGGGAGTAAATCCATCTGACTAGAGGGGGCTCGACCGCGCCGAAGCCGTAGAGCTTGCCGAAAACAGTGGCGCTGACGCTTCCAAAGAGATATGCAACCCATGGGATGATCAGAAGAAATGTCACATGAAGCCGTATCGGTATGCCCATGACCCTGCCGAGCTGGATGGAGTTTTCCATGGTACAGAGTTGTCGAATGAAGTTAATATCTTTTGGCTCCTGCAACACATATGCGGTGTATGTGTGGAGAATTGTGCCCAGAGGTACACAACGACTCCCGCAGACTACGGCAGTCGTCTCAAATTGCCTCGAAAAACTGGCCCAGCGGCTCGATTTGTGCTGATCAGCAGTCCCAAGCGTTCCCATTATACAATGTAATGTATCAATCATGTGAGATAAAATCAAAAACGCCCACAAAGGAGGCCCAAAAGTTCCCATTATATGTATCGATAGCATCAGATATTTCGAGATGACTTCTACTTGAATACCTCCCCCGCACCCATGTACCATAGAACCATATCGAGGTGCGCCATCGGTATATCGATACTGCGCGCGAAGTCCGACATCTCAGACTCTATCTTAAGATACCTGCTTCGGCTCAGTGATCTCGGATAATCAGGTACGACTCCATACCGGACCAGGCTCTTCAGGATATGCCTGTCGAGTATGGCAAGATCCCTTCCAAGCCCGATGTTTCTCAGGAAATGGCTCGCCTCCTTGTATCCCATCCCCTTCACGTTTCCGACAAGCCACTCGCGCGTCTGAAACAGATTCTCTGGATCGATGCGAGCTCTCACAGAGAGCATTCCATCCAGCATGAAGAGATCCCTCGCCATGCATATGTACTCAGCCTTCCTGCGGCTGAACCGCACCCCTTTGAGCTCCATCTGTATTCTAGCCGGGACAGGGCAGCGCAGCTCACCCATGGAGGAGAGCTTCTCGACAGCCGCCCAGCATGACCTTGCTCTGGACTGTGGCGTCAGGAGACAGAAGACAAGCTCCTCGAAGAGCCGCTCCTCATCGGCATCCAGCCAGAGCTGATCAAACTCCCTCAGCCTGGCCTCTACGACATCCTCAAGCTTCCTGTGCAGCTCCTTCAGCTGCTCGATCTCATGTGTGCTCATGATTCCAGCATCTCATCTTGATCTCTGGCATCAAATCGTGAGGCTCTCAGAGGTGAACCACGGAGATCAAAGCAGCCCGAGCTCCCTGTGTCTCCTGAGGATCTCATCTGCAAGCCTCTCGATCGCCCTGAGGTCATCTTCCTTTGGGTAGCCCTTCACGATGACAGGCTCTATGATCTCCATCTTCAGGTTCGGCATAAGCGACCTCATCTCCTCAACGATCCTGGCGCCCCAGCCGTATGACCCGATGATGGATGCGAATCTGGCCTTCGGCCTCAGCGCATTCGCGAGGATCGCGGCATATGCGATCAGCGGATGTGGCCTTGTTATGAACGCAGGGGTCCCGAAGACTACGGTGGCTGCATCGACAAGCGATGCCGCAAGCGCGCCAGTATCAGTTTTTGTGAGATCGAATCTTTCCACTGATACTCCTCGATCGATCAGGGCATCGACAAGATGGCTCACCATCTTCTCAGTGGAGCCGTGCATCGATACAAACGGGACCACGACCAGGTTCTTCACATCATCTGAGGTCCACTCCGAATATGCATTCAGCACGACCTCTGGCCTTTTGTGCAGAGGCCCGTGGCTCGGCGCGATGATCTCAGGCCCAAGCGCACGTATGCGCTCGAGATGCCTCCGCGCATTCGCCCTGAAAGGCATCATTATCTCAGCGTAGTACCTCTTTGCGCTCTCAGGATTCCACGCGAAGAGATCGCTGGTCGCGAGATGTGCCCCGAGGAAATCGCATGTGAACAGCATCCGCCTCTCCCGGAGATACGTGAATATCGTATCAGGCCAGTGGACCCATGGCGCGCTGATGAACTCGAGCGTCATATCTCCGAGAGAGAGAAGCTCATTATCGCTCACAGCGCGCGTGCGATCCTTTGAGACTATGCCGAAATCGAGGAGAAGCTCGATGCACTTCTGCGATCCGAGGACTGTTGAATCATACCTCTCGAGGAGGAACTTTATCGCGCCTGAGTGGTCCTGCTCGGCATGCTGGGAGATTATGTAATCAATGCGATCTATACGGAGCGAATCGAGGTTATCGATCAGCACATCCTTCTTGCCCGGATCGACCGCATCTATCAGCGCGGTCTTTTCACTGCCCTTTATGAGATACGAGTTGTAGCTGGTGCCATCCGGCAGAGGTATGAGCGCATCGAAGAGACGTCTGTCCCAGTCGATCGCGCCCACATGGAAGACATTTTTACATATCTCTCGGATCATATCCATCCCAACCTTTTGTATATGTGAAGAGTGTAGGCATCCGACTTAACGTTAGCCATTGAGTGAATGAAAAATGAAAACATACAAGCTCCGTTCGCATGCGCGAGATCGATCACATTGTGACCATTCACAGCCTCATGCTCCGCACCCGGTGCCCTCCAGATACTTGCGGGCATTATCCCTCGACCGGGCTTTGCAAATGCGAATTGGATGTTCTGTATCCCCATTGATGCACCGATACTCTTTATATCCGGACGTCCTCCCCGTAACCTATGCACATGCGATACGCTCTTTGTCTTCTGATGCTCATTCAGATCTCGCTGGCAGACGCGGGGACGATCGTGGTAACGCCCGGCGGCAGCATCCAGGCGGCGATAGACTCGGCTTCATCTGGCGATGCCATAGAGATTCAGGGTGGCATCTACTCAGAGAGAATCGTGGTCGATAAGAGTTTGATCATAAGGGGCAATACGACATCCGGCTACCCTGTGGTGAACGCAGGAGGATCAGGAACCGCTGTTACGATCTCTGGAGATGATATACAGATCACAGGAATCAGGGCGATTGGCTCGGGAATGGCCCCAAGAGATGCTGGTATTTTCGTAACGGGAAGGAACAACCGCGTGATGGACTGCCAGGTCTCAGGCAACAGATACGGGATCGTGCTCTCCTTCGCAGAGGGCTGTACGCTTGAGAACATACTGGCTGAGGCCAGCAGCGAGGCAGGCATGCTCCTCGACAACTCCACGAAAAACAGCATCATCGGATGCAAACTTGAAAACAACATCCACGGTATCAGGCTGGTATCATCGGAGTCAAACACGATACGTGGAAATATCATATCGAATACCACATTCGAAGCTCTCTCTCTAGAGAGATCTAGCAACAGGAATCTCATCGAGGACAACATCATCAGGTTCAACCAGATAGGCATCTCCCTGGAGACCTCACGGGGCAACAATATAACCAGGAATCTCGCGAGCAACAACAGTGTGGGGATAAAAATAGCAAACCACAACGACACCGAGTCGATCAGCCCCATCGAGAACCCGGGCAAGTACGGCGGAGTCTCGATAAAGTACAAGCCTAACAGCGATATCAAGAGCTACGACGTCAGGGACAAGGATCTGAGCTCGTACACGACAAACACGATCTACAACAACACCCTGATCAATAACGAAGAGAACGCCATCGATGATGGAAACAATCAGTGGGATAACGGCACACTCGGAAACCATTACAGCGATTTCGATGAGCCTGAGGAGGGATGCAGGGACAGAAACCGCGACGGCATCTGCGATTCAGCCCACGAGATCGAGGGCGGGATGTCCACCGACAGGCACCCACTCTCGCCGAAGGATCCGATGAAGGCGAGGTTCATGTCCAAGAAGAATGGCGCATACCTCGGCCTGGACAGGATGGTCTTCATGCCAGGGGAGAGGATCGATATGAGGCTGTCCGTTCCAGAGAACATCACCGCGTGGATAGGGGTACTGCCTGCAGGCGAGCCACACGGCGCTCTCGACAGGACAAAGGCGATATCGTACACCACTGTAAACAGCAGCATCAGGGAGGTTGCGCTCGAGGCACCGAGGATGGTGGGATCATATGAGATACGGATGTACTCAACCGAGGAGATGGTGTATCTCCCGATAAGCGTGGAGGTACCCGAGATCCATATCTCTCCTGCTGAGGTCAAGGCGTGTGAGCCGATCAACGTGACGTACTCAGGGGCTCCGGGCTACGAGGGTGACTGGATAGGGATGTTCTCCACAGGCGCGGGAGATCGCTCGCCGCTCTCCAGAAAATATCTCGACGGGAGCACGAACGGCTCGCTTGTGCTGTACACACCAAGCACACCGGGAACATATAACGTGCGGATGTTCGCGGACGATGGATACAGGCTGCTTGCGGTCAGCGAGCCGGTCACGGTGAAGCAGAATGCCGGCGTGAGGATAGTCGCGGAGCCTGAGACCGTCTCGCCAGGCCAGGCGATATATGTTCACTTCTGGGGCGCGATGCCGGACAGCGTCATAGGCATGTACGGGGTGACGAGACCTGATAAGTTCTGGATAAGCATGCAGCCGACTGGCGGGCCGTCATGCGGCACCCTGACGTTCAGGGCTCCATACGGCGGGGGCAACTACGACTTCAGGCTCTTTGAGAACAACGTCTACAGAAAGCACATGGGCGCCAGCAACGTCGTGCGGGTTGTGTAGAGGGCAAGATCCTGCCCTCACACATACTTTTGTCATGCTCACATTTATTTTGGCACGCCTCTTCTCCAGTATGCAGGGTTTTGATTCTACTTTGTCAAATGGTCAGGAGCTTGAATCGCTGAAAGCCTGACTGGAATCGTCTTCATCGGCATACAGATCATGAATCCTACGACGTCATGTGCTGTTGATCTCAATGATATGGGTACACAACTGTCAAATGATACCAAAGCACTGATATGCGGTGAAGTTTACAGCAAAACTGATGGGCTGCATCATCTTGCAGTCCATCAGGAATCTACTTTTCCAGTTCAGTTGCCGCTGAACCGCCACGAAGCTCTCCCCTCGCCAGCGATGCGAATATGCCGATGAAGCAGAGCACAGAGAATATCGCAAAGGCGATCCTGCTGCTCTCTATGAGGCTGGAGTATGTATCAGGGGTTATCTCGACCCTTCCGATATAGATCGCGAAGATCACCATCGCCAGACTCATACTCAGCATCTGGCCCAGGAGACGCATCGTTCCGAGTGTCGCAGACGCTATCCCGTAGTATTTTCTCTCAACCGAGCTCATTATCGCATTTGTGTTTGGTGGCGTGAAAAGGGCCAGCCCAAATCCCAGAAGGAGGAGCACGGCGCCGATGAACCACACAGGTGTTCGCTCATCAAGAAACACAAACGGCACAATGCTGAGCAGAGTGATGGCCATGCCAGCAGAGGCAACAAGCCTGGGCTCCATCCTGTCGGAGAGCCTGCCGGTGAGGGGGGAGAGGATCGTCATCATCAGCGGCTGTGCGAGGAGCACCAGGCCCGCACTCCTGGGATCCAGGGCCTTTATATACTGCAGGTAAAGGCTCAGCAGGAATCCTGTCGCGAAGGTTGCGCTGTAGTTTATGAGCGCCGCGAGGTTTGATAATGCAAAGACACGGTTGGATTTGAAGAGATCGACCTCGATAACAGGGTTCTCAGCTTTCGTCTCCAGATACAAAAACAGGACGAGCCCGGCCAGGCCTGCAACTGTCACAAAACGTCCGGCGCTGGAGGGGAGCAGCGACATGCCGTATACAAGAGCCATAATGGAGATGCCGTAGACCAGAGATCCGCTGAGGTCAAACCGCTCGCCCCTCGCATCTGCCCACTCTCCTCTAAGATTCATCAGCAGTGCAAGCGCCAGAGCTCCGATCGGAACCGTTGCCACGAACAGGCTCCTCCAGCCAAGATACTGGGTGAGAATCCCGCCGAGGACGGGGCCAAGTGATAGTCCTAGATAAACAGAGGCCGCATTGATCCCGATAACCCTGCCGCGCTTTCTCAGAGGAAAGACAGACGTCAGTATCGCGACCGCGGTGCCGAAGATCATCGCAGCTCCAACCCCCTGCACAAATCTCGCAGCTATTATCATGCTGGCGGATCGCGAAACGGGCGCGAGTATCGAGGCCAGGGTGAAGAGCGCTATCCCGTAGCCGAATATCCTCTTCCTCCCGTATATATCGGCCAGGCGTCCGAACGGCACCAGGAAAACGGCAGCTGCCAGAAGAAAGGCGGTCGAGATCCAGCTGAGCATCACCGCATCCATTGAGAGCTCACTGCCAATAGCTGGCAGTGCAATGTTTATGGATGATGACATGAATGCTGTGAGGAATGATCCAATCACAGAGACAACAAGAGCACAGCTCTGTATGCGTTCTGCATCACTATTTTCGTGGGGGTCACACATGACGATACCCTGTTGGAATGCCATTGCATTTGCAAGGATGTATCGCTTTCGGTAATGTGGATGATGCAGAATGAAATGTCATGCAGCTGTTAAATCATACAGAGATAAACTTCAGTGTGAATCGCCATTGTGACATCAAGCTCCCCTAGGTGAACTACCCTGAAGAGCAGGGCTTCTTACCTCATAGCCAAATCACAGAAATGTGATGTAGAAGTTGACTCCATGGGCGCTACGGGCTGTCCCATCCCTGCGATGTGTGTTCATGGAAGCATTGCAGTCTATATCACTGAGAATCCACAGTGAGGACACTCATGAACCCTGTCCGATAACTCTTGGTAAGAAAATGGTTTTCGCAAAGGTCCATTTTCATCCACATGGGTGACCTTGGGTCATGGGTGTTTTCTACAATGCTTCCACAGGCAGAACACCTTTGAGTGGTGTTCATGGGATTTGATCAGCCTTCGACCAGCACATTCAGCCTCGTACGAATGCATGAACATGAACCTGGACCAGAATGCATCATGGATGTCACGATGCATGCATCAGGATTGCTTTGATGACTCCTTGAACCTTGCGATGTATTCTGAGGACGTGTCCGAATAAGGATTAGGTGTTTATGATGTGCAGAAGAGGGGAAGATCCAGATTTCCGGCCACAGCTCTTATCCGGGCACATCCCCACTCCCCCAGAGTTAAAACTTTAAACAGCGTCGGCATAGCAACATACATGAGCGCAGCTGACGAGATGTTCGACCCTGAATACATGCTGGATCTCCTCAGAGATCTCATAGCCTTCAGGACGGTTGCACCACCTGGGAGCTTCTACCATGAGATAGTGGATTACCTCGTACCGGTGCTCAATGATATGGGATTTGCGACGAAGAAGCTTGTGATGCCTGCAGAGGTCTTCGAGTCAAAGTGCACCGATCCCAGACTCTCAGGGGATAGAGTCAACCTGATCGCAGATATGGATCTCAGGAGGCCAGAGTGGCTAGTGATATATACACACCTCGACGTCGTACCTCCAGGCGACGGATGGTCCACAGATCCATTCTCGCTCACGATCAGGGATGGCAGAGCATACGGCAGGGGAGTCTCGGACTCGAAGGGGGCTGTCGCGGCGATGATCGCCGCCCTCAGGGGCATTCTCAGAGAAAGAAAGCCGAAGTACAACCTTCGCCTGCTTCTGACGACCGATGAGGAGGTTGGCGGCTACTCCGGGCTGTGCTATCTTGCAGATTCCGGAATGGTGAAGGGGGACAAGATGCTCTGCATGGATGGGTTCTCCGATGATGTTGTGATCGGCTCGAATGGCATTATCACATGGGAGGTCACGGTGAATGGGAGAGCGGCGCACAGCGGATCCAGCTTTCTCGGAGATAACGCGATCGAGAAGTCGCTTCCTGTGATCGACGCAATACTCCGACACAAGAGGGAGGTTGAAAAGAAAAGCTCCTCGCTTCCAGCCAGCTCTGTGCTAAGGGATAAAGGGATCGCACACATGATGCCGATATTGAACATAAATGTGATACATGGCGGCATTAAGGAGAACATAGTCCCCGACAGATGCGTCTTCCGAGGAGACAGGCGGGTGATCCCGGAGGAGAGGATGGAGGATGCCATGAGTGAGCTTGAGGAGATAGTCAAACGCTTCGGCTCCGACATCGACATAAGAATGTGGCCTGGGTATCCTCCCATGAGGATGGACCCGGAGCATCCGTGGGTTCTTGAGGTGAAGGAGGCTGTGAGAAGAGCAACGGGAACGGAGCCTCATCTGTCCGGGACGCAGGGGAGCCTGGACCAGGCGTATGCAACAGAGATCACAAAGATCCCTGCAGCGGTCTACGGTGTCGGGAGGCAGCTCGAGAGCAATGCACATGGAATCGATGAGAACGTGAGTGTCGAGGATCTCGTGAGCTACATGCGGTTCGTCGGGGAGCTTCTGCTCTAGGCGATCTTCAAGATGGTGTCTCTCAATCAGAGAACCTTAGCGGAATTTGTGGAATTTGCCTGGGTGATGATGGTTTGAAGGTAGTGGCTGTTGTGGGTCACCACAAGTCGGGGAAGACCACGCTGATCGAGGCTCTGGTAAAATCCCTCAAGAGGCACGGCCGCGTCGGGACGGTGAAGCACATGCCGGGGCACCATGTCGACCAGGGCGACACGCACAGACACCTCATGGCAGGTGCGGATGTCGTCATCGGCTTAGGCCTAGGCCAGATCGTGGTGACCCCCAAGGGGAGCCTCGAGTCTGCTCTGGAGGAGATGAGATCCCGAGGCATCGATTTTGTCATACTCGAGGGGTTCAAGAGCAGCCAGTACCCGAAGATAGTTATCGGCGGAATAGATGTACAAAACAAGATATGCGATGTGCATGATGTGAATGATGCCGCAGTGGAACATCTTGTGGAAATGATTCTCTCGCTCTGAGGATAAAGAGCTGCATCGGTCGGTCTTACCTTCAGTCTTGGCTCATCTGGTCGAATCGTCAGAGCAGCGATTTTTACGAGCCCAACTAGCAGCAATCGACTCAGCCTCTCTAGAAGGTTACTGACCGCCAAATCACAGGGATTAGCCTCAGTTTAGCCTCAGTTTATGCGCAATCATCAGTACTCAGACTGCATTACGCCGGCGCGGTCTCAGAACTTATTTGAAATTAGTTATATGTTAGTAGAATAAAGGGTTTGGCCTTCCTGGCGAAAGAGGGATCAGTGGAGTATTTCTAAAAACCTCTGGTTTTGAGTGCTGTGTTGAATAATATTTGGAAATCCAATAGCAGAGAGCTAATTCATATAACATGAGACTTTAGGAGGAATCGATAGCTATTGGCCACAAGGTTTCGAATTATACAACACAGCACATTTGGGAGCTCATGCAATACATGAGTTCGTCTCGAAACTATTTAAACAAAGATGCAGATCTGCATCGATCCTGCGCGGAAATACAATCCACATAAATCAATACGCCTGGGAATTTTGAGACGACTTCCATCGATTGCATCTGGCGTTTTAGAAGGGACTCTGTGTGGAGTCCCGGGCTAAAGCAGCAGAAGCACGATGCCCATTGCCATAAAGATCAGCCCAGCTGCCAGTGTGATGGTTCTCCGGTTTATGTATCCCAGTATGAACCTTCCGAGGTAAATGGCGCTAATTGAGAGTATGAACAGCGCAAGCATTGTGCCACCGAGAACCAACCATGGGTTGTACTGTGTCGCGAATACCGCAGATGCGATCTGTGTCTTATCCCCCCACTCAGCCAGAAATATGACCAGAAAGCCTGATAAAAAGGGGCTCTCATCAAACTTCCTGCCATCACCTTCATCTCCATCAAGATCCCTCAGCGTGATTATCCCGAAGAGCAGGAAGATCCCTCCCGAGATTATCTTCAGAATGCTTGCAGGAACGACCTCTGTTATCCATGCGCCGAGGAGTATGGCGAATCCATCGACGATGAGAAAGGCAGACATCACCCCAATCAGCAGCTTGAAATGCTCCTTTGTTCTGGTGGATAGCAGCAGAACAGAGAGCTGTGTTTTATCGCCGAGCTCTGCGATGGCAATTGTGATAAAAGGGATGAACAAGTCTACAAACATCCATGTTCGGTTGCTCATCTTATTTTATAGCTGTTTCTCCCTGAGGCAAATAAGCACCACTCATGCGAGACCGTCGTGATGCATGCTCATAATGATGTCATTTTCTCGACTGGCCGAACCCGCTCTCAGTAATCGGATACGTTGAATTCTTCTCGAAACTATTTAAAGCAACGATGCGGATCTGCATCGATCCTGTGCGGAAATACAATCCACATAAATCAATACGCTTGGGAAATTTTGAGACGACTTCGTTGGTAAGATGCTGCACGATCTCCACGAGGTCGCATGCATCTGACTTAATGCGAGAACACGACCAAGAAAACATGCAACCATTGAAGATCTATACGGAGATATTTTGTGAGGATATCTCCAGGCCAGAGCCGCCGACTCGATGATCGGTTTCTGTCAGTCCACCCGTTTCTGAAATACCACCCTGCCCTGGCCACAGTACTCGTTCTCAAGCTGTATTGTGGCATGCTCTATCCCGAAGATCGAGCTAAGCTTATCTCGTATCTCACTGAGCGTCCTTTGATGGTCTGATTCCGGAGAGACCACCACATGTGCGCTGAGCAAGATGTTCGAGGAGCAGACGCCCCATATGTGAAGATCATGGACCTGAATTACCCCTGACGCGGTGGAGATCTGGTCCACGACCTCATCGGTCCTGATGCATTCTGGTACGCCCTCCATGATCAGCCGGAACGAGTCTTTGATGAGTCTGTAGGAGCCGGCAAATATCATGACAGAAATGAGCAGGCTGATGATCGGATCCGCGGGGTACCAGCCCGTCCTCCAGATGACAAGCGCTGCTGCGATCACGCCGAGAGATGCTGCTGCATCACCAAGGACGTGGAGGATCGCGGACCTCAGGTTAAGATCATCCATGTGGCCATCCCTGCTCAGAACAAATGCGACGATTAGGTTCACGATGAGCCCGAAGGTTGCGATGAGAAGCAGGTCCAAGCCCTTCACAGGCTCCGGCTGGAGAAGTCTCCTGTATGCCTCAATGAGAATGACCAGGGCCACGAACCCAAGGGTTAGTCCGTTTGCAAGCGCCGCAATTACCTCGAAGCGGTGGAAGCCATAGCTGTACCGTTCGCTGGCCGGAAGCGCCGAGATCCTGATCGCGAACCAGCTCAGACCGAGCGCGAAGAGATCGAGGAATACGTGTGCTGCATCCGAGAGAAGCGCCAGGCTGCCAGTCCACCAGCTCCCCAGAAGCTCAGCTATCAGTATGGATATTGTGAGGATCATGGCCAGCGAGAAGCGCCGCTCAATAACTCTGACCTCGTGTGCTATCATGGATGATGACCTATAGATGCGGTTTTTCAGCTGGAATCTTGATCGCCCAGCAGTCTTTGCCTACTGTTTTGTATACAGTGTGAATGAATCTCTGAGTCATGAATAACGCAGGTCTATGTAAACCCCGCTCAGGCATCCGTCACTGTCCACAATGGCGATTACAGGATACGCGCCCCTCTTTGCGTGAATCTTGATCACGCCAATTGGGTTCTGGGTGTCGGCATCGAGCAGGCTCAGTACGCCGCTATCGACTGTGACGTATCCCAGAACGACTCCCTCCCTGAGAGGTATTCGTTCGAGCGAGCTGTACCTCCTGTCACGGTACTCTGCTGCCAGCCCTCCGAATGGATCATAGAACATGTAGCTGAAGCCGCGAGCAGGCATTGTGATACATCCGTAGAGCCACGGAGCATGCTCGCTTATCAGCCAGGGCCTTCCAATGCCCATATTGAAGAGAACCTCCGCCCTCCTCTCACCAGGGGCATATTCAACCTGTGCATTTACCGAAGCGACTAAGAGCAGCGTAAGGAACAGAAGGCATATTCCCAGTTTTCTCATAGAATTTATTCTGATGGAATTGTAGTTATCTCTTTTGCAGGGATCCAGGAGGTCGCTGGATCGATAAGGACCTGTCCGGATGGATGCAGGATAGATGCCTATACTGGAAATCCGGACCTTACCACCTTCTGTAGGTCAGAAACACATAATCCTTGATCGGAACAGTCCATTGATAATATCCCAAAGATTAAATAACATCGCCGGATACCAGGGGGCTGAATGAACCAGAAGGAGTTTGCCAAGGCATTTGCGATATTTGTGGGAGCTGTGATGGTGCTCTCCGCGTTTGCGGGATTTGTTCTGCGGAGCGGGGATGTGGAAACCCCCTCCAGTCCGGAATCTGTTGAGACTGCACCGCTCTCAGCCTTTGGGGTGAGGGGAAATCTTGTGGACATGAGCTTCTCCAGCATGCAGGACCTGCTTGAGATGTGTCCGGAAAACACAACATTCGCTTACTGGATCGATCTTGAGGCATCGCAGAACATAACAGATGCAGCAGCCTCTGTGATCCCAGAGATATATCCACCTGCTGCTGGGTTGATGTACAGAGACAAGATGTACCCCACTGAGATCAGGCGAGGGGCATCGGTATTCTTCAACGGCACATGGGCTGAGTTCCATTGGATCATGCCCTTCACCTACAACTACCAGGGGCTTGTGATCCCCTATAATGATTTCATGATCGTGCCGGCGACCGGGGATCTCGGAAGGGTGTTCGGCAGGCCGACGCTGTTCGGCCCCGAGGGCGCGCTGAAGCAGATCCTGGATGTTATTCTTGGCGGATTCCCGACTGATCGGCTGACCCTGGCGTATGACGAGATCGCGGATCTCCAGATTGCAGGTGTAGGTGGCATCGAGAACGCACCACTCGGCGGCGAGTATGAGGAGTTCTATGCAGGCATCACGCAGAGGGAAAACGATGTTTATGTTCGCTGCAGGTTCCTGTCTCCGGCTGGGAATACACTGACAAGAATACAGGCGTTCGCATCCAAATACAACATGAGCATCTCGCGCGACGGCAGCATTTTGCGACTCGATGGAACCATCGCACCGGAGGAGATCAGGGGCGTGATCGCGGATCTGCTTGCGCCCTGATAGCGTAAACTTTTTAGATAGGGAGATGGAGCTGGATCTGTTCATTCGAGTGAGGCAATTTTCCGATGAATGATGATGGGCTGGTGCCCTGAAGGAGATGTGTGATATGGCTAGACCGATATACGTGAGGTTTGATGTTCCACCCGAGCTGGCATCAAAGTCGCTTGAAGCGCTTGAGCTGGCTCGCGACACCGGAAGAATAAAGAAGGGAACGAACGAAGCTACCAAGGCCGTGGAGCGAGGGGTTGCGAAGCTCGTGATAATTGGAGAGGATGTGGAGCCACCTGAGATAGTGGCACATCTGCCCCCGCTCTGCGAGGAGAAGAACACCCCCTACGTGTACGTGAAGAAACAGAGCGACGTGGGGGCGGCTGCCGGTCTGAGTGTGAAGAGCGCGGCAGCTGCGATAATAGAGCCGGGAAAGGGAAAGGAGCTGTTGGAGGAGATAATCCAGAAACTCCAGGCTCTGAAGTAGGTGATAAATAGTGGTTGAGGAGAACGGCGTCCCCGCAGAAGTCATAGAAGTCATAGGGGTCACCGGAATGCACGGAGAGGCCACCCAGATAAAGTGCAGGATACTGGAGGGCTCGAACAAGGGCAGGATCATAACCAGGAACTGCATGGGACCTGTGAGGGTTGGCGATGTCCTGATGCTTCTGGAGACCGCGCGCGAGGCCAAGAAGCTGACAGGCAGGTGATCCAATGGAAGAGAGAAGATGCTCATTCTGCAACACCAGGATCACCCCTGGCACGGGGAAGCTGTATGCAAAGAAGGACGGGACTGTATACTACTTCTGCTCGTCCAAGTGTGAAAAGAACATGCGGCTTGGCCGCGTTTCCAGGAAGATAAAGTGGGCTCGAAAGGGGGCGTAGAGGCTGGAGCGCACATTTGTCATGATAAAGCCTGATGGTGTGCAGAGGGGGCTTGTTGGCAGGATAATCCAGCGGATCGAGGAGAAGGGCTTCAAGATAGTGGCGATGCGCCTCTCGGTCATGGACAAAGAGCGTGCTGAGAAGCACTATGCAGAGCACGCTGGAAAGCCCTTCTACGGAGACCTCGTCGAATTCATAACCTCTGGCCCATCTGTGCAGATGGTCGTTGAGGGAAAGGGAGTCATATCTGCCATAAGAAAGATGAATGGCGCGACCAACCCCGCCGAGGCAGCACCTGGCACAATCAGAGGCGACTTCGGGATAGAGACCGGTCGTAATGTGATCCACGGCTCTGACTCTCCTGAGTCTGCAGCCCGCGAGATAGCCCTTCACTTCAGCGACTCAGAGATATTCGAGTACAAACGCATCGATGAGCCCTGGCTTTACGAGTGAGCTGGGCTCAGGCGCATCTCTCTTTTATTGCAGTGGACTCTGCTGAGGAGCCCGGGATGTAGCATATTTGCTGTATTTGCAGCAATTTTGATAACAGCACACAAAACTCGATGGCCATCTCTGGAGGAGTTGGATGAACCAAAACCACGGGGAATTCGACTGTGATCTGCACAGCCGAAAGGCCCCGGTAGATTGTGGGATGGGTCAGCATCTTCGATCCAAGCTGGAGAATCGAAGCGATGAAAATCCATCTGTTCGTGGTGGTAATAAGCAGGCCATACGCGTCAGCAAACCAGGGATAAGGGCGCTTGGTATCGCAGAGAGCTTCGTGCGCTCGGATTCTTTATCCACGCTGGCAGGCCTGGTGATGCGGGGGGATATGCGCATCGATGGTGTTGCGCTTGCTGAGATCACAGTGGGCGGGATGGATGCGACTGATGGAGTGCTGTCGATATACAGAAAGCTCGGAAGAGAAGATATCAATATTTTAATGCTGAGCGGAAATGTGATCAGCTGGTTCAACATAATAGACCCAGAGAGGATACACAGAGAGACAGGGCTGCCGGTGATCAGCGTCACTTACGAGGAGTCTGACGGGCTTGAGAGGTACATAGAGGAGTACTTCCCTGGCGATGTGGAGCGGCTGATGAAATACAGGGCGCTTGGCGAGCGAAGCGCCATCAGGCTGAAAACAGGATACGATCTGTTTGTTAGAGCTCATGGCATCTCTCTGAAGGAGACCAGGGCTGTGCTGAACAGATTTACAATCGAGGGAAGGATACCTGAGCCGGTAAGGGTTGCAAGGCTCGTCGCAAGAGCTGCAATGAGGATTGGGCGCGAGTCAGGAGAGTAAGCCCCCTTCTGTTTCGGCGGCATTCAGCTTAGCGCCATACCCGGGCAAGGGGCTGGACACCCCCAGAGCTGCCCTATTTTGGCTTGCACCCACAGGGTTTCGCCGTTTCATCTGCATTCCGTGAGACCTCCGCCTTTCGGCATCATCGCATTATCACGGCGCAGTCCCGTTTCTGTGCCAGAGCCGGAGCTCTCGCCCCGCATCATCTCGATGCCTGTGTGTCCAGAGGTGGGGGGACTTTCCACACCGGCCGATACCGGCCAGCGGCAGCCGCCCTTCCTCTCTCGCGCCCGCGTTCGATCATCCCTGGAGATCTGCATCATGAGGCAACAGCTTCAAGCGATCTGCAGTCTCGCCTTTCCATCCAGGAATGGGTTTCGTGAATCTCAGAGCCATTCTGGCCATGAGATCCGGAATACATGCACTGCATTCCAAGCTAGATATAGTTTTTCGATCGTCAGTCTTAGATGCAGAACGCTGCATGCCCTGAGCAATCGCTCAGTCCGAGATGGGTTCTCCACTTGTATGGCTCTCATCCTCGAATATCGACTCGAAGAGGAAGTACTTCTCAACGTAAGCCTTCAGCTCCTCATCTGATATGCATGACCTCCTCTTCTCCTCATCGTATAGCCTCTTTATCTCAGAGTGTATGAGATTGAGCCTCCAGTCGTCCTTGTTTATGGTGACGTCCATGTCGATGAGATCTCTCAGAGCCTCCTCCACCTTGATCTTCAGGACCTCTCTGCCGGATGTTGGGCCTATCATCAGGCTCCTGCTGGCTCCAACGATCTCCGGTGGATACGGCTCATAGGTGAATGGATTCTTGATCACGCCAGCTGTGTGTATGCCGCTCTCGTGTGAGAATATGTTTCTGCCAACCACTGCCTTGTTCCTTGGAACCCTTATGCCCACATGCTCCTCCATGAACTGGGCGAACTCTGTCAGGCATGAGAGGTCGTACTTCTCGAAACCCTCAACCCTGGTTTTCAGAAACAGGAGAACCTTCTCGAGCTCTGCATTGCCTGCCCTCTCCCCTATGCCCAGAAATGTGAGGTTCGACCAGTTCGCTCCATACCAGTAACCCACAATGGAGTTCACCGTGCCAAATCCGAAATCATCGTGGATGTGCGTCTCTATGTTCTTCACCCCGATCTCGCGCAGCCTCCGGACCATGTTTGGTATGGAGTACGGATCGTTCATACCCTCAAACGGCAGCCCGTACCCGAGGGTATCGCAGATGCGGATGGTGCAATCCCTATCTATATCAATTATCTCCCTCACAAGGGGGTATACAAAGCCCTCCAGATCAGCACGCGTGATATCCTCCAGATGCGCCCTGGTTCTCAGACCATGATCGACAGCGTACTGGAGTGCGTCAAGATACATCTCCCGTGCAGCCTCCCTGCCGGGAAGACCCATCTTTATCAGTATGTGCGGATCCGAGATCGACATCAGTATGCCTGTCTCCCTGATACCATCCATCTCCAGCACGAGATCTATGTCATTCGTGTTCGCCCTGCTCCAGCCTGTGACCTCCGGGTTACAGCCCATGTCCAGCATCTCTCTTGCGGCCCTCTTATCGGCTTTGCTGAACAGGAATACCTCCAGCTTCTCTATGCCTATCCTGTGAAGGGGTGTGTCTAATATGCTAATATTAGAATATGCTGTATTCCAAAGTTAAGCTAAGATAAATTTTAATATACCATAAAACAAGCAAATAACATGCTTAAGAGATGGGATACAAGATTATACGATATTAAGTTAATATTAGAAGTATTTGATTCGTTATCGTTAGATTTGCGATCAATAAATGCTCCAAAACCAAAAGTTTATGATTTGGAGACCATAATTAAGGCACTTTTGATAAAAGAGTTTGAGGGGCATTCTTTAAGATCAGCAGAAGTTAGGATTAAAGAAGTGCTTGGAATAAGAATTGATCATTCAGTTTTGCATTTCTGGGAAAAGAATTTATCTTCAAATATTGAAGAGATATTAAATAAAGTTCTTGAAAGGTTACAATCAATAGATTATACAGATAGTTTCATTGATTCCACTAAATTCGCAAATAAAAAAAGGATATCATAAAGATACAAGCAATAACCAGGAAAAATGAAACGATATTCCCTGTGGAAACGAGGATAAAATCGGAACTAACAGTGCCTGAGGGATCAGGCTATTTATTTGGTGACGGTGAATATGATTCCAGGAAATTTTTGAATGATGTTGTAGATAAAGGTTACATGCCTGTTATTAAACCGAGAAAAATAAGTGCCGGTGGTTTTGGATCCAGAATCAGAGATCGGATCTTTAATAGAGAAATATACAAACACAGATCAGTTTGTGAAGGATTCTTTGGTGCTTTGACCAATTGGTTTGGAGATAGAATACCATGTTTCCTCGAAGAGACAACTATTACAAGGATGCTTCTGAGAGTACTGGCTTATGCATTGAGAATTCTATCAAGATTTAGTATAAAATAAATTTGAATGATAGACACACCCTCCTGTGAAGGTACTCATATATTCTCAGCCTGTCCCTCAGATTTATGACGATTCCGGGCATCTGGGCTCCATCGCGAAGCGTGGAGTCGCTTATGAACACATCATTCCCGTTGGGCAATCTTATCTTTGGAAGATCCTCATAGGACATGAACTGCATACGCATCAACCTCCAGCCAGGGTCTCTGTGCTTGACATGGTGTGGTTGAAAGGAATAACTCCAAAAGCATGCTCAAAGCAGAGTCCACACATACACAAAGAAGCAGGCCCTGTGCCAAATTAAGTGGTCATTGGTGATATTTATAATTTTTGTCGGATTTCATATGGTTAAATAAAATAATATTAAAACATTGAGTATTCCTATAAACCCTTATTTTTACAATGGCGGATTCTCGCTGATATCGTATTTGACTTGAATTTTCCTCAAAACTGCTGTGTTGAATAATTCGAAGCCTTGTGGCCAATAGCTATCGATTCCTACTAAAGTCTCATGTTATATGAATTAGCTCTCTGCTATTGGATTTCCAAACATTATTCAACGCAGCACCCAAATGCGTCGCATAAATTGCATTGCTGGTGGAGTTTTGGAGACGCTTTCTAATCCAAGTCCCGCACCATGTGTCATCGAGTTCAAACGCGATACTGCATATTGCGTGACACTCTCTCCTGAATGTTGGAGTTGCGCCCTGCTACTCTAATAGTACATGTCGACTCCTGAAAGCCCATACAACTGATTCGATGCAGTCTCTCTCATGATGCATTGATCGCGCAACAACTGAGTATGAGCGAACATATCTATATTTGTCGATATCGCATGCCATCTAAATAATGTCTGGTGGTCGTGTAGATCTCATCTAGGTTCAAGATGAACACAAATCTTTTTAATTTATAGGAGTCATCAGGGGGTGGAGGTGTTTGGTTTGAAGTCTGTCTATGCAACACTGATGCTTTTCCTGCTGCTGGGGTTAGCCTGTGCAGGCACTTTCACGGCAGGTCTTGATGTTGATACGTATGTGGACAGGGATAACCCGAACGATACATTTGGAGATGCGACCACGCTGTGGGTGGCATCAGCTGCGGGTGAGCCCGTGAAGATCGCATACATCGGATTTATAAATGCATTCGGCAACCAGGGCATATTCTCTCCCGATCAGGTCTCCACAGCAACCCTGAAGCTGACGGTCTCAGATGTGGAGAAGCCTGGTATCATAAAGGTTTACTTTGTCTATGGATACATCAGCCCTGAGCTCACATGGGAAGATGCCCCTGAGGCTGTGGAGAATGCTTCCGCAGAGATTGAGATCGACTCCCCTGGAGAGTACACACTGGATGCCACTGACATCATCAAGGAGGCTGTAAGGACGTGCACAGAGGGCTGTCCGTATGGTCTGAAGATCGTCGCTGAAGGTGATGCATCAGTCGGCCTTGCCTCCTCAGAGGTATCAAAAGGCTCAACTGAGCTCAAGTACATCGCCGAAATGTAGCTCAGCGGTTTG
Source organism: Methanothrix thermoacetophila PT (assembly GCF_000014945.1). Classification (NCBI taxonomy): domain Archaea; kingdom Methanobacteriati; phylum Methanobacteriota; class Methanomicrobia; order Methanotrichales; family Methanotrichaceae; genus Methanothrix; species Methanothrix thermoacetophila. Next base: position 338,181 of record NC_008553.1, read on the forward strand.
AGCTGCACGTTCTCTTTTTGTGGATATCATTCGACGACCAGCTATGTAGAGGGTTCATTTGGGGGGGCACAAGTCGTCTCGATATCCACATGCAATAGATGTGAATCTGGATCCATAAGCTGCATACGATATATCAAATGGCATCTGGTTGGTCCGAAAATAGCATTGAATGTTGACCATTTCACCCACATGGGTGACCTTGCATCGTGAGCGTTTTTTTGGTCAAGTTCGCCGTGACCTCCAGAGGGCATGGCACTCTCAGATGACAACAGAAACCTCCAAATCCCATACCAATATCATGATCTACTGTGATTTATTTCGTGATGGAGGTTTCTTATGCGGCTGATCTGCATAGCTGATGTTCATGATGCACCCTCGCGACTGTGGTTTCTGGAAGGACGGTCTGCGGATCTGATGGTGATAGCAGGAGATCTTCATAATGATGGAACGCCAGATACTGCGGTACGTGTTCTCGATCAGCTCTCCCGGTTTCCGCAGATGAAACTCATAATCCCAGGCAACATGGATCCCAGGACATTTGCAGAGGATCTCTGGCGAAGCCACGGTCTCATACCGATTCACCGATCCACGTTCGTGATTGGGAAAGTGGGGTTTGTGGGCATGGGCGGGATGGTGGCGAGGAATCCGAAGAGGATCGGAGATCCGGCAAGGTATTACCACAGCGATGAGGACCTGTACAGAACACTGACAGATCTGCTTCGCTCTATTCGCGATCTTGATCGACGGGTTGTGGTGGTTCACCAGCCACCGAGAGGGGTGAGGGATCGTCTGTACAACGGAGAGCTCTCTGGAAGTTCTGGTCTGCGTAGGGTGATTGAAGAACTGCAGCCTGATCTGGTGATATGCGGCCACATACACGAGGACCGCGGCGCCTTAAACCTCGGAGGCACACTGGTGGTGAACGTGGGGGAAGCGCGCATGGGATACGCTGCTCTGATAGATCTTGATGATCTGGATGTGGAGTGGCTGACTGCAGAATAGGTTCAGTATTTATAGGCCTATCACCAAGATACACCTGAAGTGGGTGAGATGCCTGTAAGGGTTATGGATTTGATGAGCTATCCGGTGCTCACAGTGCCACCAAACGCAAAGGTTATAGATGCGATAAAGCTGATGGCCAGCGGACCGAAGGGGTGTGTGATCGTCGCAGAGGGTGGTCTTCTCAAGGAGGTAGAGGGCATCGTCACAACAAGTCGTATATTCAAGAAGGTCTTCGCAGCCGGCCTGGACCCTGCGAACGTGAGCGTGGCAGACATCATGACACCAGCACCACTTGTCACAATCTCCCCAGAAGCAACCACCCGCGAGGCTGCTGAGCTCATGGTGCGCCACAACATACGCCGTCTTCCAGTGGTCAAGGACGGCGTGCTTGTAGGCATCATCACCAGCAAGGACCTCCTGCAGTGCGTGAAGTGATGGGGGATAGCAGGGCGCAAACTCCAACCTTCAGGAGAGGAGGCACAACGATAGCTATTTATGGTAAGGTGGAGACGCATACTCCTGTAGCGGGCGCTTCTGTCCTGCGCGTCGGCGCGGGGTCAGTGCGCGAGATGCTGCATAAGATGTATGGCTGACAGACATAATCCTGTGTCGAGGTAGCCTAGCCAGGTAGGGCGCAGGTTTGCTAAACCTGTTCCCCTTCGGGGATCGAGGGTTCGAATCCCTCCCTCGGCGCTCAATTTTACGGAATTCCATACCGACCGATTTCCGTACTGCGTGATGGGGGTTAGCAGGACGCTTATTCCGGTGTTCAGGCCGAAGAGGAAGTCACATGACAGAATTCAGAGTGCACATGAAGGCGCCGTGTTTTTATGCCCGTGAGCAATCTGACCGAATGACTTAGTCCGTGCTTGCAGAACAGAATGAGACCAGAATGGTGCCTCAAACATACATTTTCATCAGCGGTTCCTGCCTGCCGAATCCCCTCAGCTGGATCTCGTCGTCTGTGAGTATGAGATATGTGTTATCACCACCATCCGCGAGCGAGCCAGCATTGGCGACCAGCAGGTCCTCATTTCTCCTGTAAATGGCTGCCTGGTGCGTGTCGCCATAGATGAAGCAGTCAACCTTGCCGGGATGTCGTTCTCGGATGAATTTAATGATTGCATCGTACTGTGACTCGACAGGGCTGTACCTCAGCGTCCTGAGCACTCCAGATCTCACCTTATCGAATATGCTTGTGACCCTCCAGAGCGACTCCTCGATCTCCACGGCCTCACCCAGATAGCAGGACCTGTAGATGCTTTCATATGCATATGCCATCATCCTCTCGAGATCCGCGGGAAGAACGGGCTCACCCGATAGTCTGCGTATGCCCTCGAAGATCTGCACAGGTAGTGATTTAATGCCATCGAGATGATGGCCGTGTGTGAACATAAAGCGTCTGCTCCCAATCTCCATCTCATATGTAGGGTAATGGAATGTCATCCTAAGTCCTGCAAGATTCATCGCCCACCTCAGGTTCGGAAGGTAAACGCTGAACAGTTCACCCCTCGCCGCCCTCTCGAGAAGTGAGAGCTCCTGGCATATGACCGTCATGTGGTGATCGTGATTGCCCACCACATAGCTCACCCCCAGGCCCAGCTCGTCCAGCCGCCTGAAGAAATAGCTTGCATCGCGAATGGCGCTCTCCATCCGGACCCTCCAGAGATCGAGGATATCGCCAAGAAGCACAACCTCATCGATGCCGTCTCCGTACCTCCAGAGTTCCCATATGAAGTAATCGACATTATCACGCCTTGAAAGAACAGAGGACTTCAAGCCGAAATGCGTATCGGAGATCACAGCAATTGACATCAGGACTACACCCCTTCAGCCACCCCACTTCAGCGACAAAACATGATTATGATTCAAACTCAGTAATACTTTAACTTATTGGTGGGAAGGGTGGATTGTTTAGTCCCGAAACCTTTGACCTTATCTAGTCGGCGTTTTGAGTTGTGGTTCAACATGGTTCACGCTCCATTCGATCGATGAATAATCTGAGGATGCATACGGGTGGTAGTCTGGCCCAGACGACACCATCTCACTGCCAGTAGCCGGGTGGTTTCGAGATGACTTAAAATTAATTCGTGGGCCTTGCTGTGTTGAATACGCTGCCTTGTGGCAATAGCTATCGATTCTTACTAAAGTCTCATGTTATATGAATTAGCTCTCTGCTATTGGATTTCCAAACATTATTCAACACAGCAGTGGGCCTGGATATATATCCAATGCTGAGCCTTGCTCTCGATGAGGTCATCTCAAAATATGTGGATACATCACCTTGAGTACTGCTCTTCGGCATCATTGAGCAGCACAACCGGGCTCTGGGCCAGATTTTCGATGTAATTTTGAGAAAACCTCAATCTGTTCTCAGAGTCTCCTCGTAGGTCTGGAATGCTTCTCCCCGGTCCAAGTGCTGAAGGCTCTCGTTTGTACACAAATCACGTGGCCATGCAAATGCCGATACATCGGTTATCTGATGTAATAAGATTGATCTGATTTAATCAAAATTTATTTAACCTAGACTCAACACAGAATGATTTTAGAAAATTAAAACCAATTTGAGTTAAGGGTGATACAGATGAGATGCTTTATCCTGCTTGTAATGCTGGCTCTTCTAGTTGTACCATCAATGGCACAGCAAGAGCAGCCGATCACCATCAGAGATGAAGATGGGCGAGACGTGGTGATTCCTGCAACTCCTGAAAAGATTGTATGCCTCTCCCCTGCTGCAGCCGAGGTGCTCTGCGCTCTGGGCATGTCTGACAAGATTGCCGCAGTCACCGAGGATTGCATTATACCCTCACTATGTCGCTGCCTTCAGGAGAAGGAACGTGTGGGTACATCCGGCAGGAATGCAGATCTTGAGAGGATACTGGAGCTGAAGCCGGATCTGGTAATAGCCAAGACCGGCTCTTTATTCCCGGAGGAGAGCGAAAAGGTTCTCGTCAGTTGTGGGATCCCCGTTCTCAGATATCGCGCGTTGCATATCGACGCTCTTATTCCGATGATCAACGATCTGGGTAGGATAGTAAATGCAGAGGATAAATCACATGAGATCATTGGCTGGATCACCAAATACTACAACACTATTCTGGAGCGAGTAAGCTTGGTTCCTGAGAGCGAGAGACCCACGGTATACTTCATGTCCATGGGGCACTTCGATTGGACCGCAGGGAACCAATCAGCTGGTGATATAAGAATTTCAGAGGCTGGTGGCAGGAATATCGCTGGAAATCTCACTGAAACGGTCCCGCATGTGGACATGGAGTGGGTCATCCAGCAGAATCCACAGATAATAATATTCTCAATGGCATCGAATCAGTACAAGGGAGATACACCAACAGAGGACGAGATGAGAGTGCTGTGTTGGATAACTATTTAAACTAGGAAAATATATAATATATTTCATGGCCTATGAGGATAACCGCAATTGGCGCGAATACAATGAGAAATTGGTTAGGCGAGGATGGTTTTACCTTAGCACTGACTTTGTGAATAATTGGGATGAAGAGCTACTGAAGATGAATAAGAACAAGAATGGCAGACCCTATCGCTATCCTGAGACATTTATTCAATTTTGTGGTTTAGCATACGCCTTTCTTCATTTACCATACAGGCAGCTCGAAGGATTTATTCAGGCGCTAAGCGGATTTGTTCCTGGGCTGTTGGCTGCCGATTATTCGACATTATGGCAGAGGATTACGAATTTGGAGTTGAATATTCCAATACCTGATAACGATTTAGTGGTCGCAGTTGACTCAACAGGAATGAAGGTTACGAATAGAGGCGACTGGATGAGAGAAAGTCATGGTGTTGAACGCAGAGGCTGGATAAAAGTGCATATCGCCGTAGATGTTGAAACAAGGAAGCCCGTAACCTTCGAGATAACCGATGAGACCGTCACTGATCATGAGATGGTAAAACCGCTGCTGGAAGATGTTAAGCTTGAAGATTCACTGATGGATGGAGCTTATGATAAGGAGGGGGTATTCGATTTCATGAAAGAGAAGGGCGTAGATATGCCTGGAATCAAGATCAGGAAGAATGCTATCGTCAAAGCAGGCTCGTCCAGAGCCGAACCAGTTCTTGAGTTTATGAAGTATGGATACCACAGTTGGAAAATTGTGCATGGATATGGAAGAAGGTGGGCGGCTGAAAGTGTATTCTCAGCAATTAAGAGGATATTTGGCGAGACTGTGAGGGCCACTTCGAAGGAAGGCATGATTCGCGAAGTACGCAGGATGTTCACATTTTATACTATAATTTTAAGCGTATAACATTATGACGAAGATTCTTGAAAGAATAAGAGAGAATATATGAATATAAAGCTACTTATCCAACACAGCAGATGAGAGCGAAAAGAGATGAGATAATGTCTCTAACGGGTTTTGATTCAATCGATGCGGTCAAATCCGGGCGTGTATACGTTATGGACATAAACATGGCCAGCGGCCTTTCAGAGCTTATAACACTGCTGTATTACGCCAAGTGGTTCCATCCGGATCTCTTCCAAGATATCAATCCACGGGAGGTACATGCTGAGCTGCTCAAGAAGTACTTCGGCATGGAGATTGATGGCATCCACCAGGTGTACCCAGAATAACTACTAAGGCTATAGGCCGATTCATCTGAGTGGTGAGCTCTGTACAACTAGCATCAATCGCCTCTACTCAATATGCAAGATTGCTGATCCGCTGAATCACAGGGACAGATGGGCCTGTCCGAATAGGGATTAAACGTCTCAGACATCCAAAAGCAAGGCCCAAATCCCCTGCCCTCAGCTTTCTCAGCTCTTATTCAGACGGGTTCGGATGAGCCACCACCAAATTTAACTCTGGGAGAGGGCGCAGTGAGGATGAAAACGAAGCCCTCCCTGCTTCTGGCATGCTCAACGATTTGATGTAATAGATCGATATTATAATTCAATAAATGATTATTATTACAAATATCCGATATTCTCAGATAGTGTGACTCAGCAAAAAGCTAGCTGAAGCGCTGGATGCTTGTAGATGGATAATAGACTTCTCCAAGAGCTGAAAGTAGCCAGAGAAGGGGCGTAGAGCTCAAAATCTATGACACTCAGAACATGATACCGCTTCTGAAACTTGAGCATCCCAAACTGAACCTGATCTATTCTAAAGTGCTTCAGATGGTGAACTACGCGCTTTCTATCATCAAAGGTCTTTCAGCTTCTAAGAATAATGGCCAGAAGATAGGACATCTCCGATTCAAAGGCCCTGGATGATTATGTTTGCCACTATCCGATATTGACAAGCTATGGGCAGAAGGATAGGACATCTCAGAGCCAAATGTCCTAGCTGGCACAAAACCATGAACCATAACCAGTCAGGGTTCAAGCTGGATCAAGATCATGGTCGTTTGCACCTCTCCAAGATAGGTGATATCAGAATCAGAATAGGACCTGTCCGGATAAGAGCTGAGGCCAGAAATTTGGACCTTATTGCTTCTGCATATCATAAACACCTAATCCTTATTCGGACACGTCCTCAGAATACATCGCAAGGTTCAAGGAGTCATCAAAGCAATCCTGATGCATGCATCGTGACATCCATGAGGCATTACTACAATGCTTCCAGGAACATACTCATCGCAGGGAATAACAAAAGCATGCATCGTGACATCCATGATGCATTCTGGTCCAGGTTCATGTTCATGCTCTCGTACGAGGCTGAATGTGCTGGTCGAAGGCTGATCAAATCCCATGAACACCACTCAAAGGTGTTCTGCCTGTGGAAGCATTGTAGAAAACACCCATGACCCAAGGTCACCCATGTGGATGAAAATGGACCTTTGCGAAAACCATTTTCTTACCAAGAGTTATCGGACAGGGTTCATGAGTGTCCTCACTGTGGATTCTCAGTGATATAGACTGCAATGCTTCCATGAACACACATCGCAGGGATGGGACAGCCCGTAGCGCCCATGGAGTCAACTTCTACATCACATTTCTGTGATGCAGGTGTTGGCTATGAGGTGGGAAGCCCTGCTCTTCAGGGTGGGGTAGTCCACGCTATGGCGTGACCTCCTGAAGATTGGAGTTCACATCATGCCGCTTTCTCTCATAGCTGGATCATCTCGATGGGCATTGCCCTTGAGTGCACAGCGGTTGCCACAAGCACTCCATGGACACCGATCTCTTCAAGAGCATGAACATCGCTCAGGCCACGAACGCCGCCGCCAACCAGTACAGGATGATCGCTTGAGGCCACAGCACTGCTCAGAAACTCGATATCTACGCCTGCTGATGTCCCAACTCTGTCTAGCTCCAGAAGTATGATACCGAGAAGATCGAGGTCATTCATCTCTTTTATTAACTCCAGCGGATCCAGGAGACCGCTATGTGATATGACCTTTCTGTGCTTCATGTCTATGCTCACAACTATATCGCGAAGATCAGATGCATCTGAGATCAGATCCAGCGATGCGGTCTCGGTCCCCAGGACAGGTGTTGTGGGTTCTGGAAGCAGAGACAGGTCTGAGAGCGTGGAGATGCCGATGTCTGCCATGGTGATGGCCTTCGACGATATCCTCTCGATCGTCTTGAGATTATCCCCGCTGCCAGAGAGCCTGTTCAGATCTGCGACATACACCTCTTTCGGGGCGAGAATCTCGATGATCTCGATGGGATCCGGGGTTGATACAACTCTGCTGAATGTATTTATTGAGCGGTATCTGGACCTCTCCCCGCGTACCGCATGAACCACCTTACTGTTATATATGTCCATCACGAAGATGCAACGCATCCTTATCCTCTCGGGAACTGATGAATATGAGGCTGTTGGTAAGTCCGATGGATCTAGAAGAGGCAGTAGCTGCCCTGGACGGTGGTGCGGATATAATCGATGTCAAGAACCCGCGGGAGGGATCCCTTGGCGCGAACTTTCCTTGGGCGATCAGGTCTGTAGTGGAGCTGGTTGCAGGGAGAACGCCGGTCAGCGCCACGATCGGGGATCTGCCGTTCAAGCCAGGAACTGCGAGCCTAGCCGCTCTGGGCGCAGCAGTATCAGGCGCCGATTACATCAAGGCGGGCCTGCTGGGTGTGAGCGAGCCAGAGGAGGCGATCGAGCTTCTGAGGCCGATCGTGAGGTCTGTGAGGGATTACGATTCGCGAAGAAAGATCGTGGCAGCGGCATACTCTGATTTCAGACGGGCGGGCTCGCTGCCGCCGCTGGTGCTTCCGGAGATAGCTGCCGAATGCGGGGCTGATGTTGTTATGGTGGACACTGCCATAAAAGATGGCAGATCCACACTGGAGTTCATGTCTGTGGAGGAGCTGAAGCATTTCGTCGAATCCGCCCATGATCTCGGGATGGAGGCAGCGCTCGCCGGGAACCTCGGGGTGAGAGATCTCGAGGCGATCAGAGCGGCATCTCCTGACATACTCGGGGTAAGGGGGGCTGTCTGCGGCGGAGACAGGAACAGCAGGATACGCGCGGAGCTTGTGAGGTCGCTGAAGGATTCTCTCTGATACGTGCGAATCTGATGGAGCGCATGCGGATATAAACGAGGATAACGTCATCGCATATCTATTGCTCAGAAAAGAAAAAGAAGCGGCGGGGGTCTCAGCTCAGCGTTCTGGGCACGTCCTTCTCGCCTCTGATCGTCCCCTGCAGGGATCCGCCGGAGGATGAGTAAGCATCGAAGTATCCTGCGGCAGATCTGCCGCCACCTCCGATCTGGTTCAGTCTTGCGCTATATAGCTCCACATTTGGATATGTCACGATGTTCAGCGTGAGCATGTTATCGACAATCGCGCCATTTGCCGTTACGATCGCATTCGAGCCCCTGACAGTGCCGGCACCGAAGACCACAGTGCCGATCTGGGCCAGGTTCAGGTTGACTGTTCCAACCATCTTATCATCCAGAGTCCTGAGCTCGAAAGACCAGTTCCCCCTGATATCTATGCTCGTGTACGTGGTTGCGCTGCCGGTCGCGCCCCCCGTCTTCGCCAGGTACTCGGCGGTATGCTCTGGGCTCACTATGTTCATCCATCCAAGACCCCCGCCAAGTGAATCATCGTACTGCGGTGGTGTTGATTCGTACCTCTGCGCGCCGGCATTCATCGCCATGAAGGCGATGAGCAGAATAACAGCATAGCAAAACCTCATTTTGGGACCTCCTTTTCAAGGTGCAAACTCCTGAAAACATCATCCTTCATCTGGCATGAGCAGCGATGCCGGAACCAGCTGTACCTGCTCATCCTCCTCCAGATGTTCTTAAGAGAGCTCTTTTTAACGTTGCCGAAGCTGATCGGCATGTATGCACATGGCATGGCATCGCCGGATGGATCAACATGTATCCATCGCCTTCCTGCGAAGCATCCGAACATCTCCGGCGAAAGAAGGTACGGCAGGGCTGTGACCCTCGGCCCGTCTGGCTGCCTGTTCTTCCTCATATGAAACTCGGCTAGACGCTCGATATCTTTGGAGGAGAGAACTTCGTCCAGATGATCCTCCCACCGCCCTACTGCCACGATCTCGTACAGTGAAAGTTCGTGTGCCCCGAGATCTGATGCCAGGGAGTACGCATCTTCAAGCTGGTCTATGTTGTATGGCGAGACGACCATGAAGAGATCCACCAGAAGTCCGGCTTGCAAGGCGTTCCTGGCGCCGGAGATGGCATCTCCGAACGCGCCCCTTCTTCCTCGGAAATGATCATGCTGCTCCTCCACAGGGCTGTCTATGCTCACCCTTATAGCGTAAAGGCCTCTCTTCTTGAGCTCCAGCGCAAGCTTCTCGCTCAGGGCGTATCCGCTGGTGAAGCAGGTCGCTATCGCTCTGTCGTCGACGCTCGCAACCAGATCGGGCAGGTCCAGCCTCAGCATAGGCTCTCCGCCGTCGAATGTGACAAGATACGATCCGAGATCCAGGGCCTCGGAGATCACCCTTTTAACGACATCCCCCTCCAGGACATCCCCGCTTCTCGAGGGTGCTGAGCAGTGGATGCAGCTGTTAGGGCAGCCGCGGAAGACCGAGATCGAGAGCTGATCTGGAACCTTCCTGCGCATTAGATGTCTCAGCTGAGCTGATATCATCCTGTCGAATGCCATGCTGGGCGCAGGCGGGATCCATGTGGAGAATATCAGCCTGTCGCCAGAGCTGATTGGCTTCTCGTTCGCAAAGATGCTGTTGATCTTTTTGACGATCGGCTTAGCAACTGGAGCGAGAGGGCCGGTCGCAGTCATCCGGAGGCCGCCATCCAGATCAACAGCCAGCCTCAGAAGAGGGGACTCGGTAAGCTGCATCTCTTCACCATGCTCTCTGTCATGCAATCCAGTATCATGAGCAGACGCTCCTTCATCTCTGGATCGCCACCTGCGCTGCGCAGTGATGTGTGTGCATTACCTGTGTGCTCTCTCACAGCATCAACACACATCCTCAAGGTCTCCTCCGGCCCGGACCGCAGGGCGTAGATCCTCGGCAGGGTCATCGATTTCTTGGTAGACCTCTTGCCCTGGTCGATGCCGATGAGCTCCTCGAGATCATCCACTATCTGGTAGGCGAGCCCGAGCTCTAGACCGTACCTCTCGTACAGTATCTGATCCTCGCGATCCGCGCCTGCTATCATGCATCCGAGCCTGGCAGATGCCGCGAAAAGGGATGCCGTCTTCTTTGTTATGCACTGGTAGTACTCCTGTGGAGATGCTATCCTCGAGAGATCTATGATCTCCCCCTCTGCCATATCCATGCACGCCTTTGAGAAGAGCCTGATTGCGGGCTCACCGTATGAGGAGATCAGCCCTATAGACATCGATATCAGATAATCACCTGCGAGCAGAGAGGCCTCCATGCCGAATCTCCTGAACGCGCTTGGGGCTCCACGCCTCTCCACCCCGCAGTCGAGTATATCATCATGTATGAGGGATGCCGCGTGTGCGAGCTCCACTGCGAGCGCCGCGTTGAGCGCGTATCGCGGATCGCATCCGAAGGCCTCTGAGGAAAAGAGGAGTATCAGGGGGCGAACCCTCTTGCCAGGAGACATGAGCACGTACTCGATCACCTCACCCACGTGCAGCCCCTGGGACTCCTGCACCAGCGCCCCCAGGCCGTCCTCGATGAGCCCGTGCTCTTCCCAATTCGCAAACATCCAGGCATTCTCTGCGGGAAGGATATTTAGCTTTTGCGTGATTCATCTTGTGGACATTCAGGCTGCTGCATCTATATAAAAATCAGAAAAATGTTTGGATCTGGCATGCCAAGCGCGATGAGGGCGAAGCTCTCTTTGATTCTGATGCGTTTACCGATCAGAGACATCCCGCTCGGAACATCTAAGATCTCCTCGTATGTTCAGTTCAGCCTCCAGATCGTGTAATTGAGGTATGCCGCAAAGCTCACCCACATGATGTAGGGTATAAGAAGAACGCCCGCAATTCTGGAGACATCGTAAAACCGCCTCATGGTTATTATTATCGAGAGCCAGAGTGCAGCTATGACCACCAGCGCGTACAGTGGCGATCGCAATCCGAAAAATGCTCCGGACCATGAGATGTTGAGAAGAAGCTGAACGCCGAATGGTATCAGAGCACTCTTCAGGGTTCCTGACTCTGGCTTCGAGTCCAGCACCAGGAACAGCGATATTCCCATGAGCGTGTATAGCACCACCCAGACAACGCCTATGAGCCATCCTGGCGGGGTGTACGATGGTTTGATCAGCATCGGGTACCACGTGGAGACGGACATATCTGTAAAGTACGACCCGAGGACACCGGCAAGCTGACAGACCGTTATGCACAGAACGATCAAGATGAATCTTTCTCTCATGAAAACCCCACGTAATCTGAAATTCGCTCTTCAGCCTGGGAATGCAGCGTTGATCCCAGTTACCATGTGCATATGTTCCAGGATCTTATTATCTTTTGGCTCATTGGACCTGTCCGAATAAGTGCTGAATTCAGAGATCTGTGGCTTGCTCCTTTTTGATGGAGAATACCCTCAATCCTTATTCAAACAGGCTCAGCTCATACGTGTGATTCGCGGATCGGCAATCCTGCATATGGGGTAGAGGCGATTGATGCTACTTGTACAGAGCTCACCACTCTGACGATTTGGCCTCATGAGCCTGTCTTTCTTCGTACAGGGAACACGTCTGCACACCCGCGCCTGGAAGAAACTCTGGACTCAATCCTCCTCCAGCCTGCAGAGCTCACAGCTGTGATGCCACTTGGGCTCAACCTGTACCTTAACAGGGTTGCTCATCGTATATGCACCGGCCTTAATCTCCCTAATGATCCTGCGCACCTCGTCCTTGTTGTGAGATGAGACCCTTCCAACCTCTGTTCCCACAATGCCGTGGTGTCCCTCAGTCCTCTCGATCCTCACCACAGAATACTCAGGGGCGTCTTCCCTGTCACCGTCTCCGAGATACAAGAGGTCTTCGTGGTAGAATCCATAGCACAGGGGCCATGTGTGCTCCGTGATCGCCTTCACAAGATCATCCTCACTCTCCACCTCCATGAAGGAGAATATACGGTCTGGGTGTTTCATCGGATGAACCTCCATCTCGATCTGACCAGCGATGCAAGCTTCGGGTTCTTGAATGCCATGTATATCTCAGGATCTGTCGTGAATCCCATGAAGGGGTCGATTGTGCCCTCCTCCATATTGGCCACCCATATTTGAACATCTGTGTCCTCGAGGTGGCTCACATGTTCCCGGTAGAACGCCATAAAAGGATCCAGGTTCTCCTCATGTGGCACAATTGCAGCCATACTATCGTAAAGCTCGGAGGCGAGGATGCACTCCTCAACATCGAGCATGCTTATCCTGGGATAGACGAGAACCTCCAGCCTGTCATCGCCCTTCACAAAAGACAGCCTGCCGAGACCTCTGTGAGATTGTGAATATCCGGCCCGGATGAGAAAATCTGTCGTCAGGTCCTCCAGATTGAAGCGGACGAGCTCCAGCAGCTCACCCCTCAATCTTTTGAACGTCTCGTATGCCCTCTCGAAATCCGGACGGTCGTACTTTCCAGAAAGCGGGAAGTGAAAGATCCTTCCATGTATTACTATGAAGCTGTCAAGCTTTGGAGTGTCCGGGAAGACCGGATGTCCGCTCATCATGCTCGAGAATATCCCCGGCGCCGGTCTATCCCCAACCATTCTCCTAAGAATATCCATCTCAGCATCGCTAAGATCTGCCTCGCGAACCGCCTGGTAGATCCTGTGAAGGAGCTCGCATCTCGCGATGATCCCCCTCTCCTTCAGGAGGCTGTTAATCCTCTCACCGATAAGCCCTATCTTGTCTGTCATGATCTCATGAAGCCCCATTTTATCGAATTTGCCTGCAAGCCGTGCATGTGACCTGCTGATATCATCTGCAGGTGCACAGAATTCTTTACATCTGAGAGGCACCGCAGGGCTGCATCTCATGGATTGCAGCGAGCTCCGCCCTCAGCTCTCCCATCTTCGCCACTCTCTCTGCGAATGCATTGTGCCTGTGTATGCTCTCCTCGTTTATCTGCTTCAGCGTTACAACAGCGTCATCTGGAAGTTCTACGAAGGTTGCGACGACCCTCTGGGCCATCTCCCTGACGCAGTCCTCCACAAACATCGGGTTCATGTGCGCCCTTGATACGACAAGCGCCTCATCAGGGCGCTTCAGCAGGCCGTAGACCTTCGAGGACATCGACTCCTCTATGATTCTTATTATGCGATCTATGGGGACGCACTTCCTGTCCCTGACCTCTATGGATATGCTCCCGCGGCCCCGCTGGTTATGCGTGGCCACCGGCACCTTCTTCAGGAAGCCCTCGATCGCGTCCTCGCTTAGCCCGAGGTTAAGGAGATCCCTGCGCATCTGCTCCCTGACTATCTCTTGGGCACAAGGGCAGGCTGTTGTACCAATGACCTCCGCGCCGACGATCTTCTTGACGTGTGGATCAGGTCCGGAGGTGGCCATCGCTTCCGCGAAGATATCCACCACCTCCTGGCAGTTCACCCTTGTGGCAGGGGTCTGCCTCTTCACTATGTACTCGCTCTTCATCTTCACCTCAGCCCTCGTCGCATACTCATGCCGCTCGAGGAGGCGCAGAGCGATCTTGCCGCAGAGCTCCTCTATCTCATAAACAGGCCTCGAGATCTCCTCCTCGAGAACCTCATCGATTGCCTCGGTGTTCCTCGAGAGATTCGCGCCCTTCCTGCTCGATGGCAGATCCACAAACACCTCGAAGTTCGATATGAGAACAATAGGCCTCTCGCCGCTCCTTTCGACCTTCACGAGCTTCTTCACTCCTGTCACCCCGACCCTTGTGAGGTTGATCGGGTACGCCGGGTGACAGGCCTGGACATCCGGCAATCTCTCCAACTCACTCCACCTTACTCATCATCCAGGCCGAGCTCGTCCATCAGCAGCAGGAGCCTGTCGACCTCCTCAAGAAGCTCATCCAGCATCTCTGAGATCCGGCAGTCCCTTTCGTTTATGCCATCCAGAATGGACTCAAGCTCTGCCCGAACACTTCCATCATAGCCTGTGAGCATCAGCTCACGAAGCTGTCTCTCGATATCGTCTGGATCATGCATGTGATTATCCTCACGGTAAAACACCTGTGCCAAAGATATTTGAGCCTTTTCTGATATTCGCGGATCCGCCATAGCTGAATACCTCTGCTGGAAACAGCAACAAACGAGATCTTCCGTGGGTCTGGATGGACTGAGGTATTACCATGAACATGGCATGGGTTTTAACCTCATACGACTCATTTTGAGAAAACGACCATCAAGTGGTTTCGCGAACGCGCAGATCCGATAGGGATTGCAAGATTCCCAAAAGGCTTGAGTGGCTCAGAGTCAGTTGCCCGATCTGTGGAGAGGAGATAACACAGTACCTCTCCATCAGAAGATGGATCGCGCGATAAGCGAGAACTGATACACCGAGAGAGCACGCTCTCTTTGAGGCTGAGATCACACTCGACCCGCAGACGTTCTCGCCCGTCACAGATTGAGCTGAGATGCGAGCTCAATACGTGGGGCTGAAGGAAACGACAACTGCACTCTTCGGATAGCATGAAAAACTATGGAAAAGCTGAGCTTCAGAGTGCGCATAATATAGTGCGCATAATATGAAGGCTCTGAAGTTACTCGGTTCCACCTGAAGAGGGTTCATCGCCCCATAAACAGCATCTGATCATTCCCCATATGCTTTCGTCATCTGCATGAAGACAGAAGACGTTGGTTTCCAACTTCTGTGAAAAAGAAACACGACCTAGAGGAGGTTTCCCATGAAACCTGCAGCCACTGCTATGGTGAAGATGGTGAGCACAAATGCCGCAAGCAGTTTTCTCTCGAAGATGGCCGACAGGAGGGAGAGTTCTGGGATGCTTGCCCCAGCACCACCTATGACGAGCGCCAGCACAGCCCCCACACTCATGCCCTTCTCGATGAGGGCCAGGCCGATTGGCAGAATCGTCTCCGTCCTGATATATAGAGGAATGCCGATGATGGCAGCCGCGGGGATGGCAAGAGTGTTGTCCTGCCCTGCGATCTGGACGACGAGATCTGACGGCACGAAACCGTAGATGAACGCACCAATACCTGCGCCAAGGAGGAGATACGGCATGAGCTGGCAGAACAGTGTGAGGGCAAAATCCGCGGATCTCCGTATCCTCGATCCTGCATCCTGCGCTGGCAGATCGTCCCTCACAAAAGCCACGGATTTCACCTGTGATTTGAAGCCAAGTGCATCCAGCACGAGACCAGCAGAGACTGCCACCAAAAAAGTTACGGCGAGGTACAGCAGAGCGACCCTCCATCCCAGCAGCACAACGAAGAGCGACAGTATCACGGGATTTAACAGCGGTGAGGAGAACAGAAATGACATGCATGCTGCAAATGGCACTCCGGCATTGAGCATCCCGAGAAGCATTGGTATCGTGGAACAGGAGCAGAACGGCGTGAGAGCTCCAAAAGCCGCGCCTAAAACGCTGCCTGCAACAATATGCCTGCCTCCAAGCGCTCTCTTTACCGCATCATCTGACACATACTCGTGGATGAGCCCCACGAGAAAGCTCACGCCTATGAACAAGACGGTCAGTTCTAATGCAATCTTCACAAAGAAATTGATGACTATCATTAAGCTGTCATAAAACACACAAACCACCCCTAACACGCAGAGCGCAGAATCTGGTAGAAGGTAGAGGGCGCAAACTCCTTTGGAGGAAGCCCGTGCGAAAGATATAGATGAGCGGATGACCCGCTCTACTTCGTTCTGGCCTCGTAGTACCGCCTGTACTCCCTCAAGAAGGCCTCTTTGTAGTACTGTTCTGCTCCCTCAGCGATGTAGTTGAACTTTCTGAGGTCTTTTACGAGCTCATCACCGGTCACATCATCAGGCGTTTTTCCTTTCTTGAAATACTCCTGGAATACCTCGTTCATCCCCATGATGCCTATGATGCGCCCTCCAACGTTTATCTGCTGAAGGCTGACAACACGCCCGCAGCAGCCACCACTCATCCTGCCAAAGACCTTATCCAGCAAGCTACCACCCAAAAACGCATCAAGTTTAATTGATATATAAACATTGCGTGAAGAAATTTTGATGCTTTTATACAGCTAAATAAAAAATACGCATCTACAAATGTTGATGCTAATTACAGATCGACTCGAAGAGGTTGGACTGCCCGGCATTTGCATTTGATGGATGCCTGTCCAGCCACGCAAAGGATTTTATCTGGGTCTGCGACTACTTCAGCCAGTATCAATCTGAGGAGAGAAGATGGAGATCTCTGCACAGGAAAAGTACGAGTTCAAGCGTCTGCTGGATGAGCTCAGATCAAAATCAGGAAGGGGCACGGAGCTCATCTCCCTATACATACCGCCGGACAAACAGATCTCTGATGTGATGGCACAGCTCAGAGAGGAGCACGGCCAGGCTGCCAACATAAAGTCCAAGCTCACGAGGACCAATGTTCAGAGCGCGCTGGAGTCAGCAATGGCCAGGCTCAGGTTAATCCCGAGAGCACCTGAGAACGGGGTTGTTCTCTTCATCGGCGCTGTGGACATCGGCGGCAACAGGACTGACATGTACACAAAGGTCATAGAGCCGCCGGAGCCGATCACCACATACCGGTACCACTGCGATTCGTCGTTTCTCCTGACACCGCTCGAGGAAATGCTCTCGGAGAAGAAGACATTTGGTCTGATAGTTCTTGACAGGAGAGAGGCGACCATAGGCATACTCAAGGGCAAGAGGATTGAACCTTTAAAGCATCTAACATCCACAGTTCCTGGTAAGCAGAGGAAGGGAGGGCAGTCTTCTCACAGGTTCCAGCAGCTGAGGCTAATAGCGATCCACGACTTCTACAAGAGGATCGGGGAGGCAGCAAACGATGCGTTTCTGAGCATAGATCAGAAGGAGCTCCAGGGCATCCTCATAGGCGGGCCATCCCCAACAAAGGAGGAGTTCATAGCCGGAAACTTCCTGCATCACGAGCTTCAGAGGAAGATTGTGGATGCATTCGATGTATCATATACAGATGAGGCAGGACTCTCGGAGCTCGTCGAGGCTGCGCAGGACAGGCTTCTCGATCTGGAACTCACCCAGGAGAAGCTGGCCATGCGCCGGTTCATGAAGGAACTCGTGAGCGACAGAGGTCTCGCATCTTATGGAGAGAAGGAGGTGCGCCACAACCTCGCCCTCGGCGCGGTTGATCTCCTTCTCCTCTCTGAGGAGCTCAGGAAGACGAGAGCAAAGGTCAGATGCCAGAACCAGAGCTGTGATTATTCAGAGGAGATGACGAGAACACCATCCTCCCCTGCGATAGGGACGTGCCCCAAATGCGGCTCGCCCCTCACGATAACTGAGGAGGTGGATCTGATAACAGAACTCTCCCAGCTGGCAGAGCAGAGCGGAGCAGCCGTGAAGATCATATCCACAGACTTCGAGGAGGGTGCGCAGCTCCTGCATGCATTCGGCGGGATCGCAGCTGTACTGAGGTACAAAACATCGCATCGCTGATAGAAAAGCTTCGTGCGGATTCAGGTGCTTACATCCAATCGTAAAAGATACACGGATACGACCATGATCGAAGTCACAGTTCGCACCCTGGTGAGGCCCACCGAGAGAGTGGAAAAGGTTGTGGCGGCAATAGAGCGGATCTTTCCCGGACTGACGCTTGACATAAGAGATGACCTGGTACAGGGCTACGGAGGAATATCCTCCCTTCGGGTTTTCCGCAAGGTATTAAGAGATGAGAGGATACTGGATACAGCGAGGTCTGTGATGCTCGCGGGCAGGATAGGCGATTCGTATCAGTTCAGGATAAGCAAACCCGGAGCCTTCATGGGGCGTGTGGGCTTTCCGCCAGAGGAGGAGCCGCTCGGATCGATTCATGTCGAGATATCCGGCGGCGAGGAGGTCATAGACTGGCTTGCGCCCAGAACCATCGATGGGAAGCCGGTCGCGGAGATAGAGCTGGATGAGGTGGAGCAATGATAAGTTTCTCCTCAAGCGCGCTGGTGGACAGGCCATTCGACTGGGCATACCAGCTTGAGGATTTAGGATACACAGGCTGGGAGATCGTCTGCGAGGGCATGCAGCGTCTCACCGAGGATAACGTGGACGAGGCGAGAAGGATCGCGGAGACGACAGATCTGGTGATAACACTGCATCTTCCCTACTCGGATCTGAACCTCGCATCTGTGAACCAGCCGATATGGGAGGAGAGCGTCAGGCAGATGAAGAGCTGTCTGACTCTGGCAGCGGATTTCACAGAGCTCGCTGTGGTCCACCCGGGCCATCTCTCCCCGCTCGGAGCGCAGGTGCCGGAACGCGCGTGGGAGCAGAACATTCTCGGCATACGGAGCATATGCGATCATGCAGAAGATCTGGGAATCACCATTGCCGTTGAGAACATGGTCAACATACCCACGCTGCTGGGCAGGGCACCGTTCGAGATAGTTGGAATCATGGACACAGTCGACAGGGAGAACCTTGGATTCACGCTCGATGTGGGGCATGCAAACACAAATGGAAACCTGAAGGAGTTTCTGCAGCTACGAGAGAGAATAACACACATCCACATACACGACAACCATGGAGAGAGGGACGAGCACCTGCCTGTCGGCTCAGGGACTGTCGACTGGAGGCTGGTTTTCTCCTCGCTCAACGGATACAGAGGCAGATACGTCACAGAGGCGAGATCCCTTGTACAGGGTCAGACCAGCCTGAGCAGAATAAAAATGTTGATGTAAAAGGGCAGCATATTACCCTGTATTCCGCGCCCCTGATTCACGAGATGCACCCGAAAGAAGAGTCCAACAGGAGTGATCTGGACGATCTCATCGATGCGCTTCTGAAACACTTCGATGAGAAGGATGCTGCCAGAGAGGAGGCGCTGAGGTTGTCCAGAATCGTCATTAGATTGTCATCAACCGCCATACGCGCCACTCACAGAAGAGAGAGGCGCGAGGCGGAGAGTCTGCTTAAAGATGCGCGTGAGCATCTCACCACGATAAAGGACCTCTTGGTCGAACATCAGGACGTGAGGTACTCAGGATTCGTGGATGATGCGGAGCAGGAGTTCGTCGAGGCGAGCGTACTCTACTCCCTGATATTCGAGGGCAGGATGCCCACACATGAGGATCTGGAAGTTGACCCGGTGAGCTATCTCAGTGGCCTTGGCGATCTGACCGGCGAGCTCAGGCGGAACATCCTGGAATTAATAAGAAACGGCAGGCCTGAGGACGGAGAGGTCCTCCTCGAGATAATGGAGGAGATATACCACATGCTCATGCGGTTCGATTACCCTGATGCACTGATGCGCGGTCTCCGCAGGAAGACAGACCTGACGAGGTCGATGATAGAGAGGACGCGCGGCGATATCACAAACGCGCTCCAGATACAGTCACTGGAGAGGCATCTCGCCCTTCTGGAGGATAAGCTTAAAGGCTTATACTCCAAGCTGTAGAGCGTCAACTACTCCGGTCTGAAGACCAGAGTTTCTGCTGCCCTGCACCCCCCAGGAGGTTACTTTATGAAATTCGACCCGGCCGAGATCAGAGAGGCTGCTGAAAAGGACTTTGATGGCACATGGAAGCGTGGCGTTGACTATCTTGAGAGGCCCTCGCTGGAGAGGATCTATCCGAGGAGGAGCTATCCTCACGGAAGACCGCATCCTGTGTTTGAGACCATCCAGAGGCTCAGGGAGGCGTACCTGCGCATGGGGTTCACGGAGATGATGAATCCCGTCATAGTGGATGCGCAGGAGGTCCACAGACAGTTCGGGTCTGAGGCACTTGCAGTTCTTGACAGATGTTTTTACCTCGCAGGCCTGCCGCGGCCGGATATTGGCATCTCAGAGAGCAGGCTGTCAGAGATAAGCTCCATAGTGGGAAAGGAGCTCACTGCTGAGGAGATCGAGGCTCTCAGGGAGATCCTGCACAGCTACAAGAAAGGGGCTGTGGAGGGCGACGACCTGGTTCCGGAGATTTCTAAAGCGATCAACGCATCAGACTCCCAGGTCTCGATGATGCTCGAGAGCGTGTTCCCCGAGTTCAGGGAGCTCAGGCCGGAGCCTACGAGCAGAACCCTTAGGAGCCACATGACCTCAGGGTGGTTCATATCGCTCTCGAACCTATGGTACAGGATGCCCCTGCCAGTGCGTTTGTTCTCTGTGGACAGATGCTTCAGAAGGGAGCAGTCTGAGGACGCGGCCCGTCTGATGTCCTATCACTCCGCGAGCTGCGTCGTGATGGACGAGGATATGTCTGTGGATGAGGGCAAGGCGATCTCAGAGGGACTCTTGAGCCAGTTCGGCTTCGAGAACTTCAGGTTCAGGCCGGACGAGAAGCGCTCGAAGTACTACATCCCCGGGACGCAGATAGAGGTCTACGCATACCATCCGGGCCTTGTGGGTTCAGAGACGAAGTACGGCAGCGGCTGGGTCGAGATTGCGACCTTTGGGGTTTACTCGCCAACAGCGCTGGCGCAGTACGATATCCCATACCCTGTTCTGAACCTCGGCCTCGGCGTCGAGCGCCTGGCAATGATACTCTACGGATCGAAGGATCTGCGTGCTCTCTCATACCCGCAGCTCCAGCCAGACTGGAGTCTGAAGCCGATCGAGATCGCCAGGATGATACATGTGGATAAAAGCCCGATGACCGTTACGGGAAAAGAGATCGCGAGATCGGTCGTGGAGACATGTGTGAAGTACGGGAATACACCATCGCCATGTGAGTTCGACGCATGGGAGGGCGAGCTCTTCGGCCGGAGAATAAAGGTATCTGTGGTCGAGCCCGAGGAGAACACAAAGCTCTGCGGTCCCGCTTACCTCAATGAGATTGTTGTCTACAGGAATGAAATACTTGGAATACCGAGGACTCCGAAATGGGAGGCTGCCTTCGAGGAGGGCGTCCAGACAGGAATAAGGTTCATAGACGCGTTCGCGGAGCTGGCAGCGCATGAGATCGAGATGGCGACCATTGAGGGAAGAGGGAGCGAGACGAGAGTGAGGATTGTGAGAACAGCGGGCGAGATCAATGTGAGAATCGATCCGGCGCTGGAGAGGTACATCACGAGCTATAAGAAACGGATAGACATCCGGGGACCGGTATTCACGACGGTGCGCTCAGAGCTTATGCAGGGGGATAAACACGGAGAGAAAACCTGATCGCAATATCGATGAGAAGAGGCTCGCCGGCGAGTCTGCTGCATTGCTTGTCAGGGATGGTATGGTCGTTGGCCTAGGCACAGGCTCCACTGTTGCATGGACGATCAGGGCGATCGGAAGGATGGTGGCTGAGGGGCTCGATATTCTCGCCGTTCCAACATCCTATCAGTCTGAGGCGCTGGCGATAGAGTGCGGGATTCCGCTTACAACATTATCGCAAAATCCAGTGCTCGATCTGGCCATAGATGGCGTTGATCAGATTGATATCAGGATGAACGCCATCAAGGGCGGAGGCGCAGCGCACACCAGGGAGAAGGTGGTATCGATCGCTGCCAGGCGCTTCGTGGTCGTGGCAGATGGATCGAAGCGTGTGGAGGTGTTGAACAGACCGGTCCCTGTAGAGGTCCTGCCGTTTGCTGCAATGGTCGTCGAGCGCGAGCTGGTCAGGATTGGCGGGTATCCTGTGGTCCGTCAGGCCCGGATGAAGGACGGCCCGGTGATAACGGACAACGGGAACTTTGTGATGGACGTATCATTTGGGGAGATCCGCGATCCTGCAACTCTCGCTCAGGAGATATCGCAGATACCGGGCGTTGTCGATCACGGGATTTTCACAAAGATAGATGAGCTGCACATCGCCCACAACGGAACGGTGGAGGTGATCAGGAGAAATGATCTCTGAGTCCAGAACCATCTGGTGGGACAATGGAATAAAGACCATCGACCAGACCAGGCTCCCGGCGGAGTTCGTCGTGATCACGATCAGAAGCATTAAGGAACTCGTAAACGCGATCACCTCCCTCAAGATACGCGGCGCGCCCGCGCTCGGTGCAGCCGGGGGGTACGGCATCGCACTGGCAGCGATGCGTTCGAAGTTTCAGGAGAGGGACGGCGTGCTGCATGAGATGGAGATCGCCGCGGAGATGATCAAAAACTCGAGACCTACAGCGGTAAACCTCTCATGGGGCGTGGATAGGGTTCTGAGGGCAGCTCAGGAAGGAGAGATAGCTGATGAGGTGAGGGAGATCGCACTTCGCGAGGCGGAGAGGATCGCCGAGGAGGATCTGATCATCAATAAGATGATCGGCAGACATGGCGCGAAGCTCCTGAATGATGGTGACAGTGTTCTGACGCACTGCAATGCCGGCAGGCTTGCCTGTGTTGGGTGGGGCACCGCACTCGGTGTTATACGCCAGGCTGTGATGGACGGGAAGGAGATTCACGTCTACGCATGCGAGACCAGGCCTCTGAATCAGGGATCGAGACTCACATCCTGGGAGCTGATGGAGGACAATATAGATGTGACACTAGTGTGCGACAGCGCATCTGGCATCCTCATGCGCAGGGGCATGATCGACAGTGTGATCGTGGGAGCAGACAGGATCACGAGGGACGCGGTATTCAACAAGATAGGAACCTACACGCATGCAGTCCTCGCGAAAGCACATGGAATCCCGTTCTATGTGGCTGCGCCGCTCTCGACGTTCGATGCATCACACGATGAGAGCGAGATAGTGATCGAAGAGAGGGATGGAGACGAGCTCAGGCGTCTCGGTGTGACGAGACTTGCGCCTGATGGCGTGAAGGTTTACAATCCAGCGTTCGACGCCACACCGATTGATCTCGTCAGTGCGATGATAACAGAGAAGGGGGTCTTCAGGCAGCCGCTCATGCCTCCGGGGATTCTGTGAGGTTGATGGTCGAATGTTTAACATGATGTAAGTTACAAAACAGAGCATGACCCCACAGTCAATCTTGGTGTGCTTGCTCAGAATCCAGCAGCTTAACTCTGGGGAGTGGAGAGGGCGCATTGGGGATGAAAACGATGCCCTCCCTACCTCAGGCATGCTCAACGATTTTATGTAATAGATCGATATTATAATTCAATAAATGATTATCAGCTACAAGAGTATTCCTATAAACCCTTATTTTTACAATGGCGGATTCTCGCTGATATCGTATTTGGCTCACATTTGCCTCAAAACCGGAATACTCACAAGTATCCTATATTCCAGACGTGACTCAGCAAAAGCTACCAGATGCGCTGGATGCTTGTAGATGGCTTTATAACATGCTTCTTCAAAATTTCCCTTTTTATATCCATCCACTTCTGACTTCAGTCAGCCTGATCAAGCGTCGTATTTTGTATCTTGGATATTTGACGACCATGAACCGCGGGTCTTCTTCGATTAATGTGCGTAGCTGTTTTGCGCAATGGTACGTGACGCTGAGCAGTTTCGCGGCCTGTGTAAACGTGACCTGCCGGAGGCTGTTTCTTTTCATTACCGGGTAGAGATCGTCGATGCAATTGAATGGCCGATCGATGTGGACAAAGGTCTTCAATCTCGTGATCCTCTTCCGATCCTGCGCGACCTCTAACTGCAGATCGACGTATATCTTATCAATTTCAGCGATGTGTGAATATTTCACTTCCTCGAAGCCATGCGCGGTTACGAAACAAGACGGTACTGGCGGTAGATCGTGGATTTTATGGTCTCGGATCTCATCCGCGCTCTCTGGATGGCTCTCAGTTGATGGCTGCGCAGAATGCAGCGGGTCAGAAATTTCCATTTTTGAAGGGGAAATTTGAGCGAGCTATTCCTCTAAATCCGCGCGATAAGAGGCTCTGTGGCTGCTTTTACAGCATGCTCTATGATCGCCTGTGTGCAGGCGTCAGGACGATTGGCTGATCGATGGGTTTGTGCATTGTTCACAGGACCTGTGAGGATAAGAGCTAAGGCCAGAGATTTGGGCCTTACTGATTTTGTATGTCTGAGATACTCTATCCTCATCCGACACACGCCCTTACGCGGACGTGTCCGAATAAGGATTTGGTGTTTATGATGTGCAGAAGTGGGGAAAGATCCAGATTTCCGACCACAGCTCTTATCCGGACAGGTCCATGTGAGACACCACCAGATTTTAATAGCAAATCCTACGGATATAGATTGGGTTTTATGGAGGTACCTGCAAAAAGATGAGCTCAGAGATGTGCACGGTCTGCGGTCTTCCCAAGGAGCTCTGCATATGTGAAGAGGTAGCCAAGGAGCAGCAGAGAATCGTCGTCAAGATCCACAAAAGGAGATATGGCAAAGAGGTCACAGTCATTCAGGGCATAGATCCACATGAGATAGACCTGCAGGATCTCTGCACCTATCTCAAGTCCAAACTTGCATGCGGCGGGACTGTGAAGGACGGCGTCATCGAGCTCCAGGGCAATCACATCGGCAGGATCAAAGACCTGCTAAGTAAAAAAGGTTTCAGCGCCAGTCAGATAAGCCTCTGAGAGCGTATTCGGCGAAGCCTGCCTTCGGAGCATAGCTTTGCATGCAGATCTTTGCGGTCTGGCGCACAACATCTCTTTTAGTTTATAGATTGTCTCATCACTGGAGAACATGCCTGAATAATAAGTTGAAGCCGTAAATTTGGGCCTTACTGCTTTTGGATGGGATGTTTCCGAATAAGAGCTGAATTCAGAAATCTGTGGCGTGCTGCTTTTGCAGGGAGGAGCTACTCGATCCTTATTCGGACAGGTCCTTTGGATGTCATAGACATTTACGCTCTTATCCATTTGATGACTTGCCCGAAGGAACAGTGGTCATGATATGCGTTCGTGTCGAATGAATGCGTGCTATCACCAACCACATCGCATGCCCTACAAGTTGCCACGTACATATGAGAGAACATTTAATCCTTATTCGGACAAATCCTCGCTGCTGTTGAGTGGATCGGTGATCTCACAGAGCGAGGTATGGGGCGATTGATGCTGGTTGAATACATTTGCTCCCCTGGTGCTTCGGCCTCATGGATTTATAGGCGATCTCAGCGGGTGCATCAGCAGCCTTCTGATTTGAAGCATGTAACCGCACCATTCAGAGGAGAGCTACAGCGCTGCAGATTGGCGTTGGCGTTCGATATCCTATTGTAAACCGAAATTGAAATAAATGTTTACAATTTCATTTGTAGGTATGCACGATGGCCACCTGATGCTGATACCTATACTTCTGTACCTTCTGATAACAGCATTCCTGGGATACCTTGTCCGAAGCGAGCGGTCCTGGAATGATTTCTTTCTTGGGGGCAGAGGATTTGGCACGCTTCACATCACAGGATCGCTCGTTGCCACGATATTGGGAGCATCATCCACGATAGGTCTTGTCGGCCTCGGATACTCCAGAGGACTCCCCGGGGCATGGTGGCTCCTCTCCGGCGCCCTGGGACTTCTCGTCCTGTCAAAGGTGGCACATGCTGTGAGAAGAACTGGAGCGCGAACGCTGCCCGACCTGATAGGAATTTTTTATGGATCTTCCGCTAAAAAAACAGCTTCCATCCTCATCTTGATCTCATGGCTTGGAGTGATCGCAGCCCAGATTGTCGCTGCCGGGAGGATCATGGGCGCGCTGTTTGGGCACGACTGGTTCTGGATGTCTGCCATGGCAGTCGTGCTGGTTGCGTACACGGCACACGGCGGACAGCGTGCGGTTGTCAGAACAGACTTGTGGCAGATCTATGTGATTCTTGCAGGAGTGATCCTCATGTTCGCGATATGCCTGAGATCTGCGCCCGAAGCTCTGAACCGCCTGGAATTTCCAATGTCTGAGCAGATGAGTCTGCAGGATATTATATCAATGGTTGTGGTGGTCGGGTCGATGTACCTCATCGGCCCTGATATCTACTCAAGAGTCCTCTCTGCCAGAAACCCCGAATCTGCCAGGGTCGCCGCGATATTCTCAGCGATGATAATCATACCACTTGCATTCGTCATCACATCCATCGGGATATTCGCGCAGCATCTGCTCCCTGATATCCGGCCGGAGGACGCGCTGCCACTGCTTATAACTGATATCCTTCCCCCGTGGGCGGGAGGAGTGGTCGCAGCAGCATTTCTGGCGGCCGTGATGTCATCAGCCGATACATCTCTCCTGACCGCATCCTCCATACTCACCCTCGATCTCGGCCTGGGATCGGGAGTGAGAGCACGATGGCTGGCGGCGCTCTTTATAGGCACATGTTCCATGTTGCTGGCGATGAGCACTCCAGGGATCATATCAACGCTGATGCTCGCCTACACTGTATTTTCAGGGGGCTTTCTGGTTCCGGTGATTGCAGGTTTTCACAGAGAGCGGCTTGGACTGACCCAGAGCTCAGCAACTGCCGGCATGCTATGCGGTGGAGCCACATCGCTACTGCTGGCTGAAGTTTTCCCACTCTCTGGAATATGCGTATCAGCTTTAACGATGGCGATTGTCAGCGCAGTGGAGAAAAGACGTAGAGTGACTGAATGAGTTCAGAGACATGAGTGCCCGGAGAATGCCGGTAGTGAGATCTTACCAACCTCTCCACGACTTTATTCCCTCCCCTAAAGGGTCGGAGACCCTCTGCGATTCAACAAACTTGAACGATTAAGTGATCTGGTTCATCAAGTGGTGCACGACCGATGTGGGGAGACGATTGATACGGGTCTGAATACACCCGAACCCGGATCTCCTCCGATACAGCAACGTGAGCCAGAAGAGAAGATCTGGCTCAGATCACGCCTTCAACCCGAACTCCTTCAGTCTGTTAATCGCATCCCTACGGGCGCTCTGATGCTCTTTCAGGAACTCCCTGATTCGGGCTGCAGCGATCTTCTTGCACGAGCCACACATCTGCCTGCCGCTCCTGCATTCCTTGTACAACTCCTCCAGCTCACTGTCATCCTCGGCTAGGTGGAACAGCAGAAACTCGTAGACAGCGCACCTCTCGGGTTCCCCTCCATAGCGTCGATGCTCGGCGAGAGATTGCTTCCCTCCGGTTATCGCCTTCATGATCTTGTTCGCAGCCTCATCAGGATCCTCTGTCAGTGCTATGTAGCTCTCCGGCCGGCTGGACGACATCTTCCCTCCTGTCAGGCCGGTCATGAACCTGTGGTATATGGAGGCTGGTGGGATGAAGCCGAACTCGCCGTTATTCACCTCAACCTCTCTTATGAGCTCGTCGATCCTCTCAGCACTGACACCGTCGAAGAGATCTATGTGCTCTGAGTACTGCTTTATCGTGTATCCAGCCTCGCTAAGCGCATTTGCAGCCGCTTTGATGAGATCAGGACCCGCCGCCTTGCCCCGAATGCTTATGTATCCTTCCCTCTGCTCGACCAGAAATTTTCGCATCCTGTATGCGAGATCTCTGGTCAGCCTCATGTGTGCATCCTGGTCGGACCCCACCGGAACGACAACAGGCTTCGGACCACCGTAGTCCGGAAGCTGCGGATGGAGGATGTCTGCGCTCTGAGCCATCACGCTCTCCATGTGGCCGATTGATGTTTCTCCGGAGAATCCGTATATCGCGCTCACCTCCGAGAAGTTCGCCTCCGCGGCTAATTCAAAGGCAAGATCTCTCATCCTGTAGTTCTCAGATTGGAAGTATATGTGGCCTGTGGGCTCGAAGCCGAGCGCTATTAGGCTTAGGATATAATCATTGATGCCGAGCTCCCTGCACCTCTGCCAGCTGATCCCGCGCACGGCATGTGCCTCCATGTTTGCGATGGCCACAAACGCATCCGCGCCGTGCTTCTGATGCCATATGATCTCGTTCATCACCATCATATGGCCGAAGTGCGCCTTGCCGCTGGGCATGAAGCCGCTCATGACTGCAAACGGCCTATGCTCATTCATCGCCCTTAGGACGACATCATAATCTCTGTGCCCGAATATTATACGCCTTCTCATGTATGGATGTGGATCATCGATCTCCGGCAAGATCTCCTCGAACCGAGAGATGCCAAACTCCTCAAACAGCTTTGAGTAATCTTCGATCTGAGATGTGCCCCAGGGGTCCAGCTTCACTTCCATGGCTGGGGGCAATGATCCGGACGTATATTTAAGTTATCTCATCCCCGATCCAGACCTATCCGAACAAAGGCCGTGTGTTTGAATCGTGCGCCTTGAAGATATTGTCCATCAAATAGACTCCCTCCTTATCCGGACACGTCCCCCGGGCCGGACATGTGCAAACAAGGATTTAAGCGCTTGCGACGCATGCCTAGTGATTGTGATAGCGCCACCCCCATGCAAGCCGGACATGTGCAAACAAGGATTAAGCGCTTGCGACATCCGAAATCAGTAAGGCACAAATTTCTGGATTTATCTCATATTTCGGACAGGTCCGGGTTTTCAATGCCAAAAGTTATGAACATGTAGATACAGCTTCTGTAAGTCTGTGTGAGAAATATGGTGCTCGATAACCTAGGCGGATCGCTTCGAGGTGCCCTGAAGAAGATAGCCTCGGCAACACGTGTTGATAAGGCTCTTGTGGACGACGCTGTGCGCGACATCCAGCGCGCCCTGCTGCAGGCTGATGTGAATGTCAAGCTGGTGATGAGCCTCTCGAACAGGATACGCGAGCGTGCGCTCAACGAAAAGCCACCTGCAGGGATGAATCCCAGAGAGCACGTGATAAACATAGTCTATCAGGAGCTGATCAATCTCATCGGGAGGGGCACGGACATCCCTCTTAAAAAACAGACGATCATGCTTGTAGGCCTCCAGGGAAGCGGCAAGACCACCACAGCTGCAAAGCTTGCGACATACTTCCAGAGGAGGGGGTTGAGAACAGCTGTCATATGCGCGGACACCTTCCGGGCGGGGGCGTACGATCAGCTCAAGGCACTCTGCGACCGCCAGGGGATATTTTTCTACGGGGAGAAGGGAAACGAGAACGCGCCTGAGGTCGCAAAGAACGGCCTTGAGGCAACAAAGAAGTACGACGTGCGAATAGTGGATACAGCTGGTAGACACGCACTCGAGAGCGATCTGATCCAGGAGATGAAGGATATCCATGCGGTTGTGAATGCGGATCACAAGCTGCTCGTCATGGATGCTGCTATAGGACAGCAGGCGAGCGAGCAGGCCAGGGCATTCAACGAGGCTGTTGGGATTACAGGGGTCATAATAACAAAGCTCGACGGCACCGCGAAGGGCGGTGGTGCGCTGAGCGCGGTCGCCGAGACGAAGACATCAGTCGCGTTTATAGGCGTTGGCGAGACCGCATCGGATCTAGAGAAGTTCGAGGCTGACAGGTTCATATCACGCCTTCTCGGCATGGGAGACATAAAGGGATTGATCGAAAAGGCGCAGGAGGTCCAGATCGAGAGCGATGTCGATGTCGATGCGATGATGAAGGGGAAGTTCACCCTGAAGGACATGTACAAGCAGCTCGAGGCCATGAACAAGATGGGTCCGTTGAAGCAGATTATGCAGATGCTCCCATTTGGTGGAATAGGCATCGAACTCTCTGATAAAGAGTATCAGGTAACAAAGGAGAGGCTCGAAGCATACAGGTTCATAATGGACTCCATGACAGATGAGGAGCTTGAGGACCCGAAGATAATTAACGCCAGCAGAATTAAGAGGATCGCACGCGGAAGCGGCACACGGCCTGAGCTTGTCAAGGAGCTTTTGAAGTCACATGCTGCAATGCAGAAGGCCATAAAAGGAATGAGAGGGGGAATGGGGCGCATGAACATGAAGAAGCTCATGAAGCGTCTGGGCCAGCCGAAGGTCTAGACCCTCGACTCCTCATATGCTATCCATACTATCACAATTCCCACCAGTATCAGCAGCGGGCCTATGGACCCTTTGATTATGCTTGCTGTGTACGACCACCAGTTCAGCCCGTACATCCAGCTATTATGCCCGAACCATGCCGGGTTGGCCATGGTCCATATGCCCACGACAGCCACCAGAATGCCAATGATCACCTTCAGAACATCTCCAAGCTTCAGGCATATCCCTCCCTTCAGATTATCCTGATGTAAGTGAATGGGAACGAATCAATATATAAATGCCCATCCCCTCAGGAGGATCGGTCCGAATAAAAGGTTGGGGCCAGAAATACTAGCCATACAGCACTTGTTTGCCATGCATTACATTCTTATGCGATTATACAACTCTGGGTTCGATGGCGCAGCAATGGCCATGTGTGTATCCATTTACTCAGAAAGGTATTTAAATGATGCTACATATTCTCGCAATGATGATTTACTTTGTGTTACTATAGGGGTGATATGATTGTATACACGTCTGTCTTTTGTCTTTATTATGCTCGTGATGCTGCTCACAATCTCCTCTGCCCAGGAGCCGTTATGGCTTGGACGCGGCGCTACTGAGGATGTCATGAACCTGAATGTAGGTGCGAGGTCGCCGGGATATGTTCCCGCATTTGGGACCAGCGGATTTGCAGCGCCTGCATCCCCACAAGTGATGGCGCTGAGCACCAGCGCGATGGTGCATCAGGCAGAATCATTGCTGTCTGAGATGAAGAGAGAGCGAGATGAGATCCTCTCGATATACAATCTGACGAGAAAGATGGCGGTTTATGCATCTGAGAACGCGAGCATTGCCAGATCGATGGCTGAATCGGCTGAGATGAATGCGAGAAGAGCGGAGACGAGCGCATACGAATGCAGGGTTGCACTCAATGAGACCGAAAGTGTGAGATCTGAGATCCTCTCGATATACAATCTGACGAGAAAGATGGCGGTTTATGCATCTGAGAACGCGAGCATTGCCAGATCGATGGCTGAATCGGCTGAGATGAATGCGAGAAGAGCGGAGACGAGCGCATACGAATGCAGGGTTGCACTCAATGAGACCGAAAGTGTGAGATCTGAGATCCTCTCGATATACAATCTGACGAGAAAGATGGCGGTTTATGCATCTGAGAACGCGAGCATTGCCAGATCGATGGCTGAATCGGCTGAGATGAATGCGAGAAGAGCGGAGACGAGCGCATATGAATTCAGGATGGCGATCAACACGAGCAGCTGAAGCTCCAGCTGAGATGAATCCGATCCCCGCAGCTGGGGCTGTATCTGTGCTCATCGGAAAAGATTTTTACAGTTTGACATTCTTGGGCAAAGCAGTGAGACCTTGAACATCAAGCGTAACTGGATGATAGCTGTTGTTCTCATAGCGTTCATCGCCATAGCCTACTTCATGTTCCCGCTAGTGGATGGCATCATCCTCGGCACAGTCTTCGCATACATCGGCAGGCCGATACGCGATATGTTCGGGCCCCGGAAACGCCTCGGCTCAGCCATCGCCACCATAGGGATAATAGTGCCAATCTCGCTGGTTCTGATCCTGGGTGTGATGGAGATAGCGAATTTCTTCATGTGGATCGCCCAGAACCCTGGCAGCATGGCGAGGGAGATGAGCAGCACCATATCTGGCCTCGAGATTCCTGATGAGATATACACCCTCATCACAGGAAGCCTTCAGAGCATTCTGAGCTTTGTTGCTGACGTTGCAGCGAGGATGCCACTGCTCGATTATGGGAGGAGAGTGGTTCTGCTGGCGGTGAATATCATAGTTGCAATACCAGTATGCTATTTTCTTCTCTGCGATGGCGAGCGGTTTGTCGATTCCTGGTTCACAATAGTTCCTGAGGAGAGCCTTGACACATACAGGGCGTATTTCAACAGGATCGACAGGATCCTGAGCGGTATATTTCTCGGCAGCATGTACACCGCAATCGTTGGAAGCGTGATCTCTGCCATAGTCTTCTATGCATTCGATGTCCCCAGGCCGTTTGCGATGGCGAGCCTGGTTTTCATAGCAGGGCTGGTGCCTGCACTAACAGCATGGGCTGTCATTGTGCCGGTATCTATATACAGATACATCCACATGGGGCCTGCCGAGGCGCTCATGTTCTTCGCCGTAGCATCCGCCCTGATCTACCTCCCATCTGAGCTGATCGTGCGCCCGTATCTTGTGGCCGCACGCTCGTCCATACATCCTCTGCTTGTGATGCTCTCTTTTCTGGGCGGAGCGATGGTGGCTGGCATAGGCGGTTTCTTCCTGGCACCTGCGGTCATGGGTGTGATCGTAGGCATATATCAGGTCAGGAGGGAGCAATCCCTGGCAGCGAAAGAAACTCAGAATCTGTAAGGTCTCTGAGGTAGAGGCATGAGGTTCTGCATAGAGACATACGGCTGCACATCGAACACCGGGAACTCCATGGAGCTAAGGGGAGCGCTGATTGCGCATGGGCATCAGGAGAGCGATCTTGATGGCTCGGAGGTCGTGATCCTCAACACATGCGCAGTGACATCGCGCACGGAGCGGAACATGCTCAGGCGGATCGGCGAGCTCAAAGGCAGGAGGCTGATAGTGGCAGGCTGTTTGCCTGCTGCCATTCCAGAGCTGATTGAGAGTGTGGAGTGCGTGGGTGTTCTGAACAGATGGGGCATAGACAGGGTCCTCGATGCTCTCGGAAGATCCGAGCATCCAACATCGGAGCTCTCTGCATCCTGTCTGCCCGGCAGCCTCTGTGGCGTTGTCAACATCTCAGAGGGGTGCCTGGGAGCATGCGCATACTGTATAGTGAAGAGGGCCAGAGGGACTCTGAGGAGCAGAGAACCGCACGAAATAGAGAAAGACGTCATGCGTCTCATAAGCAGCGGTGCTGTTGAGATCCAGCTGACCTCACAGGATGCCGGAGCTTACGGATGTGACATTGGCGCGTCGCTTCCGGAGCTTCTCGATCTTCTCTCTGATATAGATGGAGCGTTCATGATACGGGTAGGTATGATGAACCCCAACTCTGTCCTGAAAATTCTCGACGATCTCCTGGATTCTTACAAAAACGAGAAGATTTACAGATTCATTCACCTCCCACTCCAATCCGGCTCCGACAGGGTCCTGGAGAGGATGAGACGGGGTTATACATCCGATGATTTTGTTAATGTCGTGAGTGCGTTCAGATCGAGATACCCGGAGATCTCGCTTACAACAGATGTCATAACCGGTTTTCCGGGAGAATCTGATCAGGATTTCAGAATGACGGAGGATGTGATAAGAATAACGCAGCCTGATAAGGTGAACGTCACGAGATTCTCGCGGAGACCTCACACACTTGCCTTTATGATGCATGATATGCCTGACAGAATAAAGAAAGAGAGATCGCGCAGAGTGACAGAGCTCTGGATGGATATCGCGCTAATACGGAACAGGCGGTACATAGGGGAGACGCTGGATGTGCTGGTCACCGAGCAGGGGAGAGCTGGCACCATGAAGGCGAGGACCAGGAACTATACCGGAGTTGTGGTTCATGGTCTCAGCTCACCCGGGAAATGGGTGAAAGCGAGAGCGATAGATGCAACACCCTTTTACGTAAAGGCCAGATACACTGAAAGTCTGTGAACACTCCAGTCGGAGTGAAAGTCTACAGAGCTCGACTGTATGTCAGCCATCTATGTGAGGGCCATGAGCTCTAGCTTCATGCGCTCCCGATCGCTCATATCAGACCCACTGTTGGATGTGAGCGATTCGTCCAGCAGGTATGTCAGTGTCAGCTTCCTCCGCTTGCCGTGTGTGAGCCTGACATGTCTGGGATCGAGCTCTGCGGCACGCTTCATAACCGAGATCACGGTCGTTTTATTGAGCCCAAGCATATCAACAAGCTCCGCAGTGGTGTATTCCCCGGGCCTCTCGCTCATGATCTCTATCAGCGCTCTGGCATGCCTGTCTATCGCACGCCCCTCACTGTGCTCAAGATCCTTTGCGGCTCTGGCATGTCTCGCTCTGAGCTGAGTCTTCAGATCTGCGACCTCTTTTGATAATCTGTCTACCTGATCGATCAGTCGACCGAGCAGCTCAACATCCCTTCCATACCCAGCACTCTCTGTCAACCTGTTTACGGCAGTTATGAGCTCAATCATGGCCTGCTCTTCCCTCAGCTTCCGTTCAGTTTCAGCGGCCCTGTTTTTATACACCTCTAAAAGCTCTTCGAACATCTGCTTACACCTATCAGTTATATGGTTTGTTTGGATTAAGCAAAATATTATTTGCTCTTAAACAGACGCTACTATATATAGATTTCGATGTACACTCTGCGGTTTCCACAGGAGATTTATGGGTCACAGCGATCCATTATACCAGATCAGCCGTGTTTATGAGCTCGCTTTTATCCATGTAAATGCTTGCCAGAAGAGGCACCTGTCCTGCTATACATTCCTGGAGAATAAATGAGTACTTCCAGAGCCAGATTGCATGTCCTCCAAGTTATTGAGACACAAGAGCTTATGAGGCTTGTGCAGCGTTATGAGCCTGTCTCAGGTTTCTGTTCACAGGATATATGTCTTCGCAACACTGCTGACTGGATGCGCCACATGAACTACATTGTCTCAAGTTTCTGTTCACAGGATATATGTCTTCACTGCAGCCGGAAGCTGGCGGATATCTCTTATCATGACATCCGCCACCTCTAGCAGCCTGGGGTGCGGGTCTGGATTCTGCTGGATTGTAAGCACCCCCAGATCTGCCTCCTCTAAGGCATAGATATCGTTGAGACCATCGCCGACCATCACCACGGCTCTGTGATTCTCCTTGAGCCTCTTAACGATCTCCCTCTTCCGCATCGGATCTGCAACAGAGTATATATTTTTAGGATCGATGCCGTAATCGACCATATGGATCAGACTTCTGGCGCTGTCTCCAGACGCTATGTAGATATCCGCTCCCATATCCCTGAGCTCATCCAGGACAGATCTGACACCGGGGAACGGCACGCCACCGGTGCTTACAATGTACGGTACAGTCATATCCACGGCATCCACGATTAACCCTGTCGTGTGATATGTTTCAGGGCATCTCTGTCTGACTGCATTATGTGCTATCAGCAGATCCCTGACGGTCGCATCTGAGCACCTTATTGCTTCAATCACATCCGAATGTGAGACGGGTGTGCTGTAGCAGCTTATCTCTATGCCCTCAGAGCTCATCTCTATCAGCTTGAGCAGATGTGTGTCCTCTGGGCACCTCTGGATATCCCCCGGATCCATCTGGGGCACAACAAGCGCCCGCCCCGGCCTCTCTATGATGAGCTGCGCTGTCACAATCCCCTCCAGGATCCTCCCGTGAATTAGATCATTGGCCACACGATACATCCGAAGCAGCGTGCCTGCCACATCAAGAACAACTGCCAGCTCGCCCATTACCACTTGATATTCGCGGATGGGTGATGAATATATCGATCAGGAGCAGAGGGTGAGATGCACCTGATGGGAGAAATCGGGGACGCTTTTCGAGGTATCGGAAGAGATAACTCCAATGAGCGCGCATCCGTTGATCGTCAGGTGCTCCGGTATGCAGCCCGGATCCTTCGAGCACCATGGAGGCGTTATGAACCTGATCCCCATCGCCTTCGATAGCCTTGGTGTGAGATCGATGGCCACATGCCTGGAGGCAAGAGGCCTCAGGGTCATGATAGATCCTGCTGTCTCTCTTGGCCCGAGAAGATACGGCCTACCGCCGCATCCCATTGAATTGGACCGGCTGAATACAACATGGCAGGATGTCAGAGGTCTCGCGGAATCCAGCGACATACTTATTGTCACACATTATCACTACGACCATCATAATCCCAATGATCCTGATCTCTACAGAGGAAAGATCGTTTATATCAAGGATCCAAAGAACAGGATCAACTTCAGCCAGAAGCGCCGCGCTCATTACTTTCTGAGCAGAATCGAGGACGCTGATATACAGATCGCGGATGGAGGGGAGTTCGGTCACGGCCCGCTTACTATAAGGTTCTCCCAGCCGGTATACCACGGCACCGGAAACAGACTCGGTTATGTTATCGAGGCCTCAATATCATGTGGAGAAGATAAGGTAGTGTATACCAGCGACGTGGAGGGGCCGGCAATGGATGATCAGGTCACTTTCATACTCGAGGAGAGCCCAAGGACTCTGATTCTTGATGGACCGATGACCTACATGCTCGGCTACCGTTACTCGGAGGAGGATCTACGCAGATCTGTGAATAATATTATAAAAATAATATGTAATACATCCGTTAAGACAGTTGTTATCGATCATCATTTCATGAGGGACATAGGTTATGCGGAGAGAATACCTGAGGTCTACAGGAGTGCTGAAGATGCTGGCGTTAGGGTGCTGTGCGCGGCAGAGCTCATCGGCAGGGCACCGGATCTGCTGGAAGCCAGGAGAAAGGAGCTATACAGATCCTCTCCGGTTGGCGAGGAGAGCAGCAAGCAAGAATGACGTGCAGAATATCCAGAACCATGCGCAGGCAACCCTCCACCATGCCCGGCCCTCTCGACCTAGAGCGGCACCACAAACCGGGGTATAAAGCCAGCCCTCAATGCTGAGTCAGTGCCTAAGTCGGTGCTGGGACCCAGATGAAATAAAATTACGCTGTACTGGCACTACATCAGACCAAAGAGTGCCGACAGCAGATATACCGGGAACATGAATGCGATCAGGAAACCCAACACCATCACTGCTATTGCGAAACCGTTTCCTCCCATACGATCCACCACCATATGCCATTCTAAGGGGCGATATATTAACCTTTGGGAGAGCGACGCGGACCTGTCCGAATAAGGATTGGGTATCTCCTCCATTTAAAAGCAGAAAGCCACAGATCTCTGATTTCGGCTATTATTCGGACACGTCCAGCGATGCTGCTGTGCGGTTGGATCGCGTGATCTGCATCGCTGTGCTTGGGACATTGTATTGTACGCGTATCACTGAAATCAGAGACATACGACCTCGTGGTGTTCGTGTAGCATTATGCCGGTGCACGCTAATCCCTGAGAGCCTATTCAGCTATCCGAGTATACGGCAGCGTGTACTCAGATCATCGAACTCAGCAGTGGCATCGCGGGATTTGCGATCTGTTGTGACAGTGTATGCAATTCCCGAATTTCCATTCAGCGATCTGGTACATGACCTGAGCACAAATGTTTTAGGCATGCCAGCTCAGAGATCGGATGCTCGAGATCGGTCGTCTCTGGCTGGCATGATACCTTGGCGAACGGTCGAATGCGCAGTGAAATGAAGAGCATTTACTGCTGGAGAATGTGAGATAATGAAGGATGCGGTCTGTGCATCGGGGATATGCAAGGGATTCAACACGATATTTCGGGGAAAAAAAGAGGTTCTCAAGGACATCAATCTCCTGATAGACGGAGAGGAGATATTCGGCATACTTGGTCCGAATGGCTCCGGGAAGACCACCTTGCTCTCGATATTCTCCACGCTCATCTACCCTGATAGTGGTGAGCTCACCATCCTGGGGATCGATGCCCGGAGGAACACACATGAGGTTAGGAAGCTCATAAACATAAGCACTGGGAAGCCGAACTTTCCGTGGAGCCTTACCGTCAAAGAGAACCTGCGCCACTCAGGCATGCTCTACGGTCTCCATGGAAGAGAGCTCGATAGGGCCGTGGACTGGTCGATGGAGAGCTTCGAGCTGTACCAGTATCAGGACACTCGCTTCGAGAACCTCTCCACCGGGGTGAAGCAGAGACTGTCGCTTGCGAAGGCGATGCTGAACGGTCCGAAGCTTTTATTTTTGGATGAGCCGACGACCGGCCTGGATCCTCAGATGGCGCAGAGGACAAGGGCACTCGTGAAGAGAATTCACAGAGACATGGGAGTCTCTGTTGTCATGACCACGCACTACATGCCAGAGGCAGAGGAGCTTTGCGGGATGATAGCGTTCCTGAAGGAGGGGCGCATCATCGCCCAGGACACGCCTGCCAGGCTGAAGAGGAACCTGAAGATCGGAGAGAGGATGCGGATAAGGTACAGTGGAAATATAGATTGTGACGCCCTGAGATCGATTCCGGGGCTGATTTCAGCTGAGATCTCAAAAGGAAGGGCGGATCTGGTCGTCGATAAAAACGAGGCGACATTCAGCAGGGTCATGCGCACCTTCCAGAGTGCTGAAATACTTGAGCTGGAGCTTGAAGAGCCGGATCTGGAGGATGTCTTCATTGAGCTTGCAGGGTGAGATCAACAAGTGCCTCTCAGCGGCATACAAGAACTGGATAATATCCAAGAGGAACGTGTTCACGGTCTTCGAGCTCGTATTCTGGCCTCTTATCAGCCTCCTCTCCATAGGTCTGATGACCAGATTTTTGGGGGTGGGAGGAGACACTGTCGCATTTCTCCTGGTAGGGGCGATCGGGCTTACAATACTCCAGATATGCCAGATAGATGTTGCATACGTCCTGCTCTTCGATATGTGGTCTAAGAGCATAAAGAACACGTTCGTCTCTCCTGTGCGCGGATACCATCTCGTCCTTGGTGCCCTCCTCTTCGGAATGGTCCGGGGAACATTTGCATTCACGATACTTGTTGTCATCAGCAGGATCCTGTTCGGATTCGATTTTCTCGCAGGAGGATTTCACACAGTGTTGATATTTCTGGCAGGGGTATTCGCGGTCTCAGCTATCATCGGTATGATCGTCTGCATCTCGATACTTCTCTTCGGGCAGAAGGCAGACGTTGCAGCATGGAGCCTCAGCGGTGTGATAA
This sequence comes from Methanothrix thermoacetophila PT, assembly GCF_000014945.1. Classification (NCBI taxonomy): domain Archaea; kingdom Methanobacteriati; phylum Methanobacteriota; class Methanomicrobia; order Methanotrichales; family Methanotrichaceae; genus Methanothrix; species Methanothrix thermoacetophila. The sequence continues at coordinate 377,147 of NC_008553.1, forward strand.
TGCTCATAAGCGGGATATACTATCCTGTCAGCGTCCTTCCGGAGCCGCTCCAGCTCATGGCCCGTGCCGTGCCGCTGACGTATTTTCTGGAGTATTACAGATCTGCGTACGGCTTTGGAGATCACAACATCGTGATAGGGGTGTTAATGGTGGCTGCATACATGATCGCGGGCCTGATCGTCCTCGAGATGACGATCGAGAGGGCGAGGAAAACAGGCATACTCCTGCGTCTATCAGAGTGATCTGGGGGTGCGCAAGGAATTCTCCTGGGATGGAAGCTACTCAAAAGCCAGCTTGACATGTCTCCTTATTCCTGGAGAAGAGTGGAGAATAACTGCAGTCAGCTCCTGCGTGCTCAGCAACCCGGAGGAAATGCAATCCGGCTGCTGGAAGCACCACTCATTCTCCAAAAACGCATAGCAATACAGGTGCCTCTTTCCGGCAAGCCCATTGGAATAAGTGCGTTGCAATCAATGGCTTGCACATGTTTTAGACGCCTTGAGCATCGACCTCTTCAGCACCTCTGCTACGACTATCACTATCGTCGAGACCAGCCAGACCTGGAGCCAGGAGTTCATTGTCAGCGGCAGCGTCTCGAATGCCCCCTGAAACACCGGAACGTATATGACCATCAGGACGGACGCGAGCGAGGTCACGATCCCAGCAAGCAGCTTCCTGTTCCCCATGGGATTCATCTGAAGCACGGAATGATGGAATGATCTGCTGCTGTATGCATTATATATCGCGCATATGCCGAGAGACGCGAATGCCACAGTTCTAGCGTAGCCGAGCCCGCCATCGATGTTGAGGAGAAACAGCCCCAGCGTTCCGATGAGCATCGCAGCCGACGTGCCGATGGTGTATATGAGAAGATCCCTCGACAGAATCGGCTCCTTCGGGTTTCTCGGGCGCTCGTTCATGATGCCCGACCTTGCTGGCTCCACAGCAAGGCCTATCGCGGGGAAGTCCTCTGCCACCACATTGATCCAGAGTATCTGGAGCGCCAGGAGCGGAGCGGGGAGGCCGACAAGCACCGCAATCAGAATGACAGCGACCTCTGCGAACGTCACTGCTAACATATATGATGATGCCTTCCTGATGTTCTCATAGATCCTCCTGCCCTCCTCAACGGCTGCGACTATCGTGGCGAAGTTGTCGTCCGCCAGCACCATATCCGATGCCTCCTTGCTAACATCAGTTCCGGTCCGGCCCATCGCGATCCCGATGTCTGCCGACCTTAAAGCAGGTGCATCGTTCACCCCATCCCCTGTCATTGCAACGACATGGCCATGCTCCTTCAGCGCCTTTATTATCCTCATCTTGTGCTCTGCCGTGGCCCTTGAGAACACAGAGATTCTTTCTATGCGATCACTGAGCTCCTGATCGCTCATGCTGTCGAGCTCAGAGCCATCCAGAACTTCCCCGTTGAGCATGCGCAGCTCACTCGCGATAGCCTCAGCTGTGCGCTTGTGGTCTCCTGTGATCATCACAGGTCTTATGCCTGCTTTCTTGCACACATCTATAGCTCCGCAGACTTCATCACGCGGCGGGTCCATCATCCCGAAGAGACCTGTGAAGATGAGATCACTCTCCAGAACCTCCCTGTCCGGTTCTTCGGATTCGATCCGCTTGAACGCAGCTGCCAGGACCCTCAGAGCCCGTCCCGCCATCTCATCCGCGATCTCCAGAATCCTCCTCCTGTCCACATCTGTAAGAGGTTTAAGACCGGTGGAGTCCATCATGTAGGCGCATCTCTCCAGGACAACCTCGACCGCGCCCTTCATCGAGACTCTGAGACCACTGTCGCACTCGTGCACCGTGGTCATTCTTCTGGTATCAGATGCAAATGGGTACTCGGTGACCTCCCTGCACATCTCGCGGACGTCAAGACCTGCTTTTCTGGCGAGCACGATCAGCGCACCCTCAGTCGGATCACCGACGACATGCCATCCATCCTCAAATACGATCTCGGAGTTGTTGCAGAGAGCGCCTGTGATTATCGTCTCCCTCACAGCAGCATCAGATCCTAGATCGATCTCAGATCCATTGACCCTGAAGACGCCCTCGGGCACGTATCCCGAGCCGGTCACCTCGACCCTGCACCCGCACCAGACCTCTCTCACAGTCATCTCTCCTCTGGTCAGAGTGCCGGTCTTGTCGGTGCATATCACTGTCGTGGATCCGAGCGTCTCGACTGCGGGAAGCCTTCTCACAATGGCGTTCCTCCTGGCCATGCTCTGCGTTCCGTACGCCAGAGCGAGTGTCACAACGAACGGGAGAGCCTCAGGTATGCCGGCGACCGCAAGAGCCGCTGCGATCAGAAGCGTGTCAAGAACGGGATAGCCCCTGTAGACCTGGATCGAGAAGACCACTAGGGCTGCGATGAATACCAGAACCGCGAGGCTTTTGGAGAGCTGCTGCAGACGGATCTTGAGCGGAGGCTCTGCAGGAGTCTCCTGGATCATCCCCGAGATCCTTCCGATCTCTGTATCGGAGCCCGTAGACGTCACAACAGCTTTGCCGTTGCCGTAGATGACCATTGTGCCCATGAACACCATGCTGCTCCGATCCGCCAGAGGCGCGCCCTCCTCCACAGGATCCGGACTCTTCCTCACCGGAGTGGATTCCCCGGTCAGTGACGACTCCACGGTCTTCAGGGCGGCTGCATCAAGTATCCTCGCATCCGCGGGGATGATATCGCCGGCCTCCAGGTAGATGAGATCCCCAGGTACAAGATCTCTGGCAGGAAGTGTGATCAGTTTGCCGCTTCTGAAGACCCTCGCCTCGGGGGCGACCATCTTCCTGAGCGCTTCCATCGCCCTCTCCGCCCTGTACTCCTGGACGAACCCCAGGATGGCTATGAACAGCAGTATTCCAAGAACAACGATCGCATTCGATCTCTCCCCCGAGAGCCACGATATCACAGCGGCAGCCATAAGTACAATTACCATGTAGTTCTCGAACTGTCGCAGCAGAATCCTGACAGGACCGGGTCCGGAGATCCGGGCGAGGTCGTTCGGCCCGAACCTCTCAAGACGGGATGCGGCCTCCGCATCTGTGAGCCCGTCGGGTCCGGAGTTCAGGAGCTTCAGAGCCTCTTCAGGCGGCAGAGCATGCCAGTTTGCCATAAGCTCGCAGTCTGTGGTCGGTGCTATTAACCCTTGTGATGGCAACACATCATCTGGCAGAGACCCGTCCGGAGTATGAGATGGTGCCAGAAATTTGGGCCTTACAGCTTTTGCATGCTGGAGATACTTAACCGGATACACCCTACTGCAGGAACCTGTCCGGATAAGGATCGAGCACCTTCTCCATCCAAAAGCAGCACGCTACAGATTTCTGAATTCAGCTCTTATTTGGACGCATCCTACTGCAGTGCAGCAAAAGATTAAGGGGATGAAGGCTGAAACTATTGCAAGACTATCGGGGTTATGTGAATGGATCTGAATGTGCCACTTGATGTTCCGAGAAACGCCAGGGATGAGTACATCAGGAACTACATGGAGATCACGAGGGGTTCGGGCAGACTGATGCTGTTTGCAGGCGATCAGAAGGTTGAGCATCTGAACGACGACTTCTACGGTCCGGGGATATCAGAGGACGATGCGGATCCGGAGCATCTCTTCAGGATAGCCAGCAGGGGCAGGATCGGCGTTTTTGCGACGCAGCTAGGCCTGATCGCCAGATATGGCATGGATTATCCTGAGGTCCCCTATCTGGTCAAGCTGAACTCCAAGACGAATCTTGTAAAGACATCACAGGCAGATCCCCTGAGCAGGGCGTGGCTGGACGTCTCGCAGGTCATGGAGTTCAGGAGGGAGAGCGGGCTCAGGATACTGGGTGTCGGCTACACGGTCTACCCGGGGAGCGAGCACGAGGTTGTGATGCTGAGAGAGGCAGCTCAGGTGGTGCACGAAGCTCACAGGCACGGTCTTGTCGTGGTTCTGTGGATGTATCCGAGGGGCAAGGCTGTGAAGGACGAGCGTGACCCGCATCTGATCGCCGGAGCATGTGGGGTTGCAGCCGCACTGGGAAGCGATTTCGTGAAGGTGAACTACCCCAAGGCGGAGAATCCCGCTCTCGCATTCAGGGAGGCTGTGATGGCAGCAGGCAGAACAAAGGTGATATGCGCTGGCGGATCGAGCGAGGATCCTGAGTTATTCCTCCAGCGGCTCCACGAGCAGATACACATCTCAGGTGCATCCGGAAACGCCACGGGCAGGAACATACACCAGAAGCGCCTCGAAGATGCGATCAGGATGTGCAACGCGATATACGCCATAACCGTCGAGAACAGATCTTTGGAGGAGGCGCTGCGCATGCTGCGCTGAGCCCCGGGCTTCACGCAGATCCTTCGATACTCTCATAGGCAGCCGGTTCTGCTGCATCATCCATTCGAGACCGCGGCCCCGGTGCGCCCACACGCGGCGGCGCTCTTTTCCTGTAAATCCAAGTGAGTCACTCAATCGTATACTGTGCAACCGGTCCGCACTTCAGCAGCACAGGGCTCACAGAACGAAAAGCGCATCGCGTTACTGATATCCAATACCTCCATACATCATGAAAGAGACACATACAGCATCTCTGTCAGAGATTGATCCGTCTGAATAAGAGGCATGTGCCAAAATTATGTGCCTTACAGCTCTTGTTTATCACAATTATTTTTCGCTTATTCGGACAGGTCTATCAGAGATGACGATAAAATTTAAATCAAGTAATGATGATATTTCATGTGAAGGGGGTATAAAGACGAGAATTCTCATCCTCATGGCTGTGCTCATTACTGTTAGCTCAGCTGTCGCAGACCCGAGCTACGGCTCCAAGGTCCTGCCATATGATGCTGATGAGTCAAGAGCACTCAGCGCGTTCTCATCCGCGCCTGTGTTCGCCTACTCCGATGCGAACATACGTGGAATCTTTGACATCTCAGATCCTGTTTACATCGATGTTGACCCATCAGATGATGCCGTCAACGAGAACGATGTGAGGCTGACGCCTTTCGGATCGTATCCTGCTGGAAGCCAGGTCAGGCTGGGTGATCAGGATTACGGTTACAAGCTCACGCCATTCGGCGTCAGTGGCATGCCCGGCGCACAGCTTGTCTACTTCGATGTTGACGGAGATGAGGCGTACAGCATCGTGGATCCTGTTTACCTCGACGTCGGTCCGGAGTACGGCAGGATCGACGCAGGGGATGTGCGCATAACAGGATACATGACGCTCCAGGCGGGAACCAGGGTCAGAGATTCGGATCCTGATAACGACAAGCCCGCGCCTGTGCTGCCAGCGATGCTGTGCTTCATGAACCTGAACGGAAACATAAACAGCGGTGGCTGGGCAATCTACGACCAGGGAGATCGCATATATGTGGATACACAGTATCCGTTCTATACGGTGACCGTGAATGACATAAGACTTTTTGTATAAGCATGCATTCCTCATAGCCGGAGCGCGAGGGACGGCATGATTGCCCTGTAGATCTACCGATGGCGCTCCGCCCAAGCCGAACCTCGCCATCCCGGTTATGCAATGGCAAATATTAATATTAGCAGAGATACCTGCTATCTATGCTCAGATGTAAGTGGTCTCATGCAGCCCTTCTGGTTGTGTTCGTGTTCTGCACATGCGGAGGGCTGGCTCAGAACGCGACCATCGATCAGCCAGCTCTCGAGGGCATATGGAGGCTCTCGCTCGGCCAGAAGGCCGTGACGATGGTCATCCATCAGTACGAGGACCAGCTCTTCGGATCCGCCAGCTCCTCTGAGGAGTCGTGGAACGGCGTTGCTATGGGTTCGACGAACAACAGCACAGCGGAGATTATAATTACATTCTTAAGAGATGGCGGCATCGCTGAGATAAGACTGATCGGCAGCTGCTTGGCCGAGGAGATGCGCGGAACCTTCTACAGATCTGACAGCATCGGAAACGCAGAGAGCGGAGAGTTCGATGCTATCCTTATAAATCCAGATACCTCTGGATACACCCCAGTAAAGGAGGCGCAGTCAGACATCGTTACCACACAGCCTGAATCCACAACCACATCCTCCAACACAACATCCGTGGACTCATCTGAGACGCAGGGTACCGGCGCCCAGAGCAGGTACACAGATGTCCACTCCCTGGCGCACCTCGTGCCTCCTGCGGCAGGTGTGATCCCGCCAGGCATCAACATGGGTGGAGCCGGTGGCATGGGGATGAGTTGATAGATGCGCTCTCATTTGATTTATGATGTAACGCATACGATGAGCAGCAGCCTGCCCGTATATCCAGGGGATCCAGGGTTCTCAAGAGATGTGCTGAAAAGCCTGGACAGAGGAGATCCGTACACGCTCTCAGCACTCCATCTCAGCGCCCACGCTGGCACGCATATCGACGCGCCCTCTCATTTTATCAGCAGCGGCAGATCTGTTCATGAGATACCGATCGAGAGGTTGATCATGATGGTGGCTCTCATCGACTCTGGAATGGTCGTCTCTCCTGAGAATCTATCGGGCCTGAACCCTCCTGCAGAGGGAGTCATGTTCAGAACAGGATCTCTCATGGGAGAGATCTCAGAGAGCGCTGCCAGGGCGTGTGTGGATCTCAAGTTAAAACTAGTGGGAACAGATGCGCTTTCTGTGGACAGTTTAGAAGGAGATGTTGTGCACAGGATTCTGCTATCGAATGACATTCTGATCCTGGAAGGGTTGTGTCTGGATGGCGTTCCAGCCGGCATTTACACGCTTATCTGCATGCCGCTCAAGATCGAGGGCGCTGAGGCGTCTCCGGTGAGGGCCATCCTGGCTCCGGCTGAGTGGCGTCTAACTACTGAGACTCCGTCCTGAAGGTAGGAGCATGTCATGAGGGAATTGTATGGATGCAGATCAACCAGCAGTATACGTGTTCGATGAAAAGGGCCGCATCAGATACCTGAGCAGGACCGCTGAGATGTTATCCGGGGGAATCTCGAAATGCAGATCCATCCATGAGGTCCTGGGGGTATCGTGCAGCGAATCCCTTGCATCCGCAATTGCATCTGATGCTCCCTCGAGGATCAGGGCGCGGATAGGCTGCTCCGGCTCCGAGATCCCTCTATCGGTTATTCCACTCAGGGATGCCGACGGCTCCAGGGGGCTGATGATCATCTCAGACCCCTCAGGTTCTTTCAGGGAGGAGGGGAGAGAGGAGCGATGGTACAGAACAGCGCTCGACAGATGCAGGGAGGCTGTATTTTTCGTGGAGGCCGAAAGCAGAAGGATACTCGATGCAAACGCTGTCTTCCAGGAGCTGCTGGGGTACCCTCCTGAGGAGATCCACTCTCTCACGCTCTACGACATAATGGAGCAGGACAGGGAGGAGATCGATGAGATCATCAGGCACGCGATGAGCCGGGAGACCGAGAGCATCCAGGCGTACAGAACCATAGACGGCTCGAGCATCCAGATGAAGGGAAGGTTCAGCCCGACCGAGGGCGATGGGACGCTGTGCGTGATACTCTCCCCACCTGAAAATCATGAGGATTACATCCAGAAGAGGGACGTCCTGCTCGCTGGCGTTGCCATGTCCGCAAACCAGCTCCTCACAGTGGATGGGTTCGAGAGGAGCCTGATGAATGCTCTCGAGTTCCTCGGATCCGCAGCAGATGTGGATCGTGTTTACGTCTATCAGAACACCGACTCCGGGGACGAGGCTGTGCTCAGGTTCAGGTGGGAGAGGGGCAGCGTCCACGCAAGATTGGATGAAAGAATTCGGTATGATGTACTGCCGCGCTGGCGCGAGCGTTTCCTGAATGACAGGCCCGTCCATGGAATTGTGGAGGAGATGCCTCTGCAGGAGCGGGAGCTGCTGAAATGCCGCGGGGCCAGGTCTGTTCTGATCTTCCCCATCACAATAGCGGACAGGTTCTGGGGGTTCATAGGGTTCGAGGACTGTGAACGCGAGCGATCCTGGAGCTGGAACGAGATATCAATACTAATGCTCGGTGTGGCCAGCATAGGCGGTGCGATAGCGAGAAGTGTAGCTGAGGAGTGTCTCCGCAGGAGCGAGGAGAGGTACAGGGAGCTCGTCGAGAGCGCGAACAGCATAATCCTGAGGCTGGACAGAAGAGGAAATGTGAGGTTCATCAACGAGTTCGCCCAGCAGTTCTTCGGCTATTCTGAGAGCGAGATCCTGGGGAAGTGTGTGATGGGTACACTAGTCCCTGAGGTCGAGTCAACGGGACGGGATCTTAGAGGTATGATCGCAGAGATTCTCAAAGCGCCTGAGGACTACAGGACGAATGTGAATGAGAACATGAAAAAGAGCGGGGAGCGCGTCTGGATCGCATGGACGAACAAGACAGTCAGCTCTGAGAGCGGAGAGATGGAGATCCTGTGTGTTGGAAATGATATAACAGAGCTCAGACGCGCGAAGGAGCGTCTGGAATCGATGAACCAGTGGCTTCTGGAGATAATAGAGTTTCTCCCGGATGCGACTCTTGTTGTGGATGCTGATGGCAGGGTGATGGCCTGGAACAGAGCTATGGAGGAGATGACTGGGATCCAGAAGAGCGAGATGCTCGGGAAGGGGGATTTTGCCTATGCTCTGCCCTTCCACGGATGCAGAAGGCCGATGCTCATAGATCTCGTCATGAGATACGATGAGCATATCGCATCCCTTTACGAGAATCTCGAGAGAAGGGGAGATACGCTCTACGCATATGTTTACGTGCCATCGCTCTACAGCGGCCGGGGGGCTTATCTTTGGGTCAAGGCCTCTCCGCTCAAGGACAGCGATGGCAGGATTGTGGGCGCGATCGAGTCGATGAGGGATATCACCGAGAGCAGGATTGCTGAGATGGAACTGCTCAGAAGAGACCATCTTCTTGCCGGATCTGCCCTTGCGATAAGCAGTCTTCTGTCAGGAGAGGACTATGAGTCATCGATAAACGAGGCGATGCAGATTCTGGGGCTCATCTCAGATGTGGATCGCGTCTATGTCTTCGAGAACCATGAGGAAGATGAGCTCTGCCTGAGGTTCGAGTGGTGCAGGGATGGAATCAGAAGCTGGATGGACGATCAGATCTTCATGGGTCTCTCGTACAGCAGGTTCTTCCCGGGATGGTATGAGGTTCTCAGCTCTGGCAAGGTCATAAAGGGGCTTGTGCGTGATCTTCCTCCTTCTGTAAAAGAGATCCTGGAGCCTTATGGTGTTCTCTCCATACTCATAGTCCCGATAACAGTGGGCGGGAGGTTCTGGGGTTTTGTCGGATTCGATGATACCACATATGAAAGAGAGTGGAGCGACGCCGAGATCTCGATCCTGGTCGCCTCCGCCAGCACTATAGGGGAGGCTGTGGCAAAGAAGGACTCCATAGAGCGGATGAGGCTCCTCGAGTCCGCGGTGGTCAACAGCAATGATGCAATCGTCATAGCCGCCCCAGACCCGTCTGACGGCATGCCCAAGATCATTTACGTGAACTCTGCATTCACCAGGATGACAGGGTATGCAAGAGAGGAGGTGCTCGGAAGGTATCCGGATTTTCTCGAGGGCCCGGAGACCGACAGATCGAAGATTATGGAGATCCTGGAGGCAGTAAGGAATGCGCAGCCGGTGAACCAGGAGCTCGTTAACTACAGGAAGGACGGCTCCAGGTTCTGGGTCGAGCTGAACATCTTCCCTGTGAGGGATCACATGGGTGAGGTCACCCATTGGGTATCGATACAGAGAGACACGACCGAGAGGAGGGTTGCTGAGGATCGCCTCCGGTGGAGTGAGCTCCTGATGAGGTCCATGACAGAGAGCATACCCTTTGGATTCTATGTGCTCAACAGGGCCACGGGGAAGAGCCTTTACCTCAACCACAGGTTCTGCGAGCTTCTGGGAGTTGAAGATCTCGAGGAGGATCTCAGATGCGGAAGGCTGGATGGCAGCGCTCTCTTCTCACGTATAGGCTCGATGCATCCGGATGCTGGAGATTCTCTTAGAGAGATATACAACCGCACCGACGAGGCCGAGATCGAGATCAGAACAGCGGATGGCAGAGTGATAAAGGTTTTCGCTACAGACATCAGGGACAAATCCGGCAAGTACTTCGGGAGGCTGGGCATCTTCGAGGATGTGACCAAGGATATAAAGGCAGCTGAGGAGCTCAGAAAAGCGAAGGAGGCTGCTGAGGAGGCTGCGAGATCGAAGGCGGAGTTCCTTGCGAACATGAGCCATGAGATAAGAACTCCCCTGAACGCGATCATAGGCATGTCAGGGCTTCTTCTCAGAACAAACGTCACCCCTGAGCAGAGGTCTTACGTCAGCGCGATACAGAGCAGCGGAAATGCGCTTCTGGAGATGCTCGCTGACATACTCGATCTATCAAGGATCGAGGAGGGGAAGCTAGAGCTCGATTCGAGCACGTTCAGCATCTTGGAGTGTGTCGAGACATGCATAGACATCCTGTCTGTTAAAGCAAGCGAGAAGCAGATCGAGCTGGCCTATCTCATCGACGAGGATGTGCCGGAGCTGGTTCTGGGTGATGCCACAAGGCTGAGACAGGTGCTGGTCAACCTTCTCGAGAACGCGATCAAGTTCACCGAGAGGGGCGAGGTGTTTCTGAGAGTGATCTGCCAGTACATGGATGAAGATCTCTCAGAGCTCCACTTCTTCGTCAGGGATACCGGTATAGGGATTCCCCCGGAGAAAATGGACCGTCTATTCCACACATTCAGCCAGGTCGACTCCTCTATCACAAGGAGGTACGGCGGGACAGGTCTTGGTCTTGCCATCAGCAAACATCTCGTTGAGATGATGGGCGGCAGGATCTGGGCTGAGAGCATCCCTGGAGCAGGCTCGACATTTCACTTCACGATAAAAGCCAGGGTCTCAGAGAGATCTCAGGAGAGGAGCGATCTACTGAAGGGAAGGCGTGCCCTGCTGATCTACAGGAACGATACCGCCAGAAGTGCGCTCAAAATGCTGCTCCTCTCTCATAATATCGATGTCGTGGATGCACCCTTCCACGATGAGTCTCTTCTGACAGGCAACTTCGATTTCGTGATTGCAGAATTTGCTGATGACAGCGATATCATGAAGATAAAATCTGCTCTGCCGGACACACGAATTCTCCTGATTACGGATCTCCAGAGGCAGGGCATCTCGCATGATACGTCGTTGATCCCGAAGCCTGTGAAGCACTCGCAGATGATCTCAGCGATGATCAGTGCCCTAATTGGAGAATCGATTGAGGTGGAGCCATCTCAAGAGGTCGGGAGAAGCGACCTGAGGATCCTCGTCGCTGAGGACAATCCGGTGAACCTGAAGGTGGTGCTCATGATGCTCTCGCATCTCGGCTACAGAGCAGATAGCGCGCGTAACGGGCTGGAGGTTCTCAGCGCTCTCGAGCATCGCGATTACGATCTGGTCTTCATGGACGTACAGATGCCTGATATGGATGGTCTGGAGGCGGCCCGCAGAATCCGGGATATGAAGGGATATGAAGGGCCGCGTATCGTGGCGATAACAGCCTATGCACTTGAGGGTGATCGGGATAGGTGTATCGCAGCGGGAATGGATGACTACATAAGCAAGCCTGTGACAATGGAGAAGCTGAAGGCAGCGATCGAGAATGTGGAGAGCGCTCTGGACCCCTCGGCCATCTCCAGGCTCAGGGAGCTCCAAGAGGCAGGCGAGCCGGATGTGGTCGCGGAGCTGGGGGAGATATTCCTCAGCAACGCACCCTTGAGGATAGCATCGATGTATGAGGCTCTTAAGAGGAATGATCCGTACGCACTTCACAGAGCTGCACACAGCATGAAGTCGGCGAGTGCGAGCATAGGGGCGCTCCGCCTCTCCAGGATCTGCGCGGAGATCGAGGAGCTCGTGCGTGAAGCGAGGCTCGATGGTGTGGATGAGATGCTGAGTGCTCTGGACGAGGAGTTCGAGAGGGTCAGGAGGGAGCTGAATAGGATCGTTGAGCTGTGATCCTCACAGGCAGGCTGTCATAGTGAGGTTGAAATTGCGATCGTGTGACCTTTCCATGCTCTCGCCCAATGCCCACGGGTAAAGCAACAAATACAGCCACATCGAGGTTATGCTGGATGACGAAGTACCTGATCATTCTTGGAACAACATCACACTCCGGGAAGAGCATACTGGTCACCGCTTTATGCAGAATGCTCAAAAACCGCGGGCTTCGCGTCGCTCCATTCAAGTCGCAGAACATGAGCCTGAACTCGTGGGTGACAACCTCAGGAGGAGAGATTGGGATAGCCCAGGCGGTGCAGGCATGGGCTGCCGGCGTGGAGCCATCTGTTCTCATGAACCCCATACTGCTCAAGCCAAAGGGAGACCGCACATCCCAGGTCATAATAATGGGGAGACCAGTGGCAGACAAGTCGGCTGCTGATTACTATAAGGATATAGACAGCCTGAAGGAGGTTGTCGATTCAGCGATCGAGGAGCTGAGCAGGGATTACGATTACATCATCGTTGAGGGCGCAGGCGGGGCGGCTGAGATAAACCTCTTCGACAGAGATATCGCGAACATATACGTCGCATCCAGGCTCAGAGCACCCATAATACTCGTGGGGGATATCGAGAGGGGTGGGGTCTTCGCGAGCCTCTACGGGACTGTGAAGCTCCTCCCGCCTGAGATAAGAGAGCTCGTGAAGGGGATGGTCATAAACAAGTTCCGCGGAGATCCCACGATACTTCAGCCGGGCATAAAAATGCTGGAGGAGCTAACAGGGATCCCTGTGCTTGGGATTCTCCCTTACCTGGATCTCCAGATACCCTCTGAGGATTCTGTATCGCTCTTGGACAAGACGGGCCCACAAAAAGAACAAAAAGAGGACCTGCCGGAGATAGCCATCATAAAGTTACCCAGGATATCGAACTTCACAGACTTCGAGCCACTGGAGCGATACGCAAGGGTCCGCTACGTAGATCTGAAGGACGATCTCGGAAACCCAGATGCTGTTATAATACCTGGCACAAAGAACACGGTCTCAGATCTTGCTGAGATGAGGAGGCACGGAATGGATCGCAAGATCCTCTCTTTAAAGAACGTCCCGATAATTGGAATCTGTGGAGGGTATCAGATTCTCGGAAGGGAGATCATTGACTGCGGAATAGAGGACATCTGCGGATCCATTCCCGGGCTGGGGCTCATCGATGCCGTGACGCGATTTGATGCGTATGAGAAGAGGACTGTTCAGGTGACAAAAGAGGTCACTGGCGATGGGCCGATACTTGGAAGGATAAAGGGAGAGTATGTAAAGGGATACGAGATACATATGGGGATCACAGAGTCGAGGGAGAGAAGCGCATTCGGTGATGATGGCGCTGTTGCGGGGGATGGAATGGTGATAGGCACCTACCTTCACGGCCTCTTTGAGAACGAGAACTTCAGGAACGCGTTTCTCGATTACCTCTACGATCAAAGGGGGCTCATGCGCCGGGAGCTCTCGCGCGATACCGGCTTCGATGCACTCTCAGAGGCTGTGGAGAGGCATCTCGACATGAAAAGCATACTGAAAATGCTGGAGCTGGATGTCTCAGCCAGTAAATGAAGTCCGGCTGTATGGATATGCATCACAGGATAAATATCATGCAATAAAATCGGTGAGACATGTTCAGGAGGCTATCATCTCTCAGTTACGCCCTTGAACGTCTCCTCGATCTGTGCAATCCTTTGGAGGAGAGGGAGAAGATCCAGATCAAGGATGCGTGCGGGAGGGTTCTCGCATCTGATGTTCTGTCGCCTGAGAATCTGCCATCTTTCAACAGGGCTGCCATGGATGGATATGCCGTCAGATCTCACGAGACGAGGGGTGCGTCTCAGAGCTCCCCCGTCCGGATCACGGAGTACGTGAGGGTTAGAACTGGCGCTGCTCTCCCTGAGGGTTTCGATGCGGTTGTGATGCTCGAGGATTCGTTTTTACGCGGTAACGTCCTGGAGATCACAGCCGAGCTCACGCCATACAGAAACGTCTCGAGGATCGGCGAGGATGTGAGGTCAGGGGATATCGTGCTTAGCTGCGAGCACAGGCTCAGGCCGCCAGACCTTGCGCTTCTCGGGGCGGTTGGCATCGATGAAGTGGAGGTTTTCAAAACTCCACGTGTTGCTGTTATCCCAACAGGAGATGAGCTCGTCCCCAGGAGCTGCGTGCCTGCACCTGGGGAAGCGAGGGAGATAAACAGCATTATGATATGCAGCTACGTGAAACTCTGGGGCGGTGAGCCGCAGCTCTCTGGAGTGATACCGGATGAGAGAGATGCGATAAAAGAGGCCATAAAGAGATGCACGGGCTCTGATCTGATACTGGTCTCAGGCGGGACATCAGTCGGTGATAGAGATTATGCGCCGGGCGTGCTGGATGAGATGGGTGAGCTGATGGTTCACGGGATCAGGCTGAGCCCTGGCAGGCCCACAGCCCTCGGAGCCATCAATGGCACCCCGATTGTGTGCCTTCCGGGATACCCCGTGGCTGCTCTGGCATCGCTCTACCTGCTCGTGAGGCCCGCGGTAAAGAGGCTTGCGCATCTAAGCGATGATACTCAGAGAAGAGAGGCGAGGCTCTCAAGAAAGATCCCGTCCAGGCCAGGTTACATCACATTCGCAAGGGTCTCGCTGAGGGATGGGATCGCCGAGCCGGTCATGGTCAGCGGAGCCGGTATACTGAGCTCTGTCGCGCGGGCTGATGGATTTGTTCTGGTGCCGGAGGATCTTGAGGGGCTGGATGAGGGGGAGAAGGTAGAGGTGCATATCTTCGAGTGAGGTTTAAAGAGATCTCCAGCAAAAGATCACAGATGATAGACTATCGGAAGGATATCATATTTTTGTGTGAGTATTCCTATAAACCCTTATTTTTACAATGGCGGATTCTCGCTGATATCGTATTTGGCTCACATTTGCCTCAAAACCAGCGGTTTTTAGGAATACTCGTGTGACTCTTGAGCTCATCCATGGTATTTGCTCAATATCGTGAGCGTACTTGAGTCATATCAAGTGAAGTCATTATCATCGGGCATAGTTTGTTCTTCCAGAAATCTGCCAAGAGGGCAATTTACATCAACTCGTTGAGCATGCTCCATCAATATCACCAAAAAGTGAGACACAGTTCCAGAATCTTATTCTGGAAGATCTGCAGCAGCCCCGCATTGGTCATATCAAGGCTGTATTATCTTACAGGCTTGTTGGCACCGTATGGTATGGGGGTTTTGTCGAATATTGCTTTATATCGTATGTGTCTCTGGTCTTGACGAACTGCTGTATGTCGTATGTTGGTTTCTGCATGAAGTACGCCTGTACATCGTAAAGTGGTTTCTGTCTGAAGTACATCTCAACGTCGTATGTGTCTCTGGTCTTGACGAACTGCTGTATGTCGTATGTTGGTTTCTGCATGAAGTACGCCTGTACATCGTAAAGTGGTTTCTGTCTGAAGTACATCTCAACGTCGTATGTGTCTCTGGTCTTGACGAACTGCTGTATGTCGTATGTTGGTTTCTGCATGAAGTACGCCTGTACATCGTAAAGTGGTTTCTGTCTGAAGTACTGGTCTACATTATATCCCTGCGCCACCTGCAAATTCTCCTGAGACGTGGTGGTGAGAACCATTGCAGATAAAACCACTATCAGGAGCAATGCTCTGCATATCAAAATTCTCATATTCGACCCTCCTTGCAGCAAACGTATGTAATCCCACATAGCACTCTTGTGTATTTAACTGGCCTATCATGGGTTTTGTATATAACTTTAACTCGTGCTGCGAGGGACCTATCCGAATAAGGATTAGGTGTTTCCGACCTGCAGAGGGCGGTAAGATCCGGATTTCTGGCCTCAGCTCTTTATCAGAACATGTCCGCTGCGAGTGGGCCTGAATGTGAATCATTTCATACAACATGCGTGGAATGAAAACAGGGTCCTGTGCTCGGTCTCACTGAAATGTTGCATGCGATAAAAGGCGTGCCAAAAGATGAAAGCATTTGAGATGCGGTCAGTCTCGTCTATAGCTGATTTGATAGTGGGTTAACCCTCCTGTCGCACTTATGGTATGAGCATCTGTCCACACAGCATTAACGAGCTGCTGCATGGGCCAGCATGTGGATCCGCTGGAGGATTCTTCGAGACGTAGATGCATACTTTCTATAAATATCTGCAAGTTTCAAAACAAATTATTTATATGATTACGTTATTTCCATTATATGTAAAAGTTCTTTGGATAATGGTGGTCGTGGATGAAGGATTACACTGTAAAGGTGCTGGACGATCGGGATCTGGAGTTCATCGAGGCGCTGAGAAGTCTTGGTGTGCAGAGGAACGTCGCGGCTCTGGTCACATACCTATCAAACACAAAAGAGGTCTCATCAAGAGAGATCGAGATGGGCACAGGGCTCAGGCAGCCAGAGGTCAGCATAGGAATGAGATATCTCAGACAGAACGGCTGGATCGATGAGCGTGATGTCAAGGGTGAGGGCAAGGGCAGACCCATGAAGGTTTACACCCTCAAGGTCTCGATAGACGATATCATAAAGCACTTTGAGGATCAGAAGCTAAAGGAGTCTGCCAAGGCGATGGAGTCGATAAGGAAGCTCAGGGAGCTGACCTCCGCGACCTGATCTCTTTAGGGAAAATATAATTAAGGTGGAGTACAGACTGTCAGAGGGAGTAGCTTAGCAGCGGTGATGACTCTTGCGAGGTTCTGTTGGTGTTATAGTGGGTGAGACCAGTCCACTCCAGTTCAAATTCATGATACATGGCGCTGTGGGCAGGGGCGACTATGTGAAGGTCAGAGGAGATGGAAGAAGCTGGATACTTGCTCAGGTTGAGGAGATACGGAGATCGAACACTGCGTACAGCCTCGCTCACATGGAGAGGGGGTGCACACAGACATGCAGGGAGTGGGTCGTTGCAGATGCGCGTGTTATTGGAGTGCCCTCAGATGGTCGCATAAGATCGCCCGCGATGCCACCCAGGCCTGGCGAGGAGGTTTTTGCAGCAGATGAGAAGATGATAGCTGCTGCACTTGGTCTCTCCAAGGGAGACATGTACATAGGCATTTTGAAAGGGCATGATCTGCGAGTCGAGCTGGATGCCAACACGCTTGTGCAGAAGCACTGTAGTGTTCTGGCCAAGACCGGCAGCGGCAAATCGTACACCGCTGCGGTCATCCTGGAGGAGCTCCTTGATAAGGGTGTGGCGCTTCTTGTGATAGACACGCACGGTGAGTATGGCTCGATGAGGTACCCGAACAGGGATGGTGACTTCAACAGGTTCAGGGTGAAGCCAAAGGGTTATAACATAACGGTCTACACCCCAGCAAATCTCGCGATAAACCCGAGGGCGGACAGGCCCTTCAGATTCGACGGATTGAACCTCTCAGCCAGGGATATCGCCAGGATGCTCCCCGACGACCCGACCAATGGATCGGTGGCTCTTCTATACGAGGCAATAGCAGCTCTTAGATCGGAGAGGGAGAGCTACGATCTCGAGGATATCATAAAGCAGGTCGAGAAGGCCAACTCCAAGTCGAAGTGGACACTGATCGGGCAGCTTGAGCAGCTGCTCGAGATGGGACTCTTCTCGGGAGAACCAACTAGGCCTGAGGAGCTTCTCCAGCGGGGGCATGCGTCTGTGATCGATATGACCGGAGTCCCCCAGGAGATGCAGCCGATGATAGTTGCAAAGCTGCTCACAGACCTCTTTGAGGCCAGGAAGCTTGGCAGGGTCTGCCCCGGGATGGTTGTCATAGAAGAGGCACACAACTACATACCTGAGAGAGGGACGGGAAGGGCAGCATCGACATCGATAATAAGAACGATCGCGGCGGAGGGGCGCAAGTTTGGTATGGGTCTGATGATAATAAGCCAGCGGCCTGCAAGGGTCGACAAGAATGTCCTGTCACAGTGCAACACCCAGATAATAATGCGTGTGACGAATCCAAATGATCTAAAAGCTCTATCGAAGGGGCTAGAGGGGATGAGCACCGAGCTGGAGGAGGAGATCAAGAGGCTGCCTCCAGGGACTGCGATGATTGTGAGCAACGAGATCGAGAGGCCCATAGTGGTGAACATAAGGCCCAGGAGGTCGAAGCACGGCGGCGTGAGCACCCCGATAGTAATGACAGACCATCCTGTGAAGGGTCCTGTGCCCAGGAGAGAGCCGCAAAAGGGCCCAGGTCTATTTCTCAGAAAGGTTCTCGGCCCGAGAGGCGCTTGATAGCGACCTCATCCGGCGCGCTGGGATTGCCTCCTGCGTGCACCTCTCTCCATGAAACGGAGCAGCCGGAGCCCGGATGCTCTATACTGTCAGATGCACATCGTTGACAGAGACAACACCGGGCGATAGCGGCGAGAAGGGTACGTCTATGTACACTTCGTCATTGTAATCGTAGATCGGTACGCCATTCATCGTGTTGCCGTTTGCGTTGTAGAATCTGATCGTCGCTATGCTTTCCTGCCAGACGGGCGGATAGATCGGGAATCCAATTATCATCGGGATTATGAGTCTGTTATGGTCCGCGTGAAAATCCAGAACCTTAGTACCTGCAGACAGAACAGTGCCATTGTAATGAACCGCATTGCTCAGTCGCACATCATTTGTCGCCGTGATCCCGGCTGGAAGCAGGGTCTTCAGGTATATCAGATCATTGACATCGTATCCAGGCGAAGAGCCGTACAGATCCATAAAGTATATGCCTGCTGTGAGTGGCGGTGCTGGCAAGGGCAGCAATGGCTTGCCGCAGTCGATATCACTTGCCCTCACCTTGCTGCCAGCGTTCAGTCCCAGGTCTGATCTGGTTGTCAGACGAATATCATTCGCATTGATCGTTGTGGGAACCGCGCTTCCGAAGTGGAGGTAGACCATATCATCCTCATCGAAGATTTGCGGATTCGGCCCGACATCCCAGTATCCTATGTCTATTGGCACCTGGGATCCGCCAAAGTCGACCAGAGGATAACCCAGATCTGGTGAGGTGTTATCCACCTTCGAACCGAAATCGTACGATGATGCGACCCCAATCAGTATCACAAAGCCCACCGTGAGATACAAAGTACTGCGGAACATGGAAGCCTCCTTTTTGAAATAGGCTAAACTTAATTTTAAAGTTTTCTTATATATGGCTTTTGGTTATGCATCGGAACCTGAAGGGCGAGGACGTCCCCCGGCAATAGTTTTATCTATCGCCATGTAGATCATGATATCATGAGGTGTCTCACCTATCCTTATCCGATCGAGACGCTCAGGCACTGGTACGTCACGCCTGTTGGTGGGAGATCCCCGGAGCTGGAGCCGGGGGAGCTCGGGCTGAACCGGGAGGCGATAGTCGAGAACACCGATCTGATACCATTCGAGGACAGGGTTCTCCTCTCTCGACTGGAGGGTGGAAGCCCCAGGCCGCTCTTCGCCAGGAAGTACTTCAGGATCGTTCCTCTTGACAGATCCAAGCCGGACGCTCTCTCGAAGTCTCCTCTTGGCGAGGCCATACTCCCCGCCTCTGATAATGAGACCGGCCCCATAAAAGTCGGGGAGATGGTGGTGATAAACAGCGTCCTGAGCAGGGTGCACACCCATGGTCTCCCATCGATCATTGACAGGATGATACGAAGCAGATCTGATGTGCAGATGCTGGACGTGATATACACAAAAGAGAGAAGGCAGAGCTGATTTGTATTCTGCGGTGTAAATCCGGATCATCAGGGTACGCTCCTTTCTCATGAAGTCAACATGTACTACCCTGCATCTGTCTGAGCCACCAGACCATGAATCCCACAGAACCTCGTCACAGAACCTTGCGCATTATCAGAGCTGCTTCACCATCTGAGTAATAGGTTGGTATCACGTTATCGACCACAAAGCCCATGGATGCATAGAGCTTCTGCGCCCTTCTGTTTCCTATCCTGACCTCGAGTGTTGCGCTCAGAGCACCGAGCCTGCTGAAGATGCGGAGGATCGCGGAGAGAAGGCTTCTGCCGATGCCGTGCCCCTGGTAGGCCTGCCTCACCGCGAGCCAGAAGACCCTGCCCTCGAATGGGGTGGGCTTGAAACCGATCGCGACGCCCACAACCTTTCCGTCGATCTCGGCGACGAGCATCGTCTGTGGGTGGTACTCATGGAATGTCATGAAGAGTTCCGGGCTGTAACCACCCCCGACCTCCCTGTCTATCTCCATGAGCTCTGGCAGGTCCTTAATCTCGAACTGCCTGATCACCGGCCGGAATCTGCGATCCCCGCCGCATGAGCTCCTCTCCATTGCCTGAAACGCCCTTTCAGTAGGGCAGGACGTTCGGCCTGCCCCGCGTCGATGGGATGTATGCCCAGTCTGAGGTTCGGTCTGTGTCAATGCCATCCGGATACCTGGACCAATCCGAGCCGTCATCCCTGTCATCCATAAGCATCGGGGTTCTGTCGACCTCATTGCCCACCTGGTCGTAGAGTATAACGGTCGCGTTGAACCCGTGATCCCATCTCTGGTCGCCGGTGAGAACCCTGTACTCGCCGGCCTTCAGGACCGTTCCAAGGGGCACGGTGATCTTTCCGGACCATGGAAACTGGGCTCCGGTCTCTCCGGGCACTGTGGAGATGATCACCGCTTGCCACCCTCCAATATCCACATCCTCCTCACCGGAGTTTAGAAGCTCGATCCACTCCACAGCATACGGCTGGTCGGATGGCGGATTCAGTTCAAACTCGTTAATGACCACGCTCCCCTCTGCGAGGACCATGATGCAGATCATCGAAAGCAAACATACAGCATAGCATCTGTTACCCGACATCGAGCATTGTTCATGGCGGCCAAGGGATATATACTGCGCGGTATCCTCCGGTACATCCAGGCTCGGATTTATATACAAAATTTGCCCGGAGTAATCTGGATGGATACAGCCACCAAAGCGTACCTTATATCTGTGGGGACCGTGGAGCTTCAGGGTTTGACGCCGCAGGGTCCTGCATCCACGGCCGGACCGAGCGCAGGTGAGGGCTCGGTTTTCTTCAAATCCGGAGATAGGATCGTCCGGCTCACGGTCGCCCCGAGTCGGCTCAGGCTTGTGTTTGAGGGTGAGGAGCATCTCATACTCGAAGGAGACAGAGTTGTGGCCCGCGGGCATCTCGTTGAGCCGCTGCTCCACTGCCCGGATCAGGCTTACATAACCGTATCTGAGAGATGCATTTACGACTGCAGGTTCTGCGCGGTCCCTAAGCTCATGGGCCCGACGAAGTCAAAGGAAAAGGTCATCGAGATGGTAAGGCGCGCGGCCATGACAGGCAGGCTAAAGGCGATCTCGCTTACGAGTGGTGTGGAGGTCTCTCCAGAGCATGAGGTCGAGAGGATCGCAGAGATCGCGCGCGCACTGAAAACCTTCAACGTTCCCATCGGCATCTCCGTCTGTCCGACGGAGCGATCGAATGAGATTTTAAGGAGAGCAGGCGCTGTCGAGGTCAAGTACAACCTCGAGACGCTCGATCCTGATATATTCCAGACTGTATGCCCCGGGCTCTCATTTGAAGACATAAAGAATGCTCTTGCAGATGCTGTAGGCGTCTTCGGCATAAACAGAGTCTTCACGAACGTGATAGTGGGCCTCGGCGAGTCTGACAGGGTTCTGCTGCAGGGAATAGATGAGCTCACAGAGATGGGAGTGATGCCCGTGCTTCGTGCTGTCTACCCGCATCCGCTCCGCATTGCAGATCTGGAGATGCGCAGGCCGTCCGCGGAAAGAATACTCAGACTTGCAGAGCATCTGAGGAGGGCTCTGGACAGAAACGGACTCAGAGGGGATTTGCCCCTGACAATGTGCTACCCGTGCACAGGATGCGATCTCATACCCCACCGGGATCTGTGAGATCTCCTCGAATGACCGATTCCCTGTGTGGGAAGAGCACTGTGCGGTATCTCAGACAGGCAGCATTTCCCGCTCTGATACATATCTTCACAGGAGGCGCTCAGGGCTCAAAATCCTCATCACTGTCTCAGGCAGGCCTTCTCATCATCGCGCCATGTGTTCACGCCGGACTGTGCGATATCTTGATACGAAGATCGTGATTGCTGGATCTGCTCATGGAGCATCGTGCTTCACAGATTTTTATAATGCACCACGTCGCAAAAGAGATTTACGCCTCAGCCACTGCCTGGAGCTGGGACCTTGGCCGGATAAGAGCCAAAACCCAGAGATTCGGGCTTTACTGCTTTTTGAGGTCTGAGACGCCTTAATCCTTATTTGGACACGTCCTAGACATGAGACCAAATATTTCTATATCGTTCTCCTGATATCCTCTCATGTACCGTTCGATGATGCTGATAAACGGGGAGCGTGTTGAGGGCGCTTCTGGGAGATATGACCTCATACATAATCCAGCAAACCAGGAGGCTGTGGCGGAGGTTGCGATCGGAGATGTCATTGATGCTGTCAAAGCGCTCGAGTCTGCACAGCGTGCATTTCCAGGATGGTCATCCATACCTGCAACAAAAAGATGTACCCTGCTGCATGATGCAGCTGAGATCGTGAGGGAGAGAGCAGATAACATCGCGAAACTTCTCACAATGGAGATGGGGAAGCCCATCAGGGACTCCAGGAGGGAGGTCCTCTCAGCCGCCGATTCTCTAGATTACTTCGCGGAGGAGGGGCTGAGAAACATTGGAGAGTGGATCAGCGCGGGCGATACGAGGAGCATAGTGGTAAGGCAACCAGTTGGTGTTGTCTCCCTCATAACACCCTGGAATTATCCTGTGGAGCTGCTCGCCTGGAAGGTCGGCCCGGCGCTCGCTGCGGGCTGCACCGCAGTGGCGAAGCCATCAAGTCTGGCGCCGGTTGCGGCCACGGAGTTCGTCATGGCGATCAACGACGCCGGACTTCCGCCGGGTGTTATGAACATCGTCCATGGATCAGGTGACACTATCGGCGCTGAGCTTGTGAAGAATCCGATACCGAGAAAGATCTCATTCACTGGCGAGACATCCACAGGTAGATGGATAATGGGAACCGCGGCAGAGTATCTGAAGAGGATCTCCCTTGAGCTCGGCGGGCACGCGCCCATGATCGTGTTCGATGATGCGGACATTGATACAGCCGCAGGCGCATGCGTGAGAAGGGCATTCGGCAACATGGGCCAGGTCTGCATTTCCGTGAACAGGGTGTATGTGGATGAATCGATTGCAGAGGATTTTACGGAGAAGGTGATCAGGAGAACGCTAGAGCTCAGGATCGGCGACCCGCTAGATCCAGATGTGGATCTGGGCCCGATGGTGAGCGAGGCCCAGCGGAGAAAGACCAGGGAGCACATAGAGGATGCTGTTGATAGGGGTGCCAATATCCTCTGCGGCGGCCGCGAGCCCGAGGGATTCACCAGAGGTTATTACTTCATGCCCACCGTTCTAACAGATGTCGATCACACCATGCGTATCATGAGGGAGGAGACGTTCGGGCCAGTCGCCCCGATCATGCGGTTCAGGGACGAGGAGGAAGCTGTCAGGCTCGCGAACGATACAGAGTACGGTCTTGCAGCTTACGTTTATACAAACAGCCTGAGTAGAGCGGTTCGCACAGCTGAGAGGCTCGAGGCGGGAAGCGTCGGTGTGAATGTCGGAAGCGTTATAGATCGCCACGCTCCATTCGGCGGCTGGAAGCAGAGCGGCATCGGCAGGGAGCTGTCCCACAGAGGCATCGAGGAATATATGGAGATAAAGCACATAAGGCTGGGGCTCTGAAAGCTCTCCTGAATGGTCGAGAGCATAGATGCCAGGGGCGCTGCTAGGGCAGTGTTCTTCACGGTTGTAATAGTGGCAGTATACAGCGCCATCTACATGATTCTCATGCGGTATGAGGGCAGGTCCGAGCTTGCCCATCCGATGAACGCTGTGTACTGGGTTGTGATGACCATTACGACCGTCGGCTACGGGGACATAGTCTTCAGCAGCTCTCTGGGGCGCCTATTCAGCATCGTGGTGAGCCTGAGCGGTATAGCTCTGGTCTTCGCTTTTGTCTTGCCTGGCATCGTGACACCGTGGTTCGAGCATCTCGGAAGAGAACTTCCCGAAAGGGTGCCGGAGTGGATGAGCGGCCACATCCTGATCTGCGGCTATGGCCCGATGGTCGAGAGGCTGACAGAAAGGCTCGATGAGATGGGAATTGAGTTTGCGATAGTCGAGAGCAGAGAATCTGTGGCAAGGAGCATCTTCAAAAGGTACATTACCGTCTGGGGAGACCCATCGGATGTGCAGGTCTTGAGAAACGCAAACATATCGACGGCCAGGATGGTCATGGTGAACTATACAGATGAGGTAAACGCGGATGTGATTCTTACGATCAGGGAGGTCTCCAGAGTCGAGATAATCGCGATGGTCGAGGACCTGAGACACTCCAGGTTTCTGAGCTATGCCGGAGCCTCCAGGGTTCTCTCGCCCAAGACGATGCTGGGAACGTTCGTCGCACAGATATCAAATCCATCCTGCGGGGAGTGCATTTTTCCAGGGGCGGTTCAGCTCTTTGGCACTTTGAGCCTGGTGGAGGTACCTGTGCTTCCTGGCAGTCCTCTCTCTGAAAGAGAAATCTCAGATCCTCTCCTGATCCAGACAGGGGCTGCTATCGCCGGTCTATGGAAGAGGGGGGAGTTCATGCCCAGACCGGCTGGGACCGAACGCATCTCCACCGGATCGGTCGTTCTTGCAGTGGGGGATTCGGAGCAGCTCATGCGCCTCAGGTCGCTGGGTGCTGGAGATGAGATGGAGAAGAGGTTTCTCGTCGTGGGATACGGCGACGTTGGGCAGAGGCTTGTCCGAGTCTTGTGCGAGCACGGGGTAGTGCCTGTAGTTGTGGACAGGCGGGATCTGGCCACGGATCGGTTCGAGCACGTCAGGGGCGACGGCTACTCAGAGGATGTCCTCGTCAGGGCTGGCGTGAAAGAGGCAACATGCATAATGATCATGCTGAACAACGATCATGACGCGATATACGCGACACTCGTCGCCAGGAACCTGAACCCGGACGCGTTCATAATAGCAAGAGCAAACCATCTCAAAACCACGGAGAAGCTCTACAGGGCTGGAGCAGACTATGTGGCATCTGTGCCTATGGTAGGAGCAAGATGCTCCTGAACATGATCACCCCGGAGAGCGAGGATCTGACGATACTCTATGAGGGCCTGGAGCTCAGGAGGTATGAGGTCCGTAGAAGATCCCATATGGCACGCAGGACTTTGAGAGAGCTGGCACTCATAGAGCGTTTCGGATGCGCTGTTGTGGCGATCAATCGGGCCGGGGATGCCTTACTAAGCCTCTCAGGGGAGACGGAGGTACTGCCTGGAGATGTGCTCATCCTCCTCGGGCCGCCGGGATCCATGGACAGGTTCAGCAGGGTCTTCGGAGATGGTGGATAGATGGAGGGGCTTATTCCAGCGGCTGAGCGCGACAAAGCTTTGGGCATGGAGATCTACATCACCAGAACTCCTGGCATCGGTGGGGTTATACGCAAGAGCCCCGAGGATTTCGTCGTCGAGGAGATATTTGATGAGGATCATTACGAGGGTGGGAGGTATCTCGTCGTCGAGGTCGAGAAGCGTGACTGGGACACGCACAAACTGGTAAGAGAGATCGCGAGGGCCCTCAGAATAAGCCAGAGGCGAATAAGCTTCGCAGGCACCAAGGACAGGAGGGCGGTCACAAGGCAGAGAATGGCGATCATGAACCTCGATGAGGATGAGCTGATAGATCTGAGAATCCCTGATCTCAAGATCTCTGTTCTCGGAAGAACAAACAGGCCTCTCGGTCTTGGAGATCTGAAAGGCAACCGCTTCAGGATTGTGATAAGAGATCTCGCAGTCGATGTAGATTCCGCCAGGGAGCGTATGGAGCGCATAACCTCTGAGATACTGGAGATCGGGGGAGTCCCGAACTACTTCGGCGTCCAGAGGTTCGGCGAGATCCGGCCTGTGACGCATCTTGTTGGCGAGGCGATCGTGAGAGGAGATCTGGAGCGTGCGGTATTCACCTATCTCTCCATGCCATTTGATGGTGAGCCTGAGGAGACGAGGGCTGCGCGTGAGGAGCTCTGGGAATCGGGGGATGTGAGAGCAGCGCTCAGGAGATACCCGAGGCATCTCACATACGAGCTGGCTATGCTGAACCATCTGGTCTCCAGTCCAGGAGATCATGCAGGCGCTTTGATGGTTCTCCCTGATAACCTGAGGAGGATGTTCGTTCATGCCTACCAGTCATATCTCTTCAACAGAATGCTCAGCATGCGTCTCCGGAGATGCCTCACATTCGAGCCGGTGGAAGGGGATATCGTCTGCTTCTCCAAAGATGGAATGCCGGATGTGAGCAGGATTGAGAGAGTGACAGCAGAGAACATCGAGGCCGTAAAGAGGTTGTTTGATCGAAAACGCGCATTCGTCACCCTCCCGCTGATCGGATATGAGTCTGAGCTTGCTGATGGCGAGCAGGGCGAGATCGAACGTAGCATCTTGGAATCAGAGGGGATTTCCAGGGAGAGCTTCTCTGTGAAGACCTGTCCGGATCTGAGCTCACCCGGCGCGAGAAGGCCAGCTCTTCTGCAGGTTGATCCGGTCTTCGAACTTGGTGCTGAAAGCGCATGCATTCGGTTCTCCCTTCCTCCTGGATCGTATGCAACGGTGGTGCTGAGGGAGTACATGAAGGATACCAGGGATGTATCCGAATGAGGATTAGGTGTGTCCGACCTGTTTGAGGCAATAAGGTCCGGATTTCTGGCCTCGGCTCTTATTCGGACACGTCCGATAGCAGGAGAGCAAATGATAAATCACATGAGGTGCTCCTGGGGATATTCTAACTATAGGGAGACGCCGCTACTGATTCGTACATGGCAGATCCGCAAAACCAGAGATCCGGCATGAACCTCACATATTCGGGAAGGACCAGACAGAAGTACCTCGGGAACAAGGGGCTCATTGTGCTCATATCGCTACTGAGCGCCTTTGTACCGCTATCGACAGATCTGTATCTTCCTGCGCTTCCTGGAATGGCAGATTATTTTTGCGTCTCTTCAGACCTCGCAAACCTCACCTTAACAATGTTCTTCCTATCATTTGGCGCAGGCACCCTCCTTTGGGGCCCGCTCAGCGACAGGTATGGCCGCAGGCCGATGCTTCTTATAGGTCTCTCCTTGTATTCAATTGCCAGCCTCGCATGTGCGTTCTCCACAGATATCCACCTGCTGATAGCATTTCGCGCTCTGGAGGGGATCGGCGGAAGCAGTGGGTTTGCCGTGGCCACTGCCATGATCAAGGATGTGTACGATGTCAGGAGCAGGGAGCCCATATTGGCAGTGGTACAGACGATGGTCCTGATTTCCCCGGTGTCGGCGCCTGTTATCGGTGCCATCCTGCTAAAATTCACTACATGGCGCGGGCTCTTCGAGGCCCTGGCATTCATAGGCTTACTGGCACTTGCAGGAAGCATCGCTCTCCAGGAGACGCTGGAGAGACGCTGCAGCGGCTCGCTGCTTCATTCACTGGGAAGGCTGTATGTGGTTGCAAGAAATCCAGCGTTCGCATCGCTTCTGCTTCTGTTCTCTCTTCCAAGCATTTGCGCGCTGGCCTTCATAGCATCATCCTCTTACATTTACATCAGGGGCTTCGGGCTGAGCGAGCTGGAGTACAGCTACTTCTTCGCGTTCAACGCCATCGGGATGATCTCCTCTCCGACAATCTACCTGAAGCTCTCAAGAAGGATGTGCCGCAGGTCATTCGTAACGATGTGCTTCGGTGTGATGATCTTGAGCGGGACGCTGATTCTGATTCTGGGGACATGGAGCCCATGGATATTCGCAGTCGCGCTCCTGCCATCGACAATCGCCGCGGGGGCTGTTCGCACGCCAGGGACCAACCTGATGCTCGAGCAGCAGAGGGAGGATACGGGATCTGCAGCTGCTCTGATGAGCTGTTTTGGAATAATTGCAGGAAGCATCGGCATGACTTTGATATCCATGACCAGGGAAAACATGATTCCGGCTCTGGGGATGATGTACATGCTCATCGGCACCATCTGCGCAATACTGTGGCATTACATCTCGAAGAAACCATATGTTAGTCACGTTCCTGACAGATATGCCACAGCGACAGGTAGCTGAGAAGATGAGGAGGGCGTGCTTATCACTATGTGCTGAATGTGCGTGCACGCCACAGGCGTATGATTACAGAATGCTCAGCTGCTATTAATAAAAATTCACAAAATTTTCTGTCAGTATGCAGCTCCTCGCCATGCTCAATAGGTCGATGTAACTTGCCCTCTCGGCAGATTTCTGGATCTATGACTGCGCCGATGATAGCGGCTTCTTGATCATAACATAAGTACGCCCACGATATTGAGCAAATATCTTTCCTGAAAATCTATGCATCCGCATATCTTTCGGCGAAGCTCATGCTTTGGATGCGCATCCTGGAAGCTCCACAGTCATCAGCACTCTGTCAGTCTCCTCAACCAGTCTCTCCTGCGTTACGCCGAGGATGCCTGCGAGGAGCGCAGCACCTCCCGCGCCGACCCCTTCCTTCACGAAGCCCCTGGTGAACGCCTGGATCACGGGAATCCTGGATCTCTCAAGGCCTGGATCGACAACGTAGTAATTCCATCCTGAATCCTCGACGATATCTCTGAAGCTTGCGCTGGGATCCTCGGCCACATATTTTGTTGTGGCTATCGAGAAATCGCCCTCGATCCCAAGCCGTTTTGCCAGAAGGAGCACTGCAGCGAGCTGGGTTCCGCCGGAGAGAACCACACGCGTGGTTGAGCCGATGCCTTTGAGAAGGCCCAGGGCACATGGGATCATCGGGTCTCCGAACTCCACGATCGCCCGCATTATGTCATCTCTGAATTCCCCTGGCTCTGAATCGCATCTCCTCAGAGCCTGCCTGACGATCTCCGACTTGAGCTCAATTGGGTTTGAATCGAAGCTGCTGCTGACGCTCCCATTGTATCCTATGGCGCGCAGGACTGCGAGAGCTGTGGTTGTGCCTCCGGCGATGGACTCTCCAATGAATATGCAGTCTGAGAGTGCCGATACCTTTCTTCCGAGGAGCGCGGCCTTCTCCAGTATCTCAGGAGCCTCGGGCACGCCTGGGGTGTATCTGATATCTCCGCCTGCCGCACCACCAAGTTCAACATATGGAACAGCGGGCTTCTTATCAAGACCGCTGGCGACGAAGAGCGCCGGAACCCCAGTCAGGCTCAGCGCGGCCCTTGTGATTATGCCGGGCGTTGGGCATCCGCCGGGCGTCTCCGGAAGCCCTGGCATTGTGACGATCCTGTTGAACTCGACCAGCTCCGCATCCGCGCCCGGTGTGTAGAACGTGAACTCGGGCGTGACGCCTGCGGCGCTCACTCCTGGGATCTTTCCGACGTGTGTGTTTGAGATTATGCACATGAAGAGAGGCCGCAAGGGCCTGAAATCGAAATCCGGGTGTATCCATCTGGGCATGATCTATACTCTGCAAAGGTCTATATTAAATCAACGGTGGATTATTTAAATCAAATTTATTTGACTAATGCTCAAGAGCGGCTTAGCAGGCCGCGATTCGTCTGACACTTCCGCCCCACAGACCTATTCCAGATGGCTTATTCCAGATCGCCTTCATGATACACATGTCACTCCTTGAGGGCTGGATTCGCTACGGCCCCTGGCCATCGATTTAACTCTGGGGGAGAGGGCGCAGTGTGAATGAAAACGAAGCCCTCCCTGCCTATGGCATTCTCAACGATAGATAGTTCTGTGATACAAGTGGTGGCTATGAAGTGGATAGCCCTGCCCTTCGGGGCAGGATAGTTCACTGCATGTAGGCGTCTCAAAATTGCCAGGAGCATTGATTTATGTGGATCGCATTGGGCGTGTCCGAATAAGAATGAATTTAGAGATCTGTGGCTTACTCCTTGTGGATGGAGAAGACACTTAATCCTTATTCGGACAGGGTCATCGCATTTCCGCACAGGATCAACACAGATCTGCATCATTGCTCAAACAGTTTCGAGACGACTTCACACATGAGTAGAGAATGCTGGAATAATTTCTGTAAAAACACCTATGACCCAAGGTCACCCATGTGAAAATGGACCTTTGCGAGAACCATTTTCATACCAATGTTTATGTTTTGCATATTTTGCTCGATATCGCGAGTGTACTTGAGTTATGATCAAGAAGCCACTATCATCGGGGCAGTCATAGATCCAGAAATCTGCCGAGAGGGCAATTCACCCCAACATATTGGGCATGTTCTATTTTGAGCCTGTCTCGCCATCCCGCTGTCATCGATAGATATGATTAGCAACTATAACCCAAATAACATATCCCAGCACCGACTAATCTTAGTGGATGAGGTCATCGATGGATATGATCAGCACCTATAACCCAAATGCATGGCAAGACACCATGTCATAACTGATGGGCAGCTGGTTTCAAGACGACTTCTTACTATTACCTCGCGAGGAGGTGTTAGTGTTATTCAGACAGCCCCATCCATGCTCCCGCCAGAGCAGAGGGTTCGCAACCATAACATATTTATTGATTAATAACTATCTTAAATGTGATTTTTAACTTTTGAGATGCCTAGATAACCTCGCGAATCAATACATTTTGATTTCATTTTAAATTTTAAAATTTTTTAATTATATGACGGAAAACGCATTCAGAGGGGCCATAACATAAAATAATGGTGATATACAGGTTGCGTAGAATGCTTTCTCTCTCCGAAATGTTTATACATAGAAACCATTAAAATATTTCATGGGGTAGCAGATGAAGGGACTGGGCATTGTTTGTAGCCCGACTACGCGAAGCTGTATCCGGTTTTCAGCTTGGCTTAGCCTCGGTCTCCTTTTCGTATCCCTCCTGCCATGTACGATACCCTCAGCATGCGCCTGGCCCTTCTGGCTGCCCCTCCCTACCTCCTCCAGCCCAGAACTGGAGATGACAGTCAGAACCGATTTTACGGATGTCGCCGCCGGCGATGTACTGGATTACACCTGCATCCTCAGAAACACCGGAGATCGCACACTCTCAAATATATCTGTTACAGATGGCACCAGAGAGATAGGGTTTCGCGACACCCTGCCACCAGGGGACGTCTTCAGCATAAGAGCGAAGACGCCACCTATCTTATCACCATCACGGTTCAAACTCACAGCAAGCTCAGATGGGAGAGAGTTGGCATCCCAAGAGTTCAGCATCGGGGTTGTGGAGAAGGAGGAGCGCAGTACACCATACCCTGCTCTCAGGGCAACTGTTGAGAGCAGCAGGATCGGAGGAGGTTCTGAGCACAGGATACGGATCGCGAATACTGGGAAGACCGAGCTGAGACGCGTTAAGATAGTCGACCGCAGGAACAGCGTCCTCGGCATAATACCTGCGCTTGCCCCAGGGGAGAGCCATACGCTTGTGATAGGCTCAGTGGATGTTACAGGTCTTAGAGTCCTGGCTTTAAACGAGGCCGGAGAGCATCTTGCCGGTGATGTCAGATACACTGGGTCACGCCCGGGATCCGCAATCGCTGCTGAATCCTCAGAGACCACCCTCCGGACTATGGAGTACAGGCCATCCAGCAGCCTGGATCTGATCCTAGAGACGAGCACTACCAGAGCACGAGCTGGGGAGAATATCAGCTACCGATGTACTGTCATAAACTCTTGCAGCGACGTTATCTACAACGTGGATCTGCTCTGCCATGAGAAGAGAATGACAACCCAGTTCATCCTTCCCAAAAGATCTGTATGCATAGAGGGTAACTTCACCATCAACTCCACGACAGAGATCAGAGCGAACGTATCCGGGAGCGACAGGAATGGTGCTCTAGTCACGAATGAGACATCTGTGCTGATATGGGTCGTCTCACCTGAGCTGAATATAAGTGCCAGCGCCGACCCCCCAAAGATAATATCGGGAGGGGTGACAAATATCACCGTCAAACTGGAGAATTCCGGATCTGATTTGCTCAGGGATATCGTTGTGGAGGACAGCTTCGGCCATATAGGGGAGATAAAAGAGCTGAAGCCAGGTGAGGTGAGCCATGTAAGCAGGAAGCGACAGATCACCTCATCGATAGATGATATTGTAATGGCGTCTGCCAGGGACTCAACTGGCAAGGAGATTTATGCGTTCTCACAGATAGCTGTGCATGTCTACCGAGCCGGTATGAACCTCTCGCTGGATCCATCAGAGCTTTTTCTCTATCCGGGAGAGGAGACAGAGGTCCTGTGCACAGTGGAGAACACCGGGGAGGTATCTCTCAGGAACGTGACGCTTGCTGGAATCAGGAGCGCCAGGATCGGGGAGATCCCGCCAGGAACTGAGACGAGAATAGCTGCTTCCATCTCATCCGATATCTCAAAAGATGTAACGATCACCGCAACCGGATACGGGGATGGCGATCAGGTCGTCTCCGACACTGCGGTTCTATCGATGAAGGTAATCAGGCCGAACATAACGCTGTCTGTGATGCCGACTCGCGTTGTGACCCCTGCTGGAGATGAATTCAACGTGAGCTGTCTCGTCTCCAACTCCGGCACGGATCTCCTGCATGATGTGCAGATCTCGGAATCCGAGATCGGGACTGTTGCATCCCTTGGAGACCTGGCGCCTGGCGAGTTCAGAACAGTCACTCCTTCAATTTCCGTTAACAAGAACCGCACGCTGAGATTCACGGCCGCCGGAAGAGACGCCCGCGGCAGGATCTGGAGCGCAGATGCATCCTCTGAGGCGGTTGTGGTCGAGGCAGCTTTGAATCTCAAGATCAGCGTCTCGCCAGAGGCGGCACGCTTTGGGGATAAGGTGAGGATCTCATGCACCGTTGAGAACGTGGGCGGTGTGCCGCTGCAGGAGATATTCGTAACGAGCAGGGTCATAGGGCCCATGGGAAGCATAGATTTCCTGGCCCCGAAGCAGAGGAAAACTGTGACCATGACGATACCGCTCACAATGGACATCTCGGATACGGTTACAGCTGAGGGGCTGACCCCATCGAGAGGGCATGTTCTGGATAGGGAGCCCCTGAGCATAAGGCTTCTCAAGGGGCTCGAGCCGAGGCCATCGGGAAAATCGCAGAACAGCGCTCCGGCTGCATCAAAAGCAGGCGTGTATGTTAACGATTCTTCAGTAAAAGAGATCGGCGCGAATGCATTAAACGAGAGCGAATCGATCGCATCGCTCGCCAAAACAGTCACATCAAACACTACCAGTTCCTTCACAGATGGTGCAGCTGGGAATTCATCCTCCGGAAACGCGGTCGCATCTGAGAACGTGAGCAGAGCTGTAAAGGAGAGGGCATCTGATGTGCTCAGCTCAGATGGACACCGCGAAAGCATTCCTACATCGAAAGATCAGTCTGCTCTCTCAATCCTCAGAGATGTGATCAGATACATCCAGGAGTTGATAACGAGAAAGCAGATCGATGTCTCGAGACAGAACGCCACTGGCAGAGATGTGTCATCTGAATCTGGCAACATTTCCCTGGAAGCATACGATCCATCCCTGAACACAACACTGGGGATAGAGAGCGTGAGGGATATTCGGGTTCCGGTCCGCATTCTGGACGTCACTGCTATACCGCCAGAACCTGTTGCAGGTGCTCCTGTCAGGGTTGTCGCCCACATCAGAGGCGACTCAGATGTTGATACTGTCGTCCTGGAGTACGGGGTGGCGGACCAGAGCATAGCCAGAGCCGATATGGTAAACATGAAGAGGACCTCCCAGATCAAGATGCTCCTTGAAAGCGGTAGCAAGAGTGACGGCTATTGGAGCTGCTTGATCCCCGGGCAGAGCGCGGGGACAATTCTGGGGATATCGGTCAGGGCCGAATGCGGCCAGAGCAGCGCAGAGGATGGGCCGTACATGCTGCAGTGGGTCTCCCAGGCTCCATCAAGAAGACCGAGCCCTCTGCCTGAGACGAAAACAAAGGGAGACGGAATGCTCTACATCGAGTCCACGACTGTTAGCGGAAGAGGGGAGGTCTCGATAAGAGACACGTTCATGGAGAACTCTATGTCATATGAGGAAGACCTGAAGGGAAGCGGGAGCCTGGACATGGAGTCTGTCAGGTGCATGGAGAAGTCGAACCCCACGGTCAACTTCACCGAGATCAAGGATATCTCCTTCGATGGCGGCGTTCTGAAGGGCTTTAAGCGGTTCGACTCGCCTGTCTTCCACGGCGGGATGGGCGCAAGCATCACAGAGCGATTCAACATGAGCCAGCTCGATAAGAGCGAGCGAGGGATGATTCGATCTATAAATTACAGAAACAACACGGTGGCGTTCTCCACAGAGCAGGCGTTCGAGGGAATGTGGAATACCAGAACCGAGTACTCCAAGTTCAGCAAGAAGATGAAGGCTGATCAGAGACTCAATGGAAGCTTCCAGATACAGAAGAACATAAAGTTCCAGGACTAGCGACCTCCTCTCACCGGCCGAGACGGAGTTTGCGCTTCGCTCTTATGTCTTTGGCAACTTGTCGGGCATGCAGACGGGCCGCTAAAAGCACTCTACTTTCTAGAAGCACTTTCTAGACCGTGTCCAGTAACGTCTAGCCTAGCGTAGGGAGGCTAAAAGCACTCTACTTTCTAGAAGCACTTTCTAGACCGTGTCCAGTAACGTCTGGCCTAGCGTAGGGAGGCTAAAAGCACTCTACTTTCTAGAAGCGCAGCAAGACAATGCCTCTCAAGTCATTAGATGGATAAGAGCGTTGCACTTTGCAGCTATCACGTGCTCCGATCGGTGCATCTGCCCCTGAAGAGTACAAGTGAAACTCCATGGGACCTGAGCTCATCTTTCAGTATCTGCTCGATCTCCTGCTCAGGCGCAGGCATATCCACGATCCTCATCTCAGGCATAAGAGCTTTTAGGACATGCTCGAGATCGAAAACCTCCTGGAATCCTGTCATTGCAGCGACGCGATTCCAGATCACGCCCACAAGCACGTTCTTCCTGCTCCAGATGGCATTGATCAATCCCTGGATGCCGGTATGCGCAAGCGCGTAATCCCCCACGATCGCGATCCCCTTCTCCCTGAAGCCAGATGCGACTCCGATCGATGAGCCGAGGCCGTAGACCATGTCCACAGCTCCCATCCTCAGGGAGAGTATCGTGCATCCGGCATCGCCCGCGATCGGCACATCAATTCTGGAGAGGGCTTTGTAAAGGGGCAGAAACGGACATCCCTCGCATATCGATCTCCTCGCGGGACGGCTTGCAGCAGTCTCCATCTCGATGCTTCCTCTGAGATCGGAGATGTGGATCAGGCTGAGCGCAGTTCTGAGATCATTTGCTTTGACGCGTCCGTACGGGAGATGGCCTGTAAGCCTGCCGCGCACGTCTTTAAGATGAGACTCTATGAACGTCCCCGGTCCCTCTGCCACAAGGACGAGACGGTGCATCTCCAGAAACCGCTCGATGGTCTTCCATGGGAGCGGATAGGAGTATAGAGGGGCGAGCAGCGACGATCCGGTCTCCTCGCATACCCTCTCTGCCATCGGAATCACAGATCCAGCTGCTATCACACCCCGATCTCCGCGGAGCTCCACCCGAACTGACGCCTCTGATACCTCGCTCAGAGCGGGAAGAACCTTCGCCAGATGCCTCTGGCGGCGACCCTTCGCCGTCAGATCCCAGATGGATCTGTCGAAGCGTCTTGGCGTCTGCTGGAGAGATGCCGGCACGCCCTCTCTGATGACAGCCTCAGTGCTTGCATCCTCGAGCACATCTGAGGTGACCCTCAGTATTACAGGTATAAAGTACTCCTCCGACACCCTGAAAGCCTCGGTGACAGCTCTGTACAGACCCGGAGCTGCGGGATCGAGAACTGGCAGCTCTGTCAGCGGGCCGTAGAATCTGCTGTCCATCTCGATCTGCGAGCCTCTCGGTCCGAGATCGTCTCCCACTAGTACCACGATACCAGCGCCTGTGGTGTGAGTCGCAGATATAACAAGGGGATCTGCGAGTATGTTCATGCCGAGCTGCTTCACAATTACCAGAGATCTGATGCCTGTGGCAGATGCACCCAGTGCGCACTCGAATGCGACCTTCTCGTTCACAGCGATCTCAGCCCCGAGAGACTGAGCGAGATCTGTTATCGGGTAGCCTGGTACATATGCGACGTAGCCCACCCCCACATCCCTCAGGGCCTTATATATCTGCTCTAATGCTCCTCGCATAGCCACTCCGGCACAACAGATCGATCAGGGTCTCCAAAGTACGGCACTGCAGCAACCGCGCCAATGAGCCCCTGCCCATCCATCACAATCTCCAGCCCGGCGCTCTGCGCGGCGTTCAGTGCATCCTCATAGCTCACCCTATCCAGCCTACAACGCTTTGCATATTCGAACAGCATGGATGGGTCGAAGCTCCTGCATACCACCATACCAGTCTCATCTGAGACTGTGTATCTCTCAAGAAGATTCCTGAAATCCTCTATCATGCCACGCTCTCTTCCGGGGATGCATGCGAACTCCACCGCGGTCGAGACGCAGTTCTGGGTCTTCGTGGGAACGGGGAATAGCTGAACGAGAGAGTGTGAGATGTACCTCGCCTCGTATCTGTCGACCTTCTCGGAGATGTTGTGCACGAGCGACCATGTCGCTCCTGTGGTCTTCGAGTCTGTGTTGTCGACCCCGATCACCAGCCGCTCCCTTCTCGGGACGACAATGGTTCCTGTCGCCACCCTCCCCCCACCTGCCTCTGTTGTTCTCGATCTCAGCACATCTCCAGCTTTCGCCCTTGTGAACGTGGCACCGACACCACCTCCTCCGAGGCCTGTATAGGTAATCTCGACCTCATCGCCTTTCACAAATACAGATGAGATGCCAGCGGACCTTTTTGAGGATATGAGATCCAGATCCACCTCTCCTGTTCTGACGAAGTATCTGAACCACTCGCCCAGGTTTCTTGAGGACACAACCAGCGGGCCCTTGCTGTAGTGATACCTGGCCCAGGCAGAGCCGCCGTAGCAGCTGGACCTCTCGAGTATCTCCACCAGATCCCCGGACGGGCTGGAGATGGCATGTATCTGCTTGTATGCCACCACGTAGGGATCATCCAGATCGCAGACCACCAGACACACCTCTTCTCAATACATCTCCATGCACCCTTCATGCCGACCCAGGGTCCCACGCGCACCGCAAAACCGACTGTGACCGGCATTGTCGAGATACACCCACAGCCTCGTGGTATGTGTGCCCCTGGATGGCGATTCCTGATAAAATACTCAGCGAATCGAACCAATGATCAAATACATCAATGGGAGTGATGGTTCACCCCCATAAAAAAGCTCCGCTGGATGAGAGCGTCTCCGGCAGCGCGCAACCAATGTGCAGATCGGAAAATCCCGTTGCCTTCGGCCAGTGAATTTCCTGCTACACACAGCTGATTGGAGATCACTTTTTAATTCAGGAGGACTCGCTCTGGCTGAGCAGAGCTCTGAGCTTCTGTATCCGCTCCATGGCTCTGTTCGCCTCCTTGAGCTTCTCCTCCTCGTAATATTTCAGTATCTCATCTATCGATGCCTTGAGCCTGTATACCTTCACCGGCCTGCCGGTGCCATCGTTCCTCCGCACGCTCTCCTCTATCCAGTTGTGCTTCCTCAGGGTTCGCAGGGCTATACTCACCTCTGGCTGCCTCAGATCTGATCCCCTCTCGATGTCTCGAGACGTGGCCTCCTCCACGTTTGCCAGGTAAGCAAGCATGTTCGAGACCTTTCTTGGAACCCCCAAGCTCCGAAGGATCTCGACCACCTGCATATCCCTAGAGTCGAACTTCATCACATATGACTCCTTCATGCTACTCCCTCAAGATTGTTCCCTTCAGAATGTAAGGTGGAGTTTATACTATAAATAGTTTATTTCTGTTAAATAATTCTAATCAATCTTTTTACTTTGGTACATGATATTAATAGTAAACAACATATGCGCAGCCTCTTGAGAATGAAGTTGAGGGCTCTCAGAGATCGCATTTGCCCAATATCGTGAGCGTACCTGAGTTACTTGATCAAGTGAAGTTGCTAAAGTCGCTATCATCTGGCATACGCTCTTATCCAGCCGGTAATTTGCCGGAAGGAGCAGTGCTCATGCTATGCGTTTGTGGCGAATGAATGAGTGATATTACCAACCAGATCGCATGCCATACAAGTTGCTACGCATATATGAGCGCTGGCATATTCGTTCATCCAGAAATCTGCTAAGAGGGCAATTTACCTCAACTTATTGAGCACGTTCCAGAGATCCACAACATGCAAGCTGATCTCAGCATATCTGCAGAGCGTTCTGATATGAAGCAGATGCAAAGCTGAACAGCAACCAGCTGCGGTCATGAATGCAAATTATTAAGTTGATGCATCTGCCCGTCATCTCGCCACATGAACGGTGCCATTCGATCACACAGAACGTGGCAGTTATATATGATGCTAGGAGACTGTGATTGATGGCAGTACCTAAAATAGTGGGCATCATTCCTATCCTGATACTGATCGTCGTGCTCATCCTGCTCGCTCTGCCATCAGACAGTGTGGATAGGATTCGCGTCTCCGGATCCACCACCGTCATGCCCCTTGCAGAGCTCTGCGCCGAGGAGTTCAATTTCATGTACAGGGAGTACATGGTGACGGTCACAGCCGGCGGATCCGGTGTGGGGATAATCGACGCTGCCGAGGGAAGAGCGGATATAGCCATGTCCTCGAGGGAAATAAAGCCCTCTGAAAGGGCGCTTTATGAGAGGCCTGATCGCAAATTCAAGGAGATACTGGTCGGCTACGATGCGATAATAGTAGTCGTGAGCCCGCAGATATACAACAGCAGTGTGAGGAGTCTCACAGCGACAGAAGTCAAAAAGATATATTCCGGAGAGATAAGAAACTGGAAATCCGTCGGAGGCCCTGATAGAGAGATCATGGTGGTGGGAAGAAAGGCGGGCTCCGGTACCAGGGACACATTCAATGAGATCATCATGGGATCCGCGGCCGCTGAGACCCCGGGTGTGAGCATCGAGGCCCTGGACAGCTCTGAGGTCAAGACCGCGATACTCGGGAGCGATAGGGCCATAGGCTACCTAGGATACAGCTATGTCAGGACTGGTGGAGTTGTTCCGCTCGCGCTGGATGGTGTCTATCCAACTATGGATAACATCAGGGGCGGAAACTACACGCTCGCTAGGAAGCTGTACTTCTACACATTCGGCGAGCCGACCGCTGGAGCAAAGGCATTCATAGACTTCGTTCTTGGACCGGAGGGTCGGAGAATAGCGGAGACGAACGGGTTCATCCCACCATGAGCCGAATCCCTGTGTGCATCAGCCCGTCGAGATCAAGATCGTATCCGAGAACTCCATGAGTGCAGCTGGGAATAGAGTATGAGAATCATATGCAAACAGGCGGGACGCCGCTTTTCTGTGACGATATGTCAGTTTGGTCTGAGGGTGTTATCTTGGTGAGATTTGGCGTGCATATATCGATAGCTGGTGGCATTCACCTCTCTGTGAGGAGGGCGATCGAGCTTGGATGTGATACATATCAGATATTCACATCGAATCCGAGAGGCTGGCACACAAAGCAGCTCTCAGATGATGTCATAGAGGCCTTTAAAAGCCAGCTCAGCCGCTCGGGAATATGGCCGGTTGTGGGACACATGCCATATCTTCCTAATCTGGCCTCCCCCAGGGAGAGCGTTTATTCCAGATCGGTACAGGCACTGAAGGATGAGCTGATGAGATGCAGCGCCCTGGGGATTCCGTATCTGGTAACGCACATGGGAAGCCACCTGGGTTCTGGCAGAGATTCAGGCATATCCCGCATAGTCGGCGCGATCGAGGCCGCACTCCCTGATTCAAATGGCACAAAGATCCTTCTGGAGACAACATCTGGATCAAAAAACAGCATCGGTGGCAGGTTCGAAGATCTTGCTGATGTCCTGGAGAGGGTTGGGTCGGATCTACTCGGCATCTGCCTTGATACTTGCCATGTATTCGCTGCCGGATACGATCTCAGGGACGAGAAAAGCCTGGATGCAACCCTGAGAGCATTCGACAGCACCGCTGGACTGAAAGACCTCATGCTGATCCATCTCAACGACTCGGTGGGCGATCTCGGATCTGGCCTGGACAGGCATGAGCACATCGGCATGGGCAAAATCGGATTGAACGGATTCGCAGCGGTGATAAACGATTACCGCCTCAGAGAGCTGCCCATGATACTGGAGACGCCTGTCGATAAGAGGAGAGACGATCGTGGGAATCTCGAGGTCGTCCGTGGAATCAGCCGAATAGTGCCCTCATGACCAAGATCATCGCGTCCCTTGAGACCGGCTTAACGAGGTACGTGCTCGCTCCAAGATCGTAGCTCTTCTGTATGTCAGAATCCGCATTGGAGCATGTCAGCATCACCACGGGTATTCTGGAAAACCTGGCGTCGCCCTTAATGCTCTTCAGCACCGCCATGCCACCCATGTCCGGCAGATTTATATCGAGAAGAATGAGATCTGGCAGGTGCTCCCCTGCCCTGAGCATATCCTCGAGAATCCGCAGAGCCTCCGCACCGTCACCTGTGATCTGCATGTCTCCATCGAGACCGCTCTTTCTCAGAACCTTTCTTGTGAGAAAAACATCCTCCGGATTGTCCTCTACAAGGAGTATCCTGAGCTTTCTTGTATCTTCACCCATAATGCAAGCACTTCTTGAACTCATCTGCAACCAAGCTTTCTGAATCTTTTTAGCAGGCTCTTGGTCCTTTACCTCACAGTTTATCTAGTTTTCTCTGGACGTTTCCACGGGTGAGGAGAGCCACCCTGCTGAGGCTCACCTGGTCCTCCAGTGTGTATCCCATGGATTCGGCAAGCGCCGAGGCGAAGCTCACGACCTCCTCATGTGATGGCATCGCGTCTCTCGATAACCTGTATCTCGATCTGCCGAGGTGCATGTAGGCCTTTACCTCCACGAAGTCCGGCTCTGCATCCAGAAGTCGGGCGTATGCATCGGGGTTGAACATGTTCACGCCCCTGATGAGCGTGATCCTGACCACGGTCCTGCATCTCAGATCGCGCATCATGGCCAGGCTCTCCAGGATGCGATTCCAATCC
Organism: Methanothrix thermoacetophila PT; assembly: GCF_000014945.1. Classification (NCBI taxonomy): domain Archaea; kingdom Methanobacteriati; phylum Methanobacteriota; class Methanomicrobia; order Methanotrichales; family Methanotrichaceae; genus Methanothrix; species Methanothrix thermoacetophila. The sequence continues at coordinate 418,162 of NC_008553.1, forward strand.
CTCCCGCCGGAGACCCTTCTGTAGGTATCCTCGTCCGGAGCGTTTATGCTTATGTAGAGCTGCGTCGGATCCACATCTTTCAGAACATCAGGATTCGTGCCATTGGTGACCAGGAACGATGTCATCCCCCTCTCGTTTATCGCCTTTATCAGACCTCTGAGATGCGGGTAGAAAGTTGGCTCCCCCATGAGCGATATCGCCACATGTTTTGGTGTAGAGGCATCCTGGAGCCTCGCGCGGTCGACGACATCGGAGCCCCAGTAACCGGACAGTATCCTCCTCTGCTCCCTGAGCACTAGATCCAGGAGATCCTCCGGCTCGGTCCATCTCTCAGGCAGTGGAAATGAATCATCCACAGGCCGCCAGCAGTGGAGGCAGAGATGGTTGCAGTGCAGCACCGGCGTCATCTGCACACAACGATGGCTCTCAATGCCGTAGAAGTGATGCTTGTAGCACTGCTCTCTCCCTCTCAGGCTCCTCTTAAGCCACAGGCATGGCTTCACCGCGCCTTCCCCAACGAGATGGTACCCCTGTCGCTCAAGTGCCGCAGGATCCATATCCGCCTCCATTCAGTTTACGTTATTTGCCAAGATCTCCTTGATGTTCTGGTTCTATTAATTTATCCGATTTCATGGTCCTCTGGCAGCTCATCCCACTCCTTCGATAAAACCGCTACCGCATGTGCCCTCACCTCAGAGGGATCGACAGGCATGCGTGCCACGCCGCTTTCAATTGCAGCTGCAGCCACAGCCTCTGCCACCGCAGGAACAACCCTCCTGTCCAGCGGGGATGGAATTATGCAGTCCTCTCTGACCGGATCGACCAGAGACGCTATCGCGAAGGCGGCAGCTCTCTTCATCCTCTCATTTATATCGCTCGCCCTGACATCGAGCGCGCCCCGGAATATGCCCGGGAAGCCAAGAGCGTTGTTCACCTGGTTGGGATAGTCTGACCTTCCGGTGGCAACAACCCTCGCGCCCGCTTTCCTCGCCTCATCCGGCATTATCTCAGGCACTGGATTTGCCATCGCAAACACCACCGGGTCCCTGCCCATTCCCTCGACCATATCCCTGCTGACGATTCCTCCAACAGAGAGCCCTATAAACACATCCGCACCTCTCATCGCATCTCTCAGGGTGCCGGTAATCCCCTCTGGGTTCGTGAGTTCAGCCAGCATCCGCTTGATGGGGCTGAGATCCTCCCGCCCCCGATGGATTATGCCCTTCCTATCGCATACCCTGATATCCCTCACGCCGAAGTCCAGCAGGAATTTTGTCACAGCGACCCCTGCGGCCCCTGCGCCGGATACAGCTATCGAGATGTCCTTGAAGCTCTTGCCGACCAGCTTCAGCGCGTTTATGAGAGCTGCAACCACGACAACCGCGGTTCCGTGCTGGTCGTCGTGAAATACAGGGATGTCAAGCCTCTTCTTGAGCTCCTCCTCAATCTCGAAGCACCTGGGCGCGCTGATATCTTCCAGGTTTATGCCGCCGAAGACCGGAGAGATCCTGACCACGGTCTCCACGATCTCAGCTGGATCCTTTGTGCTCAGAGCTATCGGAAAGGCATCTATCCCCGCAAACTTCTTGAAGAGAAGCGCCTTGCCCTCCATGACGGGTATCGATGCCAGCGGCCCTATATCACCGAGGCCCAGAACCGCGGTGCCGTCTGTGACGACGGCCACCATGTTCCCCTTCGATGTGTAGAGATACACATCGTCCGGGTTCCTGCTTATCGCGAGGGAGGGCTCTGCCACACCGGGTGTGTATGCGAGGCTGAGATCTTCAGCATCCTTTAAAACGACTCTGCTGGAGATGGCTATCTTGCCCATTATGTGGTACCTGAGAGCATCGTCTTGAAGCGACATCGCTGGGCATCTGGATGCATTTGAGATAAATATTGCTGTGGATTCTAAGGACTTGTCCGGATAAGAGCTGTGGCCAGAAATCTGGATCTTCCCCTCTTTTGCACATCATAAACACCTAATCCTTATTCGGACGCGTCCGATTCTGATCATGCCAGAGATTGGTAAATTCGCCGAACAGTCTCTGTAATCGGTATTCCATGGCATAACACTCCATGAAATTCTGCGAGCCCGCAATGCACTTGATCTCATGTGCCAGTAGACAACATAAACAACCGGGATAGATCGCTCTGGTTCCCACATATCCAAAGGTGCTCGACCAGTAATTTGATCTACGATCGCTTTAAAACAGACTTGGGAATGCTCGACCTACTGCTCAGAGCTCTGGAGACCACGATACCTGTGCTGGTGACGGTATTCCTCGGGCTGTTTCTAGCGGGCATGCTCATGGAGCTCGGTGTTCTCGATCGCCTCTCGGTCCTGTCAAAACCGCTCGTATCCATGGCGAACCTGCCATCGATATCTGCATCATCGTTCCTCGTCTCCCTCGGTTCAGCGGTTGCAGCAAACTCAATGATAGCTGAGTTCAAGATGCGTGGCGCCATCGATGACCGCGAGACCGTGCTCTGTGCTATGATGAACAGCATACCTGTGTACATCAGAGAAATCTTCACGTACCAGATACCGGTGGTTGTTCCACTTCTGGGACCGGTGGTCGGCCTGTTCTATGCGGGCGTTTTCATAATCACAGCCATTGTAAAGGTTCTCATGGTGATAATCCTCGGCAGGCTGATTCTCAGAGGAAGGAATGGTGCAGAGATCTCCTGGGAGGCACCCCGAAGAAACATAAACTCTCTTGATGCCACGCTTAAGATCCTGCGCACACAGATAAGACCGTTCGCCAGAATATCCATCACATACATGGCGATGACACTGCTGGTCCTCTCGCTGAACGATCACGGCTTCTTCGACAAACTGAGCGTTCTCCCGATCGCTCAGACATTCGGCATCTCCCCTGAGGCGTTAGTGCCCCTCACGACATACGTCGCGAGCCCGCTCATCGGGCTATCCATGCTCAGCCCGATGATCCAGAGCGGATCTTTAACGGAGATACAGGCAGCGACCGTGCTCATGCTGGGAAGCATGTTCATGCTCCCGATATTCGCCATGAAGAGCATGGTGCCGAACTACACCGCCATATTCGGCCCGCGGGTCGGTCTTATGATAGTCGCGATATCAACAGGCCTGAGCGTCATGGTGCGGGCCGTCTTCCTGCTGGCGCTTCTGTGGATTGGATGAATGATCTGTGCTGTGTTCGGTCACTTCGTGCTGATGGCTCTGGCCAGGAGATGCCTCAATTGCCCTCCGTTCCTCCTCGCTCAGGATGCATCCCTTAACACATCCCGGATCGCAGCAGAGCCTGCACGGCTCCACATGTATCGTGACAAACGAACACGGGTAATGCTCACGTATGGCCTTTTTAAGTATATCTGTGAGCTGATGCGATTCCTCAACGGTCATATCCGAGTCCACCAGGATGTGGAACTCGGCAAACCTATACGATCCGGACCGCCTGGTTCTGAATGCGTGGAACCCGCGGACATCCGGCTTCATTGAGATTATCTTCTCCATTATGAGGGTCTTCTCGTCATCCGGCAGGCTTGAGTCGAGGAGATCGCGCGCAGAGTCGATTGTGAGATGGATCGCAGCCTTCAGGATCAGAATGGATACGAAGATCGCGGCAAGTGGATCCAGGATTCTCAGGTCCAGTGATATCCTGTCGCCGATCCAGATCGCTGCAAGGCTCAGCATCACACCAAGTGATGTGTATACATCTGTCCGTAGATGCCATGCGTCTGCCTGGAGGGCAACAGACTCTGTTTCACGCCCTACAGAGAAAAGCCTCCGGGAGACGAGCGTGTTCACAACCGCAGATATGAGCATGACCCCAGCGCCAAGCCACAGAGTCTCGATCTCCGCGGGATTCCAGATCTTTGACCATGCCTCAGAGAGAATCCAGTAGGCGGCGAGGAATATCAGCAGCGCCTCCACAGTTCCTGAGATGTTCTCGATCTTCCCGTGGCCGAATGGATGATCGTCATCCGCAGGCCTGCCGGCGATCCTGACGGAGAGAAACGCCATGGTTGCTGCTACGAGATCCACTGCGGAATGAGCAGCCTCTGAGATGATCGAGACAGAGCCGATCATCATCCCCACAGCTAGCTTTAGAACCACCAGACACGAGCAGGCGATCACGGAGAGCCTTGCCGCCCTCCCCTTTACCTCTGCCCTGCTCTTCATTTCAGCCATGTGCTCCTCATATCGATCCGGCGATAAGGGGCGCTACAGAGACCGTGCTCACCCCGCGGTCGAGGGTGTCTGTGGCTGTGACCCTATCAACGCCAGCATGATACAGCTTTAAGAGAGCGTTTCCCGTAAGCACCGGATGTACAGCTGCCAGATGAACGCTCCGGGCGCCCTGCCTCCGGAGCATCGATATCGCTGTGGCCATCGTGCCACCTGTCGCTATCATATCGTCCATGATCACGACATCCCTTCCCCTGACATCGATCTCCTTTGGTGCTATAGATACTTCTGTGCCACTATGCCTGGTCTTCTCCAGATGATCGAAGTCGCATCCAAGTATCTCAGATGCCCTGGATGCCATCGCCATCGCGCCCTTGTCCGGTGATATAACAACAGGATCCCGCAGATCGAGCCTGCGGATCTCCTCTGCGAGATGAGGAGTCGCATCCAGACTCTCTGCTCTGCACATGAAGTGAGTGAGCACAGATGGAGCATGGATGTTCACCGTGAAGACCCTGGAGTTGTCATTCAGGAACGGGTTCAGGGCGCTGGCTATCGCCCTCGCGGTCAGCGGCTCCCCCGGTTTGAATATCTTGTCCTGCCTGGCGTATCCGAAGTAGGGGATGACCAGGGTGATGTTCCTTTCCCTGACTATATCGAGGAGCTGAAGAAGGTAAACGATATCCCTGTCTGACGGGGTGCTCTGTATCACGACAACATCATCATCGATCTCGGACTGGAGCTGTGTGTATGCCTCCCCGTCCGGGAACGTTCTGTACTCGCAGAGCGCCACCCTTTCCCCGAGGATCGAGGCGACCCGCCCGGCGAGCAGCTGCGACGATGGACCTCCTATGATCATGATAACCTCCGCGGCGCAGGTGCAGCGTCTCCTGATGAAATCGAGGCGATCACCCACGTCTTGTATGTTGACATTATCGCGTGATTGCATGTATGCAGCATCTTCCGATGGGATCATGGATCGCCATCTGCGACCCGCATCAGCAAACCACTCTCATCCGCACCCTGACGCCTGGAGTCACGATCGGCCCGACGGCTCTCGCATCTCTCCCGACATCAATATGCTTCAGGAGGTCGAATATGTTCCCTGCGATCATGGCAGAACGCACGGGCTCTGCGATCTCACCGGCGCGGATGCGAAATGAATTTCTTGCCTCAACTGAGAAGTCTCCAGATATGGGGTTTGCGGTGTGCGCCCCTATCACGCTGTTGACCAGAACTCCCTCGCGCACGCCGTCCAGCATCTCAACAGGCTCTTTTGAGGAGATGATAAGATTGCGTATGCCGATCCTGGGCATCTCCGAGTAGCCTGATCTGACCGAGTTCCCGGTGCTCGATCTCCCCTCCTTGCCAGCAGTATAGCTATCGTAGAGATAGCTCCTCAGCACGCCGTCCTCCAGGAGCACGTTCCTCTGTGAGGGGACGCCTTCACCATCGAACGCCGAGCTCCCCATGCCCGCTGGAAGCGCACCATCATCAACCACCTGAAGCCTCAAATCAGATACACTCTTGTTAAGCATGCCAGCGAGCGTGGATCTTCCTTTCTGGACGTTCTCTGCAGAGAGCGATGGAATAAAAGTGCTCTCTAGAAGCTCTGCAAACGCGACCGGCGAGAGCACAACATCATAAGTATCAGTCTCTATGGATATTCCGTCTAGAGAGCGTCTTGCGAGATCCGCGGCCTTTTCTCCCACAGCTCTTGCGTTGACGCTGAAGCTCCGCGAGTTGTCAAACTCGCTTCCCGTCGCAACCCCTGAGCTCCCTCTGGCGATCGTCTCAAGGGCGAGATGGATCGATGTACCCTCCTCTGAGAGGTCGAGACCGCTGGAGTTGATCAGGATCTCCAGGCTGTGCGTGCATGATACGCCGCCCGATACCGGCTCAACTCCACCAACAGCTCCACATCCGCCCAGGAGCTCCTCCGAGATCTCCAGGAGAGTGTCTGTTTGGACATCCGCTATCCTGCGGTCGAACACGCCATCCACAGAAGGCATGCGAGATTTTCCTGGAAGTCCCCTCCAGAGTCGATCCGGCCCGAAGATGCGGGCTGCGCTCACGGCAGCCTCTGCGACATCATCGATCCTGCTCAGATCTGATGTGCTTGAAAAACCAACGCCGCCCTTGATGATAGCGCGGAGCCCAAGGCCCCTGAGAACGCTCGCGCTGATGCTCTCGACACGGTCCCTTCTGAGCTCAAGCGTCAGGTTCCTGCTCCAGACCCCGAATACCTCAGCCTCGTCCGCTCCCAGGCCTAGCGCCCTCTCAAGCAGCCTCTCCGCAGAGATCTTCAGATCATCCGATGTACCTGAGATCCTCCTCGCCCCCGCTCTCATAGGGCACCTGTGCCCTCTCCATCTCCTGAAGCTTGCTCACTATCCTCTCCATCTCGGCGGCCCTCTCCTCGAGAGCTTGCGTCCTGACCTCTATACCGATCGCTTTGCAGAGGACCTTGAGAACAGCATGTGCGGACTTTGGATCTACCAGATACCCGCTTGTCGTGCCCATGAGGCATACGGCATCGATGCCCCTCAGGCCGCCAAGCCCCACCAGGAGACCGCTGACCCCGATGATCCCCCCTCCAGGCTCATTCTCGTGGAAGACCACGCCTAGACTCTTCATCTCCTCAACGAGCTCAGACCTGTTCGTTGCGCCGATCACCTGAGGCTCCACAAACTGGCCTGTTCCGTAGCCTCCAAGGGTGTAAATCCTCCTGACACCGAACTCCTCTGCTATGTCAAGAAATATGCCAGTGAGCTCGTAATGCCCCTCATTCGTGGCGCTCTGGTAATCGCCCACCAGGATCAGGAGATCCGGCTCTCCATCAGCTCCCTTGTATGCGTAGATCTCGTTCCTGACCTGCCTGACGGTGCCATCAGACTGGACCAGGACCTGCGGAGGGAAGTGCGGTGAATATATCTCGATGATCTTCTCAGCTTTGAGCTCTTCAATGAGGTGCTCAGCGACGAGCTTTCCAACATGTCCAACCCCGGGCAGGCCCTCCACCAGAATGGGGCTCTCGAGGGACAGATCCTTGAGCCTCCTAACAAAAGTCTTCTTCATGCTTTCTCCTCTTCCCGTCCGCTTTCAGAGAACAGAGCACGCCGGTACCTTCCATACCTGTCCTCTGGCGAGAACCTTGCCGGCTTCGTGCCGGTTGTGTGGGATCCACATCTCGGGCAGGTCTCCTTGAGAGTGTAGAGCCTGCACCGCTCGCATCTCAATATCTTGGATCTTACCAATGCTAGGCCTCTCTCACGAATGCGCCCTCTCCACCATGCTGCTCCATGTACTTTATCGCAGCCTGTGCCGACTTTTTCAGGGCGGCCTCAGCATGTTTGTAATCGGGAGCGATCACCTTTATCCTGTACCTCGGCGCGCCGACGTACTTTATCTCGAGTGTCGCATCCTTGTCGCGTATCCGCTTAGCCTGCTTCAACGCCTTTTTGATGATCTCTATACCGTCTGGCGCGAATGATCTCAGATCCACATAGCCGGAGATCTCGACCATCGGTATCTTGACGTTCTCCTTCGCCAGGCGAGAGATTATCTTTATGTCCTCTTCTGTGAGCCCACTGTCTGAGAGGCTCTCCTCGCCGCTTATCGCGGTCTCCTCCAACGCCCCATACAGGCTGTTGTAGCTTTTCATCAGAGCATCCTTGACACGCTTCAGATCGTCCTCTCTCCCCTCATAGGCCATCTGAAGCCACTTCCACGCCTTCAGGTCGGCCTTCCACGCCTGGATCTTCTCCCTGCGCTGGTGCTCGTTGACGTCCTTCAGGGAGAGATCGATGTGATGCTTCGATTTATCGACATTCAGAACCTTGCAGACAATCTTCTGCCCCTCACGGACATGATCACGGATGTACTTGATCCAGCCGCTCGCCACCTCTGAGATGTGGATGAATCCCTTTTTGTCCACATACTCATCCAGTGTGACGAACGCACCAAAATCCAAGACCTGATCGACCGTGCATACAACCAGATCCCCAGGCTCCGGCCAACCTTCGCGCTGCATTCAGATCACTCTAGGACCTCGAGAATCTCTGTCTTGATGTCGGCCTTGCCGCCTCTCGGTTCGGCAAGCGTCCTGCCGCAGACGAGACATTTCACAACAGTGGCTGCCCTGCTGAATATCACCTGCACGTTCTCGCAGTCGTTGCACTTGACTCTGAGAAACTTTGACAGACTCATCCCTCCACAAGCTCGAATTTTCCGAGGCGTATTCCCTTTCTGTTATGAGCTTTCTTGCACAGGCTGCACCTGTATCTGAGGTTGACCCTCTTAGTCGGCTTGTCTCCACCAGGCACCTTTGAGAACTTGCCCTGGTTGCCCGTACCATTCGCCCTGGCTTTCTGTCTTGCGATACGCGTCATGGAGCGCGCCTGTCCCCTTCTGACCCTCTCCACAGTATGAGTTGTGTGCTTCTTGCAGAAAGGACAGTGAGCCTCAATCTCCTTTGGCATCTTCATGATTCATCCTCACTTCCACAGCTATCTTTTTGCTACACAGATTCCTCGCATGGATCTCCGGGAGCATGACAACATCATCTTTCCTCAGAGCATACCGCTTCCCGTCGACCCCTACAAACATCGGGACTGTCTCCAGCAACCTCACAGCGATGTATTCCTTGGCTATATCTTTTTTGGCCGTTAAAGGTCTTTCGGTGTTGGTATACGAAAGATGCGCGAGTATCTCCTCTCTGCATCTGGTCAGCGCCTCCAGTATGGTTTTGTAGAGAACGACCTCCTCCTCAGTCATGCCGTCCGGCGGCTTTCCAGGTGTCGAGGAGCTGGCCTGCATCATCGCCTTCTTGGCTATCTTTTTTATCCTCAGATCCATGAGCTTGCTGATGCTCTTTCTGCTGGACTTCAGCTCGTCCTCTATTATCTGCGCCTCCACGCTGAAGTGGTCCTCGAGCTTTTCCAGATCCCTCTCGAGGGATGCTATATGCCTTCCAGCAAGCCTGTAGAAATCACCCTCGAGATGCTGGAGCTCTGCTGACTGCCGCTCTCCTCTCAGGACGTTTGCCAGGTCAAGCTCCATGATAACCCGCAGTAGTTCTCTCCGGCGAGGACTTAACCTTTATCAGCCCACCTCAGCGAAACCTCTTGCCAGGAGAAACACAGCCGCATACTCCGGAAGCTCTGTCTTTCCCTCAAGGAGATCGAAGCGCTCACCCATGAGCTCGAGGGTTGTGGGACGGATGATCTCCACATGAACAGGATCGTCGCCGAAGACGACCGCATCTTTCAGCGGATCAAAAGCATGCAGCGAATTGATGCTCAGACTTGTGACTCTGAGACCGGTGCCGCCATGGAGGCTCTCAGGGAATCTTATGAGGCGATGCACATCCGCGGTCACAGGCTCATCAGTCTCGCCACCAAGAGCGCGAACAGTCTCCTCCATGATGTAAGGTATTATAAGATTCCATATACCAGAGGCGTGCTTGAAGAAGTCCAGATTCCCGGCGCGAATGCTCTTTATCGCATTCTCCTCCCTGATCTGCGATAGGAAGAGCCTGGCCTTCTGTTTGCCAATCCCCTTCACGTTTTTCAACAACCTCAGCGCCTCCTCATCATCGAGCTCTCTTAGGTGCATGACCATTGACTCGATCGCCTTGTTGATCCTCCCTCCCCAGCCAGGCGCGTCAGACGCAGGCCCCCTCAGCGATCTCGCCCTTTCAACACCAGCGTCCCCATCAACACCGATCTTATGTATGAACCTCTCCGGATCAAGCCCTCTTCCAGTAAGGTAATCCACGATCTCGCGCCTGGCATCGCTCCTCAGCTTCAAGACCGACTTATCGCGTACGTGTATGTGATATCCCCTTCCGCCAGAGAAGGCCACACTTATCATCCTCTCATCAAAACCGAAATCGCTCAGCAGAAACTCCAGAAGCTTCATGGTCTCTCCTTTTACGCGCTCGAGCATCTCCCTGAAATCCCTAATTCCAGAACCCCTGTACTCCGCGAGGTGATCAGCGTCCAGATCGAAGATCAGATCCGCTCCCTTCCATATTTTCTCCTTCATCGTGGGAGCATCTGGCTTCAGATAGTATGCAGCGGAGTGATAGACATGCGCAGGCACGGTGCTCCTGATGTAATCGACCAGCTCCTTCCTGCTCCTGAAAGACCTGTGCCGCCGCATGCCGGGCGTGTCGTAGAATATGAACCCCCACTCTCTCGCCTCCATTCCAGGCGGAGCATCCATTGATGCGGTGAGGTAGTACTCCCTGAACCTGGCACGCAGGTAGGTCGAGGTCTTGCTCTCCACACAACCACCTCACCAGATCAGTAAAGCTCTGGCCTTCTGTCCTCCCAGCATGTGATGGCTCTCCTCACGCGATCTCTCTCATCCAGGTCGAGGTCCGCAGTTATGACGCACTCCTCCACGCCTGCCTCTGCGAGCACCTCACCCGCAGGCCCAACAATCATGCTCGATCCGCCAGCTGATCCAGAGGCGTTACATGCAATATGATGTATCTGATTCTCTATCGCACGTGCCGTCACAAGAGCCCTCCAGTGGTGTATCCTCTCCGCGGGAAACTGTGCGATCGTGACGAGAAGATCCGCACCAGACGCGCAGAGCTTGCGGGCGACTTCGGGGAACCTGATGTCGTAGCAGATCTCGAGCCCGATCGATAGCCCGCCAACCTTCACAGGGGCGATGATCTCCCCCGGAATGAAGTGTTTCTTTTCATCACCAAATGGATGCGTCTTGCAGTAAAACCCTGTCTCGGCTCCGGCCATGCAGAATCCCATGTTGATCGGCCCTCGATCTGATGATGCCATGATGGAGCCCACGAGGATCGCGCCTGAATCGAGCGAGAGTGCTCTGAAGGACATCAACGATGGATATGGGATGCTTTCCGGCTTTAGATCATAACAGAAACCTGTGAGGAACAGCTCGGGAAGGACTATGATATCCGCGCCAATGTCAGCCACATCAGATGACAACTGGAGAGCTCGACGCTTATTATCACCTACATCACACTCTCTCACCGAGAGCTGTACACAGGCAGCACGCATGAAATATAAATGCCAACTCCATGTATATTAGGAGATGCTAGGCGCTTCCTCCAAATGTGGCGGGCAGGGTTCCAGCACCCCCCACCCATTCACGGCAGACATTGACGCACGTGCATGCAACACAGATAGGCTTTTAGCTGAAGGATGTGAATGTAGTTAAGGTGAATCCAGATGGAACAATACCCGACGGCCATCGTGGCTGACAGGGAGGTCCCCTTCGATCCGGAACAGCTCAGGAGGATCCGGGAGCATCCTTGCTTCAGCGAAAAGGCATGCCACGCCTTTGGAAGGATGCATCTCCCTGTTGCTCCGAAGTGCAATATACAGTGCAAGTACTGCATAAGAGATTTTGATTGTGTGAATGAGTCGAGGCCGGGAGTGACGAGCAGAGTTCTCACTCCACAGGAGGCGCTGGAGCGGGTCGATGAGGTTCTATCGAAATATCATTACATCAAGGTCGTGGCTGTCGCCGGACCCGGGGAGCCTCTGGCAAATGAGGAGACGTTCGAGACGCTCAGGCTCGTCGGGGAGAAGTATCCGCATCTGATACTATGCATAAGCACAAACGGCCTGCTTCTCCCGGACAGGATCGAGGATCTCGATCGTATTGGAGTGACCAACATCACAGTTACACTCAACGCTGTCGATCCCACCATAGGTGAGCAGATATACGATTACGTTATCTATAAAGGAGAGAGATATGAGGGGCTGGAGGCCGCAAAAATCCTGCTCGATAACCAGCTCAAGGGTATCGAGGAGGCTGTGCGCCGGAAGAAGATAGTCAAGGTGAACACAGTCCTGATCCCGGGAATAAACGACAAGCACGTCTTTGATATCGCGAGGAAGATAAAGTCGATGGGTGTCTTCATTCACAACGTGATGCCGCTCATACCCCAGTACAAGTTCGCGCACATAAAACCACCTACGCCGGAGGAGAAGAGAGCGATACAGGACGAGCTGAGCAAGATAATAAAGCAGATGCGCCACTGCAGACAGTGCAGATCTGATGCGATCGGCAGGCTGGGATGCGATATACAACAGGAGCTTGAGAAGGGCAAAAAGAAATCATGATATGCTCTCGTCCATCTGGCAACTGATGGGTTTGGGAGTGGGGGGATATGTTTGAGAGGGGATAAGCCGTCTCAAACGCTCCCTGGATCTTGATGGGCCATATGCTTTTGATTTTGGCTCATGTGGTAGTGGTATCGGAGAGTCGATCTTCCCATAACACGTCGATCGCCTTTGCTTCGAATTCGTCTCGAAACTATTTAAGCAACGATGCTGACTGCATCGATCCTGCGCGGAAATACAATCCACATAAATCAATATGCTTGGGAATTTTGAGACGACTTCTTTAAGGTGCACCGATCCGCCGGATCACAGGAAGGAGCATCGATTTGCCATGAAAGCACGATATGAAAGATGCATTCTACTGTATCGAGACGTTTTCAAAAGAAATCGAGCATGGACCTGCCTGAGTAAGAGCTGAGGCCAGAGATCTGGGCCGCACTGCTTTTGGAGGTCTGATACGATTAATCCTTCTGGCTCATCCCTGTGATTCGATCAGTAACCTCGCAGAATGAGAGAGGCGAAGTCGAATGCTGCTGGTTGTGCTCGTAAAAATCGCTACTCCGACGGTTCGACTATATGAGCCAACTCCTTATTGGGCAGGTACCTTTCAACGAACATGTCCGGATAAGGATTAGGTTTCTGATATGCAGAAGGCGGAGAGATCCGGATTTCCGGCCTCATCTCTTATTCGGACAGGTTCTACCATAACTTCGCGAGGACGTGTTAGTGTTATTCGGACAGGTCCCATTCAACATTCAAAAGGCTTTAATATCATACTTGTAGTATCTGTCGTGAGGAGCAGCCCGTCAGAAAGGGGCACAATCTTTGTATGCAAATCATAGCGATGGTGAACATGTGCCTGCCAACATGGGGGTTAACTGATTGAGAAGATTGTTGTGTCTCACGGCACTCGTGTTTGCCATCACATCTTCCTGCGGAATAGATGTGTCGATCTACTTCTCCCAGGAGGGGACGCCCCGAGAGCCTCTGGACGTCGGCAAGAGTCTAGTCTACATCGTGGAGCTCTCGGGCGCAAAGAACTCGATGATGTACACTGTGGAGCTCACGGCTGGTCCGGATTCATCCGATACCTCGATCTCGAAGAGCTTCACGGAAAAACTGAACCTCAACCCGGGCTCCACTGGCATTCTCAGATTCGAGGTCAACTTCCAGTCCCCGGATCTCAGAAAGGGCGATTTCGGGAGATGGTTATCCGATAAGAATGACACGAGCATATGGGACAGGACCTGGTACAAGGCAACTGTCACATCTCTGGATCCATTCGAGAAGCCGGTAGTCAGGGAGGACTATACCGGCCATCCAACACTGGTGAAGGTCTTCGAGGAGTTCAGGGATGCCTCTGTGACCCCGAGAAAAGGAACCAGGGAGGATCTATACACGTACGAGGTGAGCGTCTTCTCCACAGCACCTGACAACATAACGCTTGAGGTCGCTCCATCAAAGAACGGTCCCTGGACGCCTGTGGGAACACAGGATTACACAGTTCCAGGAAGCTGGAAGGTGCTGAGATGGCAGAACGTCTCCCTTGACTTTGACTTCACATCTGCCTACTACAGATTTGTGGGCAGAAAGGAGAAGACCTTCGACGGGCCATTCTGGCCTGTCTCGGTCGAGTTCAGAAATGAAAGTCTCTCTCCCGAGAGGGGTCTTCCCGACACTCCTTTCCGGTACGCTCTGGAGGTCAACGCATCCAAGGAGATAGAAGTCTCGCTGAATGTATGGGATGTCGGATCGAAGAGCTTTGTTATGGTGGGAAGGCGCACTTACAGAAACGTCTCCAGCTGGGAGAGGCTCGAGTGGGATGATGTTCGTGTGACTGCGACACCTGAGGCGTATGGATCATCCCAGTACTACTACGGGTTTCACTACGTGGATGCGGAGTCACCCTTCGCCACAACAAAGGATATGATAGGGAGGTATTACGCTGGTCCTGACGTGGTGGTTGTGTGGGTGAAGAACACAACAGTCTCGCCTGAGAGGGGCAGCGCATACACCTCATACACGTACACTGCTGAGATCGAGACCACGAAGCCGAGGTGCGATCTGGAGCTGCAGATAAGGCCGCCGGAATCTGATATATGGGTCTCAAGGGGAATGGTAACGTACACCGGCTCCAACAGCACCCTCGTCTGGAGGAACGTGACCTTCGATGAGGTTAACGAGGATCAGCTTGGGATGGCGGCATACAGGTTTGTTCTCGACGATAATGTGCTCGGCGAGTTCCCCGGACCGGAGTTCGATGCGAGCTTCAGGAATGTGACATACAACAGGATAGGCAACACAGACAGATTCAACTACAAGGTCTCAGTCAGAGCCCTGAGGCCGATTGATGTCGAGCTCCTTTACACAGACGATGGAATAAACTGGATCAACTCGGGTCTCATCCAGAACTACAGCGCTCCGGGTAACTGGACCGATCTCTCCTGGAATAACCAGCCGTGGCATCAGACGGTGAAGTTCGACGTGAAGAGGTAATTAAGATGCGATACAGGCTTCTCGCTCTCCTGCTGCTCATGCTTGTGATCTCAGCATATGCTGAGGGCCCGACCGTGAGCCCTCCACCCCCAACACCCTCCGAGGGCGGCGGAGGTGGGAGCAGCCACAGACAGACCGACATGGAGAAAATAATAAAGGCGCTCGAGCAGGGGAAGAAGCAGAACCCGAAGAGATTTGAGTATCTGCAGACGCTCCTGTGGAAGGAGTACACGCCTCCTGGGGAGTACAAGCTGCCTGCTGTGCTCATCTACTACAAAGGAAACAAAACGGTTTGCAGGAGCGATCCGCTGGAGATACAGGCGTATGTGACAAACGAGAACGCGCTTGAGATAAGGCGGCCGCTTTACATCTACCTTGAGATGGCAGAGCCAGGAGAGGATTTCAGGCAGGTCAACAGTCAGACCCAGATCGTGCAGGTAAATGAGTACTACACAAGTGACGGTATCAATTACACATACAGAAAATTCCCGGAGATAACCGACCTGCGGGACCTGAAGAAAACAGGAAATGTCAGTTTCAGGATCAGGTACACCGACAGCCTGTACGATATGTACTCATCGAACTGGTCGATATCATCACCGCAGCTATTCCCGGTGCTGGTGCTGGATGTGATCAACAATCCACCCTTGGTGAACTACACGAATGTCACATACAAACCGAGATACAGCGATCCGATAGAGTATGTGGCGGAGATAAGCGATCCAGATGGCGATACTCTGAATGTAACGCTTCACATCCTGGAGGCGGATAACAGGACTGAGCGGATGAACGTCACCCAGGAGCTCGTGGGTGGCGGGACAGTGAGGTTCAAGAACAGCGAGTACGGTTTCTTCGGAAAAGACGATGCGGGGAAGGCCTTCCGCTACTACTACACTGTGGGTGATGGAATTAATGTGACCTCGACGAATATCACATGGGGCCCAGAGATAAGGCCCACGCCGAAGCTGCTCGTCGAGAGCCCGAGGATGGTTGCGGAGGATGAGAATTATTACTGGTGGAGCGGATACAACTTCAGCATAGACGTGAAGAGCCAGGACGAGAACTCTTTCCCGCTGACTGTGTACCTGTACACCAGCACGCCATCAAATCCCTGGAAGCCCCGCGGCTCAAAGACCATCACAGTGACGCCTGAGAGGCAGACTGTATCGTTCGAGACCAGCTTTGACGTATCAGACTGCAATCAGACGTTCGCATACAGGTTCTCCTACTCAGAGCCGGATCAGAACGGCAGGACTAGCATCGATCTCAGAGTGGATAAACCGATAAATCCGAGGATCGTGAGGTACACCATATTGTCGCCTGTGGGCATCGCAAATGTAATTCTGACTCTGGTGATATGCATTTTCGCTGGCGTGATTGTAGAACGCGTGAGCAATAACGGGGGAAGGAAAAAGGAGATCAAGGGCAGACAGGAGGAAGACAGATGATTTTGACTGCGATGCCGCTCGTGCTGCTGCTCATAGGGCTTGTGCTTCACAAGATGAACTTCGAGCGCATATACCGGAGACTCTCTGAGCTGTCAGATAGCGTCTCCAAGGATAAGCTGTATGAGGTGCTATACATAGATCACGGAGCCAACTTCTCTGCCATGGTCTTTTCATCCTGGGTCGCGTTTTTCATCGCGTTTATGTATTACCTTATACCGTCAACGACCCCCTGGCTGCTCAGATCAGGGTTTCCGATTGCCACTGACTATGGGCTGGCATTTTTCGCTATACTAGTTGCAGTGCTGGCATCGATCCTGCTATGGGCCATCAGACGCCTTCCCGTATGGCTGCGGCTCTCTGAGATCCACAGCATATACCCTATATCGAGAAATGAGAAGAATCTGTGTGCAGCCACAGTGCTGGTGCTTGCGTTCTCAGCGATATTCTCGATCTACAATTTCGTCAATTATCCCTTTGTGAACAAGACGCTTGAAGCTGCATCCTGGGTGCTGATTATAGTAGCCGTGATTTTGCTTTTCATACCTGTGGTTAAAGAGTTCGTGGAGGCAGGTAGATGAGATCGTGCTGTGTTGGCATAGGCGGATGTGGAGGTAAAATGCTTGAGGTGTTTCTCAAACCACTGGATATTTATTTACCCTTTCGCGATCCTGAACCGGTGGCATTTGGCAAAATTAAGGGCGTATACATAGAAGCATATACGCCAGATGCCCAAAAAAACAAATTCTTTAAGCCAGCAAACGTGGGATATCCAGGATATGTCATACCTCATGCATCAATACCCGATGATTCCAAAATATTGAGTTACGTATCTCATAAGTATGGATTCTATCTTAAGAAGGAGGGGTTTCACCGAAAGGCAGAGTATCTCAAAGCCATATTTGAGATATTTGAGATCGATGAAACACTGAAAGGAATCGCTAAAATGGAGAATCCAATACTTGATGCAACATGGGATGCTATAAAAAGATATACAACGTTAGCTGAAAGCGGAGAGTGTGACAATATTCTATTCATTGTGTCACTTGGTGGCGGTACAGGTACGGGCTTCATAAACCCTATAGTCAACTATATACGATCAGGGGGAAGAAGGGAGTTTCCTGTTTTTGTTCTTGGAATACTAACGGAGGAAGGGGAGGACTCCAGAACTGGTGTATCCGAGGAGCAAAGAGGACTGGCAGCAGCAATATCAATATACGACCTTCTCACGAAGAACAAAGATGAAGGCGTGGACGCTCTTATTCCCATAGATAATCAGATTCTTATTGATAAGTTTGGGTCGAACTATACAAGTATAAATGATTATATATCTCGTGTTATGAGACCGTTTCTTGCAGATCGTCCTTTTCCACAAGAGGAAATGGATGGTCAAGGCCTTAGAGAGGAGTTCTTGAAAAACCTATCTAAACCGCCTGTCATGATTCCCTGCTATGCATCATTGGACAGCAAGAAGTCCAGCAACCCTGAGACGGAACTGGTCTCAAAAGCCCTCACAGGAAGCGTGCAAAATGATGAATGCGGCCCGCTGTTCCCATGCAACCCGGAAATGGCGGAGAGGGCGTTTGTCTTCTCGAGAGGGTATATATCAAAGGATAAGCTAGAGTCATCCGTACAGAGCATCACGGGACTTGATAGGAAAGACATATTCGTATGGAGAAAACTCGGAGAAAACAGGAAGAGTGATGTTCTGGTACTGCTGCGAAACCCCTACGGATCAGGATACAGTGGGCCGTTTGAAAAAAAGATGTGCCGCATTATCTCCCTCGCTTTGGATTACATATCACAGAAAAAGCAAGAGACTCTTCAAGTTGTAGAGGAGGGTGATGACCAGGCGCTGACATCTCAGTCTACCGATGCTCTGAGCAGCTACTTCAATCGCCTCACCAGTGAGCTGAAGAATGCAAAGTCCAGGCTCAAGGAGGGAAAGAAGCCGTTCTTCTTAAATGAGCTACAGATATTCGAGAGATCGTCGAACAACACGCATCAACAGGACAACGTTATTCAGAACAATCACGGGCCTTCAGAGGAGATGATCAGAAAGATCGTGCAGGAAGAGCTCAGGAAGCTGCTTCCAGCAGCGACCTGATGCTCTCTTCCTACTGCTGATGCTGGGGAGGTATGGGCCGACAAGCTGCAGCTCCCATGTGCTTCCACCGGAAAAGTAGATATATAGTTACAATATATCTTGGAAGTAATTCATAACATCCGTGGTGGCTGACATGATACGAACAGCTGCTCTGGGGGTCATGCTCATACTGATGCTGTGCGTGATGGATTCCGCATCGGTGCTGCCTGTGACAGGCGGCAACGGAGAGCTCTGCTGCACAGTCTTCGACATTTTCAAAGGGCCCCTGTATCAGGGAGGCTCTTACGATGCAGACAGGATGATTCTGTACATTGATGCCGGTCTGAGATGGAGCAACGGGAGCTGCGCGGAGCTTTCCCGTGTCAAATATATTCTGATCGACGGAAATGACAGGAGCTACAGCAGAGATATAGCATCGAGCAGGCCCGTCTCTCCGGGACGGGAGCTCCTCGCATTCGTGGTTCCGAGAGAGGCGATCCCGAAGAGTCTTGTAGTGGACTCTGGAATCGGGGAGGTGTTCAAGGTGGATCTCGGGGAGCCGCTGAACTATTCGGATGAGAACATCACGGTCACATATTATGGCATCATGGGATCGAGGCTTGATTACAATCGGAAGGCGCTTGATATAGATATCTCTGTAAGAAACAACTCATCCAATCCCATGAGAATATCCCCTGAGAACTGCACACTAGTGGACCAGTGGGGCTGGGGATACAGGGCGACTGATGGCTTCGAGACCAGAACGCTGAACGCCAACGAGAGCATCCGGGGAGTGGTGCGGTTCAGGTACCTCGCGCCATCCAGCATCCCATCACTTCTGCTATACAACCTCTCGTATGGGGATGGGATGATAGTGATAAGCGAGGGTAGCTGCGAGAACACAACCGAGCCCTCCAAGGAGGACTCATCTGGAGAGTGCAACAGCTGTACTGTAGATGAGAGCAGCGTCAAGGGGCGGGTCGCAGCTGCAAAGGAGCGCCTCGCCAGGGTACGTGCCGCACATGATACCGAGTCGTAGGATGCTTATCTGACTGACCTGTCAGTGGCATCAGTGGCGCCGACTGGCTGTGCATTATGGAAACTGATTGAAGAGGCTGGTCATCGGCTCGAATCGCTGAATGGATTCTCAGAAATTGGCATTTACAGGATCAATACAACACAAATCATGCGAAGCCACCTGCTAGTGGCAATGTACTATATTTGCTGTAAATTCAAAACTGATCGGTACACTTCGCACCAGCACGAAGCAAATTTACAGCAATTTCGGCTCACCACCTGCTATTACCATGAAAGCACGAGAGATAGGGTTTATTCCACTTGTGTTTTGTCGTTCCTGAAGAACATGCTCGATACGCTGATATAAATTGCCCTCCTGGCAGATTTCTGATGAAAGACTATGCCCAATATTGAGGGTTCAGTCGGTCAGTATCCAAGTACGCTCACGATATTGAGCAGCTACTCCTTGAATGAGACTGACCGCACCTCAAACGCTTTTCATCTCTTTGGCATGCATTTTTGTTGCATGCGGGGTTTCGATGAAGCACACGATTGATATCATAAGTTCTGAAATAATTATATTATCTAATAATACATAGAAAATTTTAAGTAGCACCTAATATTACGAAGTTTGTGAAATGCGGCTAGAGCATAAGAAGCTCTGCAACATAACCTGCTGTAATGACGGCCCTCTCTAATGCGTCACATGTGGCCGGTGCTTGCTGCCTGCAGGGAAGTGTTAAGCATGCCTGAGGGAGTTTGATGAGACGGTATGGATTGATTGGCGTAATGCTGATAGTGGTATTTGTGTTGTCAAGCTTTATCGCAACAGCATCATATCCAAAGACATTCACAGATACCCAGGGTCGTGAGATCACACTTGAAAAGCCTGTAGAGAGAATAATAACCAGATCTCCGGATGAGGCCAGAATCATCATAGCACTTGGCGCAGGAGATAAGCTCATAGCATCAGAGCAGGCTACAAAATACTGCCTCTGCCCAATGACATTTGGTGATACCTCCGAGGGATGCGTTAATTGCTTTGAGACCATCATCGAGGGACGCATGCCAGATCTTCCAGAAATCAGCACCAGATATGACATATATTTCGAGAAGATCGCAGCTCTGAATCCCGACATAATTTTTTGTGGAAGCTTGAAGGATGCTGAAGCATTTGAGGATAAGATCGGTTGTCCGGTTGTGGTTCTTGGCGGTCGTGGTTGGAACTTCAGCGATGAAGGATACTTTAATAGCATCGAGGTGGCTGGTAAGGCGCTGGACAAAGAAGAAGAAGCAAAAGAGCTTATCGATTTCATAAAAAGCAAGATAGATAGAGTAAAATCTGTAACCGATGAGATGGATGATAGCGAGAAGCCCAAGGTCTACTTCGCATCAAGGGGTGCCAGCGCGGCATTTTATGATCCAAAGGAGGGGCGGGATTTCACAAGAACCGAACCGGAATACGATCCCCTGACGGTAGCAGGTGGTATAAATGTTGCATCTGATATCCCAGGATCAACGGTCAACGTGGGGCTAGAACAGATAATCGCCTGGAACCCCGACTACATATTCATAGCAAGCAGCGATCCTGGAAACTACACGGCACTGAATTTCATCAAAAACAGCCCTGAGCTTCAGTCAGTCAACGCAATCAAAAACGGCAACGTGTACTATTGCTTCTATCCGCACTGCCGCGGGACGCCTCCCGATAGAAACCTGCTGAACATGATGTACATGGCAAAGATTCTGCATCCAGATAAGTTCAGGGATCTCGATCTCGAGAAGGAAGGCAATGAGATCTTCAGGGCATTCCTGGGAGTTGATAACGTCTTCACAGAGTATGCAGATTACCTCGTGTGGCCAAGAGATTACCTCAACAGCCTGAAGTAGGGGGGTGACGATGCCAGGAATCATCAACTGGGATGAGCTCTGGAAGGCTGTACATCCAGGTGGCTTCCATCACAACGGTGATCCAGCAGCCTACTGGGACAAGAAAGCGAAGGCATTCAACCAGAGGGTCATGAAGCACAGAGAATGGGCGGAGATGCAGGTAGCCTCCCTGAAGCTCCAGCCGCACGAAACTGTGCTTGATATTGGAGCCGGCACAGGCAGGCTCGCCATTCCGATGGCCAGGATGGCTAAGAGTGTAACAGCCCTGGATCGTTCCGGAGGAATGCTGAAATGTCTCAAAGCGAACATGCAGGCAGAGGGCATTTCGAATATAACATGCATCCAGAGGGATTGGGAGGAGATCGGGGTGGACGAGATCCCACCTCACGATGTCGTCCTCTCATCCAACTCTCTTGGCGTCGTTGATCTCAGAACGGCTCTTGCCAAGATGGACCAGCTGGCCAAGAGAGCTGTTTACATATTCACATTTACAGATCACAGACGAGATGGCGGCTTTATGGAGTTTCTGATGCCAGAGCATTCTCGCCGATCCCCCAGCTGGCCGGCTGATTATCTGATTATATATAATTTGCTTGCAGATATGGGGATCCATGCTGATATCAGTATCCATAGGTTTGAGTCATCTGAGTATTATGCCAACCTCGATGACGCAGTAGCAAGCTGGAAGGAGATGCATGATATCTCTGATGAAAAGGTGCCGAAGCTAAGAGAATTCCTTTCGCAAAAGCTGATTCCAACCGATCAGGGGCTTCAGATGCATCGGCGATCAAAGATTGCGAGAATCTCCTGGCAGAAAGATATGCAGTTTGAGGTTTAGGTGGGAATATGCCGATCCCTGTAACTCTCTTGGCTGCATCTGTACTTTTTGCTGTAGCATTCATGGTGTCCGCCAGAGTGGTAAGGCAGTACGAGCGAGCGGTGGTTTTCAGACTCGGAAAGCTGCATGGCGAAAAGGGACCGGGGATTCTCTTTCTGTTGCCATTGATAGATAGAATGATACGTGTGGACATGCGGGTGAGGGAGCTGGATGTCCCGAAGCAGACTGTTATTAGCAGTGACAATGTAACGCTGGAGGTGGACGCAGTCATATACTACAAGGTGAGTGATGCCTCAAAAGCAATCATCGAAGTAGAGGACTATGAGGCGGCCACACTTCTGCTTGCCCAGACCACCCTTAGAGATGTTCTTGGACAGAATCAGCTTGACACAATCCTCTCTGACAGAGACGACCTCAATAAGAAAATACAGGAAATCCTGGACACCATCACGGGTCCATGGGGAATGCGCGTGGTGATGGTTACCATGAGGGATGTGGCTCTGCCTGAGAACATGCTGAGGGCTATTGCCAGGCAGGCGGAGGCAGAGAGAGAGAAAAGGGCCAGGATCATACTGGCGGAAGGTGAGCTGCGGGCTTCGCAGATGATGAACGATGCTGCAACGATGTACGAGGACAAGCCCAGCGCGCTAAAGCTCAGAGAGTTCCAGACCCTGGCAGAGATTGCCAGAGAGAAAAATCTGATTGTGGTCGCTTCTGGAGTTAATGACGATCGTAAGGCGTCTGAAACTCCCCTTCTAATGGCACTTGCAAAGGCAGCTGCTGATAAGATATGAACACCAGGGTCTTTTTCCGCGGAAATGCTCGTAAAAGAGCGCCGATTGCAAGACGCACTGGTAAAAAGAGCGGTATGCAGCTTGCTCACGAGCAGTTCAAGCTGTTCAGATCAATATTTGTGTTGGCGATACTCCTGTTCCTTCTTCTCCTAACAGGCTTTGTAATAACACTGGGCCCTCTCAATATATCCATGTATGATGCATATTCTGCTCTTCTCGAGCGCTTTTTGCCTTCGTATTTTCAGGTTGATGCTCTCACTTCACGTGTGGTCTGGAACATAAGATTCCCCCGGATAGTCGGTGGACTAATGGCAGGTTTCGGTCTTGGGATGTGCGGGTGTGTTATGCAGGCTGTGCTGAAGAACCCGCTTGCCAGCCCGTTCACACTGGGTATAAGTGCCGGAGCCCAGTTTGGAATTTCTGTGGCAGCCGTTATCGGGTTTGCGATTTTTGGAGGACCTTATTTCATCATCGGGAATGCATTCATCTGCGCTCTGCTCTGCTCATTGCTTATTGTTGCTCTTGCTGCCATTAAAGGTGCCACATCCGAGAACCTTGTCCTCGCAGGCATTGCTGTAAATTATTTCTTTACCGCCATGAGTCAGCTTCTTAAGTACTTCGCATCTGATGAGCAGCTTAGAATTATGACCAACTGGGGAATGGGCGATCTGGCCGCATTCTCCTGGGCAAATTCAAGAATACTCCTGGGCATATTTCTGATATGCTTCCCCCTGCTCATATCAAGATCCTGGGATCTCAACATCATGACAGCTGGAGATGATGCGGCCAAGAGCATCGGCGTGGATGCGGAGCGAACTCGCATATTCATAATGGTCATCTCGAGTTTACTGGTTGCGACAATAGTTTGCTTTGTGGGGACGATTGGTTTTGTGGGTCTGGTCGCACCTCACATGGCCCGTATGGTGATAGGCGGAGACCACAGGTTTCTGATTCCAGCATCCGGTGCACTTGGCTCGCTGGTTCTAGTATCAGCAGACGCTGTTGGGATGAACGCGATTGCGCCTACCATAATTCCCACTGGCATAATGACCTCAATTATTGGGGTCCCATTCTTCATGTATCTGATGCTGAAGGGCAAGCGCAAGGAGTTCTGGACATGATGATCAAGCTGCAGGCCAAGAACCTCACATTTAGCTATAACAGCCATCCCATATTGAACGATCTCAGCTTTGAGATACCACCATCAAATCTTGTCACAATAGTCGGTCCGAACGGTTCTGGCAAATCAACACTCATAAAGTGCATTGACCGTATACTCTCACCCCAAAAGGGCAGCATCTTGATCGACAGGAAGGAGCTCACGAGGATGAACAGGAGAGAGGTGGCCAGGTATCTCTCCTACGTACCTCAAAGCTCCGTGAGGGTCTTCCCCACAAACGTCTTTGACACCATACTGATGGGAAGAAGGCCCCACATCGGATGGTTGGGAAGCCAGGATGACGAACGCAAGGTATGGGATGTCCTGAGGCTTCTTGATATCGAACATCTGGCCATGAAAAACTTCGATGAACTCTCAGGAGGTCAGCAGCAGAAGGTTCTCATCGCTCGAGCGCTGGTTCAGGAGGCAGAGGTCATGCTGCTGGATGAACCCACCAGCAACCTGGACATATGGCATCAGATCGATGTGATGAATGTGATCAGGGACATCGTCAAGAGCAGAGATATCACTGCCATAATGGCACTGCATGACCTCAACCTGGCATCTGCCTATTCAGATCGAATAATCATGATGCACAAGGGCAGGATCGTGGCCGTCGGAGACCCGGAGTTTGTGATCACAAAAGAGAATATCGCATCGGTGTATCGTGTGGAAGCTGCTGTGCGAAACGTATCTGGCAAGCCTATTATTCTGCCTCTGAGACAGATCCGTGAGAAGATGTACTGAGTCGATACCAGCTCAACGACTTGAAGGTAAATCTATTGGCAGAGTGTGATTTTTCGACTCGCTCTTATCCATTTGATGACTTGCCCGAAGGAGCAGTGGTCATGCTATGCGTTCGTGGCGAATGAATGTGGTCATCACCAACCACATCGCATGCCCTACAAGTTGCTACCCACATATGAGCGAATTTTGTTTGGTTTCTTCACATATTCCTAACAAGTGATGGCAACATTCAGGTATTTGCTCAATATCGTAAGCGTACTTGAGTTATGATCAAGAAGCCGTTATCATTGGGCACAGTTATTCATCCAGGAATCTGCCAAGATGGCAAATTACCTCAACGTATTGAGCATGTTCATATTCAGAGATTCAATTGAGCTAATGCAGAGAGCCGGTCACGTACTTCACGAAAACCCTTTTCACTGCGCACTCAATTTCCGCGCCGCCAGCTCTGCTGAAGACACCAGCTGGACAAGGGCCACCGCAGAGCCAGAGTTCTGAGCATGTCATGCACTTATGTGGTGTTTTTATGGATCTCCTGGCATCTCGCAGCCTCTCCGAAATCGTGTCCCAAAAACGTGGTTCCAATATGTTGCCGAGGCGGAAATCTGGATGGTGTAGAGACGCACATGGATACGCATCGCCATTTGGGCAGACCATCAGCGATTGGTATGCATCGAAATAGCAGCGATACCGTCGAACCCCTCCAGTCTTTAAGAGACACCTCATCCGCTCAACTTCTCTGAACCTCACAGGATTCCCGCCGGATCCAGCAAGATACTCTGAACGTTTGATCGCTTTATAAAGATGCTCTGCAGTTAAGTGAGGACTTGGCATCATATCACAACTACCGCGTCCGAGAGGTCTCAGCGGATCCAGGGAGATGCCTGCCACATTGCCCAGGTAGCTTGCCAGATCTACCAGCGAAGAGAGACCTTTAACGCTTGTGCTGGAAAGAACAGATGTCATTCCCACAGAGATTCCTGCATCACGGAGATTTCTTATTCCATTTATAACGGAGTGAGTGGAACCATGCCCATCTGCAAAAGGGCGGAGATGATCATTTATAGCAGGCACACCATCAAGACTCACGCCCACACCGATACCAAGAGCTCTGAGACGGCTGGCGATAGCCGGGGAGATAAGTGTTGCATTGGTCTGAAGCTGAATGCTCGCGTCCGCTCCCAGATCGTGGATGTAAAAAACGATCCTCTCGATCAGACCAAAATTAAGCAGCGGCTCACCACCTGCAAGCTGTACCTTAAAACAATCAGCACCTTCTGCAACAAGATCTATGGCACGCTTTGCCACATCCCAACCCATGTATGCCTTATTATCGCCGCCGTTCGCATAACAGTACACGCATCGCAAGTTACAGTCGGTGGTGACCCAGAGTATGAGTGTTCTCGGATGCGTTCCGCTGGCATCAATATCAATTTGTGCATCCTGGTCAGTCACCCCTGCTTGTTTAGGCATGTCCCATCACTCTTCAAGCGTCCCCTCTACATCCAGATATATGCTGCGCAGTTTCTCACGCATACTCTCTGTTGCTCTCCACATGCCTCTCTCAATCGCCTCCAGCAACCGTTCAACTATGTTCTGCAGAGCATGTGGATTTACCTCCTTCAACCACTCCTGCATATCCTTATCAAGAGCATATCTGTTTGCGAGCTCCTCGTACATCCATTCCTCAATAACCTCAGATGTTGCATCCCATCCAAAAACCACATCCACCGTCCTGGAGAGGTCTCCTGCGCCTTTGTAACCATGCCGCTTCATGCTCTCGATCCACTTGGGGTTCAGTATTCGAGCACGGAAGATGTGCATCGTCTCTTCAGATATACTCCTCACCTTCACGCGTTCCGGATCAGAGCTGTCTCCGCAGTAAGAACGTGGTCTATCTCCTCTGAACGCTCTAACAGCTGCGATCATGCCCCCATGATATGAGTAGAAGTCATCGCTGTCGAGCATGTCATATTCTCTTGTATCCTCGTTCTTGACGGTCAGCTCTAACCTGCAAAGGCATTTCTTAAAAGATTCTGGTACTATCGTTCCATATTCCTGTCTTGTATAAGCATATCCACCCCAGGTAACATAGATCTCAGCAAGGTCTTTCAAATCCCTCCAGTTTTTGGAGTCCACTGCCTCACAGACGCCTGCGCCGTATGCACCTGGCCTGCAGCCGAAGATGCGATAGGATGCCTCTATCCTTGCCAGCTTCGGATCAATGCCATCATCCAGTTTCTCATTCACATCCTCTGCCACATGTCTGGCCAGATAGTTCATATCATGTGGTTCGTCCAGACTGGCCACCATCTCCACCGCTTCATCGATCAGATGAACTATATTTGGAAAAGCATCCCGAAACAGGCCGCTTATGCGTATCAATACATCTATACGTGGACGTTTGAGCTCCTCTAGGGGTATGACCTCCAGACCCTGGACTCGTCCGTTCCTCCGATCCCAGATGGGCCGAACACCTATGAGATACAATGCCTCTGCGATATCATCCCCCTTTGTACGCATTGTGCTGCTACCCCAGATCACCATCCCGATCGCCTCTGGATAACGACCCTCTTCACGAATGTAGCGCCTCAGCAGAGCATCTGCATTTGCGACCCCCACATTCCAGGCTGCTGGAGTGGGTATCGCCTGAGGATCTACGGAATAGAAGTTCCTGCCAGTCGGAAGTATATCAGCCATACCGCGAGTTGGAGCTCCGGAGGGTCCGGAAGGCACGTAACATCCCTCTGATGCAGCCAACAGATTGTTCAGCTCATCCTCTGTAGAAGTTATTTTTTGGGAGAGCTTTATTATATAATTTAATACCAGCTCTAACCTCGCATCTCTTCTTCCCAGAATCTCGTCCTCTACTTTGGGAATGGATTCAGGGTCAAAGCCATTCTCACGAAGTTTAGCTACGAGGTGCAGGGATAGCTCGTCGATATCTTCAAGTAACTCTCCGCCAGTCTTCATTCCAAAATATCTTCCTCTGCCGGCCATGAGACTGCTGTAATCGTAACCCATAATTAAAGCGAGCGTTTCTCTCAATGATGGTACCTCGCCATTTTGAAGTCTCGTGAGCGAGACCAGGAATTCATCAAGGCGAGTATCTTTTGGCGGCACCCCCAGAACATGTAGACCATCTCTTATCTGCGTGTCTGCGATCTCGTTCAGGTAATCGTGCAACCTCACCAGCAGTTGATCGAAATCGGATAATGCTGTATTCTCATCGATACCAAGGTCGCGGTCCAGCCTGGCCTGTACGACCTTTTCCCATACGATTCTCTTCATGCTCTCAAGCTTTCCCGGATCCTCTGATGCAGCATGATGGTAATCTCGGAGCATCACCTCAAGCTCAGCAAGATGATCGTAGAGGTTCGCCCTGTGCATCACCGGAACAAGGTGATCTATAATACAGCAGTAACTTCTTCTCTTCGCTTGTGTGCCCTCCCCTGGATTGTTGATGATGTACGGATATATGTTGGGCAGGTCCGATATTGCAATATCAGGAAAACACGAATCTGAGAGTCCAACAGATTTCCCAGGAAGCCATTCCAGTGAGCCGTGCTTTCCTATATGCATTATCAAGTCTGCCCTGAAGATGTCACGTATCCATCTGTAGTATGCATAGTAATGATGCGGTATGGGCAGATCGGGACTGTGGTAGATCGCAGCTGCATTCTCCAGAAAGCCGCGTGGTGGCTGGAGACCGATGAAGATGTTGCCATTTATGATACCAGGGATTAGAATACCACCTCTGTGCACAAAGAGCTCCCCCGGTGGGTTGCCCCAAGATTTTACCATTCTTCTACGAATGTTGATCGGCAGCTCGTCAAACCATTTCATGTACCGCTCTCGCGAGACGCTCGCTACTGCTCTGCTCTTCATCTCCTCCGGGCTTCTCAGCCGGTTATCATTTGTGAGATGCTTTTTTATATCTCGTATCAAAGCATCTCCGCTCTCCGGAATCTCATATATACGGTATCCTGCAGCCTTGAGCACACGCATTATATTCAAAACCGAGGCAGGGATATCAAGACCGAAAGCTGTGCCGATGCGATCGTCTCGAGGCGGGTAATTGTGAAGGATTATGGCAACCCTTTTCTCATCGTTTGGTTTATGTCTCAGCCTGGCCCAATTCAGGCTCAGCTGAACGAGCTTCCGGACCCTCTCCGGAATCGGCTCAAGCCGGGTCACTGTCACCCCTGTCAGAGGATCTCGCTCAGTTCTCTCTTTGGCAGCCACCGGTACCGTGATGAGATCTCCATCGAACTCTGGCATTGCAACACTCAACGTGATGTCCATCGGAGTCAAGCCACATTGCGACTCCTGCCAATCTTTCAGGGAATTATAGGTTATGATTGCCTTTATGATGGGTACTCTGAGCCTGGAGAATATCGATGATCCCTCTGTACAGGATCTCATCGATATCGAGAACATCAGAGGGTTGATCAGCACATCTATTATCGGCCTGCCGTTTTGCATGAAATAGTTCTCGATAACCCATTCTGCGCCTCTCGTCCCCAGATCCTCATCCTTGAGGGAGTACATGAATACAGGGATCACGTTTGCACCTGCACGTTCAACCTCTCTGATCATCTCATCTACAAATGCGGTGTTTCCCGACTGCCAGAAGCTGTGGTAAAACCAGATACCAACTGTCAGTCTGTCCTCTCTGCATCTCTTCTGCATGTACTCCTCGAGAGAGGGAACATGATCGAACTCCGGATGGTATATCCCCTCCCAGACAGACTTCTCTGGATCTCGAAATGCATATTTAGCACCGGCAAATCTATTCGCTAAGTAGAGGACGAGATTCCTGAAGTTCTCCCTTCCACCGTAGCTGATGTACTCTGATACAGTTTCATAGACATCTTCTGTGACGGTAGATACTTCCCTGAGCTCCAGATCATGCTCCGCAGATCCTGACTGGGCAAAGATCGGAACCCCTTTCTCGGAAAGTCGTTTGATCAGCTCATCGAAACACGGAAGGCTCTTCTTTCCCCCCATCAAGCTGAATATTATGATGTGAGAGCTGATTGCAAAATTTGTCAGCTCTTCGATCTGTTTGAGGTCAGAGAGATCGTCTCCAGACCGCAGCTGCAGCTCAGCTATCTCGCCCTCTTTATCGAGAATCTCCCTGAACGCTGTGACGAGAGGCACCACATCCTTGGATTGCTGAGTCGTTATGTAGGCAATTCTGACCTTCTCCATACGAGACCTCTTTTTCAAAGTTGGATATGATTTAATTCGTCCAGAATAAATATCTAAAAATTCATACTATTTTGGTACTTCAGGATAGACAAATATCCTGTCATCTGGATAGTCCAGACCTGTTATCCTCTGATATTCCTCCCAAATCTCATGGGGGTCCAGATCTGCATCCGGATGCAGCAGTTTGGCTATATATGCCAGACCAACCACATTCTCCAGCCCGGAAAGCATCATAGAATGACAGAGAAATACCCTTTCTGCGTTCACCGCACTGATGCTGGCACCACCCGGCCGGTCAAGAACTTCATTAAGTTTCCGTTCCAGTTCTACAGTATCTTCACTTGGCGACGGCTCCCAGCCGACAGAATCTGCTGAGTACCATACCAGAATCACATCGGGATTCTGTGATACAACCCATTCCCATGATACCTTGGGGAAGACCTCTCCCAGCGATCCCGCGATGTTATCCCCGCCAGCTATTTTGACAAGTGTGCCCATTCCTGATTCTGGTCCAAACGCTGTAAGCTCGCCCAGTCCTTTAGAGGCTCCAGATTCAATATACACCCGAGGCATTGGCTGGCCTTCCACAGCAGATTTCACCAGCTCTATCTGCTTCTGTCTCCATTCGTTGATCTCTCTTGCCTTCTCCTCTTTACCCAGAATAACTCCCAGCTTGTACAATGAGTCTGTGAGGTTCTCTGGGTTTGTGAAGTCCAGTGCAATCAGCGTTATGTTCTCGAACGGAGCAAACCCCTTCTCAAAGGAGTCGATCGAGAAGGACATTCCCTTATAATAGTAGCATAGTACTATGATATCAGGAGTTATGGTATCTCCTCTCTTCGCTATCTCACCAACCAGCTCGTAATCGAACGACTTCCATGTTCCGACCACCTGCTTGTCCGTAAGCAATGGATACAGCTCTGGATTTTTGGGTATGAAATCCGCGACCCCAACCACCTTATCAGCAGCATCCAGCGCCATAAGAGCTCTGGCAGCACCGCCATTCTGTACGATTATCCGCTCCACCGGCATCTTGATCTCAACTTCACGCCCGGCAGAGTCTATTATCGTCCTGGGATAACCCTCGTCTGCATGAGCAGTCGAGACAAGAATGCATGCTAAAAGAGCGACCTGCAGAACAGATTTTAGTTTCATCTCAAACCTCCAGATCAAATAAAGTTTATTTAAATAAGATGTACTTTAACTAAACATTATCTTAAGTAAAACAAATTCATCTTAATAAAAGTTTTGGTGGGATCGTCGGACCTGTCCGAATAAGGATTAAGTGTCTTCTCCATCCACAAGGAGTAAGCCACAGATCTCCGAATTCATCTCTTGTCCGGACAGGTTCCGCACAACCACCGAAAATCCACAGCTTCTGCTCAACAGGTTCGCGAATGGTCAATCTGCTAGAGGTTCGTTGAGCTACTTGGTGATCAGGGAAGATACAGTCCCCTTGAAGACATTTAAATAAAACCTAATTATGAAATTTCGGCGCACACATGATGGATAGCAGCAGAAGCAGCAGCCAAACTATTAATATGATGATGTGATGCATCATCGTCTCTCTGTTATCAAGAACTCCAAGCCTCGTGATGACCGCATGAATAAACCTCTCTGCCATAAACCTCACGTTTATTATTGTTATTCGCTGATTGTTAATAAATTTTCCTAATCAATTCCTGGACCTGTCCGAATGAGGAATAGGTGTTTCCGACCTGCGGAAGGCGGTAAGGTTCGGATTTCTGGCCTCAGCTCTTATTCGGACATATCTCAATTTCTAGACGTGTCCGATTAAGGATTGAGTATCTCCTCCACCCAAAAGCAGTAAGCCACACACTTCTGAATTCCTTATTCAGACAGATACCAATTTCTCATAATGTCAGAAGAAGAGCGAGCTCAGAAATGTGTGGTGAGCGTTACAGTTTTTGTTTAGCGGAGAGGTCTTCACATTATTCTGGCATGTTCATCTGGATCACGGAAGGGTGAGGCCTTCAGGTACACCATCTCTGCTCTTCAGAGTGGAATCGCCGATTGTGTTAATGTCAGGGGTTCCCGGCACAGACAAAATAACACTGGTACCCTGTTGGTATAAAAATGGTTCTCGCAAAGGTCCATTTTCATCCATATCTACGACCTTGGGTCATGGGTGTTTTTTTATGATTATCTTCAGCCACACCGATGGGGATAACTTCATATCCTAGTTATTCTTCCTGGAATACCAGAAGAATATCAGAGGAACACCATGCCGAAGGTCACGGTTGAGATACCACAACACATCATAGATGATGTGAACAGGCACGTAGGGAATGGAAAGAAGTTCGTGAGCTTCTCAGATGCCGTGCGCACCGCTCTCAGGAAGATGCTCGACCAGCTCGATGAGATCGACAGGATGCGGGGACGCCTAGAATGAGAATGGGCTTATCGATGGAGTTCGACGCGGCCCACCACCTTCCCATGCATGATGGCAAATGCTCCCGGATTCATGGGCATACATACAGGGTAGAGGTTGTTCTCCAGGGAGATCCAGGAGATGATGGTATGATCATAGATTTTTACATGCTGAAAAAGATCGTGGGCAGGGTGATCCAAGAACTAGACCATAACAATCTCAACACAGTTCTCCAGAACCCAACCGCTGAGATGATCGCATCTCACATCCACAGAAGACTGCACGAGGAACTGAAGATGACCGGTTTATCTGATAAAGCCACACTTCTCTCGGTCAGGCTCTGGGAGGGTCGCGACAAGTGGGTGATGGTAGATGGGTAGAGCTGTGTGTCTCTGCTCCGGCGGCCTAGACTCGACCGTCGCCGCGACGATCGCGCGCAGATCCGGCATGGATGTCTATCTCATACATGTCAGCTATGGGCAGCAGGCGGAGCGGAGAGAGATCGAGGCGATCGAGAGGATCGCAGATGCGATCGGAGCATCGGATCTGATGTGCTCACGTATCGATTTGTTCAGGAATATCTCGGCACTGACCACCCAGGGCGCCAGGATACCGCGGGGCGAGGAGGTCTCGCTCGATTCAGAATCCACACCGCCGACGTGGGTTTACTGCCGCAACACCGTGCTGCTCTCGATGGCTGCCGCATACGCCGAGTACCTCGGAGCACATAGCATCTACGTCGGCTTCAATGCTGAGGAGGCCATGTCATATCCGGATAACAGGCCCGAGTTCGTCGAGCAGTTCAATGCGCTTCTCGAGAAGGCGGTCGCATCGTTCAGCCGGCCTCCGAAGGTTGTGGCGCCGCTTGTGGACATGAGAAAGAAGGATATCGTGCGTCTCGGCGCTGATATAAAAGCCCCTCTGGAGCTCACCTGGTCCTGTTATCTGAATGGAGAGATCCACTGCGGTACGTGCGAGTCATGCCAGCACCGCAGGCGAGGGTTCGTGGAGGCTGGGATCCCTGATCCGACAGAGTATCAGCACTGAAGGCTATATCGGCGAGATCTTCACCAGCCTTCAGGGAGAAGGACCTCTTCTCGGGCGAAGACAGATCTTCGTGAGGCTCTCCGGATGCTCTCTGAGATGCAGCTACTGTGATACCAGAAAGTATCTGAAGCGCACAGAGATGTGCAGGATTGAGGCTTCTCCTGGCTCGCGCGTTTTTGTTGAAATCAGAAACCCCATCACCGTGGATAAGACTATCGAGTGCGTGAAGCTCCATGCGGCTCCAGGGATTCACAGCGTATCGATAACCGGAGGGGAGCCCCTGGAGCAGCCGAAGTTCACGGAAACACTTGCAGAAGATCTGAAGAGCCTGGGTATGAGGGTCTACCTAGAGACGAACGGCTGCTCATTCGAGTACTTCTCGAACATCGCGGAGCACATAGATATCGCAGCGATCGATGTAAAGCTGCCAGGCACAGTTGGATGCAGCAGAGTTCAGTGTGACAGTCTGATAGAAAATGAGCTCGCATGTTTAAGAAGATCATCTGAGATGGGCGTATACACGATAGCAAAGTTGGTTGTTCTGCCCGATACCGCAGAACACGAGCTGGAGCGCGTCTGCCGTGAGATGCCATCTGTTGATGCTATCGTGATACAGCCGGTCTCCGGTCAGAGGATGAGCGAGTCCAAGCTTATGGCACTCCACAGCATCGCAGCAAGGTATCTCGGTCCTGAGAATGCAATGGTGATCCCGCAGATGCATAAAGCTCTGGGCATGATGTGAAAGATGTCAGAACTTCATGCTGCCAGGGAAAAAGCCGGGCATCCGGGGTTCTGGATCTGCAGATGGTGATAGATAGCCCAGAGCCCCTGCAGTTCTGTACGGCTCGCTTTCAGCGCATCATGCCTGTGCTGGAGTCCAGAGCGCTCCCGCCAACATCCTCTGCAGCCTTCTTCTCGCGCTCCTCCTTGCTGAGTGGCTTGTACATCTTCCTGTACTTCTCGCCCCTCTCGTCCCTCTTCCACTCCTCTAGCTTTCTGTCCAGCGCCTCGAACATGTACTTCTCGGCCTGCTTGATCGTATCGAGATCTCCACGCAGCACGAGTATCTCCCGCTCGTCGACCTCCCCGATCACATCGACCCTGGCGCGCCTCTTCACAAGATCGACCTCGAACTTCTCCACGAGCTCCCTTATGACGCTCACCGGTATGCCCGGAGGTATGGCAAGATCGTAAAGCCCCTCCAGGTCCTTCTTACCGCTCTCCATCGCAAAGACCTCAGATCAAGTTAAGAATCGAGAGATTTAAGATTGTCGAGATGCCTGGCGGGTCTCGCCCTAGCGTGATGCCCGGCCAGCACATCCACTTTCAGAGAGGAGACATGAGCTGCAGTGAGATCAAAATTACTGAATGGGGTAGTATGAACTGACATCTACAGGCGGATACACAGCTGTTGGTCCTCACTCTATCCCCGCCTCCCGCAGTATCTTGGAGGCCTTCTCGCGCCACTCTGCGATGTCCTTCATCGTCATCACATCTATCGAGCCGCCCTGGAACCCGCCGTCTCCGACCTTTTCCTCGATCCACCCCTCGATCTCGAGGTACGCGGATCTGAGCGAGTCCAGAACCTCAGGGTCCGCATCCCACAGTCCCCTCTGATGGGCCTCCAGCAACCTCCTCCCGATCTCCTCGAGCGCCCACGGATTGCTATCCTCAAAGAACCTGCGCATATCCTCATCGAGCACGAAGGTCCTCGCTATATCATCGAAGATCCAGTCATCGACCTCCCTCGTCGTGGCCTCCCAGCCGTAGACCCTGCCAACCCTCTTCGAAATATCTCCAGCGCCCTTGTAGCCGTGACGCTTTATCCCCTCAATCCATTTTGGGTTCAGAAGCTTTGTTCTCACGACCCTTCTTATCTCATCGGCAAGCGTCCTTATCTCGATCCTCTCACTGTCCCTGGTATCCCCGTAGTACGTGGAGATTTTGTGCCCTGAGAGGCTCTCAGCAGCGTTCGTCAACCCCCCATATGTGCCGAAGTAGCAGCAGCAACCGAGGAGATCGTACTCATCGGTGACGGTCTTGTTGAACGCCACATCCACCGAGCTCAGCATCTTCTTCAGCGCTCCTGGCGCTGGATCTCCGAAGATGTCCTTCCCATAGGCATAGCTGTTCCACTGCATGAACACATCCGTGAGATCCTTCTCGTCCTTCCATGCCGAGGCATACACCGCCAGATTCACGCCGCTCCCGTAGGTCCCAGGGGGGCTTGCAAAGATCCTCAGAGCCCTT
Organism: Methanothrix thermoacetophila PT; assembly: GCF_000014945.1. NCBI lineage: Archaea > Methanobacteriati > Methanobacteriota > Methanomicrobia > Methanotrichales > Methanotrichaceae > Methanothrix > Methanothrix thermoacetophila. The sequence continues at coordinate 453,825 of NC_008553.1, forward strand.
CCATCCCCGCTCTCGATCATGTGCTTTCTCACATAATTCATCTCAGGCGGTTCATCCAGAGATGCCACATCCTGTATCGCAGAATCGAGAAGCTCTATGCATCCCATGAAACAGTCCCTCGTGATGCCGGATACGCGGACAGTGAGATCTATGCGGGGTCGTTTGAGATCCTCCAGAGGCATTATCCTGTACCCGCTTACCCTTCCGCCCCTCCACACCGGCTCCACGCCCAGAAGATAAAACATCTGTGCCAGCTGCTCCCCGTCAGACCACATTATGTCGCTGGCCATCCAGTACATCGCCACGTTCTCGGGCCATCTCTTGTGCTCGCTCCTGTATCTCTCGAGGAGCTTTTCAGCAAGCTGCTTTCCTATCAGGGCCGCTGCCTGCGTCGGGACGTTCCCCGGGTCCAGGGAATACATGTTCCTGCCGGTCGGGAGGACCTCAGGCTTTCCTCTTGTGATCAGCCCTGAGGGCCCTGGCCTGACGAACCCACCATCGATCGCATGCATCAAACTCCCCATCTCATCAGATTCGTCCATCCGTCTGGATATGTCCAGGACGAGCTCCCCAATCTCTGGATCCGCATCCCCTCCGCTCAGAACCGCTCTGACAGCATCTTTGAGATCTGCGGAGCTATTGACCAGTGGCTTTGCGATGGCGCTTATCATCTCCACCCTCTTTTCGCCCTCCGGGACCTCGCCGAAGATGTGCATGCCATCTGGAATGTATGAGCTGTATATCTCTGAGAGCTTTGCATGTGCTCTTTCGAGGATCTCCTCGAAGTTATCATGATCGTGACCCGCTCCAAGCTCCCCTGCTAGATTTGATCTCTCCAGGAGCTCCAGGATTATGTGCTTCAGAGCATGTTTTCTCCCGTGATCCTCAGCCTTTCTGTACTCCGCTATCCTGTCGTCCAGCTCCTTGAGCTCGCCGTAGAGGCCTGCGGTGGTCATCACGGTCTGCATGTGATCGACGATCACAGCGCAGCTCCTGCGTTTCGCAACGGTCCCCTCCGGAGGATTATCGGAGTTGTAGATGTAGAGATGCGGCGTGTCGCCTATCGCGATATCGGGGAGGCAGTTCTGCGACAGAGCAACAGACTTTCCGGGGAGGAACTCGAGGTTCCCGTGTGTTCCCACGTGGATTATGATATCCGCGCCGAAATCTTTCTGGAGATACCTGTATGTCGCCAGATACTGGTGCGGAGGCGGGATCTCAGGATCGTGGAGTATCCTGCACGCCTGGCCATCGCATCTCGCCCCTGCACACCCTCTCTTCGGCTGGACGCAGACCACGACATTCCCGTACCTCCTGCCGGTGACGACGATCTTTCCCTGGTAGACCATAGGCGCAGGTGCCCCCTCCCTGGGCTCGCCCGGCGGCATCCCCCATGCGCTGCAGATCTTCGACCTGCTCTCCTCAGTGAGCTCGTTGAACCATTCGCTGTACTTTTCCTGATCCACAAGCGCCAGCGCTCCGCCCCTGCTCACTATCTCCTGGACCGTCGTCCACCTGAACTCGGAGATCGCCTTGTGATTCAGTATGTCCTCTATCAGCTCCTTCCCGTTCCCTGGGAAGGAATCCAGCGTGTATCCGAGCTCTGCGAGTCTGGACATTATCCGCGCCACGCTCTCCAAAGAATCGAGATGCGCCGCAGCTCCCACAGTTGCCTCGACGGATGCGCACGGGCTGTTGTGGAGTATGAAAGCAATCCTTCTCTCAGACCTGGGCTTCGATCTGAGTCGTATCCACGCTCGGATTCTTCTGACCAGTTTCTCAATGCGCTCCTCTATGGGATGGTGGACCTCTACCTCATCCCCCCACATCTCCTTTCTGTAAGCTACGCCTATCGGTATGTTCTCTATCAGCCCCTCGAACTCAGGCAGTGCTACAGACCAGCCGATCTCGCCCGGATCCATGCCCTTTATGTCCTCCCTCCACTCCTCCTCTGTCTTGTGATAGAGTGTTAGAGGATGCAGGACAGGTACATCGATCTCCTCCAGGGATCTCAAGGAGACCTCAACGCTTCCAGCGTGGAATACCGACTGGAGATTTATGATCAGATCCACACGACCTGAGAGGAAATCCCTGACCACCTGATCTATGGGCTTTGCGTCCGTCTGTTTTGATCCTACGCTGCCGAGACCGAATGCAGCGATCACATTGAACTCCCGCTCAAGGGATCTTATGAGACGATCCACGATCTCCAGATCCCCGTTCGCCCAGTATGTTCTGAAGAAGAGAATTCCCACGGTGTGCTCATGCCTGAACGGTCTCCACTCCAGGTACTCCTCGATCGTGCTGAACGCCTTCCTGGAATCAGGATGGTATATCCCCTGCCAGAGCGTCTCCTGAGGTTCTCTGCAGGGGAGATCGAGACCGAGGACCTCTCTTCCTATGTAGAGAAGCATGTTCTTGATGTTCTCCAGGCCGCCGTAGACCACGTACGCATTGACTGCGGCCACGACCTTCTGGGACACATTCCGGGAGAAAGACCAGAGTGCGGGATCGAAGCCGAATGCTATGACTGGCTTATCTGTCTCCAGCAGCTCATCAAACCTGCCATCGTGCGTGGGATGTACGAGAATTACGTCCGCTTCATTCAGGGATCGTCTGCATTCCTCAAGCGTTTCTGAATCGAAGAGTTCCTGGACCGACCAGACCCTGAGATCTATCCCGAGCTCAGCGCCTGCCTGTACCAGCAATGCCTTGTCACTTGCCCATGTAAGCGCTCTCACTCGCATGCCATCCCTCCGTTGAGGGATCTTATGGGGATGACAAAGGGCCGCTCGAGCTGCATGACCACCGCCTCCACGCTGTATACCTCTCTTATGATATCGGGCGTGAGGAGTGACGATGCGTCGCCGGCAGCCCATATCCTGCCGTTTTTGAGCACTGCGAGCTTGTCGACGAATCGCGCAGCGAGATTCAAATCGTGTACAGCCATCACCGCGGATATGCTCTTTCTCTGCACCATCTCCCTGATGATCTCCATGACCTCGAGCTGGTGCTTCATGTCCAGGTTTGATGTTGGCTCATCTAAAAGAAGGACGGACGGCTCCTGGGCCAGTGCGCGTGCTATGAGAACCTTCTGTTTCTGGCCGCCGCTGAGCTGGCCGAAATCCCGCATCGCGAGATCCTCGAGATGGAGGAGCTCTATGACCTCTGTTACGATCTCAAGGTCTCTATCAGATACCCGCCAGCTGATGTGCGGCCTCCTCCCCATGAGTATCGTCTCGAAAACGGTGGTGCCCATCGCGCTGCTACCCGACTGGGGGACGTACCCGATCTCCCTGGCGATCTCACTCCCCTCCATCGAGGAGAGGTCTCTTCCGTCGAGGAGTATGCTCCCCCTTGGCTTCAGTATCCTGTCGATGCATTTTATCAGGGTGGTCTTTCCGGAGCCGTTAGGGCCTACGAGCCCGAGGATCTCTGAGTCCCCGACGACCAGGTTCAGATCGTTCAGAATCAGATTTGAGCCGTAGCTGAATGATACGTTCTGGATGGTGATCTTCACCAAAACTCCTTCCTCCTTTTCATGAAGAGATAGACGAAGAACGGCACTCCCAGGAATGATGTCATTATTCCAACGGGCAGTATGACCGGTGCGAGAACAGTCCTCGCGAGCGTATCGGCTGCGAGGAGTATAACAGAGCCCATGAGCGCGGATCCAGGGATAAGAAACCTGTGATCTCCGCCTATGACCATCCTGGTCATGTGCGGCGCCACGAGACCTATGAAGCCGATGGTGCCCGTGAAGCATATCACGCTTGCTGTAATGAGAGATGCAAAGATCATGGAGAGAACACGTATCCGCTCAACATTCACCCCCAGACTCTTCGCGGTCTCATCGCCCGCCCCTATCGCGTTTATGTCCCACGACTTCAGGATCAGATACGGAAGACAGATGATAATCATAAGCGCTGATGCATAGACCTTATCCCATGATGATCTTCCGAGCGAGCCCATCATCCAGAACACAACCTCCTGGACCTGCTCCGCTCTCCCAACATACTGGAGAAAGGATGTCATCGCTGAGAAGAAGTACATGATCGCGATGCCCGCGAGGATCATCGTCTCGGGCGTTATACCCTTGTACTTGGCCAGACCGTAAACCGCAAAGGTTGCAAGTAGCGTGAAGACGAACGCGTTTCCTATTATCAGGTACTCGCCGCCCGCAAACCCGGCTCCAAGAATTATGGCGAGCGCTGCACCAAACGATGCTGCTGATGATATCCCGAGCGTGAACGGACTCGCCAGCGGATTCTTCAGTATGCCCTGCATCGCAGCACCCGCGACACCGAGCCCGGCGCCTGCCACCACGCCCATCAGAATCCTGTGGAGCCTCAATCCCCACACAATCGTATCCGCAAACCAGGTCGTCTCGAAATATCCTGGGAACGCCCTGGCGAGTATCGCGCTGTAGACCTCGAAAACAGAGAGGTTCGCAGAACCCAGTGTCGCGGATATCCCTGCTATTATCACTATACTCAGGGAGAGGGCTGCCATGAACAGCAGCTTCCTCCCCACGAATCTGGTGTACTCCTCCTTCAGGGCGATCCTTGATTCCATGCAGTCCATCTGCGCTCAGCGTCTCCCATTACACTTCAGGGTACACGAATATCCTGTCCTCAGGATAGTCCACGCCCAGGAACTGGAGGTACTCCCTGTAAACGCTCTCCGGATCCAGATTCACATCAGGATGCAGGATCTTCGCAAGATATGTCAGGCCCACAACATCATCCAATCCGGCCATGATCTCCCAGTTGACAATGTAGACTCTGTCGTTCTTCACAGCATTCACAGCTGCTGCACCGCTTCTGCTGAGGACTTCGTTGAGCGTGTTCTCCAGATTAGTGGAATCCAGAGATGGCGGTTTTTCCCAGCCAAGCTGCGTGGATGTCGATCTCTTTATTATGACATCTGGATTCTTCGAGATGACCCACTCCCACCCGATCTTTGGATACGCATCTTTCAGATCATTCGCTACGCTGTAGCCCCTCGCCATTGAGACAAGCTGCGCTGCGCCTGAGCCTGTGCCCATCGTTGTGAGCTCTCCACCCTTCGATGTCCACTCCACGTAGACCTTTGGAACGTTCCTGTTCGCCACAGCGTTCTCAACATCCGCCTGCTTCTCCTCATACCACTCTATGAAGCGCTGTGCTTCCGCCTCCTTCCCGAGGATCCTGCCGAGAAGCTCTATCTCCCGGGTCATGTTCTCCGGCTTGTAGAAGTCCAGGCCGATTGCAGTGATGCCCGTGAAAGGCTCCAGCCTCTTTGCCACCTCCACTATGCCGTAGGGCTTATCGGGATACGTATAGCTTATCACGATTATGTTGGGAACAATCTCATCACCGCTCCTTGCTATCTCTCCGATCATCTCATAGTCAGGCTCGTTCCACTTTCCCACGCTCTGCCTGTTCTTCAGGGCGGGGAAGTAGTACGCCTTGTTCTTCACGCTGTCCGATATCCCCACGATCTTATCCGCTGCCCCCAGAATGGTCACAGCCTCTGCCGCGTCGGAGTTCAGCACTATGATCCTCTCCACAGGCATCTGTATGGTGACCTCGCGCCCTGCGGAGTCTGTGATCGTCATCGGGTACTCGGCTGCTGCACAGCATGAGGTAGCAATTAGTAAAAGCAATACTGAATAAGTGAGCCATTTGATCATAACAATTTCCCCTTTATTCGATATTATTATCACCCATCACGCTTTGAGCTGTTTAAGTTAATAAGTATTTTGTATTTTGTGTCAATTAAAAATAAATTGTGATCCCTTTACGGGACTCCTGCTACTTGCCTGTCGTGAACTGCGCAGTTGTGCCATTCCATGCTGGTTTGAATGTACTCAGGGATGTTTCTCTGCATGTGCAGTCGAAGATACCTATCTGCCCCTTGTTCGCCTTGCTGTAATCCGGCACATCGAAGAACCCGCCCATGCAGCACGGGAGCCAGTCATCCATCGTCACCGCCTTGGATTTCGTGACCTCCAGCTTCATGTTCCTCTGTATATCGAAGTTTCCGATGTAGTTCTCATCGATCTCGATGAGAGCGCCCTTCACGCCCAGAACCTTGCTGGATTTGCTCAGCTTCTTGCCATCTGATTTGTATGTCTGTGGATTTGTAAGCAGCTCTGCTACATGCACAGTGCCCTGGATGACCTTGTCCTCGAGGTTCATGCTCGCGAGGCCGTATCCATTCTTAGTCTCCGTGGGTCCGGTGCAGTTCAGCTCGACAGCCACATCGCCCACGAATCCACGTGCGTACTCGAGCTGGTGGAGCATCATGCTCCCCTCCTGGTAGCTCTTCGCGACGGTTCTGTCCTTAAGAAGGGAGTTGTATGTTATCGGATGAGATGCATACCATCCCGTGCCGTATGCGAAGGTCATGGGCGACTGTGTCATGTCGCTCTGCCTGGTGAGCTTGATCTCGCTGTTGGCGCCGGTCCACTGCTGCTTCCACTCTGGCACAATCTTTCCGGTTGAAAGGCTCTGATAATAATAGTAAGATCCATGTGTCGTCTTCTGCGCTGAATCTATTATATCCGCCACATCGAATGATCCGCTGCCGTGCATGTACTCGACCGCTGAGAGGTTGTTGGTGTTGATGTTCTGATACACCATCACAAAGCCCTCTCCTGTCACATCCCCCTCCGAGTGATGCGTGTGCTTCAGCGCCTCCTTTCCGGGGTTGAGATCCCAGGGGCCTGCATATGAGCTTCCCACCACAAGGATGACCACCAAAGAAGCCATGAGAACATTTTTTTTCAGACTTCTCATTTTCGTCCTCCCTCTTTTTAATACATATTTACTGTATCATTTGATTAAGTGTTATTTAAACATTACTAGATGTCATTTAAAAAGATTTTAAAACATAATGTAACATATAATAACAAATCAACAGCTGTTGATTGGTGCTCTCTTCAAACTTAGACAAATTAAGTTTACCTCTAGCATAGTTATTTGATTAAACTAATTTGATTTTACTTAAAATTTTTGATGCATGGAGCGGACGTGTCCGAATAAGGATTGAATATCTTCTCCATCCAAAAGCATCAAGCCACAGATTCATGAATTCAGCTCTTATTCGGACACATCCTATCCCAATGATACGAGCAATTCAGTGATACGAACACTCAACCCGGAAAGAGGACGTGTCCAAATGTGGATCAGGTGTTGAGGTTGTCTCAAAATTCCCAGGCATATTGATTTATGTAGATTGTATTTTCCGCGCAGGATCGATGCAGATCTGCATCGTGCTTAAATAGTTTCGAGACAAATTCGTTTCCAACCTGCAGAATGTGGTCCAGATTTCTGGCCTCTGCTCTTATCCGGACAGCTTCCATAGTCTGCCTGCATGTTCCAGAATTATAAAAAGAAAAGAGCGAGATCCTCATAGCGGGAAGAGCAGCCGTCTCCCCTTTATCTCGAGCATCTCTACATCTATCCCGTATGCTTTTCTGATGTTCTCCGGAGTCATCACGCTCACTGGCTCGCCCATGGCCACTATGTTGTTCATATCTGAGGATTCACAATCTATCTTTTGCAGAAGCACAACTCTGTCAGAGAACATTAGCGCATGGTTCGGATCGTGAAGCGACATCACCACAGTCATCAGCCCGCTTTCAGCAAACCCCCTCACGGTCTTCAGAATCCTGATCTGGTTCCTGAAATCCAGGTAAGATGTCGGCTCATCCAGCAGCAAAAACGATGGCTCCTGCGCCAGCGCCCTTGCGATCATGGCAAGCTGGCGCTCGCCGCCGCTGACATGGTTGTACGGTCGATCTGCAATGTGAAGCGCGCCAACCATCTCCAGAGCCCTGTATGCCTTCTCAACATCGCGCTCGCCTGGCTTTGATAAAGGAGAAATATACGAAAACCTGCCGGTCAGCACAACATCGAGGACTGTAAACGGAAAGGTGGACCTTTGGGCCTGCGGCACATGCCCCATACGCCTTGCCATCTCTCCGGGCTTCATGGATCTGGTGTCCCTGCAATCCACATAAACCCGTCCGCTTGTTGGCGGCAGCAGTCCGTTGATTATCTTCAGCAAGGTCGTCTTGCCGCATCCATTTGGCCCCAGAAGGGTTATCACCCTTCCCCTTTCAATCTCCATGCATATGTTGTTGAGCACAGCTCTGCCGTTGTAGCTCAGCGATACACCATCGATCAGGATTCCCTTACCGGAGATCATTCCCATCCTCCGCTGCGCGTGCTTCTGAGAAGATACGCAAAGAACGGCGCTCCAATCAGAGTGGTGATCACGCCCACAGGAACCTCAAAGCCCATTCCAGCGCGCGCAATATCATCTACAAGAACCATGAATGCAGCTCCGAATGTTATGCAGAGCGGTATAAGATGTGTATGGTCTGGACCGAATATCATACGCATCATGTGAGGTATCACAAGCCCAACAAAGCCTATTATCCCGACAACCGAGACAACAGACGACGCGGCGAGAGATGCTGCCACGACAAATACGGCCTTGTAGAGCTCAGGGTTCATGCCCACAGATCTCGCTTCCTCATCCCCCATAGCCAGAACGTTGAGCCTCCACCTGAGCAGAAATATCACAGCACATCCGGCCAGAGCCAAGGGGAGTGTGCTGTGGATCTTCGACCAGCTCGCGGTTGCAAGGCTTCCCATGAGCCAGTAGACTATGCTCTGGAGAGCCCGTTCGTTCACAGCCATCTGGATGATTGAAAGTAGAGAGTCGAAGACCGCTGAGACGATCACACCTGAGAGCAGAAGGGAGATCACAGGGGTGCTCCCGCGGGATGTGGCTATGTAGTATGCAAACCCAACCGCCAGGAGACTAAAGAAGAGTGCGGAGAGTTGTACTGGGAACTGAGGTGCGACAGCGAGCGAGAGAGCAGCTCCAAATGCTGCACCAGATGAGAGCCCAAGTATGTAGGGGCTGACGAGCGGGTTCCTAAATATGCCCTGAAACGCTGCGCCCGCTACGGAGAGCGACGCTCCAACAAGCATTCCAAGAAGAATGCGCGGGAGGCGGACCTCGAATACCACTGTCTTATACACACTTGGATGTGGTGTCTCAGCACCCATGAGGTTGAAGATCACCAGCTGAATGATGTCGTCTGGTGAGATCGTAAATTTGCCTATGAAAAGCGAGAGAACCATCACGATCAGCGGAGAGAGTATAAGAAAAATATAAAGATATTTTTTATAAGGCATCAGACTACCGACCGTCATGCCTTTTCCATGCTCGGGTAATGCACTCCCCACATGTCCACGTGGAAGTCATCTATGATCTTGTCCATATCTACATCCTTGAATCTATCTGGATGGAGATCCACTGCCACATGCAGCAGCGCCAGAGGCATGCGTGGGGAGAACGCATCGAATAGATATGGATTTCTGATCTCATAGACTCGCCCGTTCTTAACAGCGTTTATATCCTTCCAGCCATTGAAATCATCGCCAGTCAGTATATCCTCTGGATCGAGATTCTCGTTGTACCACATGTATATCACATCAGGATTGAGCTTTATCAGAGTCTCCAGGTTTACTACCGGATGTTCCATCGTCATGGCGGTCTCGTTCTCAGCGAACTTCATCACATTGACACCGCCAGCAAGCTCTATGAGATCGTTTATCCCGCTATTAACGCCTGCTGTCCCCAGAACATCTGTCCACATCCAATAGACCTTAGGTCTCTCGCTCTCCGGGATGTTGCTGGTCACATTAGTTGTTGTGTTCATATAATCGTGCATTATCTCCTTAACCTCCGCAGCCCGCTCCATTCTGTCGGATATCGTCCCCATTGTATCGACCTGGTGGAGCACATCATCCACGGATCTGACAAATATCGCAAAGACCGGCACACCAAGCGTCTCCTCGATCGCTTTCAGATTGGCATCATCAGGGGTGGTGGCCCAGAGGACCACAAGGTCCGGGTTTGCCCTGGCCAGGGATTCGAGATCGACACGATCGCCCGATACGCTGACCGTGAGCTTCTTCTCGAAGTCAGGATCAATCACTGGAAAGATATCATCAAGCAGCTTCCGCATCCATCTGTCATCCTTCAGAGCCACGATATTCTCGGGATCCCCCACAGCATAGTAGGTCTTTAGCGCGTTCTCCATCATGAAGACCACACGCTCGCTGGGGGAGTTTATTGTCACATCACGTCCGAGATCATCCTTGATCGTGACCTCTCCGCAGCATCCAGCAGATACAGCCAGCACAAAACACACAAAGGCTGCAACCACTGATATTTTATGCATTTTTATCACCTAGATCCAACTTAAATGGGTTATTTGCTAACTTCATAATATTAAGTGTTATTTAAAGTTAACTAAATTAGCAATTAAAGTATACGAATTTCACATTTTATGCAATTCATGAACCGCCGTGAGCCGCTGACAGTCTACCTTCATTGAGTTGATCTGGAAGAGCAGACAGGACTGCATGAATCGTTATCCTTATGATAGATGTATCTAGTCAGATTCATTGATCTGCAGGTTCAAAATGATCTCATATCTTAATACCAAAAATCTACTTATATGACATGATATGATCGAACTTCAGAGAGGTATAACGATGCATCATCTCAAGAGGCGCACGATTCCGTTCACATCAATCGTTGGCCAGGACCTGATGAAGCTGGCCCTTGTGCTCAATGCCATCAACCCGAGGATAGGCGGTGTTCTCATACGTGGAGACAAGGGCACCGCCAAATCGACTGCAGTTCGGGCCCTCGCAGATCTTCTCGATGAGATACCGGTCGTCGATGGCTGCCCGTTCAACTGCAACCCATTCAGCGAGGATGAGATGTGCGATATCTGCTATCAGAAGAGCCAGAATGGCGATCTGCAGGTTCTGATGAGGAGAATGCCTGTGGTGGACCTGCCGCTCGGAGCCACAGAGGACAGGGTTGTAGGCTCTCTGGATGTGGAGCGCGCGATAAAGGAGGGGATAAAGGCGCTGGAGCCTGGGATACTGGCTGCAGCAAACAGGGGCATTTTATACATAGATGAGGTGAACCTTCTCGACGACCATGTCGCTGATGTTCTTCTAGATGCAGCTGCAATGGGGGTGAACATCGTCGAGAGGGAGGGGGTGTCGGTTGCGCATCCATCGAGGTTCATGCTCGTCGGCACCATGAACCCTGAGGAGGGTGAGATCCGTCCGCAGCTTCTCGACCGCTTCGGCCTCCAGGTCAACGTCGAGGTTATCTCAGATGTCGATCTCAGAGTTGAGATCGCAAAGAGGGCCGAACGTTTTGAATCCGATCCTGAGGCGTTCATCTCGGAGTGGAGCGATGAGCAGAACCTCCTGCGCGAGAGGATCCGCAGGGCTAAGCAGATGCTTCCAGGGGTCGTGATGGACGATTCTCTCCTGAGGCTCATAGCCCGGACATGCATCGAGATGGGGGTCAGAACTCACAGGGCTGAGATAGTCACTGCCAGAACTGCCAGGACAATAGCTGCATTCGAGGGCAGGAACGATGTCACGGAGGAGGATGTGAGGAGGGCGATGATCCTGGCGCTGCCCCACAGGATGAGGAGCAAGCCCTTCGAGCCGCCATCGATGGCTCAGGAGAAGCTCGAGCAGGCGATGGCAAAACACCAGGAGCAGAAGCATCAGCACAAACACCAGCATGAGCATCATGAAGAGAGACGTCCGCAGGAGGAAAGCTCTGATGCCCCCAGCGAGCAGAGCGAATCCACGCCTGAGGAGAGTGTATTCGGGATAGGCTCTCCGATTGACGTGAAACAGCTCAGAGATACACTGAGGCGCGACAGAGTGCTGAGGAGGATGCCCAGAGGAAGAAGGGTGAGCAGCCTGAGCATGCGCAGGTCCGGCAGATACCTGCGATCGAAGCTGCCGGTGGACGGGAGAGATATCGCATTCGATGCCACGATCAGGGCGGCCGCGCCGCACCAGCACATGCGCGAGAGAAGGTTCGCGGTGACCATCCTTCCCCAGGATATCAGGGAGAAGGAGCGGGTCAGAAAGACCTCGGCCACGGTGCTTTTCGTGGTCGATGCTAGCGGCTCCATGGGTGCGATGCGCCGGATGGAGAGCGCAAAGGGCGCTGTCCTCTCGCTCCTCATGGACTCGTACCAGAAGAGGGACAGGATAGGGATGGTGGCATTCAGGGGGAATGATGCAGATCTCCTCCTCCCGCCGTGCTCCAGTGTCGATCTCGCAATGAAGAGACTTGCAGAGCTTCCCACTGGCGGAAGGACGCCGCTATCCGCAGGTCTCTCAAAGGCTCTCAGGGTCATACAGGGTGAGCTTATCAAGAACAAGGAGACCAGACCCATGATCGTTCTGGTCTCAGATGGAAGAGCGAATGTCTCGATCTCCTCAGATCCGAAGAAGGAGATCGTTCAGATCGCTGAGGAGGCGAGGAGGCTCGGTGTTCACACTGTGGTCATAGACACAGAGGTCGTGGGATCTTCATTCATGGAGATGAGGCTCGGATACTGCAGAGACATCGCGGAGGCAGCCGGCGGCAGGTACTACCCTATATCCGATATCACTCCCGAGTCCCTGAGCAGGATCGTGGAGCAGGAGCACATGGGCCTCTTCCACGGAAGCTGAGAGACCTTTTATCTGTGCAGCATCTCCCTTATCTGGAGATCTGCCGAGTCGTTTCCTTCCACGGAAGCTGAGAAACCTTTTATCTGTGCAGGGGGATTCCCCCCACATGTCATCCCTCTCGGGAGATGTTGGCGGTCTGAGGCTCGAGAATCCCCTGATACTGGCAGCAGGCATTCTTGGAACAACAGGAGCGTCTATGCGCAGGGTCGCTCTTGCAGGCGCCGGCGCAGTGGTCACGAAATCCGTCGGCCTTGAGCCAAGGAATGGTCATCCGGGGCCGACCGTGGTCAGGCTGGGCGTCGGCCTCATAAACGCCATGGGTCTTCCCAATCCGTCGTACAGGGCATTTCAGGATGAGATCGATATTGCAAGGGAGGGCGGGGTGCCTGTGGTGGCGAGCATCTTCGGCTCATGCCCTGAGGAGTTCGCAGAGATCGCCTCTGCTCTGGATGTAGACGGGTTCGAGCTGAATCTCTCATGCCCGCATGCAGGTGGCTACGGCATGGAGATCGGCTGCGATCCCGCGAACGTCGAGGAGATCACGAGAGCTGTGAGGAGAGCTGTTAACGTTCCTGTATGGGTCAAGCTCACCCCCAATGTGACGGACATAAGGGTCCTCGGGATCGCGGCACAGCGCGGTGGTGCGAACGCAGTCGTCGCCATAAACACCCTGAAGGCGATGGCGATAGATGTCGAATCCGGATACCCGATACTGGGCAACGTGATCGGCGGTCTCTCGGGGCCGGCGATCAAGCCGGTCGCCCTTAGATGCGTGTACGAGCTCTCCGGCGTTCTTGAGATACCAGTCATCGGAGTCGGCGGCGTCTCTTGCTGGCAGGATGCTGTTGAGATGATCATGGCCGGAGCAGCTGGCGTCCAGATCGGAACAGCGCTCATGGGCGGGCTTGAGGTCATAAGGGATATCACGAGTGGGATCATCAGGTTTCTCGATAGAAAGGGCTGGAGCCTGGAGGAGATACGGGGAATCGCACGGAGGCGTGGATCAACTCCTTCTTCCTGATCTCCGCACAAGGAGGTTCTATGAGGTTCAGGCCTGCAAATCTTGTTATAAAAGATGTGATGCGTGAGACGGCATCTGTCAGTACGATACGCTTTGACAGACCGCTGGATCCCATACCTGGGCAGTACATCATGGTCTGGGTGAGGGGTGTGGACGAAATACCGATGAGCTTTTCCGCGCCGGACTCGATCACAGTGCACGCTGTTGGTGAGGCGACGAGGGCTCTGTGCGATCTTAGACCCGGGGATAGCGTGGGCATTAGAGGGCCGTTCGGAAATGGCTTCAGGCTCGTCGGAGAGAGGATACTTCTCATCGGCGGAGGTGTCGGGGTGGCGCCGCTCGCATTTCTCGGGGAGGATGTGAAGAAAAGGGGAATCGATGTGACCTCCCTGATAGGGTTCAGATGCAGGGAAGACATCATATTTTTGGACAGGTTCAGGCGGCTTGGGGATGTGATACTCACCACAGACGATGGAAGTGCTGGAATCGAGGGGAGGGCCTCAGCAGGCCTGAGCGAGATCGATCCTGAGGATTACAGTCAGATATACCTCTGCGGCCCTGAGATGATGATGATCGATATAATAAGGAGATGCAGAGAGCACGCCTCGAGGATCCAGGCGAGCATCAACCGGTACTTCAAGTGCGCCGTGGGGATCTGTGGATCGTGCTGCCTCGATCCTGATGGGATAAGGGTGTGTGTTGAGGGGCCTGTGATCACAGGGGACAGGCTCCTCGAGAGCGAGTTCGGGAGGTACAGGCGCGGCCCATCCGGGATGAGGGAGAGCTGCTACTAGAGGTTTTGCTATGATAGCACGTTTCAGATACGGAGATCGTGTGTTTGATGGAGATGTTGATGGTGACCGCATTGTATCAGACGGCGTTTCATACGAGCTGGAGGAGGTGAAGCTTCTCCCGCCATCAGTCCCCACAAAGGTTGTCTGCGTGGGTCTGAACTACCTGGAGCATGCGCGGGAGCTCAGGATGGATCTGCCAGATGAGCCGATCATATTTTTAAAGCCGCCATCCGCTGTTGTGGGCCACGACGATGAGATAATCCTGCCGGAGATGAGCAGACGCGTCGACTACGAGGGCGAGCTTGCTGTTGTCATTTCCAGGAGGTGCAGGAGGATCTCCGCAGATGAAGCTGATGATTACATTCTGGGATACACATGCTTCAACGATGTCACAGCCCGCGATCTCCAGCAGAAGGACGGACAGTGGACCAGGTCGAAGAGCTTCGATACATTCGCTCCTGTGGGGCCATGGGTGGCTCAGATGAGCGTTGAGGATGCGGAGGACCTCAGCATATCCACCAGGGTCAACGGGGAGACAAGACAGAGATCGAACACCTCTGACCTTATATTCGGGGTCGCAGAGCTGGTGGAGTTCGTGAGCTCCATAATGACGCTGGAGCCAGGAGATGTCATAGCAACAGGCACACCTCCAGGGGTTGGAAGGCTCGAGAGCGGCGACATCGTTGAGGTCGAGATAGAGGGGATAGGCCTGCTCAGGAACCGGGCAGTCTAACATTGACCTGAGCCTCACAATCCCTGCGTCTCGATTATATCCAGGATGCACTCGCGGCGATCGACACGTTCGACACGTCTCACATAGACCTGAGCCTCGGTGATCCCTGCGTGATGACGGGGCTCCGCTCAACCAGCGATGCTCGTAGCAGTGCCTTTGCGGTTATTCTCCAAGCTGCCTGGGTAAATCTTTTATGATTCGATGAATACAGTGATGTCAATGCGTCTGATCACATCGGTTCTCATCCTGCTCCTCCTCCCAGCGCTCTTCGGCGCTCTGGCTGGCACAGAGGACGGCTCGTTCTGCCCGACATGCCCTGACTGGACAAACCTTGATGGATGGTACAGGCAGAAGGAGGCGTACTCGCAATCGCAGCTTCCTCCCGCGCTCAGGACTGCGCAGCAGAACGAGACGCTTCAGGTCAAGAGCGCAGAGAAGAGATACGAGGTGGAGGAGATCGCAGCAGATGCCGGGGATCTTGCAGGTGCTGTGCCCGTCGATTCCCGCTCGCCTGAGGAGTATGCAGCGGGCCATATACCCGGGGCCAGGAACATCTGGTGGAGATCTGTGAGATCTGGAGAGAGCATAAACGCATCCGCGCTCGTCGAGGCCTTGAGGGAGAATGGCGTGAACACCACAGACAGAATCGTGGTTTACGGAGAGGAAGGCGATGCATCATACCTCTTCTGGGCTCTGGAGTACATCGGGCACAGAAACGTCAGCCTGCTGAATGGCGGAGTTGATGCATGGGCGAAAACAGGCAGAGCACTGGTGCGGAACTCCCCATCGATGCCTCGATCCGACTACAGCGGGAATATCAGTGAGGATCTCCTCATAAAGCCAGAGGATCTCGAGGATGTGATCGGTGCCGCTCAGATCATAGACACGCGGGAGAGCTTTGCAGACTTCGGCAGATCCAGGATCCAGGGGGCTATACAGATACCGATCTCAACGGTGATCGCAGACAATAGCGTCAGGGACGCGGCATCACTGGAATCGATATTCTCAGGCCGCGGCCTTGACGGAGGAAGATTGCAGATCGTGTACGGGGATATGCCGGATGCGAGCATCATGTACTACTGCCTGAGGCTGATGGGCTACAGGGCCGCGCTTATGGACGGCAACTGGAGGGCATCCGGCGCGGTCGTGGGCAACATCAGATGAATGCATTCTTTCTGGGCGGTCGGCCGCATGCTACTGCAGCGTCTGCAGAATCTCATCGGAGACAACGCCCCTGCAGACGGTCACAGCCGGCCCCTCCATGAAGGCCTTCTCTCCTGCAAACGAGATGCGCAAGGGTCCGCCCTTCGTCATGACCTCAACCGTCTCGCCCACAAGGCCAAGTCTTCGCGCGACTGCAGCCGCTGCCACAGAGCCTGTGCCGCACGAGAGCGTCTCGGCCTCGACCCCGCGCTCGAAGGTTCTCACCTCAAGATGATTCCCCAACCTCACAAAGTTCACGTTCGCCCCCTCCGGGAAGCAGGAGCTGTGCCTGATCTTGGGGGCGATCTGCTCTACAGGGATATCCAGATTTTCGACGAATATCACAGCATGCGGGACGCCGGTGTTCACAGCTGATACCTCGAAGCCGTGGAGTGGTACCTTCAGGAACGTCCCCTCGCCATCAGCGGGAATCTCAGAGCGCTCGAATCTCGGGATGCCCATCTCAACCCTCGCCCAGAATCCCTTGCGATCCCTTCTGACCTGGATGGGGATCACGCCGGCCAGCGTCTCAACAGAGAATCTCTCCCCCACATAGCCGCTCTCCCACGCGTGCTTTGCGAGGCAGCGTATCCCATTCCCACACATCTCGGCCTCAGATCCGTCCGGCTGGAAAAGGCGCATGCCGATATCCGCTCTTTCTGAGGGTACGAGAAAGAGAACCCCGTCGCCGCCGATGCCGAAGTTGCGATGGCACAGAATCCTGGAAGCCTCGCTTTTCTCATCTTCCGGTATCCTCTCCCCGTTCAGCTCATCTATGAGTATGAAATCATTCCCATTCCCATGAAGCTTCACGAACTCCAGCTGATTCATGTCTTCTCCATGGGACCTCCCTTTATATCCCTCTTCCCAGAATGGTATCAGGGTGGTGATGGATATCAGGCCGATTCTGCAGGTTGCTCTGGATCTCCTGGAGATCGATCGGGCTGTTGAGATAGCGAAGGAGGCGATAGCGGGCGGTGCGGACTGGATCGAGGCCGGCACGCCCCTGATCAAGAGCGAGGGTATGGACGCGGTTCGAGAGCTCCGGCGCACCCTTCCAGGAGTCAGGATTGTCGCTGATATGAAGACCGTGGATACAGGCGCCATGGAGGTCGAGATGGCTGCGAAGGCCGGCGCAGATATCGTGGCTCTGCTCGCGATATCAGATGACTCAACGATACAGGACGCGATTCGAGCTGCGAGGAAGTACGGAGTGGAGATAATGGTCGATCTGCTCTCAGCGCCTGATCCGGTGAAGCGCGCGAGAGAGCTCGAGGAGCTCGGAGTGGACTACATCTGTGTCCACGTTGGCATAGATCAGCAAATGGTTGGGAAGAGCACAATAGATCTCCTAAGGGAGGTCGTCCAGGTCGTCAGCATTCCGGTGGCTGCAGCAGGAGGAATAGACGCATCCTCTGGAAAGGATGCGATCTTCTACGGGGCATCTATCGTGATAGTAGGAGGAAACATAACAAGATCTGCAGATGTCACTGGCTCAGCCAGGCGGATCAGAGAGGCGATAGATCATGTAGAGGGCGCTGGCACCTCCCGAAGAAGCCTGGAGGAGGAGATGATCTCCATATTCAGAGAGGTCTCCACCCCGAACATAACGGACGCGATGCACCGCAAGGGGGCGATGCGGGACATACTCCCGATAATTCCGGGGACGAAGATCGTCGGCACCGCGATCACGGTCCAGACATTCGAGGGAGATTGGGCGAAGACCGTGGAGGCGATAGACGAGGCCGGGCCTGGGAAGGTCATCGTCATCTACAACGGCAGCCGCTATGTCGCGCCGTGGGGAGGGTTGGCGACGCTGAGCTGCATGCAGAAGGGTGTTGAGGGGGTCGTGATCGATGGAGCTGTCAGAGATGTGGACGAGATCCGCAGGCTCAATTATCCTGTGTTCGCAAGCGCCATAGCCCCCACTGCGGGAGAGCCGAAGGGAATGGGGGAGATAAATGTGGAGATCGTCTGCGGAGGGCAGGTTGTGCGTCCGGGGGATTACATCGTGGGGGATGACTGCGGTGTCGTGGTGATACCGAAGGAGAGGGCCTACGAGATCGCGAGAAGAGCTAAAGAGGTCGAGAAGAACGAGAGCAGACTCTTCGAGGAGATAAGAAGAGGGAGGACGCTGTCCGAGGTCGCAAAGCTGAAGAAATGGGAGAAGCTCTGAAAATGGCATGCAGGGCCTCTCTGCATGATGGCTCTAGAGCTCGAGCTGACTCATGTTCGCGAATCATCTGAGTCCGCGTCGAGACCGGTTTCTCGTGAGCAGCATGACCCATACCCCAGCATCTGCCGTCATCGCTGAATCAGCTGATGAGCCACCCAACTTTTTATTTGAGATCTTTGACGTAAACGTGTATCGAGATGGGAGATCTCATGCATGTGGTCTACGGAGATACTTTTCTGTATCTGAATGGACAAGCCTCTCTGTGGACCAGATGGCTGCTGTGCTCCGGTGATCCAGGCTCACAATCCAGGAGCGTACAAGTTGAGTTGACTGCATGGCATGCCAGTCATTCACTAAATAATTTTATCTAGTTGTCCATCCATGTAATCTACTGTACGTACTACATGCAGGAAAATTTATGAGTTTGACTGGAGCGAGATGACTGGATGCTCGCCGCGATCATGGTGGATGCGATGTCCTATAAAGAGAAGATACTCAGGGCGATTCAGGACTCCAAGGATGGTCTGACAACGGTAGAGGTGGCCAGGCAGGCTGGGGTGAGCAAGACGACAGTCATAAAATACCTCTCCGTTCTCAGATCTGAGGGAAAGTGTGAGTACGTGGAGGTCGGCCCCTCGAAACTCTGGCGCGCTGTTACCCCCAAAAAAGAGATATGCAAGCGCGATATAGAACCATGTGAGGTGGAATCTGTCTCTGTCAAGCCGCCGGACGATAGCGGGATGGTCTCCATCTCATTCAAGATAAGAGCAGATCAGCTGTCTGCGCTTCTCAGGCAGATACAGTCGATAAACGACAAGTGTTGAGATAAGACAGCAATAACCGTATAAATAGTAACACCATATATATGAGAATTGCTACAAGAGTGGGTGGGGGGAGCCCATGCGCATACCTACTGAGATACACAGGTTTTTTGAAATCGGCGAGGGTCAGACCCTCCTGATAAAAGGCCTGCCCGGAACCGGCAAGACCACGCTCGCGTTTGAGATATTGAATGTGATGTGCGAGAAGAGAAATGGAATGTACATCTCCACGCGTGTCGATCCTGACAGGCTTTACAGGACGTTTCCCTGGATAAAGGAGATCGTGCCGCCGAGAAATGTCGTTAACGCGACGCAATCAAAGCTTCTTCAGACTCTGAGAAACATCGCCGGAGGGATCCCCACATACGATACTGTCCTGGACTTCTTCCGCGTTCTCTTCGAGGACGTGGAGGATATGGAGAGCCCGATCATAGTATTCGACAGCTGGGACGCACTGATGAACTACATCTCTCCGATAATTAAAGAGCAGCAGAGCTTCGAGCAGAACATATGCGAGTTCGCGAGGGATATGGGCATTCACATAATATTTGTAAGCGAGTCTGCTGATCTGATGCCGCTCGACTACATAGTCGACGGTGTGGTTTACATGGAGCACTACAGGATCGCCGGAACACCGTCTTCCGCTGTCAGGGACAGCGGCATGAGGACCAGATACGCCCGTGAGATAAGGCTTGAGAAGCTCCGCGGCGTTGAGATACTCCAGCGCACATTTACAGCAACGCTTCACGGTGGCAGATTCCAGTGCTTCACTCCCTGTGTCGAGGATGGCGATGCCAGAATCGGCGGAGATCATGTACGAATATCAGATCCAAAAGAGGATTGCGCATCTACCGGAATTCCACAGCTTGATGAGATTACAGGCGGTCTGAAGTACGGCTCCTGCAATGTTCTTGAGATCAACCACGGCGTTGGCAAGCGCTACTACCACATACTCACAGCCCTTGCATCAAACGCTCTGAAGAACGGGAGAGCTGTATGCATAATCCCATCGATAGGGTACCAGCTCAGCCCCAGGGAGATCTTCGTGCCGACGAACGTCCGTGTCGTCCAGCCTTATGGGGACGACATTGTATCATGGGGAAAAGAGCTCATTGGCATATGGGATGAACTGCGAGAGCGCAGCGGCCGCCCCATCCTCAACATAATCGGCATGGACGCGATGGAGTTCGCCTTCGGATACAGACAGCTCCTTAACATAGCGAACCGGCTGATCAACCAATGGAAGGAGACGAACGATATCAATCTCCTGGTCGTCAAGACCGGTCAGGAGAGCATCAACATGGCGATTCACGTCGCAGACACGTACTTCGTCGTCAACGAACTCAATGGAGGGCTCTGCATATATGGAGTGATCCCGCGGACCGAGCTCTACAATATGAGCTTCGAGGGTGGGAGCAGGATCTGCCTGACGCCGATAGTTTAGATCACAGGCAGACCCGTGCCGGAATCGCCGGCACCTGCATTACACCTTCTCAGAAACTGTACGCCGGATGCATTCAGTGCATCTGCCGCGAAAATAAAATGATACTCACGCGTAGTTCGGGAGATCCAGCTCATCGCCTGCACCATGCCTCTCCGCCTGAAGCACCTTTGCGATCGCACGCTCGAAATCCCTCTGGAGCACCTGCGTCCGCTCCTCGCGGATCGCAGACATTCCAGCCTCGGTGACTATCGCCTTCAGATCAGCACCGCTCGCGTTCTCTGTGAGATCCGCGATGCTCCTCAGATCAACATCCGGGCCGAGGCTCATGCCCTTTGTGTGTATGAGGAGGATCGCGTATCTGCCTTCACGGTTGGGCAGCGGAACGTATATCGCCCTGTCGAACCTTCCGGGCCGGAGTAGAGCAGGATCGAGCATGTCCGGCCTGTTTGTGGCGCCTATTATCTTGACCTCTCCACGCGGGTCGAATCCGTCCATCTCAGCGAGCAGCTGCATCAGTGTCCTCTGAACCTCACGATCACCGCTCGTCGCCCCATCTATGCGCCTGGAGCCTATCGCATCGAGCTCATCTATGAATATGATCGCGGGGGCTCTGCTCTTTGCCAGATCGAAGAGCTCCCGGACAAGCCTGGCGCCCTCTCCTATGTACTTCTGGACAAACTCGCTCCCGACCACCCTCAGGAACGTCGCCTCTGTGCTGTTGGCCACCGCCTTGGCGAGAAGTGTCTTGCCGGTGCCCGGAGGTCCATAGAGGAGAACTCCCTTTGGCGGCTCGATCCCGACCGCATGGAAGAGTTCAGGCCTCTTGAGGGGAAGCTCCACGATCTCCCTGAGCTCGGCGATCTGGCTGTCGAGGCCACCGATGCTGGCGAACGTCACGTCCGGCACCTCCTCGACCTCCATTCCAAAGACCATGGGATCGCGCGGTGATGGAAGCACGCACATCACCGCGAACGTCTGCTGGTTCAGACCGACCTGCACACCCGGCCTCAGCTCCTCCTCGATGAACTGCGAGACGCTCACGACAAGTCTTGGGCCTGTGCTCGACTTCACGATCACCCTGCTCTCGTCGAGAACCTCCACAACCGTACCGACGATCATGGGCCCGACACGCAGACGCTCCAGCTCGCTGCGGAGCTTCCGGGCCTCGCGCTCGTACTTGAGCTTCTGGTTCTCTATGAGCCGCTTCTCCCCCTCCGCGCGGTCCTTCTGCTCCCTCAGGGCGAGGTTGCGCTCCTCAAGCTGCTTCATCCTGTCCAGGATGTACTTCGAGAAGTCGGGTCCACTTTGAGGCTCGTTCATCCCATCTCCAAAGCTTATTAAACTCCGAGGGCTATAAAAGATTTCCGAGATGAGAGAGATGAGCGATAGGCAATGTGAGATCTGCGGCGCAGACATCTCTGGCTCTCCCGAGAGGATAGTGATCGACGGCTCGGTTCTTGAGGTCTGCAAGAGCTGCGCTCGCTTCGGCAAGCCTGAGGACAAATGGTCTCCTGTTCCGAGAAAGATCGTGCCTGTTGAGAGGAGCTTTCGCGTGCAGAAGCCAAAGCCACGCGACCACTTCAGGGATCTGGTGGAGGTAGTGCCGGATTACGGGAATATTATAAAAAATGCCAGGGAGAGCATGAATCTCTCTCTCGAGGATCTGGCTCTCAGGATAAAGGAGAAGGCATCTCTTCTCAGAAAGATCGAGCGCGAGGAGCTCGTCCCGGAGGACGATGTGAGGAAGAAGCTGGAGAAGGAGCTCAAGATAAAGCTCACCGAGGAGACGACCGAGGAGAAGCTCAAATCCCGGGGAGGATCGAAGGTTCTGACGCTCGGGGATATCGCAAACATCAGGAAGAGATGATTTGCAGATGGCTGTTGTTGGTGGCACAGACGAGGCTGCAAGATGCATACTCTCAGGCGGCATTGTGGTGTACCCCACAGAGACCGTCTATGGCATAGGTGCGAACGCTCTTGATGAGAGCAGCATCGTAAGGGTCTACGCGATCAAGAGGCGCCCCCTCGATAAACCGATATCCATAGCTGTATCAAGCTTCGAGATGCTCTGTGATGTGGCGCATGTCCGGCCTGAGGACCTGGATATGATGAGAAAACTCCTGCCCGGACCCGTGACATTTCTCGTGCGGAAGAGATCGATCGTCCCAGATATGCTCACAGCAGGATCTCCGCTTGTCGGAGTCAGATACCCAGATCATGAGATGGCGCTCAGGCTCATCGAAATGACCGGGCCGATCACGTCCACAAGCGCGAACATCACCGGCGCCCCTCCACCATCGGATCCTAAAGAGATTGACCCGGAGATTTTATCTCGGGTGGATATGCTGATAGATGGAGGGAGATGCAGATACGCCGTACCATCCACCCTCGTGGACCTCTCAACCAGGAGGATCCTGAGGATGGGCGCGATGGCAGATCGAGTTCTAGAGGTAATCGGGCGATGAGAGCCAGAATCAGGGACTTTCTCGAGAGCAGGGAGGGTTGGATATTCTCGGTCGTGGATTACGTCCACATCGATGGCGTGAGATCCCTGCTCAGGTACATCCCGGATGAATCAGGGGGGAGAATCGCAGGCGGCAGAAGATACAGAAAGCTGGATTTCGACGAGGCGTTTGATTTTCTCAGGGTGAGACGCCCTGATTACGTCAGGGACGTCCATGTGGTACCGTTTGATGATGTGAAGAGGTTCTTCAGACCGGCTGATGAGCTTCCAAGGGTGAGAGCTGAGGACGAGAGGGTCGGCAGGATCGCTGAAATACTGGAGGAGCATGGCATCCCTGAGAGGTGCATCGGGATCACCGGATCGATGCTCCTGGGGCTCCACAGCAGATCATCAGACATAGATCTGGTTGTTTACGGAAACGCCTGGTGGAAGGCGAGGGACGTCATAGCAGATGCAAAGCGCAGCGGCTCGATCCAGGAGCTCGATAGCGCAACATGGATGAAGATCTACATGAAGAGAAAGCCCTCGATCCCCTTCGATGAGTTCGTGGCGCATGAGATGCGCAAGGGCAACCGCGGAATGATCGACGGCACGTACTTTGACCTCCTCTTTACGAGAGACTGGGATGAGATCGAGCCGGTACCCCCAGGCAGGCCACTGTGCCGAAGCAGAATAGTCGCAGAGGTGGTCGACGCCAGATACTCCTTCGACAGCCCTGGCATTTTCAGGCTCGATCATGAGATCGGGGAGCTACTCTGTTACTCTCACACATACGCAGGCCAGGCATTCGAGGGGGAGATGATCGAGGCATCTGGGGTGGTCGAGGAGACCCCAAACGGCCTGAGAATGGTTGTCGGCACGACGAGAGAGGCGAAGGGGGAGTGGATACGCTCGCTGACGCTCATGTCGAGCCTATCCAGAGGGTGTGGATGATCTGGGTGATCTGAATGTTCGAGGTTGTTCCTTTCGATATAGAGATCGGGCAGTACAAGGTAATGCTCAACATCGCAGACGCCAGAGCGATGGGCCTCAACCCGGGAGACAGGGTTCGGGTGAGAACGAGAGGCGCATCTCTGACCGCGATTCTTGACGTGACTGGACAGATGATCGGGCAGGGGCAGGTCGGCATATTCACAGAGGCGTTCAGGGATCTGAAGGAGGCGAAGAGCGTGGAGATATCGCCCGCCCCAAGGCCTGCCTCGATATCATACATAAAGATGCTGATGGACAGGCAGAAGCTGAGCGAGGATCAGATCAGGAGCATAGTGAGGGATATCGTCTATAACAACCTCAGCGAGATCGAGCTCTCAGCCTACATCACAGCATCCTACATCCATAACCTGGATCCACAGGAGACGGAGTGGCTCACCAGGGCGATGATAGAGACTGGCGAGAGGATATACTTCGATAAGCATCCTGTCGTGGACAAGCACAGCATAGGTGGGGTTCCAGGGAACAAGGTCTCGATGCTCGTGGTTCCGATTGTCGCAGCCTCAGGCCTGCTCATACCGAAGACAAGCTCGAGGGCGATAACAGGCGCAGGCGGGACCGCGGATCTGATGGAGGTTCTTGCGCCCGTTGAGTTCACAGCCGATGAGATCAAGGAGATCACCGAAACCGTGGGAGGGGTCATCGCATGGGGCGGCGCCACAAACATAGCGCCGGCGGACGACAGGTTGATAAAAGCGGAGTACGCCCTCGCCATCGATCCCTACAGCCAGATGCTCGCCTCGATAATGGCGAAGAAGGGGGCAGTCGGAGCTGACGCTGTCGTGGTCGATATGCCCACAGGCCCTGGAACGAAGCTGGAGACGCCGGAGAAGGCGAGGGTACTCGCGAAAGATCTCACAGACCTTGGAGAGCGGCTGGGGATCAGGGTGGAGTGCGCGATGACCTTTGGCGGCTCTCCCGTCGGTCGCACAGTGGGACCTGCTCTCGAGGTCAGAGAGGCTTTAAAGATGCTGGAGACAGGCGAGGGGCCGAACAGCCTCAGAGAGAAGAGCCTCGCCCTCGCAGGCATACTCCTGGAGATGGGAGGGGTTGCGGCCAGGGGCGAGGGATACAGAGCCGCGGAGGAGATACTGGTGAGCGGAAAGGCCCACAGGAAGCTCATGGAGATCGTAGAGGCGCAGGGAGGGGATCCGAAGATAAGGAGCGAGGACATCCAGATCGGAGAGCATCAGAAGCAGATACTCTCCCCGACGAACGGATACGTGGTCGCATTCTACAACAAGAGAATCATAGAGATCGCGAGGGCAGCAGGCGCGCCCGGTGACAAGAGGGCGGGAGTGATAATACACAAGAAGATGGGAGAGATCGTGAAGAAGGGTGAGCCGCTGCTCACGATATGCTCCAGCACAGACTGGGAGCTGGAGTGCGCGGTGAAGATGTGCTCGATGAGGGACGCCTTGGAGCAGCCGCCGATAGTCGTGGAGGGCATGCTGCTCGAGAGGTATCCGACCGAGAGGTATCCGAGAACGATATGAGGAATCGTGCAAACTGGCTGCTGGTAGCACTCATCTCCAGAGCGCTCAGCAGGACCACTGCCCCTGCGGGCAGGTTATCAGATAAACGGAGGGAATTCAGATGGAGAAGATGAAGGTAGCTGTTGTGTACCACGAGGACTTTCCGGTACATGGATACTCTGTGCTGAAGGACAGGATCAGGCCATCGTTTGACGCTCTGATGAACTCCGGGCTTGTTGATGGTGTGGAAGTGCAGGTGTTCAGGCCACAGCCAGCGCCGGTGGAGCTTGTGGCCGAGGCGCATACAGAGAACCACATGCAAAACATGAGGCACGACCCGCACTGGAACGTCGCTCTGCTCTCAGCAGGAAGCGTGCTGATGGCAGCTGAGCTTGTGGTCTCCGGAAAGGCAGAGTCCGCATTCGCGTACACAGGAACAGCAGGACATCACGCATCCAGGGGAAGCTGCTGGGGGTTCTGCTACTTCAACGATGTCGCAATAACGATACTCAAGCTCCGCAAGATGGGGCTCAAGCGCTTCCTGATAATAGATGTGGACCCGCATTTTGGGGATGGGACAAGAGACTTCTTCGGGAACGATCCGGATGTCTTCCACATCAACTTCCACTCCGGATCGCAGAAGGAGTTCGATCACGAGAGGAACAACTACGACTTTGGCATAGGGTGGAACGCGAACGACGAGACGTTTTTGAGGGAGATGGAGAACGCGCTGAAGCTTGCAGAGGGCTTCGATTATGAGGTATGCTTCGTGATCTTCGGGCATGATTCCCATACCGATGATTACGGCGGCTTCGACCTCACGCTGAATGCGTATCCGAAGATGGCGAGCATGATCAAAAAAGCGGTCGATGGCAAACCGCTTGTATTCGTGCTCAGCGGCGGCTCGAATCCTGATGTGGCGCGCCGCGCGATTCCGGATGTGATCGCTGTTCTGGCTGGGCGGTGGCCATATTGAGGATGGCGTCGAGCTGCTACATATGCATACTGGAGAGGGCCGGATTCGAATGCGAGCTCCTCTCACTGCCGGAGGACCGGAGGCTTGAGCTGGTGGAGGGTCTCCTGCAGTTCATGGCAGAGCACATGAGGGATGTGCCTGCCACTGTTGGAACTGAGCGTGAGATCATGCTCAAGCGGATAAGCGGCGTGGCTGATCCATACAGTAAATTGAAGGAGGAGAGCAATGATGTCGCCCGTGAGCTTCTTCCTGTGGCTGAGAGGTTCTACGATCTCAGCGAGGATAAAATGGAGGCCCTTGTCAGGATAGCCGCTGCAGCGAACTCGATGGAGTTCGGGGTGAGGGGTCACGAGTTCGATAACAGGTCATTCTCATCCGTATTCGAGGATACACTGAGGGAGGATCTGGTCGGCGATCTTGATGCCCTCAAGAAGCTCCTGGCCAGGTCCTCGAGGATATTTTACCTGACAGACAACGCCGGAGAGGTCGTGTTCGATCTCTTCGTGATGGAAAAGCTCAGAGAGATGGGGAAGAGGGTGATCATCGGGCCGAAGGCAGAGCCGGTATTGAATGATGTCACAGCGGACGAGCTGGAAGGAATGACCGATGCGGAGATCGTGCCCACAGGTGGCGTGGTTGGCATCTCCCTGGACAGGATAAACCCTGAGGCGAGGAGGTTGCTTTTCGATCCTGAGTGGCTGGTGATCGCGAAGGGCATGGGCAACTTCGAGACGATAAGCGAGTTTGAGGAGGCTCTCCGAGGGAGGCTTATATACATCTTCAGGGCGAAGTGCGAGCCGGTCGCGCGCGCGAACTGTGTTCGCCAGGGATCGCTGGTCGCAAGGGCCTACCTGTAGAGCATATCCTCATCCGCGTACCCCTCGTCCTCTGGCGCCTCGATCTCCTCCGCCTCCTCTTCCTCCTCGATCTCGAGCTGCGAGACGTCTATCTCCATCTGGAGGAGGTTCTTGATGGAGAGCAGCAGGTTCCTGGCCGCGTTCAGATCCACTAGCCTCTCCCCTGATGTCGTCCCGAGGATGCAGAATCCTCTGAGGCCGTAGAGAGGGGCCATGCCCGCTATGATCCCGTTCATCCCGCCTATTATGCTGCTGGGCATAACAGCTATGCCTGCGCTTTTCAGCAGCTCCACGCCATCAGCGTCTGTGGCGGTACCCACAACATTCTCATGAACAGCTCCCACGTATGCTGCGAGCGTCACGACGTCTCTCACATCCATCTCCCTCATATCGCTCAAAATCTCGCCTGCGAGCCTGTTCATGCCCAGGACCTCAAGCGGCTGGGCATCTGACGTGAGCAGAAGGATATCCTCTCTACCCTCCGGAGAGAAGACGTCAACCGTGAAGAGCCTGGCGACCCCATCCTGGATCAGAACCTGCGGAGGGAAGCCGCTGAAGGGCAGCGTCATGATCATTCTGGAATTCGTACAGCTTATCAGGTAATCGACCGCAACCTTCCCGACGCTGCCTATCCCCGGGAAGCTCACAACAGCCACCTTTCTCTCGAAGAGCATCGCCTCAGGGTTGGAAGTGGTGATATAACATGGTTTCGATAGAAAAAGGGGCATCTGGATGAGAAAGCCTTCCGGGAGCCATCTGCAGCCTGTTCGATGATATAGAAAGGCTCCTTCCGGTGAACCGGCGGACCAGTGATCTCGCAGAAAGATGTAGTGCCGGTTGACATTGGTCCGGGTGCTGGAGGTTGCCACTCAGACGATTCGACCACATGAGCCTGTAGAAAATATTGGAGAGATCACTCTCCAACAGCCCAGATGACCCAGTTAACCGGAATTGTTTTGTTGTCTCCGACCGGAAGCACGCCACGATAGAGATTGCCTGTGGATCTGTCGAATATGAACGATTGATCCTTCACGTTATCCAGCTCTGCAAATGTCATCACAGCTCCACGCTCGTAGAGAACCACGTAGAAATCCCCGTTGACCGCCACAGAGGGCACCTCAATTCTCGCAACTCCAAGACCGGCTGGGAATGTGAAGTACTCAAGCTGGATATCCGACCAGTGATACAGGAGATTGAAGTCGCTGTCTCTTATCTCAACTGCTATGGTCCTCGCCGCTGGCAGCTCTGTCTGCGTCTCGTTCCAGCCATCGGTTCCCGGGATGAGCACTGCCTGTACCTTCCAGTTCTGGCTCGGTGCGGTCAGCTTCACCGCCTTCCCAACACCAAGGTCGAAGAAGTGAAGCGTGGTGTTCATCTCCGTCACATTCTTTCCGCTATCCGCCCGCAGAAGCACCGGCTCAGCAGCGACAATCCCTGTGAAGAGCAGGACTGTGACGCAAAACAAAGCCGCAAACACAATCTGTTTACTCATATTGGTCACCCATCATAATTTTACAGCATACTTATATAGATACTGCTCTGCTGCAGATATTCGACGAATAAAATATCACCACTCCCATCCATCTGATGACTTGAAGAGGCCCCGGTCATGCTGTGCGCTCGTTTCGACTTATCTTTGACCGCGTCGAAGGCCTGGCGAGGGATGAGTGCATTCAGCAACCACCCGCATGACCTCCAAATAAATAAGAGCAAATCGCTCTTATCCATCTGATGACTTGAAGAAGCACCAGTCACGCTGTGCGTTCGTGGCGAGCGAATGAGTGCATTCAGCAACCGGCCTGCATATCCTTCAAGTTGCTGAATACATAAGAGTGGAGCGAATATCACAGCCCTTTTGGCTCCTCCTTGGATGCGATCTTGCGGATGAGCGCGATTATTCCAGGCTTGCTGCTCTGCAATCCGAAGGAGCTGAGCATCTCTCTGTTGAACCTCTCTGTGATCTCGTCGAAGATTCTTTTGTAAGCGATGCAGTAGGGATCCACGCCTCTTATCTCCCCATCTGTGTGGGATATCGCATTGTAAGGACACCCGCCCCTGCAGTATCTGAGGTGCCTGCATTTCCTGCAGTGCACCTCCACGCACTCCCTGAAGCGGTTCATCCGCCTCCATGCTTCAGATCGCTTCAGATCGTCCATTGATGGATGATCTCTCACATCACCCATGACATAATCGGGCATCCCGACAAACCTGTAGCACGGATATATGCTCCCATCCGGGCCCACAGCGAACGTGTTATCCATGCAGTCCACGAATGTGCACACAGTTCCCCGACCGCTGAAGACGCATCTGCAGAGATCGTTGATGTTCCTCACCTCGATCCTGTCCATGTTCTCGAGGTATCTGTCGAGGAGATAAACTAGAAGCTCCCCGTACTCAGATGGATCGAGGGCCCACCGCTCCGGCTCGTCGCTGCGAAGCGATGGAAGCGCTGGATGGAGCTTCAGGGTCAATCCGTTGCTCATGAAGAAATCGAAGATCTCCTGTTTGTACTTTATGGAGTGCGAGGTGAATGTGCATATGAATTGCACACTCAGGCCGTGATCGCGGGCAATGCCGTAGCCGCGCATGGTTCGATCGTAGTAACCCTCTGACCTCTGAAGATCGTTTATCTCCTTCGGGCCGTCCAGGCTTGAGCCGATCGGCACATCATACTCCTTGAGGACTTCAGCCAGCTCAGGCGTTAGCCTCCAGAGGTTCGTCTGCAGTGCAAATGATGGAGTGAGATGTGAAAGGCCATCTGCAAGCAACGGCAGTGCCTTCCTGTAAAACTCCACACCCGCCAGCAGCGGCTCACCGCCGTGGAAGGTGAACGTCACGGGATCATCACGAAAGAGCTTCAGCCACTCGACGATCTCCTTTACAGTATCAATGCTCATCACCGGAGAGCCCTCCTCAGAGCTCCAGCAGTAGCTGCACTTGGAAGGACATCCCAGAGTGGGAATGATCATAACGTGAAAAGGCCTTTTCCTCTGCATTCAGGGTCTGAGAGCATCTCACTGTATTAATAGATTTCCCGGGGAAACATCACAATGTTAACATACGGAAATACAATGCCAAGATATAAAGATCTCAATACGAGAAAAGCCATGATTGAGTAAAGAAAATAATAAAATAAAAATTTATTTGATGCCCTTAAAGCATCGATCAAGATGCGCGGTGTCCGGTGGTCTCGTGAGTATGCTCACAACGATCGTGACTAAAAACGCCAGCGGCAGCGCAACCACTATTGGATCCACTACAGGCCAGGGCATCTGGGTTATGAGCACATCCCTGCCGAATATGAATCTGGATATGCCGAGGGCCTCTGCCTCTTTTTTATGGACGAAGACCATCCAGAGCACGCTCGAGAACGTGCCGGTCACGAGCCCCGCGATCGCGCCCGCTCTTGTGGCCCGCCTCCAGAAGAGAGCGCATGTGTACATCGGGAGGAACGCGGCTGCACAGAGCCCGAAGAATATGGATGTGCCCCTGGCGATGATGTTCTCCGGAAGTATGTATCCGAGGACGACCGCGATGACCACAGCCACTATGATCCCTGCCCTCGTCACCAGTATTGACCCTGTTCCCTTTTTCCCTGTCAGCGTCTCATAGATATCCCTGCCGATCGCGGTGCCCTGGGCATGGAACTGAGAGCTCGATGTGGACATTGCTGCTGCGAGGAGTGTGAGCATGAAGAGGTACACAAACCACTCCGGCATCGCCGCATTGATGTAAACAGGTATTATGCTGTCCGCGTTCCCCTTAGCCACCTCTATCGCTATCTTGCCCTGTGTGGCATGGAAGAAGACGTTTGACAGAGCCCCGACATCGAACGCAACGCCGGTCATTGCGAGTATGAACACGCCGCCGATCAGGACACCGCGGTTCAGCTCCCTGCCGGATCTCACCGTCATGAATCTCACCGCGAGCTGCGGCATCGCGAGGACGCCAATCCCGACACCGAGGACCACGGTCGAGACCAGTGTCCACCACCATGCGCTTCCGAGCGCTGGCATGCTCGTCCATCCTCTGTGACCCTGTGCCGCAAGGCTCTGAGGAACCAGGTTCGCCATGTCTGTGAGCGCCTGGTGGGCAGCTGTCACACCTCCAAGGTGGAGATAGGTCATGATGAGAAGAAATATCATCCCCAGAAACATTACCGTGCCCTGCATCGCATCTGTGTACATGACCCCCTTCAGGCCGCCCCAGACCACGTAGGCAGCGATTATGAGCGAGTAGATAAGCAGCGCGAGGTTGAAGTCTATTGAGAGCGTGGTCTCCATGAACCTGGCAGCACCAATTAAAACGACGGATGCATATAAAGGCATCCCGAGAAAGATCACAAGCCCGCTGAACCACTGGATGAACTGGCTGTCGAACCTCCGGCCCATCAGCTCCGGGAGCGTCATAGCTCCCAGGTTGTAACCCATCCTCCTCGTGCGCTTTCCGTAAATTATGAACGCTATGAATATCCCCACAAAGATGTTGAGGAATGTCAGCCACAGAAGCCCCATGCCGAAGAGACCTGCCATGCCGCCGAACCCCACGATCGCGGAGGTGCTGATGAATGTTGCCCCGTAGCTCATCGCCATTATGTAAGGATGGATCTTTCTGCCCGCCACCATGTATCCTTCGGTGTCCCTCGTCGTCACCCAGCCCCTGTATCCCAGGTAGAGCGTGACAAGCAGATAGACGACCACCAATACGTTGAGAAGTAACAGATTCATGGATATCACATGCCCAGCTCTTTCTCCTGCATCTCAAGCTCCTGGGCCTCCCAGGCAGCCTCCTCCACGATCTCCTGTTTCTCAATCTCCTCGCCTTTATTCCAGTTGGCGATGCCGTATGAGACGCACAGAACTGTGCTCAAAATGCATAAAAGATATACTCCCCATATCCAAGGATCATCTATTCCAAGCACATCGGCACCCTCTTGCAGCTCTCCCAGAGCGTGTAAAGTGGCAGCATGTTACATATTATCATGATATAAGGGTGTCGGTCAGGAATATATGTTAAAGATTTTTGGTTCGGAGCGCATCTCAAAATTCCCAGGCGTATTGATTTATGCAGATGCTCTTACGTGCGCAGCAACTTGTACAGGATGTGATGTGGTTGGTGAAAGCACTAATCTATTCGAGACAAATGCATACCATGACCAGTGCCACTTTGGGTAAGTTATCATATGGATAAGAGCGTATATGGATTCTATTTTCGCACAGGATCAACACAGATCAGCATCATTCTCCAAGAACACATAGCACGAACAGTGTCTTTCCGGGAAGGTTGTCATATGGGTAAGATCAAAAACATTTTTGTTATGTAGCACTAGAAGTCGAAGAGGGACCTCTGTCTCTTCTCTTGGACAATTTCCTTGCTCACTGAGGCATACTTCATGGCTTTATCTTCCGGCTTTTCTATCTCTCTATCCACAATTTTAAGGCCGCGATCTATCATGGCGATCTGCTCCGCCTCGATTATCTTCTGCGCGTCCTCAAAGAGCTTCTGCACCTTCTTTGTGGTTGGAGAGCTACCGGTCAGGAGCGCGATCTCCTCAATGTTCAGACCGAGGGATGCTGCAACAGCCGCTCCAGTCTTCTTACTCCTCAGCAGAGCTCCCACAAAGTTCAGGAGTTCAGATCTGGCGTAGGACGTGCTGACATGGCAGTGCGCTGCGATCTTTCTGGCAGCTGAATCCCTAACAGATCTGGCCTTCCTTGTCTGACCCAGCCGTTTCCAGAGGCTTGGCGGCCTGAACTGCGTATACCCCCTACGCACCTTCGAGCTGACCGCTCTAACCCCGCCGGTCATCAGGAATGCGGCATACCTCCAGAGTGTGTAATTCTGCCGCCTTCTCACCCTTCCCAGGAAGATGTCAGCTCTCGATAAACATTCAAATCCCTTCGCGAGCTCTCGATCCTTGTACACAATGGGCAGATTCTCATCGATCCAGTGTATGAGATCCTCTGGGCTCTCGTCCAGCTGGTACGTCGCCTCAAGCGCACTCCTCGAGTCCTCGCCCTTGAATATCGAGTCCAGGACCCTGAATATCGACGCCTTCACATCCCTCTCAGAGGTCGCGACGTCTTCCAGCCGCAGGTGCTTAAGACCACGAGCCGCAGCCTCCAGGTCGTTTATCGCGCTGCGCAGATCGCCGCCGGACATCGCTGCTATATGCATTACCGCCTCCGGCTCGCATTCTATCCCCTCGCTCCTGCAGATCTCCCTGAGAAGCGATGCTATTGTCTGCGCTCTTATCGATCTGAACTGGACACCCCTGCATGCATCCCTGAGCGGTTTTTCTATATTGTAGTACTCGTTTGCGATCAGAATCACAGGCTGAGTCGCGTTCTTTATCACCCTCAGGATCGCTGCTGCGCCTCCTCTGTCGTATGTACCGTGGAGGTTGTCAGCCTCATCAAGTATCACGAGCCTTCTCCTGCCAGAGAACGTGCTCACCTGCGATGCCGGGCCGGCAATGCTCTTTATTATCTCCGCGGTCCGCTGATCGCTGGCGTTGAGCTCTATGTAGTCCCAGTCCATCTCAGATGCCAGCGCGAGGGCTGCAGATGTCTTCCCAACCCCTGGGGGGCCGTACAGGATAAGGCACTTCACCTCTGGCCTGCCCTTCTCCCAGGCCATGGCCCATGCCCTGAGCTCCGAGACCGCCTTGGCATTGCCCAGGATGCCGTCAAGGTTCTTCGGCCTGTACTTCTCAGCCCAGCTCGTCATGACTCTACCAGATGCCCTCCCTTCCTGTCATCTCAAACGCCTTTATCTCCCAGACGCACATCTCCATGCGCTCAAGCATCTCCCAGGTGAAGATCTTTCCACCATGCCCGCCGATCCCGCTCTTCATGAATGCATCGAACATCCTGCGCTTTGACTCCTGTGATCCTGAGAGCTCAGCTCTCCCATACACTATAACGCTCCTCCAACGCTGGCCCTCAAGCTCGTCGACCTCGAAGCAGACATTGCTGTTTCTCCTTGCGATCTCGATCTTCTTTCCGGAAGGCCTGGAGTGGAGTATCACCGTGTTGTCCACGTAAACGTACGACATTGGTATCACGTAGGGGCGATCCTCATAGGAGAGCGCCAGCCTGCCGTATCTGCATCTTCTGAGCAGGTCCTCGCATTCATCCATGCTCATTTCACGAACGTTCATCTCTCATCACCTCAAAGCAGTGCTTTCTGTGCCAGTCTCAAACACGTCGAGCCATGTAAAAATGTTTCATGGGGCCAATCACAAGGCGCTACCTTCCGGGGGTTAATCTATCGTCTGCTCCTGCCACAAGGGGGCGTGCCTCGAACCCCATTCAATAGCCTCTGCGTATCATGTAATCCGCAAGCTCGAGAAGCAGTTTCTTCGCGGGAGAATCATCCAGAACATCGAGCGCGCGCTTCCCCCTCCCGACGAACTCCTCCGCCCTTCTCCTGGCATAATCTATAGACCCGCATCTCCTCAGGGCTGAGATCGCTTCCCTCAGCTGCTCCTGGCTGGCCTGCCCCTTCCCGAATATCTCCAGCTTCACACCCTTCGAGAGCGCATCTATTATTATCATCGTCTTCTTTCCCTCGAGGATGTCTCCTCCAAGCCTCTTTCCCAGGACATCCTCTGGCACGGTCAGGTCGAGTATGTCGTCGTGTATCTGAAATCCCATGCCTGTAAGCCTGCCGAACTCCTCGAGGCCTCCTGCCACCTCAGGAGGCGCCCCGCCCAGAGTCGCGCCGATCCATGCAGAGGCTCCATACAGCACCCCTGTCTTCTTCTCGATCATCTCCAGGTACTCTTTCTCCGTCACGCTTTCAGCGCGCTCAAACTCCAGGTCCTGCCACTGACCCTCGCATATCGAGGTGCAGGTTCTCGCGAGCATATCCATGGCGGCGAGCACTCTCTCAGGGGGTGCGTCCACCATTGAGAGCATCTCGAATGCTTTGGAGTATAGCGTATCGCCTGCGAGTATCGCCCCTGATGTCCCCCATATCACATGGACCGCAGGTTTGCCACGCCTCAGGGAGGCGTTATCCATTATGTCATCATGTATCAGCGTGAAGTTGTGAACCAGCTCTATGGCGACAGCAGCCGGAACCAAACGAGCGGCGTCACACCCAACAGACTCTCCGGCTATTAGGAGCAGAGATGGCCTGAGCCGCTTTCCGCCAGCCCCCAGCAGATGCCTGGCTGCGTCGTATAACCCTTCAGGTCTGGAGACTGGCAGGAGTTCATCTATGGCTTTAGATATAAGATCAGCACGCCTCCTGAGCTCTGCCTCCAGATCTCCTCCCTCCAAGGTTTTCATGATCTTCGACCTCTTTTAAGCTCACCCGAGGAGCAGCTCCTGCCCGTTCCTCAGGAGATGTATCGAGTATCCCAGCTTGTATCCCGTATCCTCGGCCAGCATTAGGTACTGGCCGTGGCTGTTGAGGTTGCCGTGGCTGGGTATCACATGCTCCGGGTTTATCATGCGCAGAAGCTCCCAGTGGTCCTCCCTGCATGCATGTCCTGAGACATGCACGTTATCGTATATCCTTGCGCCCTTCATCTTCAGCTTCGTCTCTACCGTGTGACGATTTGACATGTTGAGGGGCTGTGGTATGATTCCGGCGCTGAATATGACTCTATCTCCAGACTCCACCCGGAACTCTGTCTCCCCGTTCGCGATCCTGCTCAGTATCGCCCCAGGCTCCCCCTGGTGGCCTGTCATTATGGGCAGGTACTTGTCCTTTCCCTCGACCATCATCCTCTTAAGTGCTTTATCGACTGCCTTCCGCCTGCCGCATACAGCCAGCCCGTTCCCGCGCTCTGCGTATCCTGTTCTAACAGCAGTCCCCCAGTACTTCTCCATGCTTCTTCCAAGAAGAATTGGCTTGCGGCCCATTTTGCGGGCTGCCTCTATTATGGCCTTGATCCTGGCGATATGTGAGGAGAACGTGGTCACCAGTATACCCGACTCAGTCTCCTCCGTTCCCATGAGAACATCCCAGACCAGGTCCTTGGCGATCTGTTCTGACGGCGTCTTCCCGGAGATCCCAGCGTTTGTGGTCTCCGTTATCAGCGCCAGAACACCCTCCCTGCCGAGCTGTCTGAGCCTGGGAAAATCCGGGGGCTCGCCCAGCGTCGGGCTCCTGTCGATCTTGAAGTCATTTGCGTAAAGTATCGTTCCATGTTTTGTGTGAAGCGCGGCAAAGACGCAGTCCACTATGCTGTGCTGGACCCGAATGAACTCCAGCTCTATATCCGGGGTCACCTGATACCTCTCTCCGGCCCTCAGGCTGATGACCTCGTTGTTCACTCTGAATATCCTCTCAGCCTTTATCTCCTGGTTCACGAGATCGGCTGTGAACGGTGTTGCTATGATCGGCGCGCGGTATTTGTGAGCCAGCTTCGATACCGCACCTATGTGATCCAGATGCCCATGTGTGCACACGATCGCCCTGACCTTTGATGCGACCCCGTTCAGAACGCTGTCATCAGGTATGGCGCCCATCGCTATGAGATCTGAGGAGTGAAGCGACTCCACATCAGTATCCTCATGTATCTGGACCCTGTCCAGGCGGATCCCCATATCCATTATTATTATGTCATTCCCGACTCTGATGGCAGTCATGTTTCTTCCGATCTCATCGTATCCGCCGACTGCCATTATTCCTATGCTGCTCATCTTCCTCCTCTCTTTTACCTTTTTGATGAAAAAATCTTTGTATCGATGCCCCTCTGCTCTAGTATCTCCCGAGTCCTGCCGGTTATTATCACAGGTGCCCTGCTCAGCTCCTGTAAGCTCCTCGATCCGGTGAGAAACATCGATATCCTGAGTTCTCTCACAAATCTTTGAAGCACTCTGACGACATCCACGCTGCCCCTCGTCGCTGGAGCGAGCAGGGGAAGCGCAGCGCCGGCCATGAACGCGCCCAACGCGATGCTCCTCGCCACATCTATGCCGCTCCTCACGCCACCTGATGATATCACCTGAGCTCCGGCGCGTGAACATTCTATCACCGATACAGGCGTTGGTATTCCCCATTCAGCGAAGAGCATGCCGATCTCCTTCGACTCTGGATCCCCTCTGAGCTCTGCCCTGTATGATTCGACCATTGACCAGGACGTCCCTCCGGTGCCGGCGACATCTATGAGCTGGATACCGGAATCAACGAGCATTCTCGCATCCTCGAAGGGAATACCGCAACCGGTCTCCTTGATGATTATCGGCAGCCTGAATCTCGCCTCTCTCAGAGAACCGAGAACGCCTGCCGCATGCCTCTCGCCCTCTGGCTGGACTGACTCCTGGAGGAAGTTGAGATGAACCGCGACCGCATCCGCATCCACCATCTCCGCGACCCTGTCCAGAACCTCAGGCCCGTATCTGTGCAGCTGAACAGCCCCTATGTTCCCTATCACGGGCACATCTGGAGCAAGTTCTCTGACGACCGAGAATGTATCCTCGAGATCGGGATGCTCAAGCGCAGCACGCTGCGATCCGACTCCGATCGCAATGCCGGTCTCCTGAGCCGCTGTGGCAAGGTTCGCGTTGATCTCCCTCGCATCCGGATGGCCACCTGTCATGGCGCTTATTATCAGCGGCGCGGAGAGCCTCCTGTTGAGAAATGTGCATTCTGTACACACATCAGACTCGTCGATCTCGGGTAGGGCTCTGTGCAGGAGAATCAGATCATCAAACGGCCTGTATTTTGAGACGACCTCCTTCTTCAGGCATATCTCTATATGTTCAAGCTTCCTGCGAACAGTCTCCATGCTATCTACCTGTGATGAGGGTGCCGAGACTCTCTCCTGAGAGTGCACGTCTGACATTTCCAGCCACGCCTGCGTTGAATATCCTGGAGTCTATGCCGATCCCCGCGAGCTCCACAAGCTCTGCGAGCTTTCCGCGCATGCCCCCCGTCACATCAACTCCTTTTGCTGGCAGAAGATGGGATTCGAGAGAATGCATATCATTGGGTGTTATGCAGCTGAGAACTCTTCCATCAATCATGACGCCGTCCACATCAGTGCCCATCGCGACCATCCCAGCTCCAAGAGTTCTCGCCATATAAGACACAAGCTGGTCTCCGGAGACTATGCCAGCGCCTTTGGACAGATCCATCGCGACATCACCGTGGAGCACAGGAACCACATCGCGCCTGAGCATCTCTGTGATCACTTCTGTGCTCATGTGATGAATCCTGCCATCCCTGAGAACCACAGAGCTCAGGGGATGGAGGGGCAGTGCATCTACCCCGGCATCGTGCAGCGCTTCGACCACGATTCTGTTGAGATCCGAGACGGAGAGGTGTGTCTTCAGCAGACCCTCTCCGCTGAACCTCTCAGGGAGCCCGAAATTTTTTGCATGAATGTGGCCAAACGACCCAGCGCCATGGACGACGATGAGATTCTCGATTCCCGATATCTCATGAGCGATCCGTGATATCTGGTCCAGCCTGGCTGTGGCCAGCCTGCTCTTATCTGTGATTATGCTCCCGCCAAGCTTCAGTATCTTAAGCATAACTCAATCTTCTACAGTAACACCATTGCAGCCGGTCCTTACCACAAATGCCCTGCCCCTCGCCTGGGTTATCGCGGTGATGGCTCTCGAGCACATCCCCTCTTTTGGAAGAGCTATCATGCAGCCACCTCCGCCGGCGCCTGTCAGCTTCGCTCCCAGCGCCATTCCAGCGCCCCGAGCAGCGTAGACGAGCTCGCTCAGCTCCCTCGTCCCGACCCCGATCGCCTCAAGAAGGCCGTGGTTTATGTTCATGAGCCTCCCGAGCTCCTTGAGATCCAGATCCTTTATGCACGGCACAGCCTTTCTGGATATAACGCCCATAGCTTTGAATATAGGGTCCACGATTTCCGGATACCTCGACCTCAGCTCCTGGACCCGAGCGACCTCAGCTCTTGTATCATGCGGGACAGAGGTGCAGCCGACGACAAGATCCATCTGAGGCAGATCAAGTGGCGTGACACCATCTGATATCTGTATGTATCCTCCGTATGCAGCAAGCGCTGTGTCCATCGGGCTCCCAAGGCCTCCCTGGACGGTCTTCTCGATCCTGTGGGCCTCTGCCGCGATACTCTTCACCTCCATATCTATGCCCATGTGGTGGCTCAGAGCGGCCAGCGTCGCGACGACAATGGCTGCGGAGGATCCCAGTCCTGATGCCACAGGTATCTCAGAAGAGACCGTGATCCTCACATCTCTCACATCAAGCGCCTTCACAACAGCAGACACATACCTGGCAGCAGCAGCAGCCTCATCTGAGCTGCCGAGAGACACGACTCTCCCATCAGAATCGACCGAGAAGCCGGAGAGCCTCAGTCCCAGCCCATGTATGCTGATCTCCGTCTTTCCAGGGAGATCCTCAACCAAGACCCTGGCGCGCAGATCTATCGCGGTGCCCAGCGCGGGAGCGCCTGACACAACAGCATGCTCCCCGAAGAGTATGACCTTCCCCGGGGCTGATGCCGCTGTCATACTCCTCCTAGGTGAATATCACAGCCCCATAGCCCACGACCTGGCCGCGATCTCCGGAGACGTCTCCACTGGTCGCATAGCGCAGAAGCTTCCCCATGCTCGCGCCCAGTCGCCTGGAGGCTGCTATCGTCGCTGCCATGGGACCGTAGCCGCAGACCCCGTGCCCATAATACCTGGAATCGAGCATCTCGATCTTTGAATACAGATCGTCGATGTCCATTCTGATAACAGACTCCAGTATCGATGTATCGAGCTGCCTGGCGGTCTCATACCTGAGATAATGCGTGAGATCGCTGGATGCTATCACAGTGCAGCTCCTACCAAGCTTCAGGATCGCATTCGCCACGGCCTCTCCGACCTCGATGGCGGTCTCCTGATCCTGCATGCCCATGCAGATCGGGAGTATTCTGAAGCCTGAGAAGCACCTCTGGAGAAACGGCAGCTGAACCTCGATCGAGTGCTCCTCCATGTGCGCCATCTCATCCGACGCCACTATTGTTCCCTCCAGAGCGTCGGCGAGCTCAAGATCCACAGGGACACTGCCCAGCGGGGTTCTCCAGGTCTCCCTGCTGACGGCGACTGGGAGCCCGAGGCCGGTGTGGTTCGGGCCGATCAGAACGTATGTCTCGCGCTCTGGAAGCCTCGCATACACTTCGGCTGCGACATACCCCGAGTATATGTAGCCAGCGTGTGGCACCACTGCGCCGATAACCGGCATGGGCTCGCGCTTCAGCCCGCGAAATGCAGAGCTGAGCTCTGCAAGCAGCGCCTCGGCCCTTGCTGGATAGAACATACCGGCCGCAGCTGGTGGTCTCATATTCAGAACTCCATCTCGAAGTCTGATACTGTGTACTTGAATCTGTCCTCCTCACCACGCTCGCGCAGGACCTGTCTCGCAAGAAGCCAATATATCAGCGTCAGTGCCTTCCTGCCCTTGTTGTTTGTGGGAATCACAAGATCCACGTTGGATGTCATGTTGTTGGTATCGCAGAGCGCCACCACAGGTATGCCGATATCGACAGCCTCCTTGACAGCCTGACCATCACCGGCTGGATCTGTAACTAAAAGTACATCAGGCTCTATGTATCCCGCGAAATGCGGGTTTGTGAGCGTGTTAGGTATGAACCTTCCGACATTTGCCCTGGCACCGACGGCCTTCGCGAACATTGTAGCCGGCCTCTGGCCGTATTGTCTGGCAGAAACAACGAGTATCTTTGAGGGCTCATAGTTCGCCAGAAACTTTCCAGCAAGCCGTATCCTTTTGTCTGTTGCCTGAACATCAAGAACGTAAAGACCGTCTGTTCTGACCCTGTAGATGTACTTCATCATATCGCTGGTCTTCTGCTGCGTCCCGATGTGAACACCGGCAGCAAGATACTCGTCTATGGGGATCAGGGTCTCATAATCGCCCTCGACGGTTATCGTCTCTTCTTCAACCAATCAATTCACCTACCTTTTGCGATCACGTTTCACTGTTATAGGTATAACACCCAACCTCATCTCTTCAAGAGCTATTTCGAGAGGGTCTATGGAATCCGTCCTTATTAACACTGGGGCACCCATGAAAATCTGCAGAGCACGTGCTCCCACTATCCTGGCTCGCTCAAATCGAGTGTATTTCTCGCCCTTCAAATAGCCACCTCAAAAGGAAGAGTATGATGGGGTTGCTGAGATTCGAACTCAGGTCACAGCGTCCCGAACGCTGTAGGATGGACCAGGCTACCCTACAACCCCCTTTCTCTCTACTGGTACCTGCGGAGCATCTCCACGACCTCAACATGGGAGAGAAGCATCCGCCTGCAGCAGTACCTCTCTATCCCAAGGTCGTCCATCACCTTCCCAGGTGGCTCGGATTTGATCCGCTCCCTGTACTCTTCCCACACGCTGGAGATGACCTTCCCACAGGAGAAGCATCTTACTGGGATCAAGGCATCTCACCTGTAGGACTTCTGGTACTTCGCTCTGGCACCAAGTCCGCCGAACTTCTTCTTCTCCTTCTGTCTGTGATCGCTTACAAGAAGGTTTCTGTCGTACTCGGCGTATGCCTCCTTCAGAGCGGCATCACCAGTCCACTCGAGTATGCCTCTTGCCAGGGCTGTCCTGACGGCATCTGCCTGACCCATGACACCACCGCCCATCACTGAGACGTCCACATCGACGCTCGAGAACGCCTCTGCCGCCATGATTACCGGCTCCATCATCTTCATCCGGGCCAGAGCAGGCTCGATGATCTCTAGCGGCACATTGTTGATGCGGATTCTGCCCTTGCCCTCCTTGAACGTCGCCCTGGCGATCGCAGTCTTCTTCTTTCCTGAGGAGTTGACCACCTTCATGAAGATCCTCCCTAGAACTTCGAGCCGAGCATCCTGCTCAGCTCGCCAAGCTCCATGTAGCTTGCGGTTCGCTTCACCTTGGCCTTATCCGGCTGCTCAAAGGCCATGCCGCTCAGGTCTGGAGGCACACCCACGTAGACCCTGAGGCGAGCCATCGCCTCTCTACCCCTGCTGGTCTTGTAGGGGAGCATGCCCCGCACGGTCCTTTTCAGAATGCGGTCAGGTCGCTTCGGGTAGTATGGCCCCTTCTCACGGGTGCCCCTCTCCAGCATCTCGCGATACTCGCGGAGGACCGATTCCTTACTCCCGGATATTATGGCCTTCTCAGCGTTAACTATCCTTATCTCCTCGCCCTGGAGAAGACACTTCGCGGTTATGCTGGCCAGACGGCCCATAACCAGACCGGTCGCATCGAAGATCATCGCACTCACCTCAGAATCTTTATGCCAGTCCCTTTAGGATGGAGCCTTATGAGCTCCTCTATCTTCATGCACCTTCCACCCGCGGATATTATCTTCGACGCCGCCTGCTCGCTGAAACCAAGCGCTGCAACTGTCACCCTGTGATCTATCTCTCCGGCCCCAAGGACCTTGCCAGCGACCAGCACCGTGTCATCATCTCCAGTGTGCCTGTTGATCTTGCTCAGATTGACCGCGGCATAGTTTCGCCTCGGCTTCTCAAGCCTCTCAGCCACGTCACGCCAGATAGCGGCCTTGCTCTCACGTGAGGCAGCCTTGAGATCGCTGATGAGACGGACCAGTCTCGGGTTAGTCTTCTTGATAATCTTCATCCAAATCCTCCGCAAAGCCTCGCTAGAGACCGACTCACGCGCACAGCGCGTTCGAACATCAGTTCATGCGCCAAGGGCCGTTCGGCCCTCATGCGGATATCACTCTCGAACAATCCGCCAGTATATAAGGGTTTTCACGACTTTCTGGGACCTTTCCAAATAAGATTCCTGCCATAAATTTGGAACTCACTGCTTTTGGATGTCTGAGACGCTTAATCCTTATTCGGAAAGGTCCATTCTCTCAGGGTGTTTAGCCCAGAGAGTCTCGACTTGAGAATTTAAAACGCACGCTCTTATCCACATGATAACTTGCCCAAAGGGGCACCGATCATGATATGCATTTGTGTCGAATGGATAAGTGATTTCATCAACCACATCACATGCTGTACAAGTTGCTGCGCACATAAGAGCGAAAACGCAATCTGATACCAAAGGTGATCCCGCAATTCCTCCGTGCTACTATATGCAGACAGAATGCGTCTGGCTATTTTAAGACGTGGCCACTAAGATCCATCTTGGTGCACCGTCT
Source organism: Methanothrix thermoacetophila PT (assembly GCF_000014945.1). Lineage (NCBI taxonomy): Archaea > Methanobacteriati > Methanobacteriota > Methanomicrobia > Methanotrichales > Methanotrichaceae > Methanothrix > Methanothrix thermoacetophila. The sequence continues at coordinate 497,470 of NC_008553.1, forward strand.
CCTGCCTACCTCTGATCTCCTCCACAGGACACAGCTCCTCTCCACGCGCTTTCTTGCAGATCTCACATATCCTCTTTATGAGGTCATCGGCATCTCCGTTCATCAGATCCTCCGCAAGCCTGGATATCTCCTCCCGGATATCGTCTCTGAACACGATGTTATAGCCTCTCTTTCCAGAGACGTACTGCGAGACTGCTGCAGGTGTGACATCCATCAGCCGCGATACCTCTCTCTGAGAGACCCCCCGCCTAACAAGCTCCTGTGCTATCGTGGCCCTGATTCCAGGGAGGACCTCCCACACAATCTCCTCACATGGCGATCTCATGTCATCAGAACCTTTATCATGACGTATCTCCATTGGGTGAGATCTGGCAGATAAACGTTCTTCTATGTAAAGCCCTGTGAGCATCTTATGAACTGGAGATTGCCATCGCTGGCCCCAAAGCCGCTCGTAAGAAGCGCGGAGGCGGATAGACGGCTTGAGCTGTTAATGGTGACCTCCGTAGCGACCATATTATGCATAAGGTTTCTCCTGCATGTTACCGGCTACCCGCAGCTCGCAGTCCGTGGTCTCCACATAGCACATGTGCTACTCGGCGGAGCCCTGATGGTTCTCGCGATTGTTATACTTCTCGCATTCATAGACCGCTACTCATCGGATCTTGCAGCTGTTATCGGCGGAATTGGGTTTGGAGCGTTCATCGATGAGCTCGGGAAGTTCGTGACGATGGACAACAACTACTTCTTCCAGCCAACTGTGGCGCTGATCTACATAACCTTCGTGCTTCTGTACATATTCTTCCAGATGATAAACGGCAAGCTGCTGACACATGAGGAGTGTCTTTTAAATGTCCTCGAGCTGGTCAAAGATGCCGTCATCAAAGATCTCGATATCCAGGAGAGGAAGAAAGCGCTTGAGCTGCTCGATGGGTGTGATCCATCAGATCCCCTCGTCAGGGTGTTCAAGGATATGCTGGCAGGAATGGAGTGCATCCCGGCACCATATCCTGGAATTTATACAAGATGCAGGGAGGGGGCGAGGAGGCTTTACCACTGGTTTGTCAGCAGAAAATGGTTTGTGAGCGCTGTAATCGCATTTTTCGTCGTAGATTCTGTCCTGACGTTTTTTGGGGCAGCACTGCTGGTCATGATCAAGCTTGCAGACTCTCTTCTTCACCTCCAACTGATATCCATCAGCATGGTCAGCTGGCTTGAGATCCTGGCTGCCAGCATATCTTCCATCATGGTGCTCTCTGGAGTGTTCATTATCAGACGCAATCGCCTGGCAGCCTACTACCGTTTCAAAAGCGCCATGCTGATCCAGATACTTTTGGTTCAGACGTTCGCGTTCTACAGAGACCAGCTCTCCGCGCTTACCATGCTCGCCGTCAATATTGTGATATTTTTGACGCTCAGGTACATGATCGCCCAGGAATCCGCTGCAGATCGTGCAGATCTCTGATATCTCAGCTAAAGCGGCCCGTCTCTCCAGCTCCACCTCTCGATCTTATATGCGACCGCCTCTGCCCTCGCGACGCCTCTGCGGAGCACGAGCTCTATTCCATACCGTCTTCTGATCTCATCCCGTGCGAGATCGAGTATATCTCCAAGAGACGATCGCGCATCTGGTATCCCGGTCGCCCCAGCTGCGCTTCTGAACATCTCAATCAGTCTCTCCTCGGACAACACGAGCTGCACCACCACGCTCCGACTCCGCTCGTCTTCCTCGACGTAGATCTCCTCTCCCTCGAACTGGAAGACCTCGCCGGGCTGCATCCTCGACACCCTCGCGCGGAGCGCGGCGCGCACGAGCAACGGAAATAATGGATGCTCCGAAAGCGTCTTCGCGCACTCCATGCGCTGGTCAGCTGGCACCCAAAGACCCCCTCGCTCCTTCGACGACCTTGCTCTTCATGGCTGCCATCATCACACTTTTATCTGGATATTGATGGCATATCACTCTTTTCTGAACGCAGCTCGTATCTCAGATCTGATGAGATCTGCGCCTCCTACCCTCATTCTCCATCTCACGGTATTGACAGATAGATTCAGGAGCGGTTTGAACAGATCGAGAACCTCATCCTCCGTGAAGTAATGCGTGATCGTCCCATCCCCACGGATGAAAGTCCCTCTCTCAATCTCATCTCCTCCAGCTCTGAAGTCATCGAATGAGAATCCCCTGAAGAAAACCAGGCCGCCACTGCGTGTGACCCGTATGATCTCCCTAGTCACCACAGATCTCTGAGTCTCGAGCAGATGCCCCAAGACATGGAAGGCGAAGACAGCATCGAACACTTCATCTCTGAAAGGGAGCAACCTGCCGTCAGCTGTGAGAAGCTCCACCTCCTCTGTGATGCCCTTTGAGGAGTTCGTACTGGGATTCCCCAACTGAGATGCGACGGTCACTCCATCTTTAATGGATCTCGAGATTTCGACCGCTCTCCGGGATATGTCGATGGCCACGATGCGCCAACCCTTGCCGATCATCCCCCTGATGGTCTTCCCGCTTCCACAGCCGAGCTCGAGGACTCTTGAGCCACATGGAAGATCTGGGATGTCTCGTGTTACACCTCCCCATGATCTCCCCATCCGCCTGTAAAACATATCCCAGCTATCACGCAGATTCTGCATGCATGCCAGCTCTGCAGGCAGCTTCGGTCCGCAGCGCTTCCCTCTGCGTGCGCCAGGCGACCGGATGAGAGAATCAGACGCATCCGGCAGAAGCGCCGGACCTAGGAGATTTGATTTTACAGGACACATCGTCTCGCTCATTAGATGGACAAGCTTTTAGTCCTCAGCATTTTTGATGTAACACTATGGACCTTCTCGATAAGTTTATCGGATGCCTTCTCGGATCAGCGCTCGGGGATGCTCTGGGGATGCCGCTTGAAGGTCTATCGGCTCTGGAGATACAGCGATCGTTTGGGAGAGTTGTCGAGATGCTTCCTGCGCCTGATCATCACTTCCATCACGGGCTTCAGGCAGGCCAGTACACGGACGACACTGAGGAGACCATCATCCTGGCAGAATCTCTTCTAGAGGCACAGGGCTTCTCAGGTGATTTGTTTGCTGAGCGTCTGGTCAGATGGGGGTCCACATGGATACTGGACGAAAGACTTGACAGAGGTGTGGGAATTACAACAAGATCCGCGATAGAGAACATGCTCTCAGGAAAGCCCTGGCAGGATGCTGGAGTCGATATAGAGACCTGCGGAGCTGCGATGAGGGCTGCGCCGATCGGTCTCGTATACCACTGGGATCTGAGCATGGTATCCAGGTACTCAGAGCTCCAGAGCATCGTCACCCACAGAAGCCGCGGGGCCAGGGCCGGAGCTGTTGCGGTTGCCGTTGGTGTCGCCCTATCCCTTTTGGATCTACCGCGAATGAAGATCTTAGAGATATCGACTGATATCGCCTCGAGGATCTCTCCCGAGCTCGGAAGAAAGATGGACGAGGTGAGGATATTCCTCGAGTCGGACAGAGATCCATCGGATGTGCTGGAGCTCCTGGGCACATCTCCGTCTGTGCATGATGCTGTGCCCTCTGCGTTCTACTGCTTTGTGCGCCTGGATCCGGAGGATGCTCTTGTGGAGGCAGTCAATGCCGGCGGCGATACTGACTCTGTGGCATCTATGGCAGGGGCGCTTGCTGGCGCCAGGTACGGGACATCATGGATGCCTGAGAGGTGGTTATCGCATCTCGAGAACAGAGATCGGATCGAGGAGCTGGGTAGAGAGCTCGGCCAGCTCAGCCTCAGGATCTCCGGCAGGGTATAGCGTTGCAGATTTATATCAGCAGTGAGCTCCTCACGCAGCATGATAGACATAGGAATAGTCGGCGGTTCTGGCTATACAGGTGGTGAGCTGCTCCGCCTACTCTCCGTCCATCCATCTGCAAATGTGGTCTGCGTCACATCCAGAAAGCTTGCTGGAAAGCCGGTGACCTCTGTTCATCAGCATCTAAGAGGCTTGCTCGATCTCAGGTTCGAGGCTCCATCGCCTGCTGAGATCGCTCAGAGATGTGATGTGGTTTTCACAGCAGTACCTCATGGAACTGCGATGGACTGGGTGCCAGAGCTGCTGGACAACGGCGCGAAAGTGATCGATCTGAGCGCCGACTACAGGCTTCCTGTGGATGTGTTCGAGAAGACCTACGGGATAAAGCACAGGGCGCCGAGGGATGCGGTCTTTGGACTGCCAGAGCTGCACCCTGAGGTTGCAGGCGCATCTCTTGTGGGAAATCCAGGATGCTATCCCACAGGCGCTACGCTTGCTATCGCGCCCCTGGCGAAGGCTGGTATGGTGGATCGCGTCGTCTTCGACTCCAAGTCGGGTATATCCGGCGCAGGCGCTGAGCCAACCGAGACCAGCCACTATCCGAACCTGGCGGAGAACATAAGGTGCTACAGGGTGACTAACCACAGGCATGTTCCTGAGATAAAACAGGAGCTCTCCAGGCTCCAGAATGACATCAGGATAAGCTTCACCCCCCATGTGATACCGGCCGTTCGCGGCATTCTCACAACAGCACACGTGTTTGTGAAGGATTCGTTCCAGGATACGATACAGGACAGGGAGTTCATCTCAAAGCTCTACAGCGATTTCTACAGGAACGCCAAGTTTGTTAGACTTGTGGAGGGGGTGCCCATGCTGGGCAACGTCAGATGCTCGAACTTCTGCGACATAGGGTTTGAAATAGAGAAGAACAGCGACCGCATAGTTGTTATATCCGCCATAGATAACCTTGTCAAGGGCGCCTCCGGCCAGGCGATCCAGAACATGAATCTGATGATGGGGCTGGATGAGACTGCAGGCCTCTGGTTTCCCGGCGGTGCGCCATGATCGGATTGCCAGGGTTACTGCATCGGGCTGAGAAGATCGTAGAATAACGATGGTGGTCTCAGAGAGGCGTGATTCAGAGGCAAAACCCTGGCGGTGAGGAGGTCGCAATGCTCGTTAAAGACATCATGAACAGAAACCCTGTCTCTTGCCAGGCGAGTGATCCCATAGCAGAGGCTGCTCGCCTGCTCAGGGAGAACAGGATAAGTGGCATGCCCGTGCTCGATGGGGATGAGCTTGTGGGCGTAATATCTGAATCAGACCTGCTGCGGCTTCTCTCGACAGAGGACGATCGCGGAGGACTATGGCTCCCAAGCCCCTTCGAGATCTTTGAGATCCCTGTGAGAGATGTGATACGGTGGGAGCGCATGAAGCGCTCGCTGGATGAGATAACAAAGATGCGCGTAGCGGATGTCATGAGCAGGAAGCCCATAACAGTGAGCCCTGATGCATCGATAGAGGAAGCTGCTGCGATAATGACGAAGCACAGAATAAACAGGCTTCCCGTCGTGGAGGGCTCCAGGCTTGTTGGGATCGTGACCCGTGGCGACATCATAAGCGGGCTTGGCTCTGGGGAGGACTTATGAGAGAAATCGATGGCGGTATATGTGCCGTGCCAGGCGTGAGGGCATGTGGCATAAAGCGCGGCAGATACGGCGTCGCGATGATCGCATGCTCCGGGTACGCAGCAGGTGTCTTCACGAGAAACAGGGTAAGGGCTGCGCCAATAGAGGTGACCATCGACCACCTCAGAAGATCTGGAGGGAGAACAGAGGGGATAATCGCGAACAGCGGATCAGCAAATGCATACACAGGCGTGCGTGGAATAAGGGATGCAGAGAGGATGGCCGGCATAATGGCCGGGATCCTCGGATGCAGCCCTGAGATGATCAGCGTCGCATCGACCGGCGTCATAGGTCGCTACCTCGATCTCGATCTGATATCCTCGCTCGCAAAAGAGGTAGTCCCATCGCTCCGCACATCCCCAGATGCGAGCAGTGATGCTGCGCGGGCGATAATGACGACTGATACGAGAGTCAAAGAGATCGCTGTTGAGCATGAGGGGTTTCACATGGGCGGGATATGCAAGGGCGCGGGCATGATAGAGCCTGATATGGCGACGATGCTGGCGTTCATCTACACAGACGCTGATGTCGGACCGGGGCTCTATCCATTCTTAAAAGAGGCTGTGGATGTGAGCTTCAACATGCTGACAGTCGATGGAGATACAAGCACAAACGACACCGTGCTCCTGACAAGCACCCGGATGGTGGAATGCGACCCTGACTCATTCAAAGAGGCGATGGAGTACGTCTGTGTGAGCCTGGCCAGGATGATAGCCAGGGACGGAGAGGGCGCTACGAAGGCGATGGAGGTGGAGGTCACAGGAGCAGCATCCAGCGAGGATGCGCGACGGGCCGCGAAGAGCATAGCGAGGAGCAACCTCGTGAAGGCAGCACTCTACGGCGAGGATCCGAACTGGGGGAGGATCGTGTGTGCAGCCGGCAGATCCGGGGCTGAGTTTGATCCCACGAAGATCTCTCTGAGCATAAGCTCCAGCATCGGCTCTGTGCTGCTTGTGGATCGCGGGATCATAGTCGATGGTGTTCTGGAAGAGGCGAAAAAGGTCATGTCCAGCGATGAGATATTCATCCACATAGACCTCGGAGCGGGAGCCGGGAGCGCTCGCAGCTTCGGGTGCGATCTGAGTCATGAGTACGTGAACATCAATGCGAAGTACACAACATAAAAACAATCATAACAACCTGGAAGAGCGGGGCTGGTCCACTGCCAGGAATCCCGGAAACGTCGTTTTCATTATATGCAGCGAGGTGCATGGATAAGAAGAGGTCTGCAGGACTGCGTTCAGGTTAGAGTCAACAGATACACGAAAGGCTTGTGGGATTGACAGACCACACATCTTAACATTGAATATAATGAGGAAGCTCGAGAGATGCTGCTGAGAGGATCAAGGCTGGGAGATATCTCCGGAGAGGTGTTGGATTTCATATCCTCAAGGGATGTGGATTTGTGGATAGCTGAGGCTGACGTCCTTGTGGACATGGCGCACCTCCTCATGCTTTATGAGAGAGGACTGATACCGCGAGAGGACTGCGCCAGAATACTCACGGCTCTGAAGGAGCTGCTCGCAGAAGGATTCGGGGTTCTTGGAGAGGGGGAGGACATACACGAGGCGATCGAGGCATATGTTATAGAGCGCGTCGGGCCGGCAGGCGGCAGAATGCACACCGCACGATCCAGGAATGATGAGGTGGCCACATGCATCCGAATCGCTCTCAGGGAGCAGATGCTCGGCCTCATGGATGAGCTCATCCAGATGATAGATGCGCTGGTGCGGATCGCGGATGAGACCCGGGAGCGCATAATTCCCGGGTACACGCATCTGCAGCACGCTCAGCCCACGACTCTCGCACATCACCTTCTTGCGCATGCAGACGCTTTAATAAGAGATCTCGAGAGGTTCGAAAGCACCTATGAAAGGGTCAATCTCAGCCCGCTGGGTGCGGCTGCGTTCGCATCCACTGGGTTCGATATAGACCGATACATGACATGCGAGCTCCTAGGGTTCTCTGGGCTTGTGGAGAACAGCATGGACGCAGTGTCCAGCAGAGATTTCGCGCTGGAGGTTCTCTCTGACACATCGATACTGATGATAAACCTGAGCAGGATCGCGGAGGAGATCATACTCTGGTCAACCTCTGAGTTCGGATACGTAGAGGTGAACGACCTCTTCGCATCTACCAGCTCTATAATGCCTCAGAAGAAGAATCCGGATACCGCTGAGCTTGTAAGAGCGAAAAGCGGAACTGCCATCGGCTCTTTGGTCGGCGCGCTGAGCATATGCAAGGCGCTTCCGATGAGCTACAACAGGGATCTCCAGGAGCTTACACCACACATCTGGCGCGGGATTGGAGCCGCGAGATCGTCGCTGAGGGTCATGAGGGGGTGCGTGTCAACGCTCAGGTTCGACTTTGAGAGGCTTGAGAGATCATCAACAGAGGGATTCACAACAGCCACTGAGCTTGCCGATTCGATGGTGAGAATCACAGGAATCCCATTCAGAACAGCTCATCAGATCGTCGGCAGGCTGGCGCGCCTTCCAGGAAAGCCGAGCCTGGAGGATCTCGACAGGGCTGCGATGGTGGTGGCAGATTTGCGGCTGAGCCAGATGGGGTTCACAGCTGAAGATCTCGAGAGAGCTCTTGATCCTAGAACGAACATCTCGATGCGCTCAAAACCTGGCGGCCCTGCGCCGGAGGAGGTCTCAAGGATGCTGGATGCCAGGAAAAAGTACCTCGAGTCGGCGTCATCCAGGCTCGCAGAGAAGCGTTCGAAAGTAGATTCGGCCATCAGACGTCTGATGGAGGGGGTTGATCGCACAGTAACAGCTACATGAAGAAATATCACGTTACTGCGACTGCGATCATGCGCCCATTACCGGCATTACCAGGCGGACGACAGGGAGATCGCCTTTACTTCTTCTCGTGCACCTCGCACGTCCCGACCTGGCAGGCCCTGCAGACCTCCCGCTCCTCATCGAGCTCTCGGGTGGCGGTTGCGAGAACGCTCGCGTTCACGAGATTCGCCGCGAGGAACATAGCAGCAGCAATCTCCTCATCGCTTATCCCCATCCTCGATGCAACCCGGATGTGCATCTCCAGGCAGTGACTGCACCTTATCGCAGCGCTGACCGCGATGGATATCAGCTCAATCGTCTTCATGTCGAGCTTTGAGTTGCGCACGATCGCGTTGTTGTGAAGGATCTTCGTCACGAGAAGCTCCGGGCTGTCCTTCATGAAGTGAAATATGTAAGGGACCTCTCCATAGATCTCTTCGATGGTCTTTATCATATCCTCAGCAGACCTCTCCACACCCTTCTCGAGTATCCCCTTCAGCTCGTCCTCAAGCATATCCCTAAAACACCATCCCTGTCTCGGACTCAGGAAGTATCCTGACAAGCGTGTAGTTCTTCATTCTTGAGGGCAGTATCCTAGCGATCTCTTTAAGCATGACGCCCTCATCGAACATCACATTCCCGATCGCATCATGATATTCGTCATACGGAAGCTTTATTCTGCATCCATTGAGGTTCAAGGCGATCGGGAGCGGCGAGTACGACCTTTCGATATCCGGAACCTGCTCGCGAACCACATCCATCACTCTCGGAGGAGACGTCGTCAGCGGATCCTTCTCTATATCTGCGCGCATCTTGTCGAGAGCCCTGCCCACAGCTGCGACGATCCTGTCCAGGTTCCCGATCTCGTTCGCCTTCTTCGACCTGTGAGCGATCCTCCCCACAGAGGAGACGTACTCGAAGGCGTAGGGCATCTCCCCCTTCGGGATCTCAGGACCACCTGTCACGACCACAGGGATGTTTACGCCCTTGTACAGCTCCTCCTTCTTGATAATGCATTTCACGAAATTCCCGAAGATGAAGACAGCCGCATCGTGCTCATTTATCAGCGCTGTCTCGTACTCGTTTATCTGGGCTATCTCTCGCCCGACCCCCCGCGCCAGCCCGATCATGTTGCTCTTCGCTCCATTCCGCCTGAGGTACTCTGCTATATCACATGCTGTGTGCGGCAGGTGGTGTATCGCCAGTGTCGGGGTCACAACAGCAACCTCTGTTCCGGCAAGCGGCGCGCGTGTGAGCTCTCCGCGGAGCTCCTTCGTGAGATCCTCCAGGATCCTGAGATCCTCTGCGGGGACGAGCAGGAGCAGTATCACCTCGCTCTGGGTCACGTTCTTCTGCAGGAGGTAACCGCCCAGGTCCTCGACAAGCTCTATGACCAGGTCGTGCTTGTAGACGCCGCCGGTAAACATCACAGGCTCAAGCATTCTCCATACCCCTTATCTTCTCCCTGACCTCCTCGATCAGCTCCGGTGTTATCGTCTCCTCAGAGGCGATGAAGAGGAAGGAGTCCTCGGTCATCTCGTTCCTTCTGTTTCTGAACCCCTCAGGCGCTATTCTTATCAGAGCATCGGTGAGATCCCTTCTGAACTCAGCGTCCACGTCCGTCACAATCAGATCCGCCGGGCTCACATCTGATGCAATCGTCAGCAGGTCTCTGTCCGGCTGCTCCACCCTGTCACGCCCGTACTTCTCCCACAGGACCCTGAGCATGTCAGCGAGATGCTCCTCCTCGTTCACCTTTATCTGGTATCCCTCTTGGGTCCTGACGACATCAGCGACATCGCCAACACGCAGTGGTGGAAGCGAGCCGCGCAGCAGGCCATAGACGGCAAAATACGGTCTTTCCATATCTATGTAAACGTAAAGCCTGCCTATGGATCTGACCAGGCCTAGGTCCTGGAGTATGTCGAGTATGATCTCTCGGTACTTCGCAGCGCCGAACTCCTCTCCCGGAGCCTCCACCCTGTAGACCTCGAGAGGATCCATATCAGACCTCCAGCATGCCGGAGACGAGCAGCGCGGCGCCGACAGCGCCGATGTACTGGGCGTGGTTCGGAACAATGACCTTTATTCCCAGCAGATCCTCCATCGCTCTTGGGAGTCCTTCAATGAGCGATGTGCCGCCGACCATGATCACCGGTTGCTTCACCTCAACCTCCTGGAGCTGCTGCTCGAAGACCTGCTCTGCGACGCTGTGGCAGGCAGCCATCGCGACATCCTCCGGACGTGCGCCCTTCGAGAGGCTGTTTACGAGGCTCTGTGTGCCGAAGACAATACAGTAGCTGTTCATCGGCACGCTCTTGTACGACCCCCTGAGCGCGAGCTTGCCCAGATCTGTTATGTTCACGCCCAGCCTTCTCGCGGTGAGCTCCAGGAACCTTCCGGATGCGCCTGCGCATATCCCGCCCATCGTGAAGCTCCCGGGCACGCCGTCCTGCACGGATATCGCCTTGTTATCCATCCCGCCTATATCTATCACAGTGGCAGGCCCCTTCTGGGCGTTCGCCAGGAAGACAGCTCCCTTGGAGTTGACCGTGATCTCCTCCTGTATCAGCTTCGCATCGAAGTGCTTGCCGACGAGGAATCTACCGTATCCTGTGACGCCTATGCCCTGGATCTCCTCGCGCTTCACCCCCGACTCCTGGAGAGCCTGCTGGAATGCCTCCTCAGCGCTCTTTATGACCTCTGTCGTGGGCACCCAGCCAGTGCCTATGATCTGGTTGTCGCGCATTATCACTGCCTTCGTGGTGGTCGAGCCTGAGTCTATGCCGGCTGTGAGCCCTGTCTGGCGCTCCCTGGCGAGCAATCCTCTCATCCTGGCTGTAGTCACCAGAGCCTCCATTCTCGTCAGCAGGGTCTCCGCCGTCGTCCGCTCTGTGAAAGAGTAGCTCAGAACAGGGAGTCTCGAATGCTCATGGATGTAGCGCCTCACCTCTCCACGAATTATGGCGCCCTCTGCGCATCTGAAACAGGTCGCCACGAAAACAGCGTCTGCAAGATCTGGATTCTGTACCAGCCTGGTCGCCCTCGCCATGATCAGGTTGAGGTCTCCACTCGGAACCGATACGCCGAAGCGCTTCTCCACCTCCATCACGTCCTCGAGCGAGACCTCGGGCGAGATCATCTTCGCGCCAACGATCTCAGCTGCCCTCTCAAGCTCCCTCTGGATTCCGCTGTACTCGGCGCCGCATGAAAGCTGGGCTATTCTTATCATTTCAGCCCCTCCAGGAACATTCTGATCTCATGAACGAAGCGCCTGGCCTCACCATCGTCCCTCGGGTATTTCAGCTCTATGAAAGGTATGCCCTTGATCTTTATCAGCAGCCTGGTGAGCTCATTCGTCCTGGCGCATCCAGTGCACCCCACGAGACAGTTGTTATCCTCGACTATTATCGCGGCCTCTGCCTCATCTATCATCGGACCTATCAGCGACATCCGCCCGCGAACACCTGAGGGCACATCGACTGCTGCATATTTCAGCCCCTTCTTCGGGTCCTCTGGTGTGATGTTCAGAGGAGGGGATTCGAGGCTCGGCGTGTCTATCTTCTTTCTGATCTCGTTCGCCATAACCAGGGGCGTGTGCCCCATCCTGTCGACGAGATCGGCGAGTATCGTGCTTGTGGGGGGGTAGACAATGACTTTGACCATCAGGATACCTCAGGCAAACTCATCCTTAATAATCTCTACAAGTCTTTCCATGCTCACGGGCGTCTTCTCGGGGGCGGCCTCTGGCAGGGGCGCGTTCCTGCTCTCCGCCTCGAGAGCCCTGGATATCATTGGAAGCATCTTCGACTCGCACTCCAGCATGAAGAAGCCAGGCCTCGGCCCTCCGCCACGGTGCCCGCGGCATCTTCTTGGATCTCCCGGTGGGAACCCACGGTCCTTTATGAATATCCCGTTCGGATCCATGGCTCTTATCTCCCTGACGAGATCTTCGATCTCGTCCTTCTCACCGTTTATGATCACCCCGAAGCAGGTCTCCTTCACATGAACGTCGCGCTTGGATCCGTAGATGTGCATGGCGATGTCAGAGGGGAGGATCTCAGACTCCGGAGATGTTATCACGTACTTCGTAACCCTCATCTCTTCTCCTCCATTACATACACGATCTCCCCCTCCTTCACGTCCCTGAGCTTGTCAAGATCTATAACCCTGCCGATGATGTTCGTGCCCTCGAACTTCTCCCCGGAGGGGCCATACCTCCTGTCCTCTACGAACTTCACTCCAATCAGCCCGGTCCTCTTCGCCACCTGGTTCGTGACGCCTATCGATCCCGCAGGCACAGGACCTGTGGGCTTGTTCTCAGGCAGCAACTCCTTGTATCTGAGCGCGTCGATCAACGGCTTGAACAGAACCGTGTTCTCATAAACAAAGAATACCGGAAGAGGCCCCACCGGCCGCTCCTTGAGCCCCACAACATGCCTGAAATAGTCCAGGGTCTTCGGGGCCAGATCGTCGTAGAGCTCTATCCTCACCAGCCTGGATGACTGTATCGCCTTCAGTGAAACCTTACCGGCCTTCAGAACCTCCATGGTTGTCGGCGGGTTCTGCTCGATGACGACCGCGTCATCTCCGGTGTAGCCATCGACCGATGGCTCTATGCCCCTGGATCTTGCGAGCTCCATCGCATCGCTGAGCGGCATGCCAAGCACCATGAACCTCTCAGGTCTTACCTTTGCGGTGAGACGCTGGCCGGGGGATGCGAGCTTGAGGAGGTCCAGACCTGCAGTGACCCTTCCGACGACAGAGTGGCCAGGGTTGGATGTTCTGTCAGCCTTGTAGATGAATATGTGGCCCAGCCCTCTTCCGGACGTCCTCACCGTAACAGCGCCCTCAAGCCGCGGCTCCCTGTGCTCAAAGTCTATTGGCTCGCCCTTTAGGATATGGGAGGAGATGTATGAGCTGGAGATCGCATCCACCCTGAGCGCTCCATCCTTCGTGGCTGCAAGGAAGAACTCCGCCCCCTTGGGAGCGTCCTGGATGAGTTCAACCTCGAACCTAGAGTAGATCTCCATCCCATCGGCGAGAGGAAACGACATATCAGATGTGACAAGCTTCTCGGTCAGATCCTCCCACTCGACGATCGGCTCCACTTTGAGTATGCTGTCGCTCTTCTCCAGCCTGTCGAGTATGTTCTTCCCGCCGACGACCCTCGCGAAGATGCCCCTGCTCTCAGATGGCACACCGTAGACTGCGGAATGTCTGCGCTTGATGAATATCAGCTGGGACTTCTCGCTTTCAAAGCCGCTGGCGCCGAGGAGCACATCAAATCTGCTGTACTCGTGGACGCCTCTGCCCGGAGATATCGACGAAGGGAAGTTTCCAAAAGCAACCGCCCCTGAATCAGACCATCTCCCCTCCAGCCCCTCTATCCTCTCTACCGCCTCATGCCACGCATCCTTCAGGCCAGTATCCAGGAGATCGATCCTTATCCTGCCCTTGGTCGTGACGAGCCAGTAGGAGTCCGTGGCCTTCGCCTTCTCTCCGCGTCCTTTTATTATGCCGATCACGGCCCCTGGCGATACAGCGGCGTTCGCGGCCTCAAGAGCTTCTCCAAGAGTGGCCCCATCTCTCAGAGATACCTCCGAACCATCTACTCTAACCCTCATACGCCTCCTTGCCACCGGGAATCCCGGCAACCATCCTGGAGATCAGCTCCCCAGCATCTCGCGCTCCTCCTCTTCTGTCAGCAACTTCAGGACATCCGCAGGAGCGCCGATAGATACCACTCTTCCGTTTCTCATAAGCATAGCGCGATCACACACATTGCTGACAAAGTCCATGTCATGGCTCACTATGACGAATGTCTCCTCAAGCTCCTCACGTGCACTGAGAATCGACTTGCTCACCTCTATCTTCGTTATCGGATCCATCGTGCCTGTGGGCTCATCAAGAACAACTATCCTGGGCTCCTTTATAAGAACCTGTGCCATGGCGACCCTGTGCCGCTCGCCCTCGCTCAGCTCGTCCGGGTATTTGTTGAGGATCATCTCAGCCTCATCCTCTGTGAACCCGACGGTTGTGAGCGTGTGGATCGCCTTCCTCTCGCCGAGCTCATACGGGAGCGAGAGCCCTATAGCCTCTGTCAGGTTCTCTATGACTGTTCTATAGGGATAGAGCGTGTACTCCTGGTGCAGGACACCGATATACTTCGTGGCCCTGCCTCGACCATCAGCACCGAGCAGCGTCATGTCCACCCATTCATCTCCGACCCTGACAAACGCGAACCCGCTCGTTGGGGTTATGAGCCCGCTGATTATCTTCGAGAGCGTCGTCTTTCCACCGCCACTAACGCCCACTATGCCGAAGATCTCCCTCTCGTATACCTCGAAGGAGACGTTATCTACAGCTTTGACAACACCGCGATCTATGCTGATGTATCTCTTCGAGAGGTTTGTGGCCCTGATTATCGGCTCGCCAACAGCAACCGGCTCCCTCTTCCCTACCTCTCCCGCCATGGCGATGAACTGATCCGCTATCGTCCTGGGATCACCCACGGCCTGTATCTTCCCGTGATCGAGAAGTATAGCCCTGTCTGCCAGATCGACCATCACATCCTGCCAGTGGCTGGTGATGACCATGGTCATCTTGAAGTCCCTGACAGCTCTTTTTATGGAGTCGTGGACCACAGCCGCGGTCGCCGGATCCAGGGTTCCAGTCGGCTCATCTGCGAGTAGAAGCATCGGCGATTTTGCGAGCTGCCTTGCCAGCACAACCCTCTGCTTCTCGCCGCCGCTGAGCTCTCTCGCAACATGCATCATCCTGTGTGAGAGGTTGACCTCGTCAAGAAGATCAGCTGCCTTGTGAACGCTGATCGTCTCGCCGGCGTCCTCGACAGCCCTCATGACGTTCACGATCACCCTCTCATCGCCGTAGAGGGCAAATGTCCTCTGGAGCATTATGGCGATTCGCCGGGCGACTGCTCTCCTGAGAGGATCGTTTATCCCCAGCTTTGCGAAATCCGCTTCAGATGCTTTAAAAGTGCCACCGCATCTGCACTGCCCGCCCACTCTGCTCGGCGGCTCGACATGGCCGCAGCGGTCGCAGATTGCGATGTGGTATATCACACTCCCGCTTATGCCTGGAAACTCCTCAACCCCTCTCAGGACATGCATCAGAACGCTCTTGCCAGCACCGCTCCTGCCTAGGATCCCTACAGACTCACCCTCCTCGATCTCGAGATTTACATTGCTCAGAACCTCAAGATCACCGAACCGAACAGTCAGATCCTTGATCTCTATAAAAGGTGCCAAACTATCAATCCCCGTGGTGATTTATAAGGTGCATTCGGTTCCCAGGACCGAATCCTACTTAAGTTTATTGTTAACAATTGCATTCTCCATGGCACGAATCCAGAGGTGAGCGCTGGCTGGCGGTGCATCAGTGCCCCTTTCCGCCTGTCCCTGCCTTTACCAGTAGGAACTCCTTGTCGAGGTATGCCTGATGGCTCAGCTCCAGACACTCCTGGCAGATGTAGAACGTGGTATCCTTGGGACCGAAGATCGTCACCTGCTTCGCATTTACGGGAAATGTCTCCTTCTCCACCCCACAGAGTTGACACTTCATTCAATTCACCTGCTTATTGCTCTTCACCCGTATCATTATAAGCATTTCCACCGAAACCGCCCCATCTGGGCGATATGCTGTTATCTATCCCCAGAATGTCGAGAATCCTACACACCACAGTGTCCACCAGATCCCCGACTTTTAGAGGCCTGGAATAGAAAGAGGGGGATGCTGGAAGTACAATACCCCCTGCCTCCGAGACTGCAACCATGTTTCTCAGATGTATGAGGCTCAGTGGAGACTCTCTGGGCACCAGCACGAGCGGCCTTCGCTGCTTCAGGCAGACATCAGCTACCCTTGTGATGAGCGTGTCAGACATACCATAGGCTATCGCTGCCATAGTTCTCATGCTGCATGGGGCCACAACCATAGCATCGAAGAGATACGAGCCGCTTGCAATGGGCGCTGTGAGGTCGCCCGGCTCGAACACGCGATCTGCCAGAGAGATGATATCCTTGTAGGATCTATCGCACTCTATCTCCAGGATCTTTCTTGCAGCCTCGGTGACTATCAGGTTGACAAAACAGCGCTCACGCAGAACCTCAAGCAGTCTTGTACCATACACAACACCAGAAGCGCCACTTATCCCAAGGACGATCTCCACACCATCCACCTCAATCTATCTGTATGACCTGAGGACCTGAGCCACTATGAAGTGGGATTTTTCATCCCACTGCGATGATCCAGTCCTTATGGCCCATGCGGTTTATGCCATCCATGCACTCCGGACCGCATACGCTCGGCATTATTCTGGAGCATGTTGCACCACAAAGTCACAGCCAGTACGCGATTTCTGCCATCACTCTTTCTGTGGTTCAAACATAAGACCGGATTCTGGATGTGCTATTGATCTTCACGCAATTTATCTCTGTCGATCTGTGTAGATTGCATGTACAGTAACTGCAACGCTCGCAGAGGCTCGTGTCTGATTCATATTTCCCGAAGGCTCAGCGTCATGGCAGAGATCAGCAGGGATACAGCCAGGAATGCCGTGATAGCTCCTGCCAGCCCACCGAGATCCGCAGTGAGGCCGGCTATTATCGGACCTATGACGACGCCGAGCATTCTGGAGGTGTTGAATATCCCGAAGATCTCCCCCCTCCTCTCCGGGCTTGTGATATACGAGACCACAACAGTAGCCGCTGGTGTGCATATTCCAGAGCTCAGGCCTAGAATAGTCAGAGCGATGAGCTGTGGGAGAATGCCCTGACCGTGGCCAAGCACCAGGAATCCAAGAACACATCCAAGACTTCCTCCGCTTATGAGAAGCCTGCGGTGGCCAAGGTCGGCTACCCTCCCGAAATAGATATTGGCCAGTGCATTGCTGCCCGCGTATGCCATATACAGGATGCCCAGCTGGGATACACCCACACCGACGCTCAGCGCCAGCTCGGGCAGCAGGGTCATGTTGAACCCTCCGATTATGCCAGGTACCATAACCACACTGCAGCATATGATGAACGTTATCATGGATCCATCTACAATCAGCCGGGCTTTGGGTGTTCTGGGTGTATTTGTGGACAGCACCTCTCCCCTGACTGGCGGCTCTCTGACAACAAACGTCACCATGATAAGAGATGCGACTGCAAACAGACTCCAGAATATGAATGGCGCATTTATTCCAAAGCTCCCATAGAGAAGGCTTCCGATGACAGGACCCACAGCCACGGCAGAGTAGAATGATGCATTGTACCATCCCATCGCAAGACCTCTGTGGGATGGATCCACGCAATCGACTATAAGAGCCATGGTGACTGGCCAGACCATCGAAGCTCCTATGCCGCCGAAGATTCTTATCAGGAGGAGCTGATACGCATTTGATGCATAAATGTAGAGCAGCGGCATTATTGTGAATGTCAGGAGACCGATTAGGAGAACTGGCTTTCTTCCCCTCTGGTCTGAGAGCCTGCCAGCGGGCATCTGTGTCAGCAGCTGAACCGCGCCGTAAATGGAGATTATCATCCCCAGCATGAGGTGTGTGGCCCCCATATCAAGGACGTAGAGGGGGAATATCGGCGCCACCACTGCAAAACCCAGAACTGAGACGAAGACCGACAGGTACAGGGGAAATATGCTCTTTGGGAGGTCTGCCATCTAGAACTTTAGCTCCATTCCAAGTATCGTTCTCGTGTTCGTCACGCTGGGTATCTCGCGAACCGAGAGAACCATCCTGTTGAGATCAGATATCGCCTCGACATCTGCTATCGCTATGAAGTCATACTCACCATACACCGGCACGACCTCCTTTATGTCTCTGATCTTCTGAAGTGAGTCAAAGACCTCCTTCTCAGAGCCCGGCTCAACATTTATCATTATGAACCCTTTCATGCGAGCCCTCCGTGACCTGACGTTTAGCCTGGATATTCACCCGCTCTCCTCAGAGCCCATGTTCTCATGAGCGAGATCCTCCATCGCCTGGACTTTTCCTATTATGGCGGCCATCTCGACCTCAAACCTGGGGTCGGGGGTCATCTCATAGGCTCTGCCGATGCATTCGATGGCATCCTGAAACCTGCCCAGCGCAACGAGTATGGTCGCCTTCGCCTCCAGGTCATAGGCATCTCCACCCCTCTCTATAATAGTCTCGTAGAGCTCCAGGGCTTTTTCAAGTTCGCCGAGGTCGCGGTGGACGAATGCGATGTTCCTCATAGCATCCAGGTTACCGGGATCTATCTCCAGAGCTCTGTTGTAGCACTCGAGCGCCTCATCAATCCTGTCCAGGTTATACAGTGCGACCCCCTTGTTGTTCCAGGCATCCGAGCTGTCCGGGTTGATCTCAAGCGCTCTGTCACAGTACTCCACTGCTTTCTCATACATCCCTCGCTTCACCATGTCTATGCCCTTGTGTATGAGGATCTTCTCCTTGGTGTGCATAATCACTCCCCCTACATGTAACCTTGGAGCTGCGAGGATCTCTCCGTCTCCTTCGCCTTCCCAGGGCGCTTGATCTCCCCGAAGAGCTTCTCATACTCCTTTATGTGGTTCATCAGCCACTCGGCAAGCTCCTTTGCTGCCAGCGGTGAGAGTATGACCTCAACCTCCATGCTCCGCTCTACAGTGCTCAGCTGCTTACCACCCTCTATGAAGGCTCTTGGCGAATCGTTGTAGAATGATATTCTGAAATCATACGGGCTGTGGCCGCCAATGGCTCCTATCGCGTAGACCTGCCGGAATGCAGGGCTCCTTGTTACCTCTATAGAGACTTCCATGGTAATCGGGTAAAACATCTATATTAAAATAGGTGTTGAGACTGCTCCCATAACTCGACGCGCTCGGAACACACGGCTGTTCGCTGCAGTTTTTCTCTCGGGCATGTTGTTGCGACGCCCTGTGGTCTGCGTATTTCGAGCGCCGGACCGGATGTGATTCATCGCTGAGATCGACTGCGATCGGTCTTGGTTCGAACATCTGAAAACCTGGGCCTGTGGATCGGCATCCTCTGAACGAACCCCCATGAGGTTGATGCACAAGCTTTCGCTCTAATACCACAAGCAAAACATTCAACTGCTCTATTGATTTCTCTTCTCAATGAGATCGCAGAGAAGGTTAAAAATCACGCAGAATAATTTGGAATTGGGTGAGAGGTTGGACGCCGATCCAGGGAGGAGACCCTCTCACCGGGTGTTATATGGCCTCTGGAGTTTCTCCAGATATCTTGAGTATAAACAATTTTACTTACTTAAACCTTCCGGCTGTGCATTTCTGGCTTCACTCATGCGCAGAGGGGATATCGAGATCTGTTGGGGGCTCGAATAGCCGAAGGCGATAACAGCGATCGACAGCTTTGAGCAGCTCTGCTGGGTCTCATTGGCTGAATGCTGCGGATATTCAATTGGGCACGCGTCCGGCTCTGAGCTACGACGACGGACATGGGTCGATCGCGCCGGGAAACAAATACCAGACCTCGGCATCATAAGAGCACGAATCTATCGAGGATTCCTAAAACCCACCCTGTTGATTAAAATAGTAACAATATAATTATGCATCAACCCGTACAGATCCCGAGAAATGGATTAATAGGAATCCTCTACCAAATATCACATGTTTTGAGCAGGAGAATACTCATACATCCCCAAGCCTCAGCTAAAGTTATATACTTAAAAACTTAATGATTAAGCATGAACTATGGCTACACAGGCTATGTGGCCACGCAAGGGTCTGATGAGGTAGATATCGCGGAGTTCCTAAGGAGTCTTGGATTCCTGGAGGACGAGGTATTCAGCGTTGTGTACGAGCTGAACTCATACAGAACGATTCCAGGAACAACTCTGGAAAGGTACATCAACAGGGTTGTCTCATCCATTGTTGATGAGGAGAGGATATCATTCCTCAAAGGGCTCCTGGTGGGAATAGCCATACGTCAGGTCGTCGATACGATCCAGGATGATGATGAGCCGCCGCTCAGCGATGAGGAGGCACGGCTCCTGGAGGAGCTGGGAAGGCTCTCCTGATGGGGGATTCAGGGCGCAAGCTCCTGTTTCGATGCCCCCAGGATCTTAAAGTACGGCTGCTGATGATCCAGCGGCTTCTTATGTGCTAGACGCCACCATACCACACTCGATGTAGCTGGGCCAAGGTGAGTGCAGATGATCTGTCCATACCAACGCATGCGAGTTCAGAGATCCCGCAGCAGATCTCTGTGGGCTTTCCTGCACGCAGAGAGCATCTCTGTGTAACTCGAGCTGTAATGCAGGTGGCTCGGACATCTGCAGTCGGTGCATCCAAAGCGCGGCACGGAAATGCAATATGCACCGATCCTCTTGGCAGCCTCGCACTCGAGATCCATATCAGTTGCTGTGGTGATCACATCCCTCAGAGTGGCATGTGGAAGAAGATAATCGATATGCCACCGGCGTGTGGAGTTATCGCCGTTCATCACTGCGACGTGGCGGGATATCCGTTTGAAGCCGCCCGGGCCGCGGGCAGAGCCGGTGTACGCGTAGTATCCCTCCGGAAACAGAATCTCGCCGATAGAGCCCACCCTTATCCTGATCACATGCTCCAGTCCCAGTATCAGGGTGTATATGCCGCGCATCTATATCTCCACATTCGCGTTCTTACACGCCGAGCGCGTTGATCTCATCGATCAGCTCGGCGAAGGCCTCAAGCTCTAGCTCTATGACCTCTTCCTCTGTCATGGAGATGCTCATCTCGCCATCGACCGTGAGCCTGTCCGGCCCTCTCACTATCAGCCTGTCGATCCCATCTCTCGAGAGCTCCTTTTTCACCTCCCTCTCATGCGCAAGCATCCTTCCCGGAATGACGACGGTCCTTTTAACCCTGGAGAGATCTATGTCCCTGAGATCATCGATCGTCATGAGGCATGCGACATCTTTCTTTGTGGCGACGACATTCACGTCTCTACCGAGTGCAGAGAATATCCTCTCGAGCAGCGGAGCAGCAATTGATCCTGTTACGATCGTTGCAGATCTCTTCAGCTCCGGGAGAGATCTGAGTCTGTCGGTATTGTGAGCAAGGGAGAATGGCGCCTTCGTCTCCGGATCCCAGAGTGGGGTTCCGGTTATCCTTATGCTGTACCTCTGATTCATCTCCGTGACAATGCACCTGAACTCCTCAACGGTGTGGACATCCTGCCCTGGGATGATGGGCGCATTTCCCAGTATCAATCCCTGCTCAGGATGGTTTGCAAACCTCATCAGGATCAATCCCTTTGCTCCCATATCCTCAAGATCCTGGCATGTTCGCTCGAGCACCTCCCCGTCGTTCACGCCCTTCAGCAGAACCGCCGCTGCATACACATCACACCTCTCGCAGAAAATCCTCAGATTAGAGAGCGCTGCCTCTGGATGCTTGTCATGCATGTATTTTCGTCTCAGCTCGGGATCTGTTGCGAAGACTGTAAAGGAGACCTCTCTGACGCCCGCATCCACAAGCTCATCCGCCTCGTCGCCCCGCTTGAATCCCTTTCCGCTGGTGTAGCCCAGATGTATCGGGACATTCTTCTGGCCGAGAATTCTCACGAGTTTCAGAAGATTTGGATAGCAGCTCAGGTCGCCGCCACCGCTTATGGTCACCTTCTCCGGCGTGGCTCCATAAGAGGCCTGGGCGACATCGAACACCACTGCATCAAGCGGCTTGAAGCCCGGGTATCCCTCGATTATGGCCCTGGTGCAGTAATCGCAGCCCTTCCTGAACGGAAGACAGTGCTTGCAGCCAAAGGGCGGAACCGGCTTCACGCCCCTGAAGTAGCAGTAGGTACAGAATCCACCGCAATCGATGCCGGGCCTGCCGCCAACATCTGCGAGTATCTCCATGGAAGCGAGTCTGTCCAGGAACATAAAAACCTTTGGCGATCGACACTCTCCTGGAGATCTGCTCAACCGATGTAGCGGACAATCTGCTGATTTTGCAACCGACGGCGACCTCCAGCACATGGTCCTGGAAATCTGCTCAACCGATGTAGCGGACAATCTGGCCAGGTTCGAAGAGATGACAAGATGTCAGGCCATCTGTGGTTGCAGTATCCGATACTGTATTCGCATCGACGAGTTCAGACGTATCCAACCTCGTGGGGATCATGCAGCATTATGCCAGAGCAGTATTCCTGATAGCTTTCTGCTATTCTAGCCCATGATCCTCAACTCCATATGGTCTGGCAAAGGCGATCACCGGGCTGGCAGATTACGGAATGCATCGACTTCATCGCAAAAAAAAAAAACATGCTGCAGGCATTTTTGCTACAATTGTTAAGATTAATCTTAAATAGTAGTATACTAATAATCCATAATCGGTGATAGTATGATGAGATATGTTTTAAGTAGTATCTGCATCACCCTTGTCCTGATATCATGCGCGTTTGCAGACGATGCCATGATACAGGAGATTGGTGTCAAAGCTGCAGAGAAGGCGATGAGCGAGTTATCCTTCCAGAAAGGCGATGAGAACATACTTGTTTTGACGAATGCCGGTTATGCGATCGTCTCAGGCATGACCACCCAGAAGGCGCTGAAGGGCATTACTGAGACAGCAGGCTGCTCTCATGGCGACGGAAACCTCTTTCAGGTTCTAAGGCCGCATTGGAAGCCGCTGTGGTTCTACTTCTTCGATAAGAACAGCAAAGAGGCGCTGTATCTGGAAGTGAAGCCGGAGGCGCTCTCGATGAGTTTGGAGGAGTTGAAAGCTGCGTCGGATGATGCAGTCTTCTCAAAGATCTCAAAGGCAAATGTGGATCTCGATTACCTATTGAATAACACCGATGAAGGTAACAGAACTTTTAACGAGAAGCTCTTCAACGGGAACGAGTTCTCGCTTGTCGGCATCTCGAATGTGTGGGCGAGGAACGCCAGCTTTGACTTCATTCAGGCTACTTCATTCCATGATCATCTCTGCCCTGGAGTCACCAGTGGATACATGATCGCGAAATACGTGGAGAGGGAGCTGCCGATAAACAGCAGTGCCGAGAGCTACAAGGTGATAGCAGTGCCTCCATGGTGCAAGGATGACGCACTCCAGATTCTCTGGGATGCGACGGTCGGGAAGAGCGGCATCTTCGTCATGGCTCTGACGGACACGGAGAAGAATGCGCTCAAGGCGAAGTACAACCAGAGCGACGTTGCGGGGATATTCGTGAGATGGAATGATACCGCAAAGCAGGGGGATGCGCTGGTTCTGAGCTTCAACTGGACCAGGATGTACGAGCTCACGGAGACGAAGGACTGGAAGGGCCCATCCTGGGCGCCGAAGCTCGTGATGGATGTTCGCATGATGGACTACTGGGATGAGCCAGAGATCGCGGTGAGCGTTATAAAGAGATTCCAGGTTGACCAGAACATGCTGGCCCAGCTCCAGAACGCTGGCATGCATCCCCTGAAGGTTGCGGGAGTGATGTGAGGGACAGAATCCCTCCTTTATATTTAGCAACTTTAATGACCTCTACCAATAAATACGACACTTTAGTTGCCAGATTAAATTGATGAGCCAGACTTGTTGCAAGCAATTTCATTAAAGATGTTATTCAATGACAAAGAATTCATATATGTAGGAAAAATTTCATATTAACTTGAAAAGGAGATGTAGAACATGAGCAGGTTGGTAAAGATCCTCTGCACTGCCATGCTGATATCGCTTCTTCTGCCGGCAGTTGCAGAGGAGATACCGGTATACACGATAGCGGACACGACCGGGGACTGGGGGTACCCATCGCCGTACCTCCACTACTCCAGGGGTCCCGGATATGTGCGGATGAGCTTCATCTTCGATACCTTGGTCTGGAAGGACCAGAACGGCTTCGTGCCTGCGCTCGCAGAGAGCTGGGAGTATCTGAAGGACGAGAACGCGTACATCTTCAATCTGAATCCGAACGCGAAATGGCATGACGGCGAGCCATTCACAGCGGACGATGTGGTCTTCACGATCAACTACATAAAAGAGCATCCGTACCAGTGGGTCGACAGCAGCACTGTGGATAGGGCTGAGAAGATCGATGATCACACGGTTAAGATCTACCTGGCGAAGCCCTACGCCCCGTTCCTGGACCAGGTCGCAGGTACACTGCCGATCCTCCCGGAGCACATCTACATCGATGTGACGAAGCCGGAGGATTTCCAGGATGCGAAGGCGCTTACAGGCACAGGACCGTTCAAGCTTGTCGATTACAACAAGGCCCAGGGCACCTATCTGTACGAGGCTAATGAGGATTACTACCAGGGCGCTCCGAAGGTGAAGCAGCTCAAGTTCGTCAAGCTGAGCGAGGAGATGGCAGGGCCGGCGCTGAAGCGAGGCGAGGTCGATGCTGCGGCTGTGCCTCCAGAGGTCGCTGAGGGGCTCAGGGGCAGCTTCGTGGTTCTCGAGGGCGCGCACGACTGGCTCGCGAAGCTCATGATAAACCACAAGAAGGAGCCGTTCTCCGATGTCAGGTTCAGACAGGCTCTTGCGTATTCCATAGACAGGGAGAAGCTCGTTGAGATAGCCCAGCGCGGGTATGGTGTTCCTGCGAGCCCCGGCCTCTTCGCGCCTGACAGCGAGTGGTACAATCCGGATGTTGAGCAGTATGCCCATGATCCGGAGAAGGCGGGCGAGCTCCTGAAGGAGCTGGGGTATGAGAAGAAGGGGGTCTTCTTCGAGAAGGACGGAAAGACGCTGGAGGTTGAGCTTCTCGTCACATCGAGCAATGAGCGCGCTGGCGAGCTCATAAAAAGAGATCTGGAGGAGGCGGGCATAAAGGTCAACATGCGCAGCGTCGACTCGAAGACTCTTGATAACGCGGTCAACGAGTGGAACTTCGATCTCGCGCTCAGCGGGCACGGCGGAATGGGCGGAGATCCGGCGATACTGAACAAGGTGATCACAGGGTCTGGCTTCAACAGCGCCAGATACGATAACCAGGAGCTGAGTGATCTTCTCAAGAGGGAGATCTCGGAGATGGATCCGGAGAAGAGAAGAGAGCTGGTGAACGAGATACAGGAGGTCTACGCGAGAGAACTTCCAGCGCTCCCGCTCTACTACCCGACCAACTACTGGGCACACGACGGGAAGGTCGATCTCTTCTACACAAAGAACGGCGTTGGGAGCGGCGTGCCAATTCCGCTGAACAAGATGGCCTTCCTGGCCTGAATTTTTTTTGGAGGTGGATGATGAAGATACTGATATGCGGCAAGGGCGGTAGCGGTAAGAGCACAGTTTCAGCTCTTCTCGCCAGGGAGATTGCTGGAAGGGGCACGAGGGTTCTTGTGGTCGATGCTGACGAGTCCAACTTCGGAATTTACAGGATGCTCGGCTTTGATCAGCCGAAAGACTTCATGGAATCCTTAGGAGGAAAGAGGGCGCTCAGTGAGAGACTGATGCGTTTCATCAGATCCGAACGGAGAGAGGCGCTGAGCATAATTCCAGAGGAGTTCCAGATAAAGGATATACCTCCGGAGGTCGTGGTTGGTGATGAGATGGTAAAGCTCGTCGCCATAGGCAAGATCCACAACTTCGGCGAAGGGTGCGCGTGCCCCATGGGCGCTCTCGCCCGGGAGTTTCTGGAGAAGCTCAGGACCAATGGAGAATATGTGATCGTCGATACAGACGCTGGAATAGAGCACTTTGGGAGGGGTGTGGAGACAGGCTGCGATAAGATCGTGGCTGTCATAGATCCATGCTACGAGTCTGTACAGCTATCTGAGAAGATAGCTGAGATGGGCGAAAAGATTGGAAAAGATGTGTTTTTCATCGTGAACAGAATCGATGAGGACTCTGAGGACATCCTGGATATGATCGACAGGGACAGGGTCATCGGCGTGATACCGAAACGTAAGGATCTATTCAGGGCAAGCCTGACCGGCGGAGCACTCCCAGAGATCGCGATAATGGGAGAGATCGCCGACAGGCTGATCAGATAGATGGAACAACATAGTATCTCCTTCAGTCACAAGCTCCGGTCTTCAGGTCGGGCAGTTGGCAGATGGGATGAATGGACATGGAGAGCGAGATGGTACTAAGACCCATTGGGGTGATCCACACCCCCTTCACCAGCAGGGCCGAGGCGCCGCACCAGGGCAGGGTCTCCAGAGAGATCTGCGAGATCGAGATCTTTCCCGAGTTTGAGGATGGGCTGATGGATATTGAGAAATGCACGCATCTCATAGTGCTTTACTGGCTGGACAGAGCAGACAGAACGAAGCTCAGAGCTGTACCGCCTCATGACGGCCGTGTCCATGGGGTCTTTGCGACACGATCTCCTGATCGGCCGAATCCGGTGGCATTCAGCGTAGCGGAGCTGTTATCTGTGGAGGGGAGGAAGCTGCGGGTGAGAGGCCTGGATGCCCTCGACGGCACGCCGCTGATCGACATAAAACCATATTCTGCTGGGATCGATTGCGTTCCTGATGCGAGGATCGGGTGGTGGGATGAGAAGGAAGGAGTGAGCGCATGATCTCGGTGCACATCAAAACCGGAGCAGATTGAGAAGAAATCGCGGCAGCATGCTTGGCATGGCTTTTGTCAGCTGAAAAGCTGCATTCGCGCTCTTTCTCCACAGACCTCCAGGCACCAGCAGATTCCTGCCGGAAAGGGAAATAAAGAGCCTGTCGATCTCATCATCGCTCATCGATCTGAGACGCTCAAGCGATGCTCTCCCAAGGATGTACTCAAAACCAAGCTCCCGCCACCACCTCCTGCTGTACTCTGAGAGTCGCTCCCTGGATGGATCCCTTTCCAGAGCTGCTCTGCCTGCAACGTCTCCACATATCTCACCCGCACGCATCGAGTACGCAAGCCCGCTTTGGGCTGCAGCCCCGCCTGTGACCATTATACCATCATCAACAATCCTTCCTGGAAGTACGGCGATCGGGTCACCACCCCGCCTGGTCCCCAGGATCCTCATTCGCTCCAGGCCGGGATGTGACCCTGCCCTTCTGCTAATGAATTTCTTCAGGAACGTTTCCAGAAACCTCTGGACATCTCTTCCGTGTCGTCTAACAAAGACTCCCAGCGTGGCCATGTCTTCACCTGCTGGAGAGAACGTGGCCTTCCATCCAGGAGCTATGCTCCCCACCCAGTACTCGAACCGGTCCTCCTCGCCGATGCCCGGATGGCGCACATCGACCTCAATCGCCCAGGCCACGTCATCGGGGTGACGCATGGTTTTGATTCCCAGAGACGATGCGAGCTGTGAATCCACACCCGCAGCATCTATGACGATCCTGGCATCGATCACATCTCCTGTGGACAGAAAAAGCTCCATTCCATCCGCGGATCTAGATACAGACCTGACTTCTGATTCGATGATCTCTGCTCCATAATCTGCTGCGGAATTCAGGTAGTGAGCGTAAAACCCCTTCCTGTCCAGGAAGTGGCCCCCCGCATCGATCTCAAGGCTGTGGCCCGATGGAGATATCAGCCGCATGCCTCTGACCTGGTGAATGGAGAATGGCTCCACATTCAGGCATGCAGCAGACGCCATCCCCTCAAAGATGGTGTTGGCATTGGGCACCGATGTGAGATCCCTGTCAATGAGCACTGTCCTCGCGTCGGTGCGGGCAGAGCTTGCTGCAGCAGAGAGACCTGCTGGCGAGGCGCCAACAACAGCAACATCGAACTTCATCTTTCTCATGGATCACCCGGCGGCATCTGTCGAGCAGATCATCCCGAGCATCATCCGATCTGCATAACACGAACACTGCATCATGCGGATCTAATCTTGCATAGGAGATCTGCTTGAAGGGATCTTTCGGGCCACCATGCTTCATGGCTGTTTATACATTCATCGGTTATTCTGTAGTGTTCCCCTCAACCAATGACTGTAGAGTTTTTTCTAACGATCCCGCTATGCTGCGATCGTATCAACGAATTCAAACGGTAGTACTTCAAAATCAATTCCCTTATGGGGCCATCGCGATTTGAACGCGAGTCACAGGACCCCCAGTCCTGTAGGATACCAGGCTACCCTATGGCCCCAAGACTCAGGCTGGCTTGAGTTGGCCCAGCTGCAATATAAGGGTTTCCCATGGGAGAGAACTGATAGGGATTTCAGACTCTTAGTGTAAACAGAGTACTTCATTTAGTTTTTGTGGTAGTCAACCAGTCAAAGTTTATGTCCAGTACACAACCAAATTAACTTATATATGTGCATATTATCATATATTGACATTAAAGAGGATTCCTAAAACCCACCAAATTGCGCCTCGCCTTATATACCTTTTATAAAACTGAGACCAAAATCGGAGGTTATTAGGAATCCTCTAAAGACTGGATATGGGGTGGGAGCATATCTGCAAGTTCAGGCATACTTGAAAAGGGTGAGCTGATTCGAATAGTGAGCTTGGCAATCCTGCTGATTTCCCTATCAGCTACATCCAGTGCGATCACGGGATTGGTGAAGGAGCAGGCCGATGTAACGGCAGCACAGTCCCTTGAGGCAGGGACAAACTATCCGATTCCAGTAGATATTGTGATTGATCTGTACTACACAGACGCAAGGGAATCCCCAGGCTCTGTCTACCATGCTGGTACGCCAAACTACACAAGGAGGAGCGGAAACATATACAGCTTCGCGTTCCATCCAGGAGTACCTGAGAAGCTTTACTTCGTCAATGCTAATGAGAACAAGATATACAGGACACACATGAGAAGTGACGGATATTATTTCCCAGAGGAGACGGTGTACACGCACGATACATACGTAAGGGACATAGCATTCGCATTGGATGACTCGGGTGATCTGCGCCTATACTTCAGCGAGGCCACAGGTGCGGGAGCCAACGGAATGATTTACAGGCTTGAAACCAACGGAACCGCGGCTCCGTTTTACGTGGTCAGACTCTCTGATGTCGGCGGCTCCTGGGCAGGGGACTTCGCATTCGATACTGAGGGGAACCTGTACCTGAGCTCTGGAAACCGGATCCCTGCAAGCATATACAGGGTGAGATCAGGTACCGGTGTTGTTGAGGTGGTCTATACTGATAACACGGAGCCAATCAAGGGGCTGGTCGTTAAGGATGGGGCGATATACTACGCAAACTGGAGAAACACGATCTATAAGCTGAATCTCACAGATGGAAGTAAAATCGACATCTACACAGATTCAGACAGGACATGGCTCTCCGACGTAGGATTCAGACGCGTTCTGAGTGCTGATGAGATGCCAAGAGCTGGAACATACGAGAGATTGCCGCTGAGAGATTTTACGAGGACGATGACTAGGGCTGCCATTCATAAATAGCAATCTCCAGCATCACCTCCATTTTTGCACTCGCTTGTTTCTGGGCTGAGGGCTTGATTCATCGAATTGGGCAGTGTACCATATTTGCTGCGAATTCAAAACTGATCGGTACGCGTCGGATAGTACGTGACCGATTCACAGCAATTTCAGCACACCACCTCGATTTGTCACTGATATTGGCATCCAATAGCACGCCGTGGACATATAATTGAACGGAATTTCATGAACCGATATTCACTGGTACAACAGATCACAAATCATGCGAGGTCACATGCTGTTGGCTTCGATGATCGGTTGCGTGCTCGAATAGCTGAATGATTCTGCTGGAATCGAGCGCTTGGGCGAGACTATCCCAGGAGTCTGAACGGGCTGATCGCTACGGGTTTCAACGATACGAGTATACGATTCAATGGCATAACGTGGTCATTCAAGTCGTCTCTAAACCAGCTGCCCACTGGCTGTGACATGGTGTCCTGCCATGCATTTGGGTTCCATGTGCTGATCATATCCACCGATGGCAGCGGGATGTTTTGAGACATGCTCAGCGTCTTCTTCTCCAAAATTGCATTGAAAATCTGGCTCAGGCCTCGATTGTGCCGATCAGTGGTGCAAAAGAGCAGTACTCAAGAGATGTATAAATAGCATCAGCTGTTTCGAGATGGCTTCGACACCGCATAAATCCCGTGATGTCAAATGCTGCTGATATCACAGATCCAAGCACACGGCCGATTTTCTTGAATAAATCATGTTACTAAATGTTTATGATCGTTTGTCGCTAAATTTAAATAGAATCGATTTGTAAATTAAATCCACAAGTTCGTCATCGAAGATGATAGGAGGGAAGAGCTTAATCAAGGTGTGTGTCGCGTGTATTGTGTGCCGTATTGCAGGTTAGATCCAAAAGATTTCGAGAGATACATTCGCTGAGCTCATCACACATTGAGAACCCTTTTGAGAGGGAGTTTCAGTGTAATACAGCTGGCTGTCAAGCGAATTCAGATCTGTATTGTTGAATCATGGTAATTATTGT
The DNA here is from genome assembly GCF_000014945.1 of Methanothrix thermoacetophila PT. Classification (NCBI taxonomy): domain Archaea; kingdom Methanobacteriati; phylum Methanobacteriota; class Methanomicrobia; order Methanotrichales; family Methanotrichaceae; genus Methanothrix; species Methanothrix thermoacetophila. The sequence goes on from NC_008553.1 coordinate 528,003, forward strand.
ATTGGTCTGTATGTATAGCATGGTATGATGTAAGGAGGGTGTTTGAAGTATGGCAGAAAATGTGGAATTCAAGGAGCCGCCAGGAGGCAGATGGGTCCTTGTCATATTGGGGATGATAATAAACCTCTGTCTAGGCAGCGTTTATTCCTGGTCGGTATTCGTTAAGCCCCTGACCGACCACTTCCAGGCGATGGGACAGGTGGTGAGTGCAAACGATGTGCTGCTGCCATTCTCGATATTCCTGGCAGTCTTCGCCATAGCGATGCCTTTGTCAGGCAAGTACATCGAGAAGTACGGTCCACGAAAGGTCACTATGGTGGGTGGTGTGCTCTGTGGACTGGGGTGGCTGCTGGCCTCGACAGCAAGCAGCGTGCAGATGCTGTATCCCACATACGGAATCATAGGCGGGCTGGGCGTCGGAATAGCATATGGGTGTCCAGTAGCAGTAGCTGCCAGATGGTTCCCCGACAGGCGCGGCCTCGCGGTGGGTCTGACTGTGCTTGGATTCGGCTTTTCAGCGTTCTTCACCGCAAATATAGCCGGATACCTCATTGCTGCTCAGGGCGTTATGAACACATTCAGGGTATTCGGTGTGGCGTTCATTATAATAATCGTCCTGCTCTCAATGCCGCTGGTATTCCCACCGGCTGGATACAAGCCCCCTGGATGGACGCCCCCTGCTCCAAAGCCTGGCGCAGCCGTCACCCACGAGTTCAGAAGAGAGGAGATGCTCAAGACGCCGACGTTCTATGGTCTCTGGCTCTGTTACTTCATCGGATGTCTTGCAGGACTAATGGCGATAAGCGTATCAAAGCCGGTTGGCACTGAGATCGTCCAGATCGACCCAGAGCTTGCAACATTCCTGGTGGGATTCTTTGCCATATTCAATGGTGGTGGCAGACCTCTCTTCGGCTATCTCACCGATAAGCTGACTCCGAGGAACGCAGCGATAGTATCGTTCGTGCTGATCTTCATCGCATGCATGATGATGGCCACAATGGCCAAGCCCACTGCCTCTGAGATATACGTTGTTGCGTTTGCTGCTCTATGGCTCTGTCTGGGTGGCTGGCTGGCAATAGCCCCGACATCGACTGCCACATTCTTCGGAACCACGGATTATCCGCGCAACTATGGTGTTGTTTTCCTCGCATATGGTGCTGGTGCGATAGTCGGTCCGCAGCTCGCTGGCTTCATCAAAACGTCCACTGGAAGCTATATGGGTGTCTTCAACTACGTGGCGGCCCTTGCCATAATCGGTATCATCATAGCGTATGTTCTGATGAGGCCTCCGAAAAAGCCAGAATGAATGGATAGACCATTCATTTTATATTTTTTGTTTAATTTAGTTGTAGTTCTCTGTGTATCCCTTGGGGGATTGGGAGTATTGCACATGCAAAAGTGCATTACGCCCTGGAGATGCTCTGATGGCATCTCGGGCGTTTGTATTTATGATGGCCTGCTTTTCAGGCGTTTGCATTAGATATAGAGTGCATATCCGGGCTCGACCCAGAGTGTTGTGGTAACACCTCTCGAATAGTACTTGGGCTTGCCGTAGAAGAACTGGCCGTCCCAGACCTTTATGAAGTGCTCCATGTTGCCCACGACTCTAAGGGTAAACGAGCCGTCAAGTGGATCTCCACCCTTTCCATCGGTTCCAACATATACATCGTCAAGATATACATCGTAACCTATCATACCTGTGGATTTTATAATCACAACAGTATCTCCAGCTTGTGATGGCGCTGCCGGCATGGCCGGAGGAGTGTACAGAGAGCTCACTGCGGAGACCGCGGGAACAGCCTGTTGAGGAGTCTGCTGCGGAGTAGTTTGAATGGCAGGAACGACATCTATTATGACGATATTGCTCGGGATGCTGTTCGCTATGAAGAAAACCATGTTCCTTCCAACAGCATCTGCCCTGAAGTTCATCTCGTTGGGCCCTGGGAAGATCGGGTACTGTCTGCGGTTGATTGTGTTGTTCGGGTATATCTCGTAGATGTCAGCCACACCATCAGTTGTTGAGTCTGCGATGAGCCTGAGCAGCGTATTCACAGGGCATACAACATACTGCGTCCATGTGCCAGATCCGGCGATCCAGAGCTGGTTTGTTCCCAGCAGGGATGCACGCGACACAAACTCCCTGTAGGGAATCGGCTCAGCTCCGAACAGGTAGACGAGCTGCGGCTCATGCCCTCTTATCTCAATTCTTCTCGGCTGGCTCAGGCCGGATGTCATGGATACGGAGGAGGACACAGACGAGCTGCTGAAGTAGAACTGGCTGAAGAAGGACATGCTGGCATTGTCGAAGTGATCCATCATGGAGAACGTAGTGTTCGAGCTGAATCCTGGAAAGGGCATATCCAGATAGCTGTAATTCTCATCACCAAAAAGATCCTCCGGCGTTATCGGGGTTGCTGTGCCTGCGATCATGCATGCAATCAGCATTACCATGATCAGAGTTCTCAAATTAAACACCTCATGGGACCGTTGATCAAGGCATTATATATCACTGAGCGTCTTGTAGGACTCACATGAGCCCAACAGGATTCTGGTATAGAAGCAGCAGTGTGCAGACTCCGGTCTTCAGGCCAGAGGGAAAGGTCAGCCGTATGGATATACACCTGCGTAGGGATACGGCCATCAATTCACAGCTGCCTGCCATCGCATACCGATAGACCGCCATACGCAGCGAGTCGATCTGAGAGCCATCGGAGCCACCGGATGCATGGGGCCTGTCCAGATAAGAGATGAATTCAGAGATCTGTGGCTTACTCCTTTTGTATGGAGAAGACACTCAATCCTTATCCGGACAGGTTCGATGCCTGCATCACAAGATTCTTCTTCAGGATCTGCAATATTCTAAGAAGCTCGTCTCAAACAGCGAGCCTCTGGGCGTCTCATGAGGGATCAGGTTGAGTGAGTACATACCTTTGCAGGCAGAGATCGTGGATATCGACCGCGTGACACATGACTCGTATCTCATATCCCTTCAGATCCTGGACAGGGATGTGAGCTTCACATACAGACCCGGACAGTTTGTCATGGTCTCGCTTTTTGGAATGGGCGAGTGCCCCATATCGATAGCATCGAGCCCGACGAGAAATGTGCTCCAGCTCTGCATCCGCAGGGCGGGGAGGATAACAAACGGAATAATGGACTCCATGATAGGTGATGTTCTTGGAATCCGCGGACCACTGGGAAATGGATTCCCCATCGATAAAATGCATAAAAGTATCGTCATCGCAGGAGGTGGCTCCGGCTTCGCGACCCTGCGGTCTCTGATAAATTACATTGTTGATAGGAGAGATGAGTTCGAGGAGGTCTTTGTGGCATACGGGGCCAGAACGCGTCAGGATCTCTACTTCATGCAGGAGTACAAATCCTGGAAGATGGAGGGAATTGAGATCGAGCTGACCGTGGACGTCGGCGATGAATCCTGGAGGGGCAACGTCGGGATGGTCCCTGAGCTGCTTGATAGAATGGATATATCACCACCAGCATCAGCTGCGATCTGCGGCCCACTGCCGATGATTCGCGCGGTTGCGAACAGACTCCTGGAGAATGGTTTCAGAGGATCAGACATACTTCTATCGATGGAGCGGCACATGAAATGCGGAATCGGAAAGTGCGAGCACTGCACCATCGGCCCATACCGTGTATGCAAAGAGGGTCCGGTCTTCCCGTACAATACGATCAGGGACCTGCTCTGATCTCACTTCTTCCAGAAATCCGGGAGAAGAAGCACGAGGACCGTCATGATCTCGAGCCTGCCCATCCACATGCAGAGGATGAGTACCAGCTTGCCCAGCGGATGTATCTCAGCGAAGTTCATGTACGGACCAACCGGTCCGAAACCAGGTCCGACGTTTCCGAGACATGAGGCAACCGCGGATATGATCGCCTCCAGGTTCATCGCCTGATCTGAGTACGAGATCGCAGCGAGTACGATAGAAGCCAGGGCGAATGTCAGCATGTAGACTCCGAAGAAGCTGATCGTGGAGCGAACGATCTCCTCCTTGACAGTGATGTCATGAAGTTTTACCTGTATCACCGCCTTTGGATGCATTGCGAGCATGAGTTCCCGATGGACGTACTTCAGGATCACCAGCACCCTTACAACCTTTATGGCACCACCAGTTGAGCCTGCGCATGCGCCCACGAACATCAGCAGCAGCAGAACGATCTTCGCGGCTGGGTACCATGTGTCGAAGTTTGTTGTCGAGAAGCCGGTCGTTGTCATTATAGAAACTACCTGAAACAGCGCACATCTTATGCGATCCGGAAGGGGACTCATCATGCCAGCTGTGGCTGCGATAAAGAGCGTGGAGACTACAATGATAAAAGAATAGAACCTGAACTCCGGGTCCCTGATCAGGCATCTCCTGTCCTGATGTATCGTCATGTAATGAAGCGCGAAGTTTGCTCCTGCCAGAAACATGAACAGCACTATTATGTATTCGATCATCGGGCTTCCGTAAGCCTCGATGCTCATCGATTGTGGCGAGAATCCACCTGTGGCCACCGTGGCGAACGTGTTGCATAGTGCATCATAAAGCGGCATTCCGGCCACTTTGAGGAGAATTACTTCGATAATGGAAAGTGAGAGGTATATCCCCCAGAGCAGCTCTGCGGTCTGTCTTATCCTGGGCGTCAGTGACTCCTTCTCAGGTCCAGGCACCTCTGCCCTGTAGAGCTGCCTGCCGGCAACACCGAGCCGCGGCAGTATCGCGATGAACAGGAGGATTATTCCCATTCCGCCCAGCCACTGGGAGAATGACCTCCAGAAGAGGAGACCGTAATACGTGGGATGTTCAGGGATCATCGCAGATACAGTTGTATTTGTCGTTGCCCAGAGGAGGTACTCGACGGATCCAGCGACTATAAACGCCACACTCTGGTTTGCCAGCTCACCATCTATAATCCAGTACCCCTCGCTGTTGCTATCTGTGAGCACAGATGCGCCAGTTGTGGTAAATCCGGACATCGATTCGAAGAGCGAATCTATGGACCCCATTCCCAGCATCATGTAAGGTATCGCGCCTATCATCGCAGCTGCCAGCCAGCCGAAGGCCACCAGCGCAAACCCATCCTTGATGCTAAGGTCCCCAATTTCACCGTGCCTTCTGAAAAAAGAGCCTATCATCATCGCGATCATCGATGTGAACGCGAACGCCACAACGCCATGTGGCTCTCTGTAGCAGGCCGCGGCAATACCAGGAAATACCATCGCTATGCCGATTATCCTGAGCAGATCTCCAAATGAGTAAAGGAGGATTTTCACGTTCATGCAGATGCCACTCGAATATAGCTTGAGATGGGCTGAAGCCCTGCCTGCAGCTCCGCCGTCTCACATCAGGTCCTGGGACATATCATGTTCTTGATCATAAAGCTTTAGCATTAATGGTACCCCATGGGGACGCGTGAGAATAAGATTTGAGTGTTTCTGACAGGCAGAAGCGTAAACGCGTCTCAAAATTATCAGGCGTATTGATTTATGTGGTTTGTATTTCCGCACAGGATCGACACAGGTCAGCACCATTGCTTAAATAGTTTCGAGACGACTTCGCAGTAAATGTTCAGCTTTCTGGCCTCAGCGCTTATCTGGACAGGCCCACAGATTCGGACCTATCCGAATAAGGATTAGTGTCTCAGACATCCAAAAGCAGTAAGGCCCGGCATCTGGCTTAAGCTCTTATCCGGACACGTCCACAGATTCAGCCAAAAAGGTTAAATGATTGAAGGACTACCATTGCTCCGCGCTCCGGTAGTGTAGCTCGGCCAATCATGAAGGACTCTCACTCCTTCGACTAGGGTTCAAATCCCTACCGGAGCACTATTCTCCGATTATCTACAATGTCATGTTGCGAATTGATTTGTGTAATTCATGCATTCTGGCGGTCTGACGAAAGTGCGCACCAATTCGCCAGAATGCACAGATCGCCAAATGGGTGCGAGTTTTGATAGCATGCTTGTCTCGAAACCAGTTGCCCACTGGCTGTGATATGGTTGTCCTGCCATGAATTTAGATTCCACGTGCTGATCATATCCACCGATGGCAGCGGGATTTTTGAGACAGTCTAAGCGTCTTCGTCTCCAAAATTGCATTGAAAATCTGGCTCAGGCCTCGATTGTGCCGATCAGTGGTGCCAAAGAGCAGTACTCAAGGGGATGTATCGATGGCGGTAGATATTTTGGAGCAGCTCTATGAAAGCTTGCCCGAATAGGCACTGATTCTGCTATTCGTCTGTGGCGAATGGATGGGCTCTCACCAACCACATCATACCAGCCACATCATCTGCCCTTCCCCCCTGCGCATGTTTGTTTTAGTTATATATCCCTCTCACCAACCACATCATACCAGTCACATCATCTGCCCTATGAGCTGCTATGTGCATAAAGGCGCAGCATTTTTGCATTTTTGTGCTGTGTTGGATAACTATTTAAACTAGGAAAATATATAATATATTTCATGGCCTATGAGGATAACCGCAATTGGCGCGAATACAATGAGAAATTGGTTAGGCGAGGATGGTTTTACCTTAGCACTGACTTTGTGAATAATTGGGATGAAGAGCTACTGAAGATGAATAAGAACAAGAATGGCAGACCCTATCGCTATCCTGAGACATTTATTCAATTTTGTGGTTTAGCATACGCCTTTCTTCATTTACCATACAGGCAGCTCGAAGGATTTATTCAGGCGCTAAGCGGATTTGTTCCTGGGCTGTTGGCTGCCGATTATTCGACATTATGGCAGAGGATTACGAATTTGGAGTTGAATATTCCAATACCTGATAACGATTTAGTGGTCGCAGTTGACTCAACAGGAATGAAGGTTACGAATAGAGGCGACTGGATGAGAGAAAGTCATGGTGTTGAACGCAGAGGCTGGATAAAAGTGCATATCGCCGTAGATGTTGAAACAAGGAAGCCCGTAACCTTCGAGATAACCGATGAGACCGTCACTGATCATGAGATGGTAAAACCGCTGCTGGAAGATGTTAAGCTTGAAGATTCACTGATGGATGGAGCTTATGATAAGGAGGGGGTATTCGATTTCATGAAAGAGAAGGGCGTAGATATGCCTGGAATCAAGATCAGGAAGAATGCTATCGTCAAAGCAGGCTCGTCCAGAGCCGAACCAGTTCTTGAGTTTATGAAGTATGGATACCACAGTTGGAAAATTGTGCATGGATATGGAAGAAGGTGGGCGGCTGAAAGTGTATTCTCAGCAATTAAGAGGATATTTGGCGAGACTGTGAGGGCCACTTCGAAGGAAGGCATGATTCGCGAAGTACGCAGGATGTTCACATTTTATACTATAATTTTAAGCGTATAACATTATGACGAAGATTCTTGAAAGAATAAGAGAGAATATATGAATATAAAGCTACTTATCCAACACAGCACATTTTTGTAATAAATAAACTGATAGTTTATCCATTTAGGGAAATGCTTCTCCCAATTTATGGAAAACACTTTATAGCGAGCGATCCCCTGAAAAAGCGGTGAGGATATTGAGGTACATGCCTGTCTTCCTGATCGTCGGAATGGTGGTGGTTGCCTCGCTGGGCTGCATAACAAAAACACCATCCGAGAATATAACACTCAGAATCGGCTACCAGCCGAGCACCCATCAGATAGCGGAGATGGTCGCGATGGAGAAGGGTTGGTGGCTCGAGGATCTGAAGCCGTTTGGCGTTACGGCAGTCGAGGAGTACGAGTTCCCCTCCGGCCCACCTGAGATGCAGGCGATGCTTGCCGGCAGCCTGGATGTCGCTTACGTTGGAACAGCGCCGCCAATATCAGCGATATCAGGCGGTCTCGATGCAAAGATAGTTGCAGGCGTCAACACCAACGGCTCTGCTCTTGTACTCGCACCTGATAAGGAATACAGTGGCCCCGAGTCGCTGAAGGGCATGAGCATAGCTACGTTCCCGCCAGGCTCGATACAGGATACGGTGCTCAAAAAATGGCTGAGGGAGAACGGCGTCGATACATCCGAGGTGAAAGTGCTTCCTATGGGGCCGGGTGATGCTGTGACAGCGATGTTCGCCGGCCAGGTAGACGGCACGTTCCTGCCTGAGCCATCGCCATCGGTAATTGAGATGTCCAATAAAGGAAAGGTCGTCGTATACTCTGGAGAGATGTGGCCGAACCATGCCTGCTGCAGCCTGGTCGTCAGCGGCAAGCTCATCAGGGAGCATCCGGAGCTTGTCGAGCAGATCGTAAAGACGCATATCAAGGCAACAGAGTATGTGTATGCTCATCCTGATGAGGCAGCGAGGATCTATGCCAACCGGACGAAGCAGGATCTGAGCGTTGTGGAGTACTCGATGAAGAACTGGGATGGGAGGTGGATAAGCGATCCTCATGTGCAGATCCCATCCACAATGGAGTACGCCAGGGTCAACTACGAGCTGAATTACATAAGCAGAATGCCATCTGAAGAGGAGCTCTTTGATGTGAGCTTCTACGATAAGGCGAGGGGTGAGTGAGATAAGCAGAGAAGCCGGTAAACCCGGAAAGGGGTGGGCACAGCCCCTCCCCCTCATCGGAATGCTGGCCGTATGGCAGATCTCTGCCATGCTCGTGAACGATTCTCTTGTGCTTCCAAGCTTTCTTGATGTGGTGAACGCCTTCGGATCCAGCTGGAGGGACATATTCTTTCAGGACCTGCCTGTGAGCCTGCTGCACTTTTTCCTGGGGATATTCGCAGGCATGATCATAGCAATGCCTCTTGGCATGGGGATGGGCTGGTCGAGGTCTCTGGATAAGATCATCGATCCCATAGTGGAGGTGGTCAGGCCGATACCACCCCTGGCCTGGATACCATTCGCCATCGTCTGGTTCGGGCTCACACATGAGTCAGCAGGATTCATAGTCTTCATCGGCGCCGTATTCCCGATACTGATAAACACATATGTCGGGTTCAGGAACCTGCCCCGGGTATATGTGGAATCGGCAATGGTCCTGGGCGCAACAAGGGACAGGGATCTGATAAGGTATGTGGCGCTTCCATATGCGCTCCCATCAATAGCTGCGGGGATAAGGATCGCGATGGGCATAGCCTGGATGTGTCTTGTTGCGGCTGAGATGTTCGGAGTGAGCACGAGCGGTCTCGGATACAGGATATGGTCTTACTACTATCTCCACAAAATGGAGCACGTCCTGCTGTACATGATCGTTCTGGGCATGCTCGGACTATTCATCGACAAGGCGTTCAGGAGTATAATCGAGGACAGGCTTCTCAAATGGCGGGTCGGGCTCACACAGTGAGCACGCTCCGGAAATTTTTGAGATCGTCTCCGCAGGTTTCAAGAGCGGACGTTTTGCGGGCTGCATGAACCTTCCTCAGGTTATTACCGGCTCAGGTGGCGCACCATATTTGCCGTAAATCCAAAACTGATCGGCATGCGTCGCACCAGCATAAGGTCAATTTATAAATTTCGGCAGACCACCCTGGATTCCCGCCAGATAACCTGGCCGCACCTTCGTAACAGTTTTTAGCATTTTAAGGCAACTCCACAGGCTCTCAGAGCAGAGCTATATCCCATGCTGCAGTATGTTCAGAAGGTGATTCTGTGAGAATCGAGGATCTGATTGCTGCAGCGAGGGGCGAGCTTGAGGCGGATCTCCTCCTGGAAGGCGGGAAGCTGGTCAATGTCTTCTCAGGGGAGATACACAGGGCTGATATTTCGATTTACGGCGGATTTGTGGCGGGTTTCGACTGCCCGAGCGCCAGGAGGGTCATCTCGGTTGAGGACCACCTTATAGCTCCTGGCTCCATAGATGCTCATGTTCACATCGAGAGCTCCATGCTGATGCCCTCAGAGTATGCGAGGGCTGTTGTCCCGCGCGGGACGCTCACTGTGATAGCGGATCCGCATGAGATCGCGAACGTACTGGGCGTTGATGGAATATCGTATCTGCTCAGATGCGCTGAGGGCATCCCGATGAGATTTCTCGTGACTGCGCCATCCTGCGTGCCTGCAACTCACCTTGAGACATCAGGCGCTGCACTGGGTGTGAGCGAGATCGCCAGTCTCCTCGATGATCACAGAGTCGTGGGCCTGGGGGAGATGATGAACTATCCAGGAGTGATTCACAGGGACAAGCCTGTGCTCGCGAAGCTGAAGGTTGCGGCCTCCAAGAACAAGACGATCTGCGGCCATGCTCCAGGGCTCGGAGGCAGGGATCTTCATGCATATGCTGCTGCGCTGATAGAGGATGACCACGAGTGCACCAGAGCAGAGGAGGCGATGGAGCAGCTCCGCGCAGGCATATGCATAATGATCAGGGAGGGCAGCGCGGCGAGGAATCTCGATGAGCTCGTGAAGATCATAAGAGAATACAACACGCCAAACATCATGCTCTGCACGGACGATCTGGATCCGAGAGATATCGTGCATAGGCATATCGATCACATGATAAGAAGAATCATAGAAGCAGGAACAGATCCGGTCGCTGCGATACAGATGGCCACCATAAATCCAGCGCGCCACTTCGGGCTCCGCAGGACAGGTGCTGTCGCCCCGGGATACAGGGCTGACATCATTGTTATGGATCATGATTTCAATGTGAGGCGCGTGATCTTCGAGGGCGAAGAGGTGGCGAGGGACGGAAGGCTCACGGCAAGTTTCGAGTCGAAGCGGCTGCCGGTGCAGACCAGCATGAATGTGAGGCTGCCCATCACGCGAGAGTCTTTCAGAATCCCCGCAACAGGCAGAATCGTCAGGGTCATCGGCGTTGCGCCGAACCAGATTCTCACGGAGACAATTGCGGCGCGCCCTGAGGTCAGGAACGGAGAGGTTATTTCAGACACGAGAAACGACATTCTGAAGGTCGCGGTGGTGGAGAGGCACAGGGCAACGGGCAACGTGGGACTCGGTCTTGTGAGCGGGTTTGGACTGAAGAGAGGCGCGATTGCGAGCTCTGTCTCACACGACTCCCACAATATAATAGTTGTTGGAGAGGACGAGGAGAGCATGGTGAGGGCTGTGGAATCACTGATATCCATGGGCGGTGGATGGGTTTCTGTGGACGGGACTACGATCGCCTCTTTGCCACTCCCAATCGCGGGTCTGTTATCTGAAAGGCGAGTGGAGGATGTTGTCGAGGAGGCGGAGAATGTCATCGCAGCATCTCACTCCCTAGGATCAGAGCTCGAGGATTCATTCATGACGCTCTCATTCCTCGCCCTGCCGGTTATACCAGAGCTTAGGATCACAGACAGAGGGCTTGTGGATGTGAGGGAGTTCGGGCACGTCCCCCTGTTTATGGAGTAACCGACTGCTATGTCCGGGCCGGATATCTGGTTCAGGTGGAACAGAAAGAACAGGTACACTATAGCAGCGCTGCTCCCGCTCGTGAGCGGCGCCAGGCTTGTGGATAGGCCAAGGCCGGGAATAATGCTCTACAGCATCGCGACACCTCAGGCTGAGGAGGTTTACAGAGAGGTCGATGCAGCGCGCAATTCTGGTATGAAATCTGTGTTCATCGCCGGAGGGCCGCATCCATCTGCAAGGCCTGAAGAGGTCCTCAGGCACTTCGATTATGTCGTCATTGGCGAGGGGGAGGAGACGCTCCCAGAGCTCATCGATGCACTCCGCACAGGCCGCGATCCGGGATCTGTGAAGGGGATAGCGTATATGAAAGAAGGAGAGCTCATAATCACAGAGCGCAGGGGTTTCGTGGATCTCGATCGATTCCCCTCATTCTCGCGCCCTCTTCTCGCGCCAATAGAGATAACCAGGGGCTGTCCGTGGGGATGCGCGTACTGCCAGACCCCCAGGCTCTGCGGAAGCGTGATGCGCCACCGCTCCATCCCGTCGATTCTCAGCCATGCGAGGATGCACATGGATCTCAGGTTCACGTCTCCAAATGCGTTCGCATACGGCTCAGACGGTCTCAAACCCAGACTGGAGAGGGTCGAGCTGCTTCTCAGAACGCTATCAGAGCTCGGGAGGCCGATATACTTCGGCACGTTCCCATCAGAGGTGCGGCCGGATTTCATCTCAGGGAAAGCGCTCGAGCTCATAACAACGTACTGCACGAACCGAACGCTCAGCATAGGAGGACAGTCGGGAAGCGACAGGATTCTGAGAGATATCAATAGAGGCCATTGCGTGCATGATATCGAGATGGCCTGTGAGATCTGTCTCGATCATGAGATCGTGCCGAATGTTGACCTTATTCTCTGCCTTCCCGGTGAGACAGAGGAGGACCAGATGCTAACGGTCGAGCTCGCAGAGCAGATAGTGAGAATGGGTGGCAGGGTCAGAGTTCACAGGTTCATGCCCCTGCCAGGAACTCCACTCGAATCTCAGGAGCCATCGCCACTCATGAGGGAGGCGGAGCTCAGGCTGGGCCGGCTGGCACTGGCCGGAAAGCTGAAGGGAAGGCTGCACTAGAGGTAGAACTGCCTAAACGGGAGCATATAGCTGTCCTGGAGCTCGTATCTGATCAGTATCTCCTTCGGGCGCACCTCTATCTCCCTGACAGCCTGAGAGAACAGGTACCAGATGTATCCCCTCTGAGGTATCTTGTACTTGTCGGGAAGCGTTGACGCAAAACCCGATGCGTTCAAGATGTATGTGCGCAGGAGCTCACTGCCCGACGCGAACAGGAATGGCAGGCTCAGCTTATCAAGCGCCTCTCCGCACTTTCCCTCAAGCCTGAGCCGCTCCAGAAGAAAGTCACGGATCTCCTCCTCGTTTATGACAAGCTCTCGCATCTCGCTCATCGGATCACCCTAAGAGAGTGATACGTGGATTATAAAATTAGCTGCTTCGCAGCTCCTCGGAAACCCCTGTGAGCAGACATGACGTTAGGTGCTCAAGAGATAGACACGGATAGAACTCCTGAGGCATCGTGCCGGTTGAAAAATCCTCAGAAGACTGTCCGGCGATTTGGTCCCGCGACCAAAACAAGGACTTCGAACTCCTATTTCGGTTGGGAAGCGCATGCTATACGGTGAGGATCTTCCGGTACATCATCGCATGGATGCTGCTGATGCCGAAGATCTTTGATATCCGCCGGAGATCCTCTGAAGTGGGTGAGGAGAGCCTGGCTGGAGGCACAGGCCTGCACTCCCTCGCAAACACGCACCCTCCGCGCATCCTGGAGCATGCAAAACCTCCTGCGCTTCCTTTCACGAAGATCTCCCCAGATCTCATCTCGGTTGCTGTGAAATCCTCCGTATCGCCATGCACAATCACAGTTCCGCCAGACAGGAGAACCCCTGTGTTTCTTCCTGAGCAGCCATGGATCTCGAGATCCCCAGAACGCATGAGAATTCCGGCACTCATTCCCGCATTCCCGAAGACCTCGATCCTCCCGGGAGATTCGTTCCTCGCCCCTATCGTCTCTCTGGATACACCATCGCATATCCTGAGAACGCCATCAGAGAGCTCGTTCGGATGGAGTGGAGAATACCCCTTCTCCAGAAGCTCTGTTATGGATACAAACTTTCTGTATCCGGAGAGATCGCTCTCCACCTCTATGACATTGCCCAGCGGCTCCTCGACCCTGCCGCTGACGTAGATCGCACCTCTGATCATTGAGATGCCCATCCTCGGGCCCACATCTCCATCCACTATTACCTTTCCTCCATCCACAGCGCCCCCGCTCCCGCCCAGCCTCATCAGATCCACGCCCATGCTGGAACAGAGCCTGCTCCCCACGTCCCCCAAGATCCTCACAGTCTCCCCGCGCCTGAGCGCGTCCACCAGTGCCCTGTAGCTCCATCCATCGATCTCAGCATCCGGATCGAAACGCGAGCCCCTGTGCTGCCAGTAGAAATCGAAGGTGAAATCGCAGAGGCACTTCTCGCCTGATGTTCTGATGGTTATCATCGAATCGATCCAGTAACGAACTCAATGATATGATTGCCGATGGCATCTTGAGGTGGAGCTACCCGAATAAGAATAGAGCGCTATGACAAACAAGAGCAGTGAGGCACAGTTTCTAACTCCAAACCGTATCTCCAGAAACCATGCCATGTGTCGCTCAGACGCGCTCGGCATACACTCTCTCGATCTCCCCACATATCACATCCCAGTCGTATCGGCTGGCGATCTCCCTGCATTTTTGGCCGGCTTTTCTTGAGAGATCGAGCGCGGCCTGGATCGCATCCGCCATCGAGGCAGGAGATAGCTCTGAGATCACTCCTGTCTCAGGGGTGAGAAGGTCACAGGCAGCGTTCATCCTGTGGCGCACAGCGACCACAGGAACCCCGCATGCCATCGCCTCCAGCGCGGCCATCCCGAACCCCTCTCTTGTTGAGGGAAGGACAAAAGCCCTGGATGACTTGATCAGAGCGATCGTATCCTCGTATTTGAGAAAGCCGCTGAACCTCACCCTGTTATCCACACCAAGCGATCTGGCGAGGGAATGAAGCCGCGACGCCTCCGGCCCCTCACCGATTATCAGGAGGCTCACATCCGAAAGCAGAGCGATCGCCTCCAGAAGCATGTGCAGGTTCTTGTGAGAGATCAGCCTCCCTGCGAATACAAGATCGTGCTCCGAATCCGCAGGCCGGATCGATTGTATGTGGCTGTAATCTATCCCGTTAGGAACCACGATGCTTCCCGCTCCCAACTTCAGCAGCTCCCTCCTTGTCATCTCAGACACCGCTATGTTGTTTCCGGTCAGCGTCGCAGTAGCTTTCTCGACGGCCATTCCAAGATAGCCCGAGACGCCCAGATACTCTATCCAGTAATCCCCCCAGATCTCATGCCATGTTATGAAGAAAGATGCGCCTCCGGAGCGGAGCCTCGTGGAGAAGCATGAAAGATAGGGGAACTCCTGGCAGTCAATGACATCAAACCCGCCCTCGAGGTTTCTCAGAACACCAAGTGCGAAGAGCAGGGCCTGCTTCACCGACCTTTTATTTTTGTTGTATAAAGGATGCGGCGGGCAGACACCGTGATGCCACACATCGCCCAGTTTGATCTCTCTCTCTCCATCCCACCATCTGGCGCCGTAGCAGTGGACATCGTGCCCCCTCCGGGCGAGCCTCTGCGAGAGCTCGTAAACCCTCCGCTCAGCCCCTCCCTTGATCCAGGGGTACACTGCGTCATAAACATACGCTATTCTCATGGTGATCAGCCCTGCTCTCCAAACGCATGCTCTGATCAGTCCCTGCCGTCTGTGAGCAGGAAGAGGCTTATGAGCATGCCCGAGAATATCGTCTGGATCCCGATCATGGATAGGACCATTGCGATCATCGCGCTCTGAACCTCCGCAAGCGATCCGAAGCCGGCGCTGATCCAGCTCATCAGCACCTTACCACCGATCGCGATGCCCGCGATTATGAAAGCCATCCCCAGAAGAATCTCCTTCTCCAGGGAATGATAGCTCAGCAGCCTCTCCGCCAGCCAGCTGCTCGCGATTCCGTGCGTTGCGCCGAATATGCTGAAGTGAACACCGGCGAGAAACGTCTGGTAGCCGATGAAGAGCATCATGATTCCGAGGATGAGAGAGTGCATCCGGAGCTCAGAGGAGCGTGATACAAGAAGAACCCCTACAGTTAGCATCATGCCCAGAGACATTACAAGAGCGCCGGGCGCTACGAGAAAGGGGATCGGCTGGTAGAGCATCATGAACCTCAGATGGCGCCAGCCATCGGAGAACGAGCGGAGCTTTGATCCACCCCTCCGCCTCGGATAGTAATCGATCGGAGACTCTGCAATCCTGAGACCCCTCCGGGATGCCTCGACCAGCATCTCCGAGGCGAACTCCATCCCCGCAGTTCTCAGCCGCATCTTCTTCAGGGCATCTCTCCTTATCGCTCTGAGACCGCAGTGCGCATCTGAGACTCTGATGGAGTAGAGATGGTTGAGGATCCATGTGAGTGCTGGATTCCCGATGTATCTGTGAAGCGCTGGCATCGCCCCAGGATGTATCCTGCCGCGAAGCCTGCTGCCCATCGCCAGGTCCGCGCCGTCGTCGAGCAGCTTCAAAAGCTTCGGGATGTCCTCAGGGGCGTATGTCAGATCTCCGTCCATGAGCACGATGTAATCCCCCGATGCCACCTCGAAGCCCTTGAGGTACGCCCTTCCGTATCCGAGCGCTTCAGATCTCACCACCCTGGCGCCGTGGCTTTCCGCTATCCTGGGGGTTTCATCATCAGAGCTGTCGATAACGATTATCTCCCACACAGAGGCAACGCTCTGAAGAACAGCGCGCGATCTTCTTATGCATTCGCCGATCGTATCTGCCTCGTTCAGGGTGGGTATGATGAGACTGACAGAGCGCACATACGGCCAATGACATGCGGTACTTATAAGGGTTTGTGAGGCGCGGGGACCTGTTTGAATAAGAGCTGAATTCAGAAATCTTGGCTTGCTGTTTTTGGATGACGGGGATACTTAATTCTTATCCGGAGAGGTTCGGCGCGGCCACAATAATATCTATTGGATAGAGTACTTGTCCGGATAGGATCTAAGGCCAGAAATCCGGACCCTACCGCCTTCTGCAGGTCGAAAACACATGATCATTATTCGGACAGGTCTGAATAGAGTGTATGTGATTGTAAGCCCGCATGCAATAAAAGGCATGTTAAATGGTGTAGGCATTTGAGATGCTGGTTGGTCTTCCCAAAATGTCTAGGCATAGCAGGCTATACCCTCCGTATTGTGCTTTCATGCTAATCTCCCGCTCTGTTGATGCTACTTACACCAAAATATTTATTAATATGGGTTATAAAGATTTAAAAACAACGACCTTAAATAATACGGAGGCAACATAATGAGAAACTTAATCATAATCTTAACCTTAATATTGTCCATCGTCCTGTGTGCTGCAGAGAACTCCTCAGAGTATCCGATAACGATCACAGATTCGATGGGTAGAAATGTAACCATAGATGTCCCTATTGAGAGGATTGTTGTTCTGAACTCAGATGCAGCCGAGGCTGTGGCGATACTCGGGTGTGCAGATGAGATCGTCGGAGTCTCTGACACAGTCAAGAACAAGGAATACTATTTCCCACAGCTAAAGGGAGCGCAGCTTGTGGGAACGTGGAAGGAGCCGGACTACGAAATGATAGCGGAGATCGCAAAGGTGGGTGATGAAGTTGTCCCCAATATCCTTGTAATAACATATACATCCCCCGGGAAGTTATATGGGGTGGAAGAAGCTGCTGCAAAGCTCGAGCCCTTTGGCATCAAAGTCGTTGGTCTCGACCTGAACAAGCCTGAAACAATGATATCAGAGATTCTAACGCTTGGCAAGATCCTGGACAGAGAAGAGGAGGCCAGCAGGTACGTGGAGTGGTACAAGAGCGTACAGGAAGAGGTGGAGGATGCTGTAAAGGATGAGAGCGTTCCGAAAGTGTACGTCGAATCCACATCAAAAGGTGGGTCTTACACCACACACGGTCCCGGCTCTGGCGTTGACCAGCTCGTATCAATTGCGCGCGGGCATAACATCGCAGCCGATCTCAGAGAAGCTTATCCGGTCGTCGACTGGGAATGGGTTATCTCCAAGAATCCGGATATCATAATAAAAAAGGTCTCGTACACCGATAGAACACCATATCCATTCGGATGGGAGATACCACCATCACAAGACAGCGTGAAACTTGAGAATATATTAAATGAGATCATCAGCAGACCCGGGTCAGAGAGCATCAGCGCCATCAAAAACAGCAGGGTTTATCTGATGAACTGGGAGATAACTGCAGGCCTTGATGATGTGGTGGGTCTTGCATACATGGCAAAGATCCTCCATCCTGAGATCGATCTGGATCCTGAGAATGTTTACAGAGAGTATCTCCAGATGCTCGGAGTCGATTACCCCAAGAACCGGACATTTGTTTATCCGGAGATATGATCAACGCGCGTGGCCATACAAGAGCTCAGAAGATGACTGGCGCCTGCTGAGGGCATTCAGCCTGAGAGAGATAACATGTGGCATGTAATTAATAAAAATGAAGTTGTCTCAAAATTCCCAGGCGTATTGATTTATGTGTATTATATTTCCGCGCAAGATCGATGGAGATCAGCATTGTTGCTTAAATAGTTTCGAGACGAATTCGATGATATCAATTACTGCGCTGACAAAAGAGTATTCAGGGCGGTGTGTGGTCGACGATCTGAACCTCCATGTTGCCCGGGGGGAGCTGTTCGGCTTTCTGGGGCCGAACGGTGCTGGAAAGACCACAACCATTCGGATAATCACGACGCTGACCAAGCCGAGCTCCGGGAGGGTTCTCATCAATGGCATAGATGTTGTGAGGCATCCCTCGCGAGTCAAGGCCGAGTTCGGTGTTGTGCAGCAGCACATGAGCCTGAACAGGGATCTGACGATAGAGGAGAACCTCGAGCTGCATGCGAGACTCCATCACATTCCGCGATCCGAAAGGCGTGAACGGATATCCGAGCTTCTGGAGTACGTTGGCCTGGAGGAGCATGCGGATTACCTGATAGATGATGTCTCAGGTGGGATGAAGCGGCGTGCGATGATCGCGAGAGCACTCCTGCACAGACCGCGGCTGCTTATACTCGACGAGCCCACAGTCGGCCTGGATGTGCAGACACGCCGGCGCGTCTGGGATCTGATCCGCAGGGTCAACTCAGATGGAGCCACGGTATTTCTGACGACCCACTACATCGAGGAGGCGGAAGCGCTCTGCAACAGGGTCGGAATAATGCATCATGGTAGGCTCATAGCCCTGGGGACTCCACTGGAGCTGCGCCGGATGACGGGAATGGTGACGGTTGAGGTCCAGAACAACTCGAACGGTACAAGATATAGATACTTCCCTGACAGAGATGCAGCCGCTGAGTATGTGAAAGCACTTCCTGACAGCACCAAAGTTGTCATGAGGGAATCGAATCTGGAGGATGTCTTCGTGGAGCTGACTGGCGAGAAGGTGCGTGAGACTTGAATCCAGTCATGGTGATCACAGATATATGCAGCATACTTTGGTCCGATCTCGTGACGCTGAAACGGAGATGGGCGAGGTATCTCATCACAACACTGATGAGCCCTCTGCTGTATCTGATGGCGTTCGGCTGGGGATTGGGCAGGGGCATAAACATGAACGGTATGAGCTACCTGGAATTCGTCATCCCGGGAATAATCGCTCTCACCGCCATGAACGCAAGCTTCAATGGAGCCGGCATAAGGCTCAACGTCGATAGACTCTATTTCAGAAGCTTCGACGAATCTCTGATGGCACCTGTGTCAGACGTATCGCTGCTCATCGGGAGGTCCATGATAGGGATGGTTCGTGGGCTGATAAGCTCCTCTGTATTCGTCATGCTCGCGCTGGCAATAGCACCATCGATGCATATCGAGCCTGTATTCCTCCTCATTCTCCTGATCACATGCATGACATTCGCCTCCATGGGAGTGCTCGCGGCCCTGCTCGCGCGATCCCACGAGGACATGGCCACGTTCAGCAGCCTGATACTGATGCCCATGACCTTCCTCGGCGGCACGTTCTTCTCGCTCTCACAGGTGCCGGAATGGCTCAGACTCGTCCTGTACATCCTGCCGTTGACGCATTCGAGCGCATGTCTGAGAGCTGCTGCACTTGGCCAGCCGGTGCCCTGGAGCTCGTTCATCGCTATCATCATGTTCATGTCTGTATTTCTTGTTACGGGCAGAATGGCGCTGAGGAGGATTAGCGAGTAGTTCTCAGAGCTGTCTCTATCTTATTTGATGACACGCATTTGTATTGGTTCTTTTAGTATGAACAACTGCTTCTGCAGCTTATGTACGCTGACCGAATGAGTATTTGCTCAATATCATGAGCGTACTTGAGTACTGATCAAGTGAGGTCGCTATTATTGGGTATAGTCGTTCATCCAGAAATCTGTCAAGAGGGCAATTTACATCAGCGTATCGAGCATGTTCCGAATGATCCAAAGTTGCGGGTCGTGGACCCGTATCACTGAATAAGTAGCTAATAAGTAGCTATGATCGAGAGCTATGGGCGGGAGATCCCCTGAATCTGGATGGATCGAGCGCTCCAGATTTCAATGAATCAAGTACACGACCAAGTTGCACAAGAGCGACCTGTTTTAGGATTTCGGCGCACGGACGATCCAAACCTGTCCGAATAAGAGCTGAATTCAGAAATCTTGGCTTGCTGCTTTTGGATAGCGGAGACGCTTAATCCTTATTCGGACTGGGGCCACGACCACATAGAAAAGTTTATATATCAGTTTCATTCTCATACTAACAAAAAGTTAGTAAATCGAGGTTAACAAAAGCTGTGCAGGGTGCTGACAGAGATAAAAAATTTGTACCCTGCTGTGATAGTGTATATGGAGGTTTCAATATGACAGAGGAGGTAATTCTGAAGGTCGGAGAGGCAAGAGCCTCCGATGTTGGAAGAGGGATAGCACGAGTTGACCCCGCAGTTATAAAGGAGAGGGGCTGGCAGGCCGGGGACGTCATTAGCATCAGGGGAAAGAAGCAGACTGCTGCGCTTCTCTGGCCGGGCTATCCGGAAGATACAGGAACAGGCATAATCAGAATGGACGGCACGCTCAGGAGAAATGCTGGGGTCACCATAGATGAGCGGGTCCCTGTGAGGATCGTACAGGCTGCTCAGGCCGAGACTGTGGTCTTCGCTCCCACCGTTCCGCTCCGCATAACAGGCGGAGAGGAGTACCTGAAGAGGTACATGGAGGGCAGGGTGATCTCAAGAGGAGATGTTATAGAGCTCAACGTCATGGGGCGCAAGATCGATCTCGTCGCTGTGAGGATCACTCCTCCAAGAGATGCGCTTGTGATAGGGGACCGCACCAAGATAGAGATCAGCGAGAAGCCGGCGAAGGAGGAGAAGATGATACAGCGCGTGACCTACGAGGACATCGGCGGTCTGAGCGCTGAGATCAAGAAGGTCAGGGAGATGATAGAGCTCCCGATGAAGCATCCCGAGCTCTTCGAGCGGCTTGGCGTTGAGGCTCCGAAGGGCGTGCTCCTCCACGGTCCGCCTGGCACCGGCAAGACCCTGCTGGCAAGGGCTCTCGCATCCGAGACCAACGCTCACTTCGAGACCCTGAGCGGCCCTGA
This sequence comes from Methanothrix thermoacetophila PT, assembly GCF_000014945.1. Lineage (NCBI taxonomy): Archaea > Methanobacteriati > Methanobacteriota > Methanomicrobia > Methanotrichales > Methanotrichaceae > Methanothrix > Methanothrix thermoacetophila. Next base: position 549,039 of record NC_008553.1, read on the forward strand.
GATTATGTCCAAGTACTATGGCGAATCCGAGGAACGCCTCAGGCAGCTCTTCAAGACCGCAGAGGAGAACGCGCCCAGCATAATACTCATAGATGAGATCGACTCGATCGCCCCCAAGAGGGAGGAGGTCACAGGCGAGGTTGAGAGGAGAGTCGTGGCACAGCTCCTCGCGCTCATGGATGGCCTCGAGTCGCGCGGCAAGGTCGTGATAATCGGAGCCACAAACAGGCCGGATGCCCTCGATCCCGCGCTCCGCAGGCCGGGCAGGTTCGACCGGGAGATCGAGATCGGGGTGCCGAACAGAGATGCCAGGCTGGAGATCCTCCAGATACACACGAGAGGCATGCCTCTGAGCTCTGATGTGGATCTCGGAAAGCTTGCTGACATAACCCACGGTTTCGTCGGAGCGGATCTTGCTGCACTCGCAAGAGAGGCCGGCATGCGTGCTCTGAGGCGTGTGCTGCCGGAGCTGGATCTCGAGGTCGAATCCATACCTGCTGAGATCCTGAACAAGATCGAGGTGACAATGGCGGACTTCATGGACGCGCTGAGGGATCTCGAGCCATCCGCGATGCGTGAGGTGCTTGTGGAGTCGCCAAACGTCCACTGGAGCGATATTGGTGGCCTTGCACAGGCGAAGCAGGAGCTGATGGAGGCTGTGGAATGGCCCCTCACCTACCCGAAGCTCTTCGAGCATATGAAGGCCAGTCCGCCAAAGGGGATCCTCCTCTACGGACCGCCGGGCACGGGCAAGACGCTGCTCGCAAAGGCCGTGGCGACTGAGAGCCAGGCGAACTTCATAAGCGTCAAGGGCCCAGAGTTTCTGAGCAAGTGGGTTGGAGAGTCAGAGCGCGCCGTCAGGGAGACGTTCAGGAAGGCCAAGCAGGCTGCGCCCGCGGTGGTATTCTTTGATGAGATAGACGCCATCGCTCCCATGAGGAGCTCCGGAGCAGCAGACTCACATGTGACTGAGAGGGTGATAAGCCAGATACTCTCTGAGATGGACGGGCTTGAGCCGCTGCACAATGTGATAGTGATAGCGGCGACAAACAGGCCTGACATAATCGATCCAGCGCTCCTCAGGCCTGGCAGGTTCGACAGAATGATAGAGATCGGACCGCCTGACGAGGAGTCGAGGCTGGAGATACTGAAGATACACACCGCGAACAGGCCTCTCGCTGAGGATGTTGATCTCGCCGAGATCGCAAAGCGCACCGAGAACTACAGCGGCGCGGATCTTGCAGCAGTATGCAGCGAGGCCGTGATGCTCGCGATCAGGGAGTACGTCCTCGCCGGCAAGCCACAGGATGAGGAGGCGATAAAGAACCTCAGAGTGGAGCGCAGGCACTTCGAGGAGGCGCTGAAGAAGGTCAGGCCGAGCCTGAAGGATGTGCGAATGCAATACACTCTCCCGAGATGAGCGCTCTCGATCATGATGCTGCTCGTCCCGTCGCCCGTCCGCTGTGAGGACGGGCTTCTGTTTTCATTGCGCATTCCGGCATGCTGCAGCTCATATGCAAGTGAGACTCAGAGTCTCCACTTGAAACTGAACCGCTGCATTTAATTTCTGGGCAGCATCCTATGGGCGATCATGAGCAAGATTGGCAAATCGATAAGGCTTGAGCGCATAATAGACAGAAAGACGAGGAAGACCGTCATAGTCCCAATGGATCATGGACTCACGGTCGGCCCCATACCTGGTCTCATAGATCTGGCAGCAGCTGTGGATAAGGTCGCGGAGGGTGGCGCAAATGCTGTCCTCGGGCACATGGGCTTGCCGCTGTACGGCCACAGAGGCTACGGGAAGGATGTCGGGCTCATAATCCACCTATCAGCGTCGACATCCCTGGGCCCGGATGCGAACCACAAGGTGCTCGTGACCAGGGTCGAGGATGCAATAAGGGTTGGCGCAGACGGAGTCAGCATTCATGTGAATGTGGGCGCTGAGGACGAGGCGGAGATGCTGCGAGATCTGGGCATGGTCGCGAGGAGGTGCGATCTGTGGGGCATGCCGCTTCTCGCCATGATGTATCCGCGTGGCGCGAAGGTAAGGTCAGAGCACAGCGTCGAGTACGTGAAGCATGCGGCCAGGGTTGGAGCTGAGCTGGGCGTGGATATAGTCAAGACAAACTACACAGGCTCTCCGGAGACGTTCAGAGAGGTCGTCAGAGGGTGCCCTGCGCCGGTGGTCATAGCAGGCGGCCCAAAGATGGATACTGAAGCGGATCTCCTCCAGATGGTGTACGATGCGATGCAGGCTGGCGCTGCCGGCATCTCCATAGGGAGAAACATCTTCCAGGCAGAGAATCCTACCCTGCTCACCAGAAAGCTCTCAAAGATCGTGCATGAGGGCTACACACCAGAGGAAGCTGCAAGGCTGAAGCTCTGAGATCCACACGACCTGGTTAAAGGCTCGAACAGCTGAAGGAGAAGCGATAGCCTCTGACGGATTCGGTAAGTCAATGGGCTGTAAACGCCTGCGGATATTACACGACTTTTTGCCTGATCCGCGCAGGGGAAAGCGGCTTTCTCTGTTTGTGGGCGAGCCTGAGCTCATCCGTACGTAACATGTGACGGATGTCAGATGTCAAGAGTGAGAACCCGGGCGTTCCACGCCCAGGAAAAATAAGCGCCCGGACCGGGATTCGAACCCGGGTCGAAGCCTCGACAGGGCTTCATGATAGGCCTCTACACCATCCGGACAATTCTCAAGTCCCGCCTCCCAGATTCGAACCGGGGACATCGCGGTGACTGCGCGTAGCACCATAAAGGTGCGATACATACTACAGCCGCGCACTCTACCAGGCTGAGTTAAGGCGGGCCTCGCTATTGGTTGACGTGCTTATACTTAAGCTCTTCGATGGGCCAGAAGGACCTGTCCGAATAAGAGCTGAGGCCTGAAATCTGGACCTTACCCCTTCCGCAGGTCGGAAACACCTAACCCTTATTCGGACACGTCCGGCCAAGGTAGCTATCCGGATAAGATTGAGACTCATTCATGTATGTCCAGCTTGCTGACCATAAGATCTAAGTCGATGCGCAAGAGAACTCATGTAGATGGATCATTCCGATTATGACATACTATCACTCTTCGATGATACGGTTCGGGAATGGTGGATAAGAAGCTTCGGCGGCAGAGAGAAGCTGTTCACGCCTCCCCAGCGACTGGCGGTACCTCTTATCCACGCCGGAAGGAGCGTGCTCATAAGCTCGCCAACTGGATCCGGAAAGACGCTGTCTGCCTTCATCTCCATTATAAACAGCCTCTTCATACTCTCCAGAACAGACGGACTCGAGAACAGTGTTTACTGTCTCTATGTATCACCGCTGAGATCGCTGGCCAACGACATACACAGAAACCTGGAGCGACCCCTAACGGAGATACAGGAGATCGCAGCAGAGCGGAGAATCGAGTCGGTGGAGATCAGGCACGCCATACGACATGGGGACGTATCATCCTCAGAGAGAGCGAAGATGCTCAGAAAGACACCTCACATACTGAACACGACGCCTGAGAGCCTGGCGCTGCTGCTGAACTCCCCTCGCTTCAGGGAGAAGCTCAGGACCATCAGATGGGTCGTTGTCGATGAGATACATTCACTTGCGGGCTCCAAGAGAGGCGTTCACCTCTCGCTCAGCCTGGAGCGTCTTGAAGAGCTTAAAAGAGAGACAGGTGGGGAGAGCTTCGTGAGGATCGGCTGCTCAGCGACCATCGAGCCGCTAAGGGAGGTCGCTGCGTTTCTCGGCGGCGCGGGCAGGGATGTGGAGATCATCGACACAAGGTTTTCGAGAAAGTTCGACCTCAGGCTGATCTGCCCCGTGCCAGATCTCATCTCCACGACTCCCGGAGAGCTCAGCCGGGCGCTCTACGAGACCCTGGATGAGCTGATACAGGAGCACAGAAACACGCTCGTATTCACAAACACCAGGAACGGGGCTGAGAGGATCCTCTACAACCTCAGGGCGAGGTATCCGGATCGTTACAACGAGAGCAACTCCGGCTGCCATCACGGCTCGATGGGGAAGACTAGCAGGCTGGATGTGGAGGAGAGGCTGAAATCAGGGGATCTTAAGGTCGTGACCTCTTCCACATCACTGGAGCTCGGGATAGACATGCCGCATCTCGATCTCGTCCTCCAGATAGGCTCTCCAAAGTCGGTGGCAGCCCTGCTCCAGAGAATAGGAAGGGCGGGCCACAGCCTGGATCAGATTGTCAAGGGCAGGGTCGTTGTTCTCGACAGGGACGAGCTCATAGAGTGCGCGGTGATGCTCGGATGCGCGAGAGAGGGTTTCGTCGACAGGATCCACATACCAAGAAACTGTCTGGATGTTCTATGCCAGCACATCATGGGCATGGCCCTGGAGCGGCGGTGGCGCATAGATGATGCGCTGAGGATCATAAGAAGATCATACTGTTACAAAGACCTCAGTGAGGACGATCTGAGGTCTGTAATGACATACCTCTCCGGTGCGTATGCCGATCTGGAGGAGAGGAACATCTATGCGAAGATCTGGTACGACCCTGAGACCGGAGAGTTCGGCAAACGCGGAAGGAACTCCAGGATGATATACATGCTCAACCTGGGGACGATACCCGATGAATTCTCCTGCGATGTCGTCACAAGGGACGGGAGATGGGTGGGGAATCTCGATGAGAAGTACCTGGAGCGGCTGTCGAAGGGCGATGTCTTCGTCCTCGGCGGCAGATCGTATGCATTCAGGTACAGGCGCGGCGGAAAGATTTACGTCGATCCCACCGGAGAGCGCCCGACGATACCGAGCTGGTTCTCTGAGAAGCTCCCCCTCTCATTCGATCTCGGCCTGCGTGTGCTGCAGTTCAGGGCGCACATGCTCGACATCATGAGGAGAGCTGGTGAGGATGAGGTCGTTCATCATCTCCTCGAGATGCTACCGATAGATGAGAACAGCGCCAGAAGCATCTACCAGATATTCAAGCAGCAGATCAGGTACCTCGGAGAGGACTCGATCTCAACAGACAGGCGCATTGTTGTGGAGGAGACAAGGGACACCAAAGGGAAAATGGTATACTATTTCCTGACCAACTACGGGCTGAGGTTCAATGATGGATTCAGTAGGATGGTCGCTTATCTCCTCTCAAGGGAGGGCAGGAGCAATGTTCTGGTCTCGATAGCGGACACTGGCTTCATGCTATCCATCCCTGAGAAATCGAAAGCTGACCCCATTGCAGCTCTCAAATCCATCAGGCCAGAGATGTGTGAGGATCTGCTCAGGAGAGCGGTCGAGAACACGAATCTGCTGAAGAGGGTCTTCAGGATAAACGCCACCAGGTTCTTCATGATCCTGAGGAACTACATGGGGCACAGAAAGAGCGCGAGGAGGCAGCAGGTATCCGCAGACATGCTCATAGGTCTCGCAAAGCGGCTCGAGGACTTCGCGGTCCTCAAGGAGAGCTACCGTGAGATCATCGAGGACAAGTTCGAGCTCGATAACATAAAGAGCGTTGTTGAAGCGATAAGCACCGGGGATATAGAGATCGTGAAAAAGAGAAGCCCGTCGCCAGGTCCGATGGCGTTCGGAATAGCATCCATCGGAACTCCCGATGTCGTGCTGGCGCAGGACAGGCTTGCGCTGCTGAAGGAGTTCCAGAGAAGGGTCATGGAGAGGATCGCCGGAGAGAGTGCAGCGTGATCATCGAGGATCTTCGAGATCATCTAATGAAGAGGTTCGATTTCCTTCTGGGATCTCTCTATATTAAGGAGACGGAAACATGTGTGCTCTCCGATATCCACATTGGCCTCGAGGAGGAGCTCCTCGCCCAGGGGCTCGTCTTCCCTCTCAGGGAAAAAGAGGAGCTGCTGCGGAGAATCGAGATCATCCTTGCGAAGCTTAATCCGAAAAGGTTCGTTCTTGCAGGAGATGTGGTCCATTCATTCGGACGGGCGGATCAGAGGATTCGGAGGAAGCTTGATGCCATCTTAAACACAATCCGCTCGCGATGCGATCTGGTTCTCATTTCAGGCACACACGATGGGATGCTGCCCTACATGGGATTCACAGCTCAGAGCAGATATGATGAGGGTGGGTACACAGTATCTCACGGGGACGAGGACCTTAGGGACCACGGCCATCTGATAATGGGACACGAGCATCCGGTGCTGGATGTCGAGATGATGCGCATACCATGCTACCTCTTTGGCAGGGGTCCCATGGACGGAATGGACATCATGGTCCTGCCTGCCTTCAATCCGCTCTGCCAGGGCGTGGCTGTGAACCATCTCGAAGCTCCTGATCTTTTGTCGCCTCTGCTGAGAAGACTGGACATAGGCAAGCTTCATCCTGTTGTCGAGATGGAGGGGGAGGTGATGGTCTTCCCGGAGATCAGGCATCTGTAAGATGCACCCGCCCTCGTTTTAGGCTCCTCCGTGCAGCTCCTGGAGCTGCATTATCCTCCTCAGCTCATCCCTGAGGGATTCCGGAAGGCCCTTTATCTCCACGTCCAGGAACCCTCTGACTATTACGCCGGTCGCCTGATCCTTTGTCAGGCCCCTTGCCATGAGGTACTCCAGCTCCTGCTCTGAGATCTTGCCGACTGCAGCCTCATGCGACATGTCGAGGCCGCCGCATCTTCCATCGAGCTCAGGTATGGAGTCTATTCTACCCTTCTCAGATAATATCAGCCCGACGCACTCGAGATGCGCCTTGACGTCAGGCACCTCGCCGACCATCTTTCCTCTGGTTATTATCTCCCCGCCGACCGAGACCGCTCTTGTTATGGAGTCCGCGCTGCATCCGGGCGCCCTAAGCACGACCTCGCTTCCGGTGTCAAGATGCCCCTCCTTCGCATAGAGAACGGTGTTGAAGCTCGCCACCGCCCCGGGCCCATCCAGTATCGCCTTCGGGTACGTCTGCAGGGTCTTCGCGGGCGTCAGGCAGATGTAATTGTTCGATAGAGTGGCCCCCCCCTCCATGTATATCGCTGTTCTGGGCCGGACCTCAACCTCGCGCCCCCAGTTGTGGATCATGGTGAAGCTCACATGCGCGCCCTTCTTTATGAAGAACTCAGACACGCCGAGATGCAGGCCTCTCTGCACATGGCTGGGCGTCGTGCATCCTGTGATGACGTGAAGCTCGCTGCCCTCCTCCGCTATTATTATGTTGTGCACTCTCTGGTTCAAATTCGTCTGCCCGAGGTATAGACAGCTCTTGAGCGGAAATATCGTCTTCGCGCCCCTCCTCGCCCTGAGGAAGTAGCCGGCTGGTGGATGGAGTGCAACATCTGCTGTGTACTTGTCCTGGTCCACAGGAACGAGCTTCCACCAGTAGTCCTTGAGACCATCATACTTCTTCAAAGCAGTGGCTATATCCAGCACCTCGATCCCCTCAGTGGAGGAGCTCGCGACGACAGGCGTCTGATCCATCTGGATGTATGCGCCACCGACCTCATCCTCCAAACTCACACCAACACCCAGAGCTGCCCTCCTGACCTCCTCAGGCACCTCCTCGATGCTCTGAACCTCATCGTGTGGCTTCGCCTCGACCTCATACTCCTCAAGATCCACATCCGGGCCATATGTCGCCTTCTTGCCCAGAGCTTTCCTCGCCCTCTCAGCTATGTCGGACATAGGCACCTGACACACCCCTCGTATCCTCTTGTCTTGATCTGCTCCAGTATCTCCCTCGGACTGCCCGTGCAGACTATCGTGCCCTCCATCATAACATGAGCTTTGTCCACAGAGATGTAGTCGAGTATGTGACCGAAGTGTGTTATTACGATGCCAGAGCGGATCCTCTTGCTGGGCTTCGTGTCCTTCTCTGTGAGCTTGTTTATCGCTCTGCCGATGAGCTTTATGTTCTCCAGATCAACTCCTGAATCAGGCTCATCCAGCATCACAAGCTCCGGTCTCTGCGCAAGCAGCTGAGCCAACTCGGATCTCTTGATCTCCCCTCCCGAGAATCCGCGGTTGACCTCACGATCTGCAAACTCCAGGAAGTTCACCTCCTTCAGCACCTTCTCCGGGTTCACCTCAGGGTTGCACAGCTTTATGAGATCCTTCAGCTTCAGTCCCCTTATCGCAGGCGGGCTCTGAAACGCGATCCCTATCCCCATCCTCGCCCGTTCATCCATCGATAAATGGGTAATATCATTTCCTTTGAACAGTATCCTTCCTCTTTCAACGATATATCTGGGCACGCCTGCTATCGTATTCAGCAGCGTGGTCTTGCCGCATCCGTTCGGCCCGAAGAGGGCATGGTTCTCTCCCCGGTTGATCTTGAGGTTTATGCCCTTCAGAACCATCCGGCCGCCGATGCTTACATGCAGATCCTCGATCTCGAGCAGCCCGAACACCTCCCAGGGTTGATAAAGCTCTGTTGAGCTCTCTGTTTATTTACGCTTTCCCGTCACCTCTGTGGACGCTGTGTCAGGAATCCTGTAAGGAGATCGTGTGAATGTGCAGGGCTCTCGAGGGCACAGAGCTTCAGACCACATCCACGATGACGCTCCCCTGAACCTCTTTCCCTGTGGAGTCGCGAACCTTGACGACTATGAGATGCTCGCCTTTCTTCAGACCGCTCGAGTCGACCTTTATCTTGCTCCCAGACCCAAGATATCTGTTCATGCTTGACCACCATTCATAGGTGTATGGCCCCCTCCCACCGCTCGCCGATGCCTCCATGACCACGGGGCCACCAGAAAGGACAGCCCCAGCCTTTGGGGATATGATCTTCGCAGCCAGCTCAGTGGAACCCGTGTTCGTCTGAGATTCCTCGCGCTCGAGACAGCCGGATGCGAGGACGATAATCAATACGACAACAACTGCCAGAATCCTCATGCTCAAACCACCATTAGCTTCTGGAACGAGACCCTCGAATGCTCAAAGCTGCCCGGGGATATAGCTGGTATTACAGTGAACTATCCTAAAGGGTAAAGCTTCCCACTTCATAGCCAACACTTGCATTACAGAAATATCTATCGTTTAGCATGCCAGAGCAAGGAGGGCTTCGTTTTCATCCCAACTGCGCCCTTCTCCACTCCCCAAGAGTTAAAGATCTCAGTAGCACTCCAGCTGCATGCATCTGCAGCTCCCATGTATCAGGCTCAAGCTCTCTGCTCAATCTGTGATGGGTGAGAACGTCCTGGGGTCGAGTGAGATCTCAGCCTCACAGAAAGAGCATGCTGTCTCAAGGTATCTGTTCTCCCTTATCGCGCGGTCCACATTCTCCTGAGGCGTGAGGTACTGTGTCATCTCCTCTCCACAGATCGGACACCTGACCCTGAGCCACTCAAGCCGTGTAAGGGATCTCACAATCCTTATCAGATCTGCCACTGCGTTCGCGAAACCACCTGATGAAAATGTGATGGGCACGACATCCTCTATGAAGAATGGCATCTCCACCCCATCCTCTGCGATCGGAATTATGAGATGGTCTATCGCTTTGGCGAATCCGATCTCCATGTTGACCGTCCGGGAGAATATCGAGTTCGATGTCACGATGGGCACAATGCATTCCGATGATCGTATCCCGAATGATGCCCAGGCGGTCCTGGAGATACCACAAGTGTATCTGAATTGCGATGTGAGAGACTCGATACATATGCGATATAGCGCAGTGCAGAGATCTCCTGCAAGATCTGCATCAGAGTGGCAATGAGAGACATATATTTTTGAGATCATGCTTTATCAAGCCTCGCTCATGAGGGCGTAAACCAGACGCGCTGTATCATCAAGAGCGACCCCCCGCGCCCCATATCCATGTCATTTGAAAGGCCTTCTGCATTCGCAGAGAGACCTGCACCCTCAAACCCCATGTAAGTTTGCTTCCTGCGACATTATATGGCTTATGAGATTTAAGAAGGTGTTTTGCGTTTCGCTCTTATCCATTTGATGACTTGCCAGAAGGATCAGTGGTCATGCTATGCGTTCGTGTCGAATGAATGTGGTCATCACCAACCACATCGCATGCCCTACGAGTTGTTACGCAGACATGAGCGTTGCATTTTAATATGCCTAGCTTTGTTGAACCCCATCGACATCGCAAGAAGCATGCGGATTCATTTGAAAGTGACGCCACCTCGAAAGCCGCCGGCCACTGGCAGTGACATGCTCTTCTGCCATGCATTTGGGTTCCAGTGCCTGATCATATCCCCCCATGGCAGATGGATGTTTTGAGACAAGTCCAGTGCAGCTTCCACTCTGCCCTGAGGGCAGGCTTCCTGCGATTCAACGTGCTTCAACATGGTCGAAGCCTCTCGATGCAGTCGAGAGCAGCCGAAAACATTCGAGAGATTCGAATGATTCATTGATCAGGTTCGTCTGGCATGCTTCTACTTACACAGAACCAGTGGCTACCTAGTAGCCTCTTCTCAATAGTCTCTACCCATCTGTCCGAGGGTTAATATACAGGCATGTGGCTGAGTAGCATACCATCACTACTGAGAGCTTGTGCCTGCCTGTCTGGCTGGAATACCAACTCATTACTGCGCCTCGGAGGTATTATGAAAGAAAAATGGCTTATGGCGCTTGCATCCGAATGGGATGATGTAAAGCCGCTGATAACCACAGCACTCGAATCCGGTTTCGACTGTGTGGTCGTGAGCAGAGATCATATCGAGCTTGTGAGGGAGCTCGGCAGCATTAGGATCGCATGCTTCGGTCGCGAGCGTGGATCCGAGGACCTTCTGATCATGGACACATCTGTGCCCAGAGAGAATCAGATCAAGAGTGTCGAGAAGATCGGCAGGCCCATCGGGGGTTATGTTGAGATACGCTCCAAGGAGGATGAGCTCTTCGCCACAGAGCTCGGCAAACATGTTGACTACCTCCTCGTTGTCGGAACTGACTGGAAGGTCATACCTCTGGAGAACATGATCGCAGCGCTCCAGGGCTATGATTGCAAGATAATAAGCTGTGTGCGCTCCTCAGAGGAGGCAGAGGTCGCCCTCTCCACGCTCGAGCACGGCGCTGATGGCGTGCTTCTTGATACCAGAGACCCCTCCGAGATCAAACGCGTACAGGCAGCTGCAGAGCGCCTTGGGATGAGCAGAATAGATTTGAAAACCGCGACCGTTGTCGCTGTCAAGCCTGTCGGCATGGGCGACAGGGTATGCGTCGATACCTGCAGTCTCATGCGGAGAGGGGAGGGCATGCTTGTGGGCTCGCAGTCGAGAGCGTTCTTCCTTGTGCAGAGCGAGGCGGAGGAGAGCCCGTATGTTGCAGCCAGGCCATTCCGCGTGAACGCCGGAGCAGTCCATGCGTACATACGGGTTGGAGATAAAACCAGGTACCTCTCAGAGCTCAAGAGCGGTGATGAGGTCACCATTGTGGATAAGGACGGGATGACGAGGAGTGCGGTCGTCGGCAGGGTCAAGATCGAGCGAAGGCCGATGATCCTTGTTGAGGCAGAGGTCGATGGCGAGAGGGTGAGCACGCTGCTGCAGAATGCAGAGACGATAAAGCTCGTATCCCATGATGGAACCCCGATATCGGTGGCAGAGCTGAAGCCTGGTGATAAGGTTCTCGTGCATGTTGAGACCAGCGCGAGGCACTTCGGCATGAGCATCGAGGAGACGATAATCGAGAGATGACCCTCCGAGATGCTGTTAATACGGAGGGGGCATGAGATATGTGCCTAAGAGAGCTTGATCTTAACGGGCTGAGAATCAAAACCCCCGCGATTGTCGCCTCGCTCGGGGCAGATGCAGAGCGCGTAGCGAGCAGGGCCGAGTCAGAGGGGGCGGACATCATAGAGGTGCGCCTCGATCTTCTCGCGGATCCTGATGTGATAAGAGACATAAGGTCAACAGTATCGCTGCCGCTGATAGCCACGAACCGCATCGCATCCGAGGGCGGCTCCTTCCGTGGATCGGAGGAGCGGAGGATTAGTATCCTCCGGGATGCCTCGCGCTTCTCAGATATCATCGACATCGAGCTGATGGCGCCAGGCAGAGACATGCTCCTGAAGAACATCTCATGCCCAGCTCTGATATCGTACCATGACTTCAGCGGCGTGCCTGACAACCTTAAATCCATCATAGAGGACGCAATGCGTGCAGGCGCCGACTTGGTGAAGATAGCCGTCACCCCACACTCCATGCAGGAGGCGCTTGCTATCCTGAGGATCCTTTTGGATGTAGATTGCCCATTATGCATAATAGGCATGGGCGCGGTTGGCAGACATCTGAGGGCAGTGGCCCCTCTTTATGGATCTCTGCTGACCTATGGATATGTGACAGGTCCCACTGCGCCAGGGCAGATGAGCGTCAGAGAGCTGGACACTGCTCTCAGGTGCCTGGGCGCGAGATGATGCTGAAGTGCGATCCACATATCCTCTGAAAAGTGTATATGAAAGGAGGGAGCAAAAGTCGTTGGGATGTAGGAGGGAGGAAAAATGGTACGACTTTTGCCACATGCACTTACGTCTATAGTCGAATATAAATCTTTCGGTTGTGTGAGAGGATCTGTCCGGATAAAAGCTGTGGCCGGAAATCTGGATCTTCCCCTCTTCTGCACATCATCATAAACACCTAATCCTTATTCGGACACGTCCGCGTGTGGATGTTATCCCCAGGAACTTTCTAAGCCTGTACCAAAATCTGGATCACGAGCCCGAACTGAATTAGCCTGCTGAACCGGATGCCTCAAGACGGGATAGTTCGTAAGTGTGATTGAGCGATACTGTTTTCAATACGAGTATACAACCCTCGCTAATTCGTGATGGAGTAGCAGGGTGCAAAATCCAATCTTCAGGAGAGGAGGACACATTTTCCCAGGACCTCATGATTTGTCAGATGGGACTGCAGGGCATCAGTCAGTAGCATACTGCAGAGACACTTCTTGATGAAAAGCAGAGAATCCACCTGATCTCGCCTCTTTTAAACCAATGTAAAAGCCCAAGATAAAAAATGTTTGGTATATATCATGAACATCGGCTACAGCGGATTGGATCAGAGCAAAGCGGATATGATCATGGCCAAGCACGCTATTACAAGAAGACCTATCCAGCATGGAAATACATTTTTCATTTTATCACAGACCTCCCACAGTACATTGTCTTTTGTACAAAAAGGTATTTAGACTTTTTGGAAAATGTGTGTGAATCGATTAGATAAAGGTCTCTGAATAACTGAATACCCATCCCTGCGACCAGGCAGTAATTTTCAGAATGAGGTAGAGGTGATTGATGGGTGGTTGTACAGAGATTGCCTTTCTGACGATTCTACCCCATGAGCATTACGAAATATCCCGTCTAGAGGCGATCGAGGAACAAGCGAAAACAGTTAAATCCGATCCCCTCAACCTTGGATCCGTATGCCTGAGCCTCAGAAGACGCAGGATCTCGTCTCCGTGGAGGTCAGTGGTCTCAGCGCATCACTGCTTATAACACACGGCTCGATAAGCATCTGGTTCGGGAGGAGCGCAACCCCCTCGCTGGTATCCCGGGTCATAAGAACCATCGCAAGGATCGACTGCGCTACAGAGCACGAGAGGGTGATACTCTGCGACTTCAATGAGATAAGCGATTTTGAGGGCAGGGGGTATGTTCTGACATCGTATGCGCGAAGCGGCGATATGTACAGGGCCATATTCGTCGTTCCGTTTTCCAGGGAAGATGCCCTCGATCTCTTCATCGATTCGATCCTCGATGCAATATCAAAGGGAGATATCAGCGTGAGCCTGCGCTGGCGTGGCGGCCCTGTACGGATGAGGGCTCTCTGCGAGGAGCTCAAAAGGCTGAACTACTTCACGAGATTCATATCAAACTACAGGACAGATGAGTGATTATGATGAGATTTGCAAAGCACATAACGGAGATTGAGAGCTCTGGTATAAGGAAATGTTTTGATGGCGTCGGACCTGGCGCGGTAAACCTGAGCATTGGTCAGCCAGATTTCGACACGCCCGGGCACATAAAAGAAGCCGCAATCAAAGCGATCGAGCAGGGGATGACGGGATACACACCAAACCTGGGAATACCGGAGCTGAGAGCTGCGATATGCGAGAAGCTCAGGCGCGAGAATGGACTGACATTCTCTCCGGATCAGATAATGGTGACATCTGGCGCAAGTGAGGCTCTCTTTCTGGCCATCGCTGCTGTCACATCACCAGGTGATGAGGTGCTGATGCCGGATCCGGGATTCGTTTCATACAGACCGCTGGTCCAAGCTGCCAATGGACGTCCGGTTGGTGTGCACCTCGATCATGAGTTGAAGCTCTCTGTCGATACGGTCGCGGAGCACATCACGCCAAAGACTAGCGCGATCATAGTGAACTCGCCCGCAAACCCAACAGGCGCAGTCCAGTCGGAGAGCGAGATCAGGGGCCTGGCAGAGCTCGCCGATGATAAAGGAATAGCGCTCATCTCTGATGAGGTCTATGAGCACTTCATATACGAGGGGGAGCACGTCAGCCCCGCCAGGTACGGTGAGAATGTCATAACAGTGAACGCGGTCTCGAAGACATATGCCATGACAGGATGGAGGCTCGGCTACCTGGCTGCACCTCCAGAGGCGATCGATGTTATGCTTAAGATCCACCAGTACATCCAGGCATGTGCATCATCCATATCACAGGCAGCTGCGCTTGCAGCCATAACCGGTCCACAGGATTGCGTGAGGGAGATGAGAGAGAGCTTCCGCAGGCGGAGGGATATGATGATACGCGGTCTTCGAGATCTCGGCTTGGATCTGGTGGTTCCAAAGGGCGCGTTTTACATTTTCCCCCGGGTCGGGGATGGAGATGAATTCGCGGCCAGGCTGGGTGCAGCAGGTGTCATAACTGTGCCCGGATCTGCATTCGGAGTGAACGGAAAGCCACATATACGGATATCATACGCCGTGTCCGAGGATAACCTGAGGCTCGCACTGGAGAGGATGAAGGAGGTGGTCTGACAGGAGCCGCACTCCGCTCGCAGCAGTATCGAGACGGCCTCTGCAGGCTAAATCTGAGGATTGCAGGGCGCAAACTCCAATCTTCAGGAGAGAAGGTCGCGAGCAAAGCAACATCACCTCGCACAGCCGGCAGCTTCGGGCATGGGCTTTGAGCAAGGCTGCCACTCAGTGCAGCAGCTTCACCCTTATCTTCCCGAAGTCCTCCTTAATCTCAACGGCGAATCCCATCCCCCTGAGGATCTCCTCGACCTCGGTCCTGACGAACTTCTTGCTCAGATCGGAGGAGAGTATCAACGTGTATTCGGTATCTGATGTCCTGCTCAGCTTGAAGAGGTTGCACGCCTCGAGTCTTCTGAGAATAACATCTGCGTTGTAGAGCCTGTGTCTGAACTGCTCCGCGTGAGCCCTGCACACATCCCTGTGCTTCTCCCAGAACGCCTCTGCATCAGGGTGAGAATCGATGAAGCTGAGAAAGAGGAGCCAGTGGTCTATATCGAGTATCACGTGTTCTCCTGCCGAGAGCATCTCAGCATGTGTGTACAGCTTTTTATCCTCCACTGTTGCGAATATGCCCCTGTGGCGGCTGTAGAACCTCAGCGCCTCTCTCATCATCTCGCTCTGAGAGACGCCGAGCTCGTCCCTGAGCTTCCTGAAGAGCCTGGCGGTCTCCTCGTCCATGGATATCGTTATCCTCTCAGGTGCCTTCATGGTACCTCCAGTCGTGGCATCTCATACTTCATTATCCGGCATGCTTCTGCCATTACAATCAGGACAGCCTGCATCTCTTTCAATCGAGATCTCATCCATCTGAGCACATCTCCCATCCCATATGAGGAGTCTGTTGAGGAGCAGCTCGCCGACGCCTGTGAGCATTTTAATCGCTTCCGTCGCCTGGATCGAGCCTATGATGCCGCATGTCGCGCCTATGACAGGTGGTGCATCCCGCGGCGGTGGCCTGGGGAATACGCATCTCAGGCACGCGGTTCTTCCTGGAATTATTGTGGTAACCTGGCCGTCTAAGCCGGAGACGGCACCGTGGACCAAAGGCAGACCATGCTTGAGCGCAGCCGAGTTCAGGATGTACCTGACCTCGAAGCTGTCCATGGCATCGACTATGAGATCGATGTCATCCACAAGATCATCTATGCTGCTCTCCGATATGCAGATGTCCACACCCTCAACCTCGATCGTGGGGTTCAGAGAGCGCAGAGTCTCCTCAGCCGAAACCGCCTTGCGGACACCTGGAATGCGATGCAGTATCTGCCGGTTGAGGTTGCTGAGATCGACGATGTCAGAGTCCACAATTCTTATGCGACCAACACCGGCTGCCGCCAGATAGTATGATGATACAGAACCAAGGCCGCCAGCCCCCGCGATTAGGACTCCTGATCTCCTCAGGCGCTCCTGCCCCTCTATTCCAAGAAGAGGGATCTGCCTGGAGTACCTGGCCACCTCCGCCTCGGTGAGCATGACCCTCTCCTGTGCACGATTAACATGATGTCTCATCAACCTGCGATGAGCAGCCTGATGAGATCGTTCCCCTCGATCATTCCATAACCCCCCTCAGATGCTGAGATCTCGTCGAATGCATCCACAGAATCCACACATACCCCAGATCCCGCGATCGCAAACGGCACCGGGTCTGTGGAATGTGTTCTTATCTCTATGGGCGTGGGGTGATCCGGGAGAAGAAGCACGCGCCACGCCTCTCCAGATCTTTCAAGACCATGGATCATGGGGCCCACGACCCTTTCGTCAAAGAGCTCTATAGCTCTTATTTTCTGTTCCACATCTCCAGAGTGAGCGGCCTCATCCGGCGCCTCGATGTGAAGATAGACCAGGTCCACTGAGCCGAGAGCTTCGAGCGCTGCCCTGACCTTGCCAGCATAGTTGGTATCGATCGTGCCCGTTGCCCCGGGAACATCAATCACGCGCCATCCAGCGCAGACGCCCAGCCCTTTGAGGAGATCGACCGCTGAGATCACTGCGCCTTTCAACCCGTAGATCTCATGGAACCTGGGCATCGACGGCGCCGGCCCCTGGCCCCAGAGCCAGATCATATTCGCGGGCTTCAAACCCATGCTCACACGCCTGCGGTTTACAGGATGCTCCTCCAGCAGAGGCCTGGCTCTCTCCATGATGTCTATGAGGATATGCGCATCATCCCCTCTGGGAAGATGATCTGATATGGGTTTGCCCATTATATCATGAGGCGGTGTGCAAACAGCATCCCTGCATACCTTTAAAACCACGATGTTCCTGTAGCTCACCCCAGGATATATCCTGCCGCCTGGTATAACCTTCTTCAGGGATTCTGCTATCTCAGCGCCCTCCTCAGATGTGATGTGTCCGGCGCTGTAGTCGTCCATGATGCCATCCATCACTGTGACGAAATTGCATCTGAACGCGACCTCCTTCTCCCCAAGAGGTATCCGCATCGCAGCAGCCTCTAGAGGGGCCCTCCCTGTGTAATACCTCCTCGGATCATAACCCATTATGGAGAGGTTTGCGACATCGCTTCCAGGGGTCATGCCCTCAGGTACTGTCCGGGCGAGGCCGCACCGCCCTATGCGCGCGATGGAATCCATGTTTGGCTTGCGTGCGACCTGCAGGGGTGTCCTCCCGCCCAGTGCTTCCATCGGCCAGTCGGCCATTCCATCTCCGAGAAGCACAACGTACTTCACGATGAATCACTCGCTTCTCTTCGATTCCATCTCAGCGAGGTGTTTGTTCAGGACCTTTGCGAGCGTGTTGAGCTTGCTCCTGCCACATGTCGCGCCTCTTGTAACTCCGGTGACGATGTCCACAACAGTCCCCATTGTGGCCTGCTTGCTCTTCGGTGGCATGACGACCCGCGTCTTCACACCCTCCTTGGCGAAATCCTCGAAGTCAACGGGACACTGTGATACGACGACCGCAGGAATATCCACATACGCGAGGATGTCTCTGGTCTTGTAGATGACATGCGACTTCACGTTGCCGAGATGTATCACAGCTATCTTGTGCCTCTGTATCTGCTCGATCTCCTTAGGGGTCAAACCGAACGTGGGGCCGTAGCCCCTCGACGCCTGCGGAAAAGAGTCCGGAACGCCTGTTCCAGCCTCGAGAACCAGAACGCTCGTCTGTATTCCCTCCCTTCTCAGACCGTAGGTTATCTCACAGACGGGTTTTGTAATATGCCTCCTGCCGGGGGACATCGCAATCGCTATAACATCCGGCCTCGCCGCCTCTGAGAGAGTGCCCCTCTGCGCAAGCCCGCCGCCCTTCGCCAGGCCCATGCTCTCCCTGCAGTCCACGACCTGGGTCTGCCTGCCGATCATGCATCAGACTCTGAGCTCAATGCTGATATAGTCTTTGCTTTGTAGGCGTATCGTGGTCTCCTCTTCGCCATGAAGAGCAAAATTTGGCCCCTGCACCTCTTTGTCACGCTCGGCGGCCGGATGCTATGAACTCGCAGGATGTATTTTTGGCTATCCAGCATTTACATGCCCTTGTATCAAAGAGCTGAACAATGGAATACCGGCTGCACATAAGCCTGCAAAGCGGGCACTCTGTGGATCTCAGCATGCACACAACCGAGCAACTTGACATTCTCTCCTGAAGATTGGAGTTTGCGCCCTGCAACTCTCTATCACAACATTGATCGCCGCTTGGCCTCGAGCCTCTCCTCCCTGAGCCGCTCAGCCCTGTACTCCTCAATGATGCTTCTGAGCCGCTCAGCCCTCTTCTCCGCCTCATACGCCCTTCTCTGCTCCGCCCATCTCTCCTTCGCGGCTTTCAGCATCTCAGGATCAACGAATGATATCCCATCTATCGTCTTTATTGAGAGTTCGTCTGCGCTGAGCACAGGAAGGGACTTCTCCATGAAGTACTCCATCATCCTCTGAGGCATCTCCTTCAAGACGACCACAGCCTCAACCTCAAGATCTGCGATGAGATCTGCTGTGTTCGGGCCGCCGCCCGAGGGATCCTGGAGCAGTATGAGATCTCCCCGTCCTATGGACCACTTGCTTCTCGCGGAGAGGATCGCCTCCTTTGAGAAGACTGGAACTGGCTTCAACTTCCTGTATCCTGCCATCGCCTCTATCCGCTCCGCCTTCCGGATCCTCTTCGCCTCTGATCTGAGTCTCCGCATGCGTTTCCTCTCAGCTCTCAGCAGGTTTCTGAGCCGTTCTATCTCCTTGTCCCTTATCCGGATCTCGTGGTCGCGTTTCATCTCTCTGTATGCTCTGTCCTGCAGCTTCTCCAGCTGTCCCTTCAACTCCGAGATCTCTTTATCTTTTGAGGAGATCTCAGCCCTGAGATCCTCCACATACTCCCTGAGGTTTCTGACCTGCTCTGTCAGAAGCCTCAGCTCCTCAGGCCTCGGCGGTGGGATCTGCGGAGGCTCTTCAGCTGACGCCACAGGCATCTCATCCGACTCCAGAAGCTCAGCCATCGCCTTCTCGATGGAGTAACCCCTCACCACAAGCGCCTTCACCTCGTCCGGATTCACATCCCGCGAGACCTTCTTCTCCACCTGGCTGAACTTGTTTCTGTATTTTTTGAATGCGCTCATCGCTGCTGCAAGCGCATCCCTCTCGTGATCGTTCCTGTAGTCGAAGGGCCTGGCAAGCATGATCTTATCCTCGGCTGCCAGATCTTCACCTGGGGAGTAAAGGACCGCGTTGAATGCCCGCTTTATCTTCTCCACGGCCCCAGGGGCTGGAGAAACATCCGTAGCCACTATCAGAGGCCTCCCACGGGCTGCTATCCACTCGATAACATCCGAGGAGGACATAGTTCTGGCAGAGATGAGATCGACGAGCTCTCCCCTGAGATTGAGGGCTGCAATCCCAGTTGTGGTCCCGGGATCCATGCCAACAATTAGATAGTCCCTGCGCTGCTGCAGGGGAACAAACTGTAAACGCTGCCGCGGGATTGGTGCAACCCGTATCTGGACGTCCCCCCTCGAGCTGGAATGCACCGGTACCCTCTCCCTGGGCGCCTCGACCATGAACTCGCATCTGATATAACCGCCAAGCCCCTCCACAGCCTTCATCGTAAACTCGAGACCGCTCTCTTTGAGACGCTGTTCGATATCCCTGGAGATGAGCTTCACGTTTCCGTGGATCTTCCTGGAGTACCTGTTCTGGCTCCACCCACCCCTTCCGGGAGAGCGCCTCCGGCTCACCTTTATCCAAGTCCTGTTCTCGAAAACGGAGACTGCGCACCCGATGCCCTTTGCGGCAAGGCGTGCACATGCCTCAGCCTCATGCATGGGATTCAATCGATCAAAAGCTATGCCATGCCACCTCGCCACCTTCACAAGCGGCTCCGGATGATCCCCGCCAGTCACCTGGACGATTCTTGTGCCTGGCGGGAACAGCCTCATGAGGGCTGTGAGCTCGTTCCTGTCTGAAGCGAGCTCAAAGATGTTATCCACCGCTATGATATCCGGCTTCTTCTCTCTTATAAATCGGATGAGCTTCTGCCTGCTGACCATCTCATAGCAGTAGCTGCTCTCCCCCTCTATCACAAACAGCGCATAGCTCGGCTGACTCCTGCTCCTTGGGGAGCCGCTGGCGATATCCACACCGAATATCCTATTCTCCATCATCAACCTTTATCTTTCGGATGACCTCTTCTGGTTCCAGATCTATTTTATATCTGCGCTTAAAGTATTTCAGTATGTTGGAGATGTCCCTGTTGAGAAGCTCCTCCGCGCTCTCATGGTCACTCCCGACCGCCTGGGGCCAGTCGATTATGATTATGTCATCCGCCACAATTACGTTGTACTCACTCATGTCTGCGTGTATCACTCCGAGCCTGTATGCCTTGCCGATCTCCTCCAGGATTCTGTTGAGATAGAATGCGGGATCATCGAGATCGGTCTTCGTGAGAAGCACCCCTGGAACCCTCTCCATCACAACCGCATGCCTGCTCCGAGCGATAGGCTTAGGAACGGAGACATGTGGGTAGAGCTTCCTCATCACATCAAACTCAGTTCTGGCCGCAAGAGCTGCAGCATAGATCCATGCAACCTTAGGCCTGTCCCTGAGATAGTCCCTGACCCTTCTCACCCTGGAGAAGCTGGTCCTCCCCTCCCGGTGGAATTTTATAACCAGCGGAATATCATCGAGGGCCTCGTAGACGACAGACTCCTTGCCAACGCCCAGCCTGTCGCCGAGTGACGCCACGAAGCCTCTCCTGACGAGATCGTGAAGCGCGAGAAGATCGTATGCTGCAAACTCGATCTGGTAACCCTCGTATGGAACATTCGTGTGTGCGACGAGCTTTCTGTCTGAGAGCAGCCTGAGGTAATAATCTGCCTTCGAGGCCGGTATGCCGGAGATGGCTGAGATCTCCTCGATGGGCACCCATTCCCGCCGGCGCATTCCGGCCTCGATGGCTCTAAGTAGGGTCACATCCTCAGATCTGAGGCTCAGAAACCGCTCTGCCAGCTGTATCACGATGGTATCTTCGTCTTCTCCGGCTAAATCCCTTTGCCTGTGTATGAGAGCCATCTGCTCTCAAGATCGTCCGAGTTCATCGTCTCTATAACGTAGTCTGCGAACTCCCTGCCTGTTGCCCCTCCAGGCCTGCCGGTCATCACCAGTTTCTTCTCGAACTGACCGCAGATGTCCAGAGCCATCTCGAGCTTCCTCGCCTTGTCAATCATCCCGACATGGCGGAGCAGCATGGTCGAGGCGCGCATGATGCTCGATGGATCCGCGTACTGCGCCCGCCCCTCCTGGACCATCCTAGGTGCTGAGCCGTGGATGGCCTCGAACATGGCGTATCTTTTACCTATATTCGCGCTTCCTGCTGTCCCCACTCCTCCCTGGAACTCAGCTGCCTCATCAGTGAGTATGTCCCCGTAGAGATTCGGGAGAACTATGACCCTGAAATCCCGTCTCCTCTTCGTATCAACGAGCTTTGCAGCCATTATATCAACAAACCAGTCGTCGAAGGTTATCTCAGGGTACTCTTTCGATATCGCCCTCGCGATCTCGAGGAACTTCCCATCTGTTGTCTTCACGACATTCGCCTTCGTCACAACAGATACCCTGTTGATATTGTTCCTCCTCGCATAATCAAATGCGAGCCGTATTATCCGCTCGGAGCCCTGAGTGGTTATGACCTTGAAGTCCACCGCGAGATCGTCGGTTACATTGAATCCCTTGCTTCCCAGGACGTACTCGCCCTCGGTGTTCTCCCTGAAGAAAACCCAGTCTATGCCCTCTGAGGGTATGGAGACAGGCCTCACGTTTGCGAAGAGGTCAAGCTCGCGGCGCATCGCCACGTTTGCGCTCTCCAGGTTGGGCCAGGGGTCGCCTTTCTTCGGGGTTGTGAGCGGCCCCTTGAGTATAACGTGGCACTTCTTCAGGGCATCAAGAGCATCGTCAGGGAGGGCCTTCATCGCCCTTGCCCTCTCCTCTATGCTGAGCCCCTCTATCTTTCGGAACTCAACATCTCCGCGCTCTAGTTCGTCCCTAAGAAGGCTCTGGAGAACCCTTATGGCCTCGCCTGTTATGTAAGGGCCGATTCCATCACCATCGACGTATCCTATGACAAGGGGCTTCAGGCTGCTGTAGTCTATCCAATCGCCGGCAGCCTTCATCTGCTCCACCCTGGCAAGCTGCTCCTCCAGAAGCCTGCCAAAATGCTCCTTCGCCCTCTCAATGGCCTCTTTCTGGTTCATAGCAAAACCGTAATTATGCGATATCAGATCAAGCTTTTCATCACCGACTATGTGCACGAGAGTGAAGCTGTTACAGAGGGATGGCATCGTGGACCGGAGATGTAAGGAGATCTACTTCAGGTCTGCCACCCATGTTCATCTGGGTCCATACCATGAGACCCCAGCCAGCCCAGAAGACCTCTTATAACCGGTGATGAATCTCATTTCATGCGCGTTGGAGTGATCACCAGAGGCAAGTACGGAGAACGGCTCATAGATACGATATTGAGACACACGGACTTCGATGTGGTGCATGCAGCTGTTCCGGAGACGCTCCCTGGCTTCATCGAGGATCCGGATGAGTTTCTCAGGAGCATAGACCTAAATGAGGACGTTTTCAGCTCAGATCTGATTGTCATGTACACACTCCATCCGGATCTGACTCCGGCGATAGCGAGAATTGCAGGGGAGCGTGGGGTGAAGGCGCTTCTAATCCCGGGAGGCATCGGAAGGGCTGGCTCGATAGAGGAGCTGCGCAGCATCTCGGAGAGATACAACGTTTACATAGAGGTGGATGAGATCTGCTGCACCCTCGAGAAGGTCGGGGTGGATGCTGTGGATCAGTTCGCAGAGCATCTAGGAAGGCCGGAGCTGAGGGTCGAGCTGAACAGCGGCAGGATCGGCAGAGTGGATGTGGTTCGCGGATCCCCATGCGGCAGCACATGGCATGTCGCACGCGAGCTCATCGGGAAGAGCGTCGCCGAGGCGCCTTCTCTCGCGGGCCTCGCATGCCAGCAGTACCCGTGCAGGGCCGTGCGCGGCACGCCTGGCGGTATTCACACATCCGGAGATCTGCACAAGAACGCGATGGAGCGCGCTCTGGGCATGCAATCAGAGCTCATCCTTCCAAAACAGTCGAGGCCGATCAGGATACGGGGTGGCGTTGTTGAGACGTTGTGATGTGGTGAAGGCAACTGAAGCGGTTGCATGCAAATCACAGATCTCGCTGCCCGGATGGGTCGTTCGCTTAATAGAAAATGCCCTTCGCAGTGAGAGGAGCGAGATAGCCAGGTACCATTTGAATGCAATACTGAACAACATACGGATCGCTGAAGCTGATGCGCGCCCGGTATGCCAGGACACCGGCCTCCCCGTCTTTCACGTGGAGATCGGGGAGGGATGCTCGTTCGACTTCAACCTGTGGGAGGCGATCGCTGAGGGAGTGACGATCGCGACCAGAAAGGGCATGTTGAGATCGAATGTGGTGGATCCGCTGAGCAGGTTGAACACAGGGGACAACACAGGCCCTGGCATGCCGTATCTCATCGTGGATCATGTCACAGGAGATTCGCTCAGGATAACCGCATTCCCGAAGGGAGCGGGCTCCGAGAACATGAGCTTTTTGGGGATGCTCAATCCCGCAGACGATCCATTTGAATACATTTTAGAGAACCTCGCGGAGCGGGTATCGAACGCCTGCCCGCCTGTGTTTGTTGGAATAGGGATTGGCGGGACATTCGACCAGGCTGCGGCTCTCGCGAAGCGTGCGATCATCGGCCTTCCCGGAGAGAGCAAGGAGGAGCTGCTGCTTCTCAAAAGAATCAACGATCTCGGGATTGGTCCTATGGGTCTTGGAGGTGACACCACCGCTCTTGGCGTGAAGATAGAGAGGGCGTTCTGCCACACCGCATCACTGCCTGTGGCTGTCAACCTCCAGTGCTGGGCGAACAGAAGGGCGACTGCCAGAGTGACGGAGGATGGATGGAGCATAGAGTGAGATCCCCTCTCAGTGAGGGAGATGTATCAAAACTCTCTGCCGGCGACATCGTCTGGCTGAGCGGTGTTATTTATACCGCAAGAGATAAGGCTCACCAGAGGCTCGGAGAGGTGAAATTCGATCTCAGGGGAGGGGTGATATACCACTGCGGGCCGCTCATAAGAGACACGACTGTTGTATCAGCAGGCCCGACGAGCAGCGTGCGTCTGGCGCGCTATACTCCACAGGTCCTCGATCTCGGGGTGAGATGCATCATTGGAAAGGGAGGAATGCCCGGAGCTGCAGAGCTCATGAGAGGGAGGGCTGTATACCTCGCCTATCCCGGTGGATGTGGAGCGGCTGCAGCGAGATCTCTGAGCGTCCGAGGGGTGTGTCTTTCAGAGCTTGGAATGGCAGAGGCTGTCTGGGAGTTCGAGGCCACTGACCTCGGCCCCATGGTCGTTGCGATAGACTCCCACGGAAGGGATCTTTACAGAGAGGTGAGAGAATCTGCAAAGAAGCACCTGAAGCGCTGAGATCCGCTGCAAAGGATCTGAGGTACCTCCTGAACAGAGGCTATCCCCCAGGCCCTGCTGTGAGGTTCGTGGCCGATCACTATCGCATTGATAAGGAATACAGAAATATTCTCTCCAGGGCTGTGCTCTCAGATGATGTTGCTCGCTCCAGGAGACTCAAGGCGATCGGCCTCGAGAATCTCATGGGAGGGGTGCTGCATATCGATGGGTACAACGTGCTTATAACCATTGAGAGCATCATCACCGGAGAGGATATCTTCCTATGCGATGATGGTTTTATAAGAGACATGCGCTGTCTTTTCAGGAAATACCGGAGATCCGGGGCCACAGATGAGGCAGTTCAGCTGATGATCGATGTGATATCGAGGGCCAGGCCATCTGATGTTCTTCTGCTCCTGGACAAGCAGATAAGCAGGTCTGGCGAGCTCGCCTCTGATATAGGAGAGGCGTTCTCAGCCGCGGGAATCCCCGGCACAGCGAGGACCGCCAGAGATGTGGACAGAGGTCTGAAGAGTTCATCTGCGGTTGTGGCCACAAGCGACGGCATCATCATAGATCACGTATCCAGCGCGCTGGATATCCCTGCGCTGATAGCAAGAAGGATGATGGTGAAGCCAATCAGGATATAGTGCTCCAGCTGTGTGCACACCGTGAATTTGGGGATTTCGGCGATGATCTCCGATCCCACATCACCCTCTGGCCGCAGGCTCGAATCGCTGAATGGCCCTGATAGAGCTGATTGCTTAGGGCTCTCAGCCCAGCAGTGCCGATTGTCCTCTATATGTATGCCGCCCATTCATCTCCGCTCTTTCCTGTACATCCACATCGCTCCGAGGACCTCCGCAGCCTGCTCTGGCGTGGAGTAAACAGGAATGCCTGCGCGCTCCATTTTTATCGTGTCCTCAATCACGAACTCCTTGGATGCGACGACCGCCAGAATGGGCCTTCCTCTGTAGTCGATTGACCTGAGCGTGTCGATATACGCTCCAAGCATCTCGGTCTGTATGATTACTATAAAGCTCCCAACATCCTCGCTCTTCACTGCGATCTCTATGGTCCTCCTGACCTGATCGGGGGTCTGGTCGAATGTGAAGTCAACTGGGTTCATCCCTGACACGTATTTCGGCAGCACACTGCGAAGCTCTTCCTTCAGATCGGGGGAAAGCTCGGCGAGCCGCATACCATTCATGACTATGGCATCTGCAGCTGCAACTCCCAGAGATCCGGCATAGGAGATCACGAACACCCCGTCGTTGATGGGCAGAGGCTGCTTCGAGAATGCCCTTGCGAGCGCGAACATGTGGTCGTTGTCCCTCGCCCGAATGAGACCAGCCTGCTTGAATACCGCGCTGTAGATCTGGTCGTTTCCTGCAAGTGATGCTGTGTGCGAGGAGACCGCCTTCTTTCCTGCCTCGGTCCTGCCTGTCTTCAGGACCACGATGGGCTTTCTTTTCGAGACCTCCCTGGCGACATCTATGAACCGCCTGCCTCCCTTGACGTCCTCCAGGTACATGCAGACAACGTCTATATTCTCGTCCATTCCGATGGCCTCGAGCATGTCGGTCTCGTTGAGATCGAGCTTGTTCCCGATCGTCGCAATGATACCGAAGTCCAGCACCTTCCTCAGACCCCAGAGGTAGCCCGCTGCATAGACCCCAGCCTGGGCTATGAGCCCCACATTCCCTCTGTTGAGCTCGTCCACGACACCTATCGATTCAACAACTCCGCAGTTCGTGTTTATGATCCCGGAACAATTCGGCCCCAGCAGTCTGCATCCATGCCTTCTCACTATCGACAGGATCTCCCTCTCTATCCTCTTCCCCTCATCCCCAAGCTCTGCGAATCCGGCGGACTCGACTACGATGTACTTTACGCCCGCAGCACAGCAGTCCTGCACGACCTGTGGTGTCATGCCTGCAGGTACGAGCACTACCGCGACATCCACAGGCTCCGGCACGTCCCTTATGCTCGGATACGCCTTCACGCCCTGTACTTCAGCAGCATTTGGATTGACCGGATAGAGCCTTCCCCTGTAACCGTGGGTGAGCAGGTTGTAAAACACGTTCCATCCAAGCTTCCCCTTTGTGTTCGATGCCCCAATCACAGCTATGCTCTGCGGGTAGAAGAGGCCCTTCAGATCACCTGCGCTCTGAGGATGCATAGCTGCTGGTGAGGGAGAGGAGCTGTCGAGTATGATCCTGGCATCCGCTATTGTGTATCCCATGGGGTAGACGAATACAGGGTTGAGGTCCATCTCTTTTATGATTGAATGCTTTTCGACCAGATCCGATACCCTGAGAAGTATGCTCTTGATTGCATCGATATCCCCGGAGATGCCACGGTAGCCCCTGAGCAGCGGGTATCCCCTGATCTCCCGGATCATCGACTCGGCATCCTCCTCAGAGATGGGTATTGATCTGAAGCTCACATCCCTGAGTATCTCCACGAAGACTCCGCCGAGACCGAACATGAGAACTGGCCCGAATGTTGGATCTCTTGTAACCCCAATGATAACCTCTATCCCCGGGCTGGCCATCCTCTGGACCGATACGCCTATCATGCCCCTCTCCCGGAAGATCTTCTCCATCTCGTGATACGCAGATCGCACAGCCTCCGCGCCCTGGAGGTTCAGCCTGACTCCGCCAGCATCTGATTTATGTATGACCTCTTTAGAAAGAACCTTGAGCACAACAGGATAGCCGAGCTGGTTCGCGATTCTCACAGCATCATCGGCGCTCGATGCGAGATGAGCGCCGGTCGTCTCCAGCCCCACGTCCATGAGAATGCGCTTGCTCTCATGCTCCATCAGATACGTCCTTCCCTCCTCAAGCGCCTGTGCGGCTATTTCATCGAAGTTACCGGCCATCTAAGCACCCCCCTTGCCATTTCTGAATGGACGAACACGCCCTGGTGTTGTCAAACATGTATCAACCATCTGGCGAGCATCTTTCACCAAGATATACATTTTGTGTCAAGATGTGACAGACTGTGCAAAAGATCGTATTCAGATGTTCCACAGATCAAAATCGATGATTGCAGCATGTTCCAGCTGGTCTGCGCAGAAGTGGCCGAATATCCAGATAGATGGAAAGTAGCTGGAAACGAGATCTTTAGACGACATAATCTACGTAGCTCCACGGGAATCGCGCAAACTCATCACCGTGATTCTGGTGTGTTGTCTTGCATAATTTCGAAGAAGTAAGAACATCTGAAATCACAATTCTGTATAAGTTTTTGTTGATATAAATATGCTTCGGCATATATAGATTGCGTGATTTTTCATTATAATATGCGGCGATCAGGTTAATCTGCTATCCGATTTGGACCAGTGCTCAGATTCAGCTCTCAACAGGGCACATCTGCCGGGATCAGCCGTCATTGTCGAGACTGTCTCGAAACTGGCAGCGATCGATGATAGAGGATAGCAGGGCGCAAGCTCCGGTCTTCAGGTGAGGAGGCCACGCAATGCCAACTGTGTATCGAGGCGTTTGGCTGCTTTGAGATGAGATCGCAATCAATCCACATGCGTTATGCAGGTCCAGTGATAGTAGCCGAACATCGGCGTTCCTGTGACCTCGTCGAACTCGTCGAGCTCACAGCCGCATATCTGGCATCTCTCCCCTTCAGGGACCTCAATCTCCGCGTCGTTCCAGATCACTATCACAATTAGAAATATGATCTGTGAGGTTATATTGTTTGCTCCTCGAGCCAAATGCATCAGCTGATGGTGAGAGCAACTACTCAGCTTAAAAACTAGCCCATCGCATCAGGGGCGTCGATGTACACCTCAGCAAGACCGGGTTTATCTCCATTGGGAATGAGCGTGTATGTCGCATTGCCTGCAACCACAACCACATATCCATTCGCAGGGGTCGCGTCGAGTCCGTGTGTGACAAGAAGAAACGCAAGATCCAGGGATGTCATGAGAGGATCTTCGTAGGAGTTCAACAGTCCCATCAGCTCAGAGTCCATGCAAACCGCTGGAGTCAGCAAAACCAACAGAGTAAAGACAAAGATGCCAATATGCCCATGCATACGCCTCATCGATCGACGGATCGGACCAGACTATATTTAAGTAGCACAGAAAATAAAATCTGTATCTCAAGACAGTATCAATCGTACGTAATCGCAGTCAGCACATGTTTGTGATGAAATACAATATTTGTATGATGAAGTGATATTGATATGAAAAACAATATGATGAAATTTGTGCTTTGCATTAACAAGCCCGATTGTCATCCAACACTGCGCGAAGAGGTTTGGGGGAATGTCATTTCTCTTCGGCTTTTTCACCTACCTTCTTCTCCCCAATCCTTCTGCTGAGCTGATCGAGCCGCCTCTTCAGAATCTCAAGCTCCCGTTCCACAAGCGCAATATCATCCCCCGCCGGGATCTTCTGCTCCACTTCCATGGCATCTCGCAGGATGTAGCTGCCACCCTCGATCCTGATACCCATTCCGTATACCAGGGCTGCAGCCACTTTTCTTCTCGCGCTGACAAGATCGTTCCAAAGGGCTTTTCTGGATACCCCCATGTAAAGGGCGGCCTCCTCCTGCTCGAGGTCCAGCAGATCCACAAGTCGCAGAGCCTCGAGTTCCTCTAGCGTTAAGACAACAGACGCATTCTCACCGCTCTCAGGGAGGAAACATCTCACCTCAGGTATCTCCGAGATCCAGCGCTTACCACGCCTTCGACCACGGCAGCGACACATGATTTCGGGTAGGGGAAGATTATATTTAAGCTTATCAGGGACGTCTAGAGGTTTATGCATTCTGTAAGCTCGGGGTTCCTGTGTTACGCTCCGTATGTGGCTTGGCAGCAGATATAAGTATATCATCGCTTAAGCGCCTTTGGAGGTCTTAGAATGGAGAAGGCATGCGAAAAAGATCCGAAGGCAGAGAATGACAGCCCAAGATCTGGAAAGCATAAAGAAAGCGATCGCCTGAAGCGAATAAAACACAAGATCGTGATTGGAAGTGGAAAGGGCGGCACCGGCAAGAGCACAGTTTCTGCCAACCTGGCGGTATCCCTCAAGCGTAGAGGGTACAGCGTTGGCATACTCGATGCAGACATAACAGGGCCGGACATACCAAAGCTTCTCGGGATAGAGGACGAGAAGCTGACCGCGTCCAGTGAGGGGATCGAGCCTGCTGATGCCAGGGGAATAAAGGTTGTGTCCATGGCGTTGCTGCTAGAGAGCCGGGACTCTGCTGTCGTTTGGAGGGGCCCGGTGAAGATGGCCGCACTGAAGCAGTTCGTCTTTGATGTCAACTGGGGCGACCTGGATTTTCTGGTGGTGGATCTGCCGCCAGGAACAAGCGATGAGCCCATCTCTGCGGTCCAGCTCCTGAGCGGGATGGATGGAGCGATTGTCGTCACCACCCCGCAGGATGTGGCACTGCTTGACACGCGAAAGGCAGTCAACATGTTTCTGATGATGGGCGTCCGCGTCCTCGGGATCATAGAGAACATGAGTGGTTTCAGGTGTCCGAACTGCGGCACTGTGGTGAACATATTCAGCAAGGGAGGCGGCGAGAAGGCTGCCAGAGATCTTGGTGTCGATTTTCTGGGGTACTTGCCAATCGATCCTAGGATAGTAAGCATGTGTGATATGGGGAAGGCATTCGTTGAGAACAGTGATGCTGGAGGGGCATTTGAGAAAATAGTTGACAAGTTGCTCGAGAAGATATCTGAGAAAAGCTCTGCATGATATACAGACAAACAGACAAGCTAAATATTTCTGCTGCTCACAGGAAACCTGTCTCAATTGCATAAATTCAGACGAACTCTCTATATTTATTCAAAAGTCCATAAACCTCTCTGATATCCTTTCCCTGTGATCTGGCCTCGTTGAGGTACGTGTTGTAAAGCGCCTCGGATATTGCTCTGGGTACCGGTTTGCAGTTCTCTCCGTGGAGCATCATCTCGAAGCACCGTGCCTCTGCCTCGGATAGTCTCAGAGCCCGAAACGCGCCCGAATGCTCGCAGAAGAGCGGGTTATCTGCCGGGGGAGTATTAAGCGCAACCCTGGCGAGAGGTGTTCCGGGTATTGGCTCTGCTATGCTCACAAACACATCGTCGAGCATTGCCTCCTCCATGAAATCAAGAGTCTGCTCGAAGTCCTCTCTAGATTCGCCAGGATAGCCGACGATGAAGCTCCCGCCAACCTTTACTCCATGGCTTCTGGCCAGCTCAACAGCTCTAATGTTATCAAGAACAGTCACTCCCTTTCTCATCAGCTTCAGCATCCGATCGCTCCCGGACTCGATGCCGAAGAAGAGCCACCCTATCGTGTACTCCCTGATCGCCTCCAGGATCTCATCGTCAACCAGATCCACCCTCATGTCAGGCACAGACAGGTTTTTCCTTCCCAGAATTCCGGAGAGCTCCTGGAGCATTCTGATGAACGCATCTTTATCGAGAGCGTTCCTGTAGCCAAAGAGAGATGCTGTTCCGCCACTCACAGCAACCCGCTTCACGCCCATACGCCTGAGCTCCCTCACCTCCTCTACTATATTCTCCAGCGACCTGGATCTTATATTGCGTCCGAAGAACCGCGGCACCTGGCAGAACGTGCATCCCCCCAGACAGCCTCTGTGCGTCTCGATGTAGACATTAGCGCCACGAACGCTCTGTTCTGAGAGATCTGGAGGAAATAACGGCATGGTGTGGTCGATGACCTCCATCCTGAGAGGCTCTGATCTGATGATCTCCTCACCCTCTCTGTAAGCAACGCCCGGAACCCCTTCAGGCCCGGCCTCGACGAGCCTAGCGATTATGCCCTCGCCCTCGCACATCGCCACCGCATCGACATCCAGCTCGCCAAGGACCATCTCAGGACAGATGCCAACAGGCCCGCCACAGTAGACCGGTGGTCCTGCCTTCGAGACGAACTCTCTTATCGCAGGATCCAGAAGCTGCAGTGTGGAAAAGAGACTGAGTATGATCACATCGCCATCATGGCGCAGATCTTTTGATATATTAACGGAATGCCCTCTATCTCTCAGTATGCCTCCAAGAACCATCGAGCCGTATGTGTAAACCCCTGGGGAGATTATCTGGATCTTCATCCCTCAAATCCAGTGGCGGGCTCATTTAAAACCCTTTGGACCTGCATGCGATGCGCCCAAACAATATGGTGTGGTCTAAAATGGCCAGAAGCCATCAATAGGAGAAGAGACTGCATCAGAGATCGCTGATGCAGTTATAGCATGGAAAAAACAGCCAGTATTTCAGTCTACAGTACTCTAATGCCTGTGCTCTCTGCATGCGTTATCCATGCTGGCCTCGGTGAGAAGCCCGTTCATCCAGTCGTCGATGGCATCCTTAACGGTCCCCGCTGCGCCAACGAATACCCTGATGCCGAGCTGCTGAAATGCAGAAATGGCCTTCGGCCCCAGGCCGCCGGCGATCACGACCTGCACGCCCTTTCCGTGAAGCGCATCGACCGGCAGGCCATTTCCTCCCATGTGCGTGCTGTTGTTACCGATTATTTCGATCGCACCGGTCTCGGTATCCACGATGGTAAATGTAGGAGAGCGACCGAAGTGCTGGGATATGTACTCATCCAGACCGGCTGTGCCCATTGAGGGAACGCATATTCTCACAGATCACCACCTTCTTCCTCTTCCTGCACCCATTCCGCCGCCCATTCCACCGGGGCCCATGCCGCGACCCATTCCCCCATGGGGAGGTGCTGTTGGTCCGGATACCTTCGCGAGCTCGCCTCTGCGAAAACGCTCAACCGCATCCCTGACCGTACCCCCCTGAGACTGATAGATCTCGATGCCAGCTGAGGATAAAACCTGCATCGCATTCGGCCCGACATTTCCTGTTATCAGAACGCTCGCACCGAGCTGGCTCACCAGCTGAGCTGCCTGTATCCCTGCACCACCTGCCGCCCCTGCAGCGGTGTTCTGCATCGAGCTCTCGGACATGGAATCGAGATCTACAACAACAAAGAACGGGCAACGACCGAACCTCGGATCGACCGGCGCATCAAGCCCTGCTGCCCCGGCAGTCACGCATATCTTCATAACAAACCCTCTTTTTGGAGTCAATGTGATTTATTACTTAAATATTTCGCATCATGTGCTGTGTTGAATAATGTTTGGAAATCCAATAGCAGAGAGCTAATTCATATAACATGAGACTTTAGTAAGAATCGATAGCTATTGATCACAAGGCACAGCAGCATCATGGAAAGCCTCCGTCGGGCATCCCATGATGATAATGAAACGAGCGGGAATGATTACAGGGTTTTGAGTCGTGCTTGGATCACGGTGAAGGGCAGTGCGGGTATTTATAATGAGAGAGCATGCATCTTTATGGATACACATGGTTGAAGGATTGCAGCTCAAGATTGTGATCGAGAACACCACCAGCCATCACAAACCCGGGCTCCGGGGGCAGCACGGTCTCTCCGTACTGATCGAGGCAGACCTCGGCTCAGAGAGCATGTGCATTCTCATGGATACTGGAGCATCTTCAGATGTGCTGCTCCACAACATGGATGTGCTTGGCATCGATTCAGATGATATAGATCTGATATTCCTCAGCCACGGGCATTACGATCACACTGGCGGTTTGATGGGTCTGCTGAAACATATGAAACGCCATGTGCCGATCCTGGCTCATCCCGGGATCTTCGCTCCAAAGCTCAGGTCCGAACCCTTCCTGAGGAGCATAGGCATTCCATTCACACGATGCGAGGCTGAAGGCGCAGGGGCTGTGTTGCTGCTGTCGAGAACCCCTGTGACGCTTGCCCCGGGTATAATGACGACAGGAGAGGTCGAAAGAAGAACGTCATTCGAGAGGGTCGAGGGGTTCTGGACAATAGTTGATGGGACCTACCGGGAGGACAGAATTGATGATGATCAGGCCCTAGTAATTAGCATCGAGAATCGCGGTCTGGTCGTGATATCAGGATGCGCGCACTCCGGGATTGTAAACATCGTCGATCAGGCGAGGAGGCTCACAGACTCAAATGCAATATGCGCGGTGATCGGGGGCTTCCACCTCATGGGATCTGAGGACGAGCGGATCCGCAGGACCGCTGGGGCTCTGCTCGATCTGGATCCCGAGATCGTGCGGCCAGGCCACTGCACAGGCTCCCGTGCGATCTCACAGTTGCAGGAGATCCTGGGGGACCGATGCCGGCCGCTCTTCACAGGGGATGTCATAGAGATATGATCGCTTTCGGGCCGGTACCATCAAGAAGGCTCGGCATGAGCCTTGGAGTCAACAACATCCCACCGAAAATATGCACATACTCCTGCATATACTGCCAGGTGGGACGCACGCTTGGTCTCAGCGTGGAACGGCGTGGATTCTATCCGCCGGCTCGGGTGCTGAACGAGGTCGAGAGAAAGATATCAGATGCAGGGGATGTGAGGGTAGATTACATCACATTCGTCCCCGATGGTGAGCCGACCCTCGATCTGAATATAGGGAAGGAGATCGATCTCCTCAGAACTCTTGGGCTCAGGGTGGCAGTCATATCCAACGCATCGCTTCTCTGGAGGCCCGATGTGAGAGAAGATCTCATGAGCGCTGATCTCGTCTCGATCAAGATCGATGCTGCAGATGATGGAATGTGGAGGAGAATCAACAGACCGCATCACTCGCTGAAGCTCAGAACGATTCTGGATGGCATCCGCGAGTTTGCAGCCGATTACAGTGGCAGGCTCATAACAGAGAGCATGCTGATCAAGGATATGAACGACTGTGATGAATCGCTGAGAGGCATCGCGGAGTTCCTCTCAGAGATAAGTCCTGCAACAACGTATCTATCAGCTCCGATCAGACCGCCTGCAGAGAGATGGGTGCTTCCTCCTGTGGAGGAAAGGCTCAATGCAGCATACCAGATCATGAGCGAGTTCCTGGATCACGTCGAGCTTCTTGTGAGCCCTGAAAGTGATCTGTTTGTATCATCCGGAGACGTCGGGAGTGATATCCTCAGCATAACAGCAGTGCATCCAATGCGGGAGGTGGCTCTGAGAGATCTCCTAGCTCGCAGAGGGGAGGACTGGATGCTCGTTGAGAGGCTCCTGAAATCTGGAACCCTCATGGAAACTACCTACAGAGGGGAGAAGTTTTATATTCGAAGGATCGAGTCCTCATAGCGTCTGACGACACATTAGATCTCAGCTTGACCTCTCCATTCTTGCCTGGCCAGACCATATCAGCCCCTGCGGACTGTACCCGTAGTAGCTGCCCTGAAGATTATCTCCTCTGATTGTAAGCATGCACCTGTAAAGCGCAAGATCTTCTGTAAGGAGATCGAGATACACAACACTCCCCACCACCTGTCCGGTGGCATATGCGCTGCGCTGTGCCGGGGCCAGTGTCCCACGACCGAATACGGCATCTCTGTTATGGAACAGCGTGAGATCTGCTGTGTAACCCTCAGACAGCACAAGATGCCAGCTGCCGTCCATTCTGAGCGTTTGAACGCCTGGAACGTATCCGCGGGTGTAACCCCATCTCTGAAGGGTCTCCAGATACTCCCAGGTGTGCTCAATGTCAGGCGGGCGCATCAGCACATCAATTCCCAGAGGATCCGGTTTGAGCACCTCTAAAGTGGTCCCATTACCCAGGCTGCTTGTTCTCCTGAGATCGATCACATCCGACTGAGAGTGAGCGATCAGTGTTATGCATAGGATCGCAAGCCCCCATGCCAGGAGTATCTTCACGTACATACCTCTCACAGCGGTCATGTTACTGCTGCGGTCGGATAAAAGCTCAGCTTTCATATGAGACATACACAAGACCTACATGATCTCAGATGTCATCAGACGGCTCCAGATCTGTTTTATCGAGTAAGATGCAGGGGTATTCAGCTCCACCACAGGAACTCCCCTGACCATAGCATCGATCACGTTCATATCAAAGGGTATCCGACCGACCATCTCGGTCCCCCGCCCATCGCATGCCCGTTCGATATTCTTTGAGATATCCTCATTGATATCGTACCTGTTTATGCAAACCATCGCACGGATCCGGAAATGCTCCGCGAGATCGAGTATCCTGTCGAGATCGTGCACCCCTGAGATCGTGGGCTCTGTGACCACCAGCGCCAGATCTGCCCCAGCGAGGGATGAGATGACCGGACAGCCTATTCCGGGAGACCCATCTATGAGCACCATCTCCATCCTGAGAGATTCGGCCAGATTTCTGGCGATCTCTCTGACCATCGTCACCAGCTTTCCAGACGCCTCCTCTGCCGGAAACATCTCTGCATGAACAAGAGGGCCGTATCTTGTATCAGATATGTACGCGTATCCGGATAGATGCTCAACCATCCTCACCGCATCCGAGCCACATACGAGTGTGCACACACCACAGCCCTCACATGCAGACTGATCCACTTCAAAGTTATTTATGGCATCAAAACGGCAGCGCTCGATGCATGCGCCGCATTCGGTGCACCTCTCCTTGTCTATGAATGCCCTTCTGAGTCCGAAGAACTCGCGTCTCTCTCTTACGACGGGGTTCAGAATTATATGGAGGTCGGGCGCATCCACATCACAGTCTGCGATCACAGCCCTTCCAGATGCGCATGCTGCAAAGGATGCGACTATTGAGGTCTTGCCTGTGCCCCCTTTCCCACTGATGACAACTATCTGCTTCACTCGGACATCTCCCTGATCCTCTCAGCAAGATTCGTGAACCTCTCCCGCCATTCTCCCAGCATATTCACGAAGATCACACCGCGTGAGTAAAGCTCTGCTATCTCCCTGCTCATCGGTATCTCCATTAAAACCGGAACATCCCGCTTCTCCAGGTAACTGTAAATCTCACGGGTGCCGATACCGCTCTTGTTGACCAGAACGCCTCGCGGGATCGAGAGCCTCTCGAGCAGCTTGAGTGCGAGATCGAGATCGTATAGACCAAATGGCGTCGGCTCAGCCACCAGAAGACAGAAGTCTGTATCACGCACAGACTCAACGACAGAGCATGACGCGCCAGGCGGGCAGTCAACTATGACAGTATCTGCATTTGCGTGCCTCCTGACGTCCCTGATCAGTGGTGTCGGACGCGCCTCCCCCGGCTCTAGCTCTCCCCAGACGATCTCGTGATCTTCAGACCTTGCTCTCGAGATCCAGCCTATCCTCCGAAGCACCTCTGAGATCGCCTTCTCAGGGCAGGATATCATGCACGCGCCGCACCCATGGCAAAGTTCAGGGAAAACCACAGCTCTGGTTGGGATAACTGCAATGGCGTTGAATGCGCAGACCTCAGCGCACCTCCCGCAGTGGACGCACAGCTTCTCATCGATCTGGGGCACCGGAACTGTGCACTCTTTTCTATCAAGTAGCTTCATCTCAGGGAAAAAGAGAAACGCATTCGGCTCCTCGACATCACAGTCGAGAAGCTGGGCTCCCTTCACGGACGCAGTAATACTGGTGGCCACAAGCGTCTTTCCGGTCCCGCCCTTCCCGCTGGCAACTGATACGATCAATCACAGCTCTCCTGACAGACACCAATTGACTCAACAAAGTATAGATAAAACGCTGCGATCATTTGCTAGACCGCAGCCTCTCAAGCCTCTCCCTGATGGCCTTGAGCTCCTCCTCAAGATCCGCAGCTACATCTTCCAGATAGCGAACCTCCTCATCGGGCGTCGGCTCGCGAAAGGGAGCGTACGGATAGCCAGCCATTCCAAAGCCCCTCCAGAACCACCTGGCACGGCACCACGGGTTCCAGAAACCAGGTGCTCTGTAGCCTCTGCCAGGCAGCCACCAAGGTCCTGTGCAATCTCCCCAGGGCATATCCTCTCACCTCCATGCAGTTATTACTACCTTATGAGACTAAGTACTTAAAACTTTCTAATGCACTGCAGCTCTGCAGAATGTGATAGAAAGCAGCAGGGCACAAACTCTAATCTTCGGAGAGGAGGTCACATATTCAACAGCCAGCCTCCGCTTGTAAGCAGAACTGCTGAATCACGCCAGCTGCTGGCCTCTTAGAAGATCATCGATCAGTTCCTTCAGAGAGTCTGTTTGGATCTGGAGGGTCTCAACCCCAGCCTCTGCGAAGGCATAACCAGGACCTCTGCCCCTCAGGCTTTCCTTTGTCAGCACGATATCAGGCTTGTGTTTGAGGAGAAGCTCTGCCACCTTTATCCCCTTCCCTTTCTCCAGACCCAGATACGGGTTCGCAACGATCTCCTGTCGTTTTACCTTTCGCTCCACATTATCGATATCCAAAATAGCGAAATATGGCGACTCTCCGAAGTGCGTCCCCACATCTCCAGCTGGATCTGCAAGAGGGACAGCATACCGCACGAAACTCCTCGCCATGGGCTCGTAGTGGATTATGATGCGATCCACCGCAGGTACCTCTCTCTTGATGCTCTCCTCGATGCGGGTTGCAGAAGCATGTGCTCTCTGCAGATCTCTCAATCTAAAAACCAGGTTCGCCTCCACGAAGAGGTAGCGCCCTGAGTTCCTTGCAACCACCTCCTTTACAGAGACCACCTCCGGGGCCTCCTCGATGATCGAACGTATCCTCTCCAGTGTTTCCCGATCGACAGAGGCATCGAGCAGGACGCGCATGCCACTTTCCAGGATATCCCAGCCAGCCCTTATGACGAAGAGAGCAATCACCACAGCAGCGACTCTGTCCAGCTGAACTCCGGCCATCTGCCCCAGAAACGCTATGAGGACAATTGATGACGTGAGGACATCAGCCTGGTGCTGGGCGCCATCTGCGATCATGCTTGGAGAGCCGAACCTCTCTCCAATTCGAATCTGGTACCGACCGAAGATGAACGGGATTGGAACAAGCGCCATCACCGCGAGCAGCTGCCATCCGCTGTATGTGAGGAAGATCTGCTCACCCCTTAAAGCAGCCATGACGATCTCGTAAGCGCTCAGGAAGAGCAGAATCGATATTGCGACAGAGACCACGTTCTCAACCTTGTAGAGACCGTAGGGAAAGTTCTCGCTCTTTCTGGTGGAGATCACCAGTCCGACAATCAGCGCCAGAGATGCAAGGACGTCAACCATGGAATGGATGGCATCTGCACGAAGCGATAGGCTTCCCGAGAGCTCTGAGAGCACAAGCTTCGCGCCAACAAGGAATATGTTCAGAAGCAGAGAGTAAATGGCGGTCCTCTGCACTGGATCGTCGGGCATCCTCACTCCAGTCATTCTCTCAGCATATCCTGTAATCCCATTGGTATTATATCTTCACACAAAACCATCAGGGAACCTCCATCAGCACAAGGCCGATCATCATAACAGCAAATCCTGCGATGATACCGAGGTTTGTGAGATGCTCGCTTCCGTATCTGTTTGCTATTGGGATCAGCTCGTCGATGCAGATGAATACCATGATCCCAGAGACCAGGGCGAGCGCCGCTGATAGGATCCACTGATTCAGAAAAGGGTAGAGCAACAGAAGGGCCAGAACGGCGCCCAGCGGCTCGGTCATTCCTGCTGCAAAAGAAATCAGGCAGGACCTTCCCCTCTTATTCGTTGCACAGTAGAACGGCACGCTGCATGCAATCCCCTCTGGAATGTTGTGAATTGCGATTGCCAGCGCAATGGGCACACCCAGATGAATGTCTGAGAGAGAGACGAGCGCCACGGCCATCCCCTCAGGCAGGTTGTGAATGGCTATCCCTATGGCTGACATTATGCTGCTTCTGTAAAGTGTGCTGCAGTGTGCATCTGCCTGCCCGTTGATGTGGATGTGAGGTACTGCATGATCGAGGATGTACATCAGAAGAACACCTGTGATGAAGAAGAGGTTGGAATATGCCAGGCCTGCTACCTCACGGGAG
This sequence comes from Methanothrix thermoacetophila PT, assembly GCF_000014945.1. Classification (NCBI taxonomy): domain Archaea; kingdom Methanobacteriati; phylum Methanobacteriota; class Methanomicrobia; order Methanotrichales; family Methanotrichaceae; genus Methanothrix; species Methanothrix thermoacetophila. Next base: position 588,654 of record NC_008553.1, read on the forward strand.
CCGCAGAAGAGGTCCACGAACGCAACGTAGATCATGACCCCTGAAGCGAAGCCGAGGCTCAGGGAGAGGTAGCGCATGTCTGGTCTGGGCACGATGTAGGAGATCAGGCTGCCTATGCCGGTAGCGCTGCCTGCAAGCAGTGTGAGAAGAAGTGCTGCAGCAAGATTCTCTGACACTCAGAAAAAACTTTGAGATGCGATGAAATAAAAAAGTTTGTAGGCCTCTGGCCTACACAGCTGGCATGACGAGGGATCTCTCGCCGGCAGCGCGGAACTCGCGCGCACCGCCCTTGCCGAAGCAGAGCCTGATGTCGGTCCAGTCGAAGACCAGCGCGGGGTTGGCGAAGGTCACCTTGATCAGCGGGTTGCATGCGAAGGCGTCGCCGCGGCCTGCGTGAGCAGCGCTTGAGATGCCTGCATACTCGCCCTGGTGGCCGACGTTCATCGCGTAGTTCGGATAGTTGGCGCCCCTCAGCTCGAGCGGGTTGCCCTCGTCCGACTGGTACGAGAAGACGTTGGTTGGGCCGCACTGATCCTGCAGGTCGTAGCCGAAGAATCCGAGCCTGCCATGTGCCTCCTTATGCAGCAGCTGCGAGAGGTACCAGCCAGCAAGGCCTGCCTGGCTGTTGCCAGTCGCTATGGCACAGGTGATGCCTGAGGCGGCTGCTGTGACTCCTGCCCTCTGGGATCCGCCGAAGTGATCCTCAAGCAGGGTCGGGAACGACTCGTACTGCTCAAGCGCATAGAGGGTGACCTCTGTGGCCAGATCCTTGACGACCTCCAGGTTGGCCGGCGCCTTGGCGAATCCACCGTACTTCTCCACGGCATAGTCAACGCCATAGTAGGAGAAGTCATCCAGGACATCGTTGGTGTACGCTGCTGTGGCGTACTGTGTGAATCCGACGCCTCCGGACATGTAGCTGCCCAGCCAGATCTGATCGTAGAGCATCGTGCCTGCAGCGACCACGTTCAGTGAGACCTGTGTCGGATCCCAGGGCTTGACCCTCGATGTCTGGACCATGTCAGCCATGAAGCCGAAGCTCAGGCCGCCCGGGTTGTTGGGACCGCGAGCGCGGCGTGCAGGCAGCATGTCAGACATCTGGAGAACAGCGGCGTGCTTCGCAGCATACGCCAGATCCGCGACTGCAGCCTCACCGGCGCACATGTTGTACGCATCGATGAACGTCATCGAGAGCTGCATCGCGCTCCACCTTGAGGTCGTTCCACCATCGCAGCTCCTGACAACGATCGTGGGGATGTGGATTGCCTGCCAGGTGGTCTTGCCGATGGCAGCCTTGAGCTGCTCCGCCTGGTCTGCCGGGAAGAGCTTGTTGATATCTATGAGGTACTGCGGATCGATCTCGTCAGCGAGGTCATCATCTCCAGTGAAGACCCTGACGTTGCAGTCCTCCACCAACCCTGGATGTGTCTCAACCATGTGCTCCTGGACCACGGCTGCGCCGGGCATCGCGTGGTTGAGGATCTCCAGGTAGTTGTTGATCGTCTCAGGTGTGACCTCCTTGCCCAGGCGCTTCTCAAGCACCTCATGGGCCATATCGAGGCCTACCACGACGGTCCTGCGAATATCGTCCCACATCTGCTGCATCGCAGGGTTGTTGACGAAGTGCAGGTCGTCGCCCTCAACTATATACTCTGTGTTGGACAGCTTGTAGGGGACCAGCTGCCTCTGTCCCAGCGGAACTCCGCCGCAGTGCAGGTATGGGTTGTAGAATGATATGCCACGCTTCCCCTCCAGCTTCTTGGAGTACTCCATGAACTCTCTCTTACGAGCGCTCTGCTCGGGACCGAGCCTCTTGTACTCGGTCTTCTGGCTCGAGAGATCGAAGTCCTTTCCGAACTTCTTGGTCAGAGCCCTGACGAATAGCTTTTTGGTATGAAGTTTTGCCATTTATCTCGCCTCCTCACTCCGGCCTGAAGCCCCACTTTGTCCTGTACTCCCACATGTGGTGCAGGGCCTCCAGCGCCTCGTCGAACTTTCTGGCGCCCACTTTACCACCAAAGGATACGTTGTCGTACCTGAAGATCGTCGTCCGCTTCTTGAGCTCATCCTCGCTCATCGGCTTGCCGACATTGATCTTCTTGTCCAGCGGTATGCCTACCTGGTCCTTGACATAGTAGACGTTGCCATCGGCGCCCAGCTCGGTCCTGGCCAGCATATCGAACATCAGGCCGTTCTCCTCAAGCCTCAGGGAGTGGCCGTGGACCGTGCAGCCCCTCATGGAGCACCTGGCGACGTCTGTCATCTCAGAGTCCATAAGCTTCTTGGTGTACGCCTCGATATCTCTCTCACGGGCCTCTATGATCTGCCTGCCTGAGAGGGTGCCTGGATCCGCGCCTCTGCAGTTGATAGCCGCCCAGTAGGACCTCCAGTAGGGAATCGACGGGGCGAAGTACATCGAGTCAGCAAACTGAGAATACCTGACGCGATCTCCTGCCGCAGCGCCCGGTGTGGGCTCGACGAGCTGCCTTATCGGACAGTCAGGCTCACCCATCTCCTTCAGTGGCGGATGGGTGCTCGGGTAGTCGGCACCTGGGGCCCTGTGGCCCATAATAGCGACTACATCTGCCTCGGGAATATCTCTGAGCTTCTCGAGGTTTCCGGACATGTGCTTCCTTCTGTTGGCGCCAACAGAGGTGTTGCCGGGATAGTATTGGGGTGTGTATGCCATATTATCTCTCCTCCTTCTCGTCACTATCCTTTTCAGACAGAATGGCCAGAGCAGATTCCTTCTTGGCTCGCGGATCGACCAGTCCGAGAATACGCTTGTCTGCATCCTTCCCGTATTTCGCATAATCGGAGATTGTGGAGATATCACGGAAGAACTTGCCCCTCTTTATCTGGAAGCTGAAGGGCAGCGCTCGCTCACACGCTGCCTCGATTCCAGGAAGGAACTCCTCGCCCTCCAGCTCCAGTCGGATCCTGCCGACCTTCACCCTGAGCTCCAGGACCTCACCCCCCACCTCCACGAGAAGATTTCTGTGCTCCTCTATGGGCAGGCCCTTGCCGGGGCCGTATGTCACCGTCCTCGGGAGGTTGGGGCCCTGAATCATCATGCGGACGATTCCTCCGCTCTTGTAGAGCTCATTCAGGAGCTTCTGGGTGGTCTCCGGCGAGAGAAACCTGCTGGGGAAGATCTCCACCTGGACTGGCTCCGAATCCGTGTCTGATTTAATAGTGACCATGTGTTTCGCCTATCTTAGATTGCCTCCGCCACCGATACAATCGGCTCACGGAACTCCTTTATCTCTCCGTAGATGGCCCCGACGAGGCCGGATGTCATCTCGGGTGTGAACATCTGTGTGCCGGCATCAAGAGCCACAGCTGCAGCAACGCATGGTATGGCCATGCCTCTGGAGTGCCTGGTCACGATGTGGTTGCCGTTGAACACACCGGGACCGCCGCCGCCGTAGATCGAGTGGCTGAAGAACGAGAAGCCGACTGCAGTACCCATCACCCTGCCGAAGTCACATCCAGGCAGAGCGGTCTCCTTCTCAACGAGGTCGTTGTAGTACAGCAGCGTCGAGGAGACAGCCTGGGCACCCCTCAGAGCACCGCAGTTGACCATTGTGGCTGCGAGAACGCCAGCTGCATTGTACGCATTCCACATGGAAACGTCATTTGCCTCGTACATCACATATCCGGAGGGGAACTTCTTGCCGGGCTTTATGACCTTGTCCTCAAGCGCCCTCTCGACGACGCTGTGGACGACCGTGCCTATTGTGCCGGTCTTGCCGTTCTTCTTGACGAGATCATATACCATGTTGTTCGCGTTCAGACCCTGGAATGCAAGCGCGAGAAGCTGGTGCCTCTCGAAGATGCCGATCGCATTGCCCATCTCGAACTCGCCCATCTGCTCAAGTATCGCGGCGAGGGATGCGGCATTCATGGCGTTTCTCTTTGTGATGGCAGCGATGTGGTTCGCCATGACGTTCCTGTATGCGAAGCCCAGACCCTCATCGTTCTGGGGTATGTTGAGAACAGATGCGACGTTTCCGCCGTTCATGCCGACGGTCTGCGGGTACTCGCCCCACACTGCAGCATGGATCATCGGAGCATCGAAGAGACCTGCCTTGAAGTGCTGGATTATCGCCTCAACAGTGGCAGCTGCGGCAGCCGTCATTCCGACCACGAACTCAGAGGCGATCTCCGCCCTGGCCGAGGGGATCTGGACGAGAAGCTGCTTGCCTCCGCCGAGTACCTGCACATTTGTATCGTCGCCGGGTGTAACCTGGAGAAGGGCCTTTATCTTCTCAGCAAGGGCAGATGCATTTGCAACAATATCGTAGTTCAGCTCGCGGCCCTTGATCTGCCTTCTGCCGCCGCCGACACGCCCTGTCTTCAGAGCATTTTCAATTCCTGCCAGGTTTACTGCAACAGTCCGCCTCGTCAGTTTCGCAAGCTTTTGGATAGCTGCGTTCCTGAGTGGGCTGATGGCGCTGAGGTCAACGTCACTCTTTAAAAGAACCCCACGGTCACTATATATGTCTATCTTGTCAGACACGTTCCTTATCCTCCTTTACCTTCTAGCAGAAAGGCGCAATGGATACCGTCCCCTGGAGCGATGATACGACACCAAGCCGTATCCAGGTCCGGCCATATCATTACAACCTCCCGCCGCTAATACAATCGATGCATGTCTACTTAAATGTTTTGATTGAGATTACAAATTAAGTATAAATTATTTTAATAAGATCACGAAGTGAATTTATAAATAGCAAAATTTTTTAAAAAATGCCACGTATTTTAATAACTAGCAGTGCCGAGAATCATACTGATATACAAAATTCGCATTGCGAATCGCAGGAACAAAACCACACGATTTTTATGTGATATAGTTTTCTGCGCGACATCTCAAAAGAGACCATATCATTCAATATATTATATAATCAATGCTCAACCCTCTCTGCTTAGTAAATGTAAAACCCACATGTCAGCTACTCCGGCCAGGCAGGAGCTTGTCCTTGGCGTTATGCAGAGAATCCAGCGTGCTCCTACGACTCTCGACGGAGTCGAGAATCGTAAAGGCTGCGGCGCGTTCAGTAGCCACTTGACAGAGGCAACAGGCAGGTTGACGCCAGCTTGCAAAACCGGGCTCTTACGAGCGGCGACCCCGTAGACACACCTAGACTCAGATGCAGGTTTCAGCTTCCGCATTGCTGCGGATTCGGAGTGCTCTGATGTCTCTCACCATCCCTGCTCGAAACCGTTTCTCCATAACGGGGTCTATTGTCAGGTCTGATGGCATGGCATTTCAGGAGATAATCATGTGAAGATATGGCTACCATGTGGAGTACACTCCTCCCTCTAAAGAGCGGGGTCTCCGCTATCCATACGCCCCAGGTGATTCTATCACTATAATCGAATGTTATTACATTGTGAGACTTGAACCCGAAAAGGTGTATCAAAAACAGAACATGGTCTCGAATAGCCGAATGACTCCGGAACCAAGACCCACTGACAAATGAGTCCGGGCAAACTGAGCGCTCTTCATGTGATGTCCTGAGCCGGGCACTCGGATTTGAATCCACTGAAATCGCCGGAGCGTCTCATCGCCCTCCATATTTCAGGGAGTGGTGTATCCAGAACGTTCCCGTAAACCCTGCTGAGATACGGACACCCCCTGATCCCACCATCCACACCCACATGAAGCCAGCGTCTGCCTGCCATGCAGCCCAGCATCTCGCCCTCGAAGTACGTGCTTGCAAATACCCTTGGACCGTCCTGGGAGGCGTTCATCTTTCTGTAGAAACGTATGATCTTCTCCCTGTCGATACGGGTCAGGCGCTCATCCTCACTCCTTGGTATCGCCTCCCACACAGATAGCTCGTGTACCCCGAGCTCTCTGGCAAGCTCGTACAGCTCCGGAAGCGTATTGACCCTTTCTGAGTTCACATGGGTTGACATCGTTACGAGCAGGCCTGCCTTCAGCCCCATCCTAATGGCATTCACAGCCCTCTCATAAGCTCCCACAACACCGCGGATCTGATCATGGATCCTGGGATCGGCGCTGTAAATCCCTATGATGAGGTTGTAAAGACCTGCCTCCCTCAACGCATCAGCAATCTCAGGGGTCATCTCAAGCCCGGGGGTGAATAGATTGACCACAGCTTTCTCCTTATCCACATATTTTACAAGCTCGATGATGTCAGGCCTGAGCAGAGGATCGCCCTCTGTGAATGTGATTATACATGCGCCCATATCCAGAGCCTGGTCTATGACGTTCCTGATCGCATCTGAGGAGAGCTCATCCTCAGCCTCCTGGAGCGTGCAGTGCTCACAGCTGCACCCGCATCTGCGTGTCACCTCTATGCTCACAGTCTGGGGGACCTCACGACCTATCGCTATCCGGGCCTCATTCATGATGAGCCGCCTGAATGGCCCGCTCGGTATCGGCGGGAGCCATGTTGATGGTATTATCGCATCGCTCCTCACGAGCGCAGGTTTCTCCTCCGCCAGCCTCTCATTTATCTTCTTCAGTATCGGTTGGACCATAAGCGAGAGGGCCCCATGCGCCTCGATCCTCCGCGCCTCATCGATGAAGTCGACCGTAAGGGCGGCGGTCTTTAGTAGCTGAGTCATTGATGCGTAATAGCCTCCACGTCAGTTATAGCTTTATCGCTCTCCAAAGAGAGTTCCTGCAGCTTTCCAGGCTTATCCCAATCTTAGATTACAAGGGCACTTTATTTTTCCGGCGCATGGAGCCCTGATAGAGAGTAGCAGTGTGCAAACTCCGGTCTTCAGGACGGAGAGGAAGCCACGCACGCACCTGAGAGAGTTTAATTCATATGTGGTTCTCATATGTGGTTCTCCTCATGCCTGCTGCAGACCACACCAGATAGATATAAGTAAAAGCACCCATGGTTTTTGTGCATTATCTGTCTCGATCATCAGGATGGATTATAAGATGAGTCTGAATAAAGGAGATATTATAAAGCTAGAATATACGGGGATCGTGGACGGCAGTGTGTTCACATCCACCAGTGCCGATGTCGCAAAGGAGAACGGCATATACGACGAGAATGTAACCTACGGCCCCAGGATCGTGATACTGGGAGCAGGCCAGATAGTTCCCGGGCTCGAGGAGGAGCTCATTGGAAAGGAGCCTGGGCAATCAGGATCTGTTGAGCTGCCGCCTGAGAAGGCATACGGCGTTCGTGATCCGGAGAAGATCGAAACCGTGATGCTCAACAGATTCAAGGATGAGAAGCCGTATCCGGGGATGCGCGTCTCTGTCGATGGTAAAATAGGGACCGTTACGAGGATTGTAGGGAGAAAGGCAACGATCGACTTCAACCACCCATTCGCAGATAAGACCGTGCGATTCGATTACAAGATACTGGAGCGCATAGAGGATAGAGAGGAGAAGCTCAGAGCGATGATCAAGATCTTCAGCGACATCGAGCTCGAATCCAGGATAACAGACGACGTGGCTGAGATAACAGTCCCGTGGGAGATCTCCTACTTCAAGGACTGGCTCATGATAAGGCGCTGGCTTGCAGATATGGCCCTGCGGACGCTGGGGCTGAAGGAGGTCAGGTTCGTTGAGAGGCACACGCCAGAGGACAGGCTCCGTGCTGAGCTGATATCGCCTCCCGAGAAGCATCCGGAGGGGAGTGAGAGCACAGATTCGGACGATACTGAGAAAACAGCGCAGAAGAGCGGAGGGGAGGGTTCAGGCGAGGGCTCTGGAGGCGAGAGCCAGCCCGGAGCATAGAAGTCTATCCTGCCTGAAGAAGTATGGTTCCATGCAGCAGGTGCGGCAGGCCCTCGGTGATACACCAGCGCTACTCAGGCCTCAACCTGTGCGCTGAGCACTTCGAGGAGGATGTGCAGAGAAAGATCCGCGAGACGCTCCGCACCTACCGGATATTCTCCAGAGGAGGACGGGTGGCTGTCGCCCTCAGCGGTGGGAAGGATAGCTCTGTTCTCCTCTACACGCTCAAGCGGATATTTTCTCACCGCAGGGATATCGAGCTCATCGCCTTGATGGTCGATGAGGGCATAAGCGGATACAGAGAGGATACGCTGCAAAATGCCGCTGCGCTCGCGGATCGGCTCGATGTACCGCACATCACCCTCAGCTTCAGAGAGGAGTTCGGCATAACAATTGATGAGATTGCGGAAAGGGATCTCCACCAGGCTCCATGCACTTACTGCGGCGTCATGAGAAAGCACCTGCTGAACAAGAGAGCCAGAGAGCTCAACGCGATCGCGCTTGCCACAGGCCACAACCTCGACGACGAGGCCCAGACGATCCTTCTGAACTACCTGAGGGGTGATGTCGACAGGCTCTTCAGACTCCTACCGAAGCGCCCAAAGGAGGGGCTGGTATACAGGATAAAACCGCTCCGGAGGATTCCGGAGCGCGAGGTCGCGATATACGCAATGATTCATGGGATATTTCCTCGCGGTCACGGCTCCTGTCCGAATGTGCCCAGGGCAATGCGTCTCGAGGTCAAGAACATCTTAAATGAGATAGAGGCGAGACATCCAGGCACAAAGTACTCGATCCTGAGGGGATTCGACAAGATACGCGAACTTGCGCCGGATATTCATGTGGATCTGCACAGATGCGAGAGGTGCGGCGAGCCTGCTGGGGGCAGTGTGTGCAAGACATGCCAGCTGCTTGAGGGATTCAGAGCAAAGCCTTTAAGTCATAAAAGCAAGAACTCATGCCCCGATGTTCGCCTCGGTAGCTCAGCTGGTCAGAGCGAGTGACTTGTAATCACTAGGTCGCGTGTTCGAATCACGCCCGGGGCTTCTCTGTGGGGGTTATCATGCAGAGATTGATGATGCTGGTGATTGTGGCATCTCTTGTGCTCTCACCTGCCCTCTCAATACCGAAGGTCGTGGAGAAGGACATCTCTAAGAGCGAACTCGAGGAGCTTGAGGAGCTCTTCTCTGGCAGTCAGGTGGGGCAAAATGCGACAGAGGCAGCACCTAGCGCGGAGATTCCAGAGTATTCGGACTATGTTTCCACAGACGAGACCTCAATAAACATGATCTACAGCCCGCCATACATCAGCGATCTTGTTAACAACACGCTGTTCTCGGAGCTCTCGATGTTAATGAACGTGAGCATCTCGCCTCCCTATATTTCGCTCAACATGAGTGTGCCCAGAACAGCTTACAAAATACGCCACGTGATAAGCTGAGGCGCTGCTGGCCATCCACCTCAGAAGTACCGGCTGTGGCCAATGCGGTGGTGGCGAATGAACGTCTCATGAGGATGTCTCATGACTGCAGGCTGCTGCAGAAGCAAGAGCGGTTGCATTTCCAAGATGGTCTTCCAGCGATGCCTGCTGATGGAAGCAGCCGCGATGCGCCCGTGGAGATCGGGAAGGCGCGGTCTGCCCTCAGCCGCGTCTCCTTCTTCTCTTGATGTCGAGGCGTGCTTTGCATCTCGGACATGCCTTCGGCTTGCTTACCCTCGCCACCCACTGGTATCCACATTTAGTGCACTTCATCTGTTTCATATGTACATGGTTGTAATAAGAGTATTAATAACTTTCCATTGATGATAATATTTTGGTGCCATAACCCCACAACCACAGTTTTTGACTTTTGTTTCACATACTGCATGAAATGGAAGATTACATGATATTAATATAAATAAATATTATCTATTATCCGCCAATGTGGATACATGTGCCCTGGGCAGAATGATAACCTCTATCTCGATGCCGAACTCCTCCGCATAGGATCTGATCCTGCGCTCTGCATGCTCCACCATGCCGCCGGATGTTATGATCAGAGAGCTCTTGCCTGCTATCGCCTTGAGAACGCACTTGTCCACGACTCCATAAGAGAAATCAAGCTCCAGAAGCTCCTCGCTGGCGATCATCTTCGCCTTTGTCCCCATCGCGCCGATGTATCTCACGGCGCCAGAGGATAGGATATCGCGAATTCTTGAGGGCGGCGTGGCAGATATATCGCATATGTATATCCTGCCAGGCTTTCTCCCCGATCTCCCAGCAGCGGATTCTATAAGGTGCATCAGATCCACAATGTTTCTGGGCATCTCGTCCACCGGCACCAGGATCCCCCTCCCGAGCATCTCCCTGTAGATCTCCAGTACCGCGGGAAGCTTCAGGCGCGCCTTTCTGACCACATCTGGATCAGCAAAAACCCTCTCAGGCGTGCCGGTGCGCACGACATTCCCACCATCCATGAGCACGACCTCATCAGCCCAGCGGTACGCAAGCTCCACGTCATGGGTGGAGATAACCACTGTCTTCCCGTAGAGGTTGAGCTCATCGAGCATCTCCATGATCTCCTCAGATGTCGCTGGATCAAGGTTGCTTGTAGGCTCATCCAGAACCAGAACCTCGGGCTCCATCACCAGGATCCCTGCTATAGCAACCCTCTTCTTCTCCCCGCCGCTGAGGTGATGCGGAGGGCGGTTCCGGTGCTCATCCAGACCCACATAGCTCAGTGCATATCCGACATATCTCTCGATCTTCTCCCTAGGATACCCCAGGTTCAGGGGGCCGAACGCGATATCCTGCTCAACCGTTGGGGCGAAGAGCTGATCATCTGAGTTCTGAAAGACCACGCCAACACTCTTCCTGATATCCCTGAGAGAGCGAGAATCATACCGCATCGGCTCGCCCTTGAACAGGACTGTTCCGGATGATGGCCTCAGGGTACCGTTAAGCATCAGGAGCAGCGTGGATTTCCCAGCGCCGTTGGGTCCAACGAGAGCGACCTTGCTGCCGCTCTCTATGGAGAGCGTCACGTTCCTGAGAGCTGCATGCCCATCGCCGTAGATGTAGCACACATCCCTGAGCCCAAGTATCTCGCTCACGCTAATCCACTCCTGATCACTGCGAGCAGGAACGCCGTGATCGAGAGAATGTAAATAGCAGACACCACAAGATGGGCTGGCCTCACAGAATGGTCATCTCCCACAGGCATCCTTCCACTGTAACACCTCGAATCCATGGCCACCATCAGCCTCTCCCCCCTCTCCCAGGCCCTTATGAAGAGAACGCTGGCGAGCATCGCGAATGAGCTGATAGAGCCTCTGATGCTCGTGTAGCCCATCCTCATCTCCTGAGCGCTGTGCACCAACATCGCCTCCTCAAGAAGAACGAAGATATAGCGGTATATGAGCATAGACAGCTCCACAAGCGTCTCCGGCAATCCCATGGATCTCAGAATGGAGAAGATCTCAGTCATAGGGGTTGTGAGAGCGATGAAGAAGAGAGAGGATGTGCCACCGATCGTTCTCGATACCAGAAGCATGCCGAGCCACAACCCCTCCCGGCTGAGGCTTAGCGCGCCGAGGCTCATAATCTCCTCCCCAGGGCTCAGGAGCGCGACTACCGACGCGCTCAGGAGCGCAAAGGAGAGGGGTATTGCAATGATCCCGATGTACAGCCTCCAGGGGATCCTGGCCAGGAGGATCACAGCAGCGCTCAGGCATGCAGAGACTGCTAGGGGCACAGCAGGCGTCGGGGATGCGATGCATGCCATTATGGAGAATGCGCCTATCGCGAGCTTGAGCTTCGGGCTTACATCTCTCAGCCCGTTATCATGCGCATGATCGTCCAGGAGCCTGTGCATACCCTAGTTTCCTTCTCCAGCTTTCCTTCTGTAATACCCCAGGAAGTACCCTATGATCAAACCGCCAATGGCAGCCTGGAGGCTGAAGAAGAGGCTCTCGATCTCGCTACTTGGCGGCTCCCAGAGGGGCTGGAGCCAGGGTGTGTAGCTACCGCCCGTTATCTCCTCTATAACACCCTCAGCCTTCGCGTCCGCGCCCTCCCATTCGTGAAGGCCGCTCTGGCTTGTCCAGAGAAACGCCACGAAGAATACCAGAATCGATGCCAGTGCTATGACCTCTCCCTTCATGTCGCACCCCCCTGCAGCCTCAAGAGATCGGGTTTTGAGATAACATTGAGTCTTATCAGAACATCACTCCTCGCCTGGAGTATGTATTTGAACATGAGAGCCGAGATCACACCCTCTATACCAGCCAGCGGCACCTGCGTTATCGCGAAAACCGCGGCAAACGCCTTCAGTGAGAGAAGAACTCCCCCATCAGCAGCTGGAAACGCAAGCGCGAGCTGCAGTGATGTCACGAGGTATGTCGCGAGATCCGCCAGTGCTGCTGCCAGGAAGACAGCGAAGTACAGGTTGAACCTCTGCGTCGCTCTGTAGATCAGATACCCCACCACAGGCCCGGCAATCCCCATGGAGAAGACGTTCGCCCCGAGCGTGCTCAGACCTCCATGCGCCAGAAAAAGCGCCTGGTACAGGAGAACGATTGTGGAGAGGACGGACGTTATCCAAGGTCCAAACAGTATGGCGCCTATGCCTGTGCCTGTGGGATGCGAGCAGCTCCCTGTGACAGAGGGGAGCTTCAGGGACGAGAGCACAAATATAAAGGCGCCCGCTACCGCCAGAAGCGGCAGGGTCTCGCGCTGCTCACGCGCCATTCTGCTTATCCTGCTCACTCCATATGCCACGAAAGGAAGCGATGCCGCAAACCATATCTCCCACCAGGGATGCGGGAGAAACCCCTCCATGATGTGCATGCGCCCAGATCCGTGGGTCAGATATATAAAGATTACTTGAGTATTTATCAAAAAAGTTTAACTCATCCGACGACCCCGGCGTTGCGATGCAATCGCTGCTTTGGAGATTTCGTAACAAAATTGATATAAGTTGTATGAGTTCTGAATACTGATAAGCAGAATTTATCCGAATAAGCGAGAAATAATTGTGACAAACAAGAGCTGTAAGGCACATACTTTTGACTCCCGTCGATTATTTGGATAGGTCTGGCAAGCAGAGCAAAAGGTTCTTATACTTGTACGTCAGACACATGGATGCGCAAAAACTCTGTGGAGTTTTTCGCTTAGGATGGATGAAAGTTGTTTAGACGTGATGAAGGATTTTCACATGGTGCTGCACCTTCTGCCCCTGTGGCGGTTGGCACCGAGTACAACGTGAAGATAGAGGATATAGCCCGTGAAGGGGACGGTATTGCAAGGGTTGAGGGCTTCGTTATCTTTGTCCCGGATACAAAGGTCGGGGATCAGGTAAGGATTCAGGTCGACCGTGTGATGCGCCGCTTCGCGATCGGCCATCTGGTCTGAAGACCATTAGCTTTTGCACAAGGTGTTTGCTGGTTCTGCGAACCACGCAACCTTTGTTTTTTGGTTACGCATTCGGATCATTGATATGAAAGCTTGTGATCTCGCATAATTCCAGATCTATCATGTCGATGAATGCCGATTCCTGAGATCCAGTTCAATGATAGAGTGTACACCCTGTTTTTGAGCTGGCTCATCTCCGCGAATTATTCGGAGATCCAGATTGAGCAGAGTTTTTCAGAATTGTTGGACTTTTTCATCAGGCGAATAGGCCTTACAGAAAAATAGCCGCTCTGCAATTTGAAAGAGCCTGGTTCATATCCAGTGCCACTTTCGTGCAAACCAGTACATCACCTGCCTATTTGGATTTTCCAGTTTGGCTGTCTGGACTATGACCGCGTATGTCAACCGCGAGGGGCCAGATGATGCCAACCTCGTCTCATTTCATCCGGAACCATCTCGAGGATTATGCTGTAGCTGCCCCTCGCGCTTCCCGCATTGATCCTCATGCTCCCCTTGCCGAGCTGTAGATCATCGTCGATCGTGAGACTGATGTTGCCAACAACCTCACCACCATCTGCTTCATCCCCAACTCTCGCATCTCTGAACCTGATTCTGGCCAGCTCCGCATCTATAGTTGTTATATTTTCAGATCGCATAAGAGCGATTCCCCTCAGCTGGTATACATCCTGCGCTAACCTGAGGACACCTCTGTACGTGATGTTGCCCCTGTTTATTTCTGCCTGTATCTCCTCAAGGCTCATGTTCGATGAGAGCAGCTCCCTCACTTTTGCCGGGTCCACCTCCCTCATGCCCTCGATCCATATGCTCAGCACTGAGGACGCATTTTCGCGGAGGGCAATCCCGCGATAATGAAGCATCGGGATCACACAGCCCTCCTGCATGCACACCCCATGCCGCACCGTTTCCGGACCCTGCGGTGGTTCCGGTGGAGGCATATCCGGAGGCACATCCGGACTCAAATGCATCAAATGCACACCTGTGAAGGGGATGCCAGAGGATGAACTTATAACAACAAATCCCACGATCAGGGCTACTGCTATTTTATGCATCAATCACACCACGCCCAGATGCTCTGGCTGATATGCACAATCTACTGCAGGTGCCTGGATAAATATGCACTGGAAGATGCAGGACATAAAGGTTACCAGGAGTGCTGGCCTCATTAAGGCCAGCAGATCCTGCAAGGGAACCCCATATCATAGTCATCTATGCATCTTTCCGTAACCAGGTCCCCCCATCGGACCCTGGGCTCCGCCCATGGGCCAGTAGGGACATTCCGTATAGCCCTTCCCTCTCATCTCCGCGAGCGTCGTGTTCTCCATCTCTGCAAGCCTCTTCTCTTTAAGCTCTCTTATCTCCGCGAGCGTCATGTTCTCCAGCTCAGCTCTCTTGCTCTCTCTGAGCTCTCTTATCTCCGCAAGCGTCATGTTCTCGAGATCCTCTTGTGTGATGTCATCCATCAGAAGCCACATGCCGCCCAGTCCCTTCATACAGATATCAGCATCACAGGGCCCCACCCCTCTGAGACCCTGGGCTCCGCCCATGGGCCAGTAGGGACATTCCGTATAGCCCTTCCCTCTCATCTCCGCGAGCGTCGTGTTCTCCATCTCTGCAAGCCTCTTCTCTTTAAGCGCTCTTATCTCCGCGAGCGTCATGTTCTCCAGCTCAGCTCTCTTGCTCTCTCTGAGCTCTCTTATCTCCGCAAGCGTCATGTTCTCGAGATCCTCTTGTGTGATGTCATCCATCAGAAGCCACACGCCGCCCGGCCTCATCTCAGGACCCCATCCACGATCATCGAACCTGCCACGCACGCCATCATGCATGGACATCGCTGGCACAGCAAGAAGTGCTGTAAGCACCAGCACACCCATAATCTTCAATCTTGACACGTCATCACCTCGTCCTCTTGGACATGATCAGCTCTGGCCGAACGATATAAAAGAGGCATGCAGAACGAACGTACATGCAGAGGACTAATTTATGGTAAAACCGTTCAGGATCGTTCTTTCCTGGAAACAAACCACTCTGCTATCTCTATGACATTCGTTCTACCCCATTCCCTCTTCTTTATCAGTTTTCTCCTCTCCAGAGAGTTCAGAATGCCACTCAAAGACGACTTCGGGATGCCAGTCTCGTATCGCAGATCCGCCTGGGTCATGCGTCCGCTCTTTCTCAGGAGCGTCTCTATTACAGTCCTCTCCCGGTTTGTCAGCGTCTCTATAACCGCAGCCATCTCTCTCGTAATTTCTATTGGCTCTGATCCCGGAATGAATGGAGTTCTGGGGGACTCTTCCGCATGCTGATCAATATCCTGCGCCCCCTCATGCATATCCTCCCCGCAAACGCTGTCAGAGTGGAGCGATTCATCTGATTCTCTCCCTGGAGCATCCTGACGGCCGATCTCCTGTGGCTCCGATCGCGAGGTCATCCTGCTATGCATCCCCACCCTTCTTCTCAGAATCCAGAAGGCACTGAGACATGCAATCAGTACCAGAGACGCGGCCATCGCAAAATACGTCTGGCTCTTCTTTGCTGGTTGCATGGACGCATTTACAGATGAGACATTGGAAGATGTCAAGAGCGGCTGTCTGTATTCAACAACCACAGAAGGATCCATGAGATCGTATCCCTGAAGATCTACAGCCAGCGACTGGTTTGTTGATGATACAAGATAACTAAGGCCCTCTGAAGGGTTTATGCTGCTAAGCATCGCATCTCCTGGAAGGAAGAGCACCATACTGTACCGCTCGTATGAACCATAAGAGTGGATCTGGAGGGTCCATGCATCTCCTGCCTTAGATGTGAGGGTGTTTGTCAGGGCATAGAGCTGAGATGTGGAGTTGTCGTAGCTGTATTGGGATGATGTCAGGAATGATAGCCCCTCAAGGCTGTCCGCGTATCCGGTTATGAGAGCCTTTCCAGTCCAGTCAAGGTAAACGTTCAGAACGAGAGAGCGGTTATCATCAGCAGATATAGCAGCAGGGCTCATTACAAGCGAAAAGAGGATGCATAGCCAGAGGGCTTTCGCAGCTCTGATTGACAGCCTGGGCGTTCGATTCATACGACATTCACATGCGCTAATCTTCTTGGTGATCTTCTTGGTCTAATTGCTTCGATGTATAGAAATGGTTTTCGATGTCAGGAGCGGAGTTATACTCACACGAAGTATGTTTAATTTTACATATAATATTATGCCTTTGGCATTCCTCATCAAGATGTACAATATGGCTTAATCACCGTGAAGGTGTTTAAATACCATTTACAGGCTCTGATATCGCCTCATCGGCCATTTTCATCATTTCGGCACACGTTTTCTTCCGATCGGTGTTTCTGAGATCATTCGCTTCTCAGCGCCTCGATCGGGTCCAGCATGGCGGCCTTGTTCGCGGGATAAACTCCTGCTATTATTGTAGATATTGCTCCGAAAAGCAGCCCTATGAGCATCGACTGTATCTTTATTGCGGACGGCAGACCTGCAAGCGATCCTATCGCAAATGACAGGATGATGCCAAGCACTATCCCGATTATGCTGCTGACCACCCCCAGCAGACCGGCCTCCAAGAGGTACTGGATGCGGATATCCTGCGTCGTTGCGCCGAGGGCCTTCATGACCCCTATCTCGCGAATCCTCTCCTTCACTGTGAGCATCATCACATTTGCGATGCCTATACCGCCAACGACGAGCGATATCGCGCCTATTCCAGCAAGCGCGTACTTGATCATGCTCAGTATGCTCATCAGTGATGTTAGCATATCCCTCGCTGTCGTTGCGTCATACGCCTCGTCCTTGTGATACCTCTCCAGATCGAGCTTAATCCGGTCAACCACCTCATCAACAGTCTCAGGATCATCAACTGTGACCTGGAAAGTTCCATAGTAGTAGTTCTCCCTTCCGAGAAGCTCCTTCATGGCCTTGTGTGTGACATACATCTGTGTATTGATATTACCAGCCCTCATTCCGGAGGACTCCTCCTCTCTGAGAACTCCAACAACCTTTAAGTCCATGTAGTTATCCTCGTAGTATATTCTGATCCTGTTTCCTGGAGAGATCCTCATTCTGAATATCCCATCGGCGACACCACTGCCTATCACGATCGATGTGTAGTCTGACTCTGTGAGAAATCTCCCCTGAGAGATCTTAGATTTGAGATCATGCTCCTTCTCCGGATCGACACCTATCAGAGTGGCGGAAGCGTTTGTATTCCTGAAGCTGACTATCACGCCTGTGGATGTCTGCGGCGCCACATTTCTCACTCCAGGTATGTTCTCCAGGAGTTTTGTGTCCTTATCTGTGAATTTGGCTGGCTCCTCCGGGCTTCTGGTTGGGGGTCCACCAAAGGTGAACCTCCCTGGAGACACATGTATGACGTCGAGATCCAGCGCGCTGAACTGTGATGATACTCCTGAGTACAGTCCCTCGCCGACGGATAGCATGACCACTATGGCCATGACTCCTATTATTATTCCAAGGCTGGACATCATAGTCTTGAAGCGATCAGCCTTGAACCCTATCGATATGAGATCCAGGAGATCGTAAAGCTTCATGTTAGAGCTCCGGCTACTGAACCTTCAGTCTCTTTCGCCTGTAGATGTAAGCAGCAGGTATCAGAAGCAAAACTGCTATGCCGGCGAACAGAAGGTTGTTCCGTTTGGGCTCCACTCGAGGTGGAGAGTACCGTGTTTCGTATACCTCAGACTCATGCCAGGTCTCGCCGTTCTTGAACCGCGCCACAAAGCTCAGGTTTGTGGGCGCATTAAGCTCTGTCTGCCCTATGGGATCCACTTTGAAGCTTATCGTGAAGACCTCATCAGGGTCCATGGTGCCTATGTAATACTCCTCTGGTGAGAACCTGACGCCCCTCGCAGAAGGGATTATTGTAACAGCATTCACAGTGTTCTCACGCGGGTTGGCAACGTTGA
Organism: Methanothrix thermoacetophila PT; assembly: GCF_000014945.1. Lineage (NCBI taxonomy): Archaea > Methanobacteriati > Methanobacteriota > Methanomicrobia > Methanotrichales > Methanotrichaceae > Methanothrix > Methanothrix thermoacetophila. Next base: position 606,722 of record NC_008553.1, read on the forward strand.
GATTGATGCTGCCCATGGTAGTGTCCTCTGCCCGCGTCAGGGTGACGGCTGCTGGATCGACCTTCACAGGTATCGTTCTGTGGATTGTTATACTATCATAACCGCCCTGCACCTCGAAGTCAAGAAGATGTGTGCCTCTAGTGGCGTTCTCAGAGGCCCTGATCTTGTAGTAGATCGTGATCCTGTCAGTGGGGCCGATCATCCCGAGGTTATGGTAATCCTCTGTGAGAACATCGATCATATCAGTGCCTTTGAGCTTTGTGGCATTGAGCGGCGTCGAGATGAGCGCGCTGTGCGCTGTGGTCCCTGCTACAGACTCCCCGCCAGCGCCGTACTCAGCAGCACCGTTCTCCAGCTCTATGGCGATTATCGCCTCATCTCCCGGCATTAGAACTGCCGGATCCACAGTCGATTGTATGTTCACCGGCATGTGATATATGTAAGCGCATGCGACTGATATGATGAGCAGCAATGATTTAATCCACAATAGAGATCTCATGATGATTCCTCCATCGATGACTGATCTAGTATTCTGCCGTCCCTCATTCCGATGACACGGTTGCAGTACTTTGTTATCTCAGGGTTGTGTGTGACCATTATGATCGTCCGGCCTTCTCTGTTCAGACCGCTCAGAATATCCATTACCTCCTCTGTGCTTTTGAGATCAAGATTCCCTGTGGGCTCGTCCGCGATTATGATCTCAGGGTTGTTTGCAAGCGCCCGTGCTATCGCGACCCTCTGCCTTTCTCCTCCGGAGATGTTGAGCGGGCTGAAATCTGCCCTGTGCGCCACGCCAACGGACTTCAGCAGCTCAAGCGCTCTGTCTCTCCGCTCATCACGTGGCATGCCTTTGAGCATCATCGGCAGCTCGACATTCTTGAGCACGGATATCCGCCCGATGAGATTGAAGGCCTGGAATATGAAGCCTATTCTGTCTCTTCTTATCATCGCGAGCTCCTCCTCTGAAGCCCTGCTCACATCCCGATCGAGAAGAATGTAGGTGCCTGCAGTTGGTCTGTCAAGACATCCGATGATGTTCATAAGCGTGGATTTCCCGCTGCCCGACGGCCCCATCAGCGCCAGGAAATCTCCCGAGTCTATGCTAAGGTTGATTCCCTTCAGCACGGGGAGCTCCACATCGCCTGTGATGTATGTCTTTCTTATGTCGCTGAGCGATATCACCCTCAATCCAGCACCACCACGGATTTCCACGGGAACTGTTCAGGAGATCTGCAGAACGATAGATAAAGTGTACACCGATCGAACGTACTATGAACGTACAGATCGTTCCGTTTCGCAGTAACGACCATCTGCGAGCTCCCGCGTAAAACACGCCATATGGAGAGGCATGAAGGTCTGAAATAGAACAGTGCAGCTTCAAAATAGCATGGCGCAAACTCCAATCTTAGATGGTGAGGTTGTCTCAAAATTCCCAGGCATATTGATTTATGTAGATTGTATTTCCGCGCAGGATCGATGCAGATCTGCATCGTGCTTAAATAGTTTCGAGACAAATTCGGTAACAACGTATGCAAAAGGCTATCGAAAATCGCCATTAAGAGCGTGCGGTTCTATCGCAGTTTGCAATAAAAATCCAGATCATATACCTCCCGCCCCCATGTGATCTGCAGCGTCCCCAGAAAAAGTTCATGAGACATCCTGCTGAGGGCGGTCGATTCCATGTGTTCCATTCGGCGGTGCGATGCCACAACGTACCTTCGCGCAAAGGCAGATGTACGGTCGCGAATCAGATCTGCACGCAAAACCGGCTTCAGTGAAGAATATGGCCTGCCGATACCGAATTTATTTCGGGTTATTTTTAGGTGTTTTTATAAACAATATGATGATATGATAATAATATTAAATACATGAGAATCTTAGAAAAGGTTTAAATCTTAATTAAGAGAAGATGTTTTGACTAAAAGGCAAGGAGGTATTGCATGAAGATCGTAGCATGTACGCTTATGCTTGCTTTGGTTCTGTTCCTGGGAGCGGCATATGCGGAGGATACTGCAGAGAACGTCACTGCAGAGAATGTAACCGCTGAGGAGGCCATTGCAGAGAACGTCACTGCAGAGGCTGCGCCACTGTACATCGCTGACGTCAACATCGAGGAGGGCTATGTGGAGATCGCCAACGATGGCAATGCATCCCAGAGCCTGGAGAACTACACGCTCAAGATAGATGAGAACGAGCCGGTAACACTGGGTGCGATCGAGGTCCAGCCGGCCAGCTCCGTAAAGCTCTTCCTGGGCGCTGGCGAGAACACCGAGACAGAGATATACCTGAACACAACGATCGAGTTCGCCGAGACCGGTACAGTCTCTCTCATGGATCCAGAGGGCAACGAAGTCTCCACATTCGCATACCCAGTGACTGAGTAAAGGCAGTGCAGGATTATCTTTTTTATTTTGCTATTCATTTTTGAAACCTGTCCGAATAAAGATTGAGTGTCTTCTCCATCCAAAAGGTGTAAGCCGCAGATCTCTGATCTCATCTCTTATCCGGACAGATCCCATTTTTGCTTTCATTAATGTGATAGAAAGCAGCAGGGCGCAAACTCCAATCTTCAGGAGAGGAGGTCACTCTGTTCGTGTGTGTGAACTGCCCCACCCTGAAGGGCAGGGCTTCCCACTTCATAGCCAACACCTATCTATCATTTATCGTTGAGCGTACCAGAGGCAGGAAGAACTTCGTTTTCATCCCCACTGCGCCCACTTCTCTCCAAAGAGTTAAATACCTGATCGGATAGCTTGCCTAAGGGATTTTTTTGAAATGCAGAGGTCTCCTGCTATCGTCAGCATATGCAGTGTACGAGAGATTGCTCAAGCAACAGCTCGCAAGGGGTCCAAGAGTGGAACACGTCGCAGTTATCCAAGATGGGAACAGACGATATGCGAACCGACACAACATGCCCGTGTCGAACGGCCACAGGCTCGGCGCGAAGACGACGGAGAAGATATCAGACTGGTGCCTGGAGCTTGGAATAAAACACCTGACGGTCTATGCATTCTCAACAGAGAACTTCAGCAGGAGCGAGCCAGAGAAGAGATACATCTTCAACCTGATCACGGAGAAGCTCCTTGAGCTGTGCAGCTCGGAGAAGATACACAAAAACAGGGTTCGCGTCAGAGCCATTGGCCGGATCGATATGCTACCTGAGTATTTGCAGAACGCCATAAAAGAGGTCGAGGCTGCGACTGAGGGATACAGCCAGATGTATCTCAACGTGGCGCTCGCATATGGAGGGCAGTACGAGCTGATCGACGCCACCAGGGCCATGGCAAGAGACCTGCGTGCCGGTGTGATCAGAATCAGCGATCTAGATGAGGATCTTGTAGGCAGGTACCTGTATCCTACCACAGAAACACCCGTGCCGAAGGTCGATCTCATAATAAGAACGGGTGGAGAGATCAGGACGTCCAACTTCCTTCCCTGGCAGGCAAATGGAAGCGAGTGTGCTGCATACTTCTGTGCGCCATACTGGCCTGAGTTCAGAAAGATAGACTTTCTCAGAGCCATCAGGACAGCCCAGTCGTACGCCTTCAGATCAACAGGCTTATAACCAGGAAGGATTTCATGACTCACTCGTTGTCCCGATGGGGTAGCGGATATCCCGGAGGCCTGCGGAGATCGTCGCAGACAGCCTTCAACCCGGGTTCGAATCCCGGTCGGGACGTTTGAATTTTGGTGCTGCAGCCTGCCCGATGCGGAATCCGCTGGGTGGGCGTCTCTTTACAGAGATGCTCGTTCTCGAACCACACTCCGTCGGAGTTACCTGCACTCCGGTATTCACCAACCACAAGTTCGGGGATTGCAGCTTCTCGGGCCTCTCCGAATAACAGCCGAATTCAGAAATCTGTAGCTTGCTGCGTTTGGATGGTGGGGATGTCTAACCCTTATTCGGGCAGGTTCCATCTCTCCTCGGATGAACGTGTCCGAATAAGGATTGTGTGTTTATGATGTGCAGAAGAGGGGGATGATCCAGATTTCTGGCTACAGCTCTTATCCGGACAGGTCCCTCGGATAAGGATAAATCCAACAATATTCATCCAGCATATGGTGGTCTGATGTTTCCAGGACTTGGTGGACGGGGAATGAGCCCCAAGAAGATGAAGGGCATGCTGAAAAGCATGGGCATAAACATCGACGAGATCGAGGGCGTCGAGGAGGTCGTCATACGAACCTCAGATAGAGAGATAGTAATCAAGAATGCATCTGTGGCGGTAATGGAGGCGCAGGGCAACAGGAGCTATCAGATATCCGGAGATGTCACAGAGCTTCCCAGAGTCTCACCCTCGGATGTCGAGCTTGTCGCATCTCAGACAGGAGCAAGCCCTGAGGAGGCCAGGGCTGCGCTGATGGATTGCGGGGGCGACCTTGCTGAGGCGATAATAAAGCTGAGCTCGAAGACCTCGTGAAGATGTAAACGTGATTCTTATCCATTTGATGGGCTGCCAAAAGAAGGAGTGTTCATGCTATGCTTCGCGGCGACTGTGAATGTATGCCTCCACAACCACATTGCATGCCCTGCAAGCTGCTACGCACATAAGAGTGACGTGATCGTCCGACAATTACGGATCGTAGATGACCGGTATGCCATGCGATGCAGCGATCTTATCGACAGCATCCTTTAATCCGAGATGCCTCATGGCACTCCTGCTTGCCTCAACTAGGATGACGAGATCGCTATCGTGAAGAGCTCTGCCGATCCGTGAGGCCTTGCTCCCCAGCCTCGGATCCGGCCTTCTCACCAGAATTACATGCGCATCACCCATCACAAATGTGCCATCCTCAGACATATGCCCCAGCTGGATCGTAACTTTGTCAGAATCCTGTGATAGCTCGAAAGCGATAGGGTAGTTCGCGAACTCATTGTGGTCGTAAATTTTTCTGTCCCGCAGGGCGTATCTCAGCTCCTCCATAAGCCTCTTCGCCAGATCGACAAGCTCCATCTGGGCCTTTCTTGAGAAGTCTCTGCACTTCGCTATGGAGAGAAACGTCAGATGATGGAGCGGCTGGCCTTTCTTATGACAGTATGCGTGCGTATCGATGACATCGTAATCATCCTCCAGTGGGAAGAAGCATGGCGCATAGCTGTCGCAGTTTTTGCATTTGAGTTCTATCACCTTGGCCTTGTCCAGAAATGGCGCCAGACCTTCAAGTATCTCAAGCATATCTATGATCTGAGCGCTGGAGTTGTTCGTGCTCTGCAACCCTCTGACTATGAACATGAGCTCATCTGCCTCACGGCCAGATTCCTTTGACTTCTGAACCGACTCACTCATTCTAAAGGCATGAGTGCTGGAGCGAATTTAAATATATCTCAAGCCCAGAGAGCATGTCTTTTGATTTCCCAAAGTATGTTGGATAGAGATTATAAGATGACAGAACATCACTGCTCACAGGAGGTCTCAGAACGACGAAGGTGGATGCGAAAGCTCTTGTGGAGGCGATGCTATTTGCAGCGGGCCGGCCTCTCTCTGTGGAGGAGATATCAGGCCTCTCGGGACTCGACGCCAAGGATGTGCTCGATGCCGCGAATTCCCTCTTGAGGGAGTATGCATCACGCGGTGGTGGCATCGAGGTGAGAGCTGTCGAGGGATCTTTTGTGATGCAGGTCAGAGGAGATCTCGCCCAGTCAGTGGCAATGGTCGCGCCGAGGGAGCTCGATTCCTCAGTGATACGCACGCTTGCTGTTATCGCATACAGACAGCCAATAATGCAGAGCGAGCTGGCACGGATCCGTGGGAACAAATGCTACGAGCATGTCAGGCTCCTGGAGCGGATGGGTCTGATAAGTGCGAGCAAGAAGGGCAGAACCAGGGAGCTGAGGACGACAAGGGGGTTTGCGGAGTACTTCGGCCTGCAGTCGGCGAGCCCCGAGTTCTTGAGGGGGATTATCGCCGGGAAGCGTGAGATTATTGGAATCACCCCGATATACGAGAGCCTGGCCAGACGCCTTGGCATCGATTACGTGATTGTAAACCCATACAGGCCTGAAGATGGTGATATTGCCAAGCTCAGGGAGGTCCATCTCCTTATAGCGTCCCCAGGATATGCAGAGAAAATAAGAAAGCACTACTCAGGGGAGATCATCGAGATCGGCACGTCGACGTTCTCGAAGCTGAAGGAGGGTGTGGAGAAACTGATGCTTATGCGGAGAGACGTTCCGGGTGCAGAGGCTCTGATCAGAGAGGTTGATGCCGCTTTAAAGGATTACAGGGAGAGGGCAAAAGGCCTGGGTCCGGTGAAACCCCTGACGCCGATTGCAAGCGAGATCGCGCTGGACATGCATCTGGATGTAGAAGAACGCGGTGTGACTGCTGCAGCCGATTACACAGGCGAGAACGCTGAGATCATAATACCCACGCACCAGGAGGGCCATATAGATATAATCGAAAGGATAAGACAGAGATACGACGCAATGCTTGATGGGCTCAGAGAGCGGCATAGGTGAAGCCTAAGGTTTTGAGACGAGCGTGCTTCTCACAGCGTTTGCTGATACGTGTGGTCGTTCTGCTCACGAAAAAGTCGAGTTCAACCGAGATCTACGGTAACTGCGAAGATGTGCTTTAATGGTGGCCAGGAGTACCTGAATTCTAGGGTACAGGATGCAAATCATATTCAGAGGCTGGACCACGCTGCTTTTCCCTTGCGATCCAGAAGCACTGCTCGCACAGCGCGAACGGTCGTCTCTCGACCTCTTCCTCATTCATTGCGGGCTGCATTAGGCAGCGCTCGATGCAGTGATCCAGCCCGAGAATGTGCCCTATCTCGTGCATGACCACGTTCATCCAGGCGCCTCTTGATAAACCAAAGGTCGTGGTGATGGCGCATCGCCCAGCCGCACATCCGAATATCGAACCCACGCCAGCGAGATATATCTCGCCATCAACCACCAAGATGGCTGGATGTGCTCCGAATTTTCTTAAAAGCATGCTCAGGAGTACCACGGCGTCAGTCCTGCCCTGCAGATCTTCCTGCGGATTCGAGAACTCCATGGAGAGGCCGAGATTCTGAAAGGACATCTCAAACAGAGAGCTGAGCATCTCCCTCTCCGAATCATCCCCGCTGAAGAGTACCCTCACGATCATCTGTATCAAGCGCACGTGTTATCTTGAAAGCTATCGCCTCCATCGACCTGAGCCCTGGTGAGCTCACCTCAATACCATCAAGATACCTGTACAGCATGCTCAGCTCCGGATCAACAGGAACTGAACCCAGAAAATCCACATCCATATCCCTGGCATGGACTTCTCCATTTCCCGATCCGAATGCCTCCACCCTCTTCCCACAGTGAGGGCATACAAGACCGCTCATGTTCTCGACCATACCGATTATGCGCACATTCATCTTCCTGAACATGTCGATTGATTTCAGAGTATCGATGATGGCGACATCTTGCGGTGTTGTGACGACCACGACACCATCCAGATCGGGTATCAGCTGGACGAGGCTTATGGGCTCGTCGCTCGTTCCGGGCGGCAGATCCACGATCAGATAATCGAGATCACCCCAGCAGACATCCGAGAGGAACTGTTTTATGGCCGCCATCTTCATAGGGCCGCGCCATACGACCGATGTTCCGGATGTCGGGAGTATCAGAGCCATTGACACGACCTTGATGTTGCCAACAGTTGCAGGATGTATACCATCAGGCCCCACTGTAAGACGCTCGTCCTCTATTCCAAGCAGCTTGGGTATGTTCGGTCCTGTTATATCCGCATCAAGCAGGCCGACGCTGTAACCCCTCTTTGCCAGCCAGATCGCGAGATACGCTGCCACTGTGCTTTTGCCCACACCGCCCTTGCCGCTTCCCACAAGCATCTTTCTTTTTATCCGTCTCATGCGGTTCTCTTCATCTGTACAGGATCCACGCGCATCACACCTGTCACAGGCCATATCACATCTATCTTGCATGTCTCAGCCCTCTAAGCAGTTCGAATACAGATGGTTTCCAAATAAATCCCTTTGGATTATCTGCGTGAACGTGTCCGGATAATAGCTGTGGCCGAAAATCTGGATCTTCCCATCTTCTGCATATTATAAACACATAATCCTTATTCAGATACGTCCATCTGTGTGAACGTGTCCGAATAATGATTGAGCGTCTTCTCCATCCAAAAGGAGCAAGCCACAGATTTCTGAATTCATCTCTTATTGGGACAGGTCCTCTGTGTGAATGTGTCCGAATGAAGATTGAGTACCTCCTCCATCCAAAAGGAGCAAGCCACAGATTTCTGAATTCATCTCTTATTGGGACAGGTCCTCTGTGTGAACGTGTCCGAATGAAGATTGAGTACCTCCTCCATCCAAAAGGAGCAAGCCACAGATTTCTGAATTCATCTCTTATTGGGACAGGTCCTCTGTGTGAACGTGTCCGAATGAAGATAAAAACCAGAAATCCGGAGCTTACTGCCCCTGGATGCTGTTTATGAGGCAGAATCGGCAGAGTGGTGAGATCTGTACAGATAGCATCAATTGCATCTAACCCATATGCAAGTTTGCTGATCCGCTAAATCACAGGAATGAGTCTCATTCCAGGATATGTTTTGCCTGCCAGCCATCCAATCCTCGTTGAAGACTTTCGGATACAAATGCCTGCGCGGAGATCCCGACAGATTCTTATATTTCCTATAAGAGTCTCCGAAGATGAATGCACCTCATCATTGCTGAGAAGCACGATGCTGCGAAGAGAATATCCGAGATTCTTGCAGGTAAGAAACCGACTGTTACAAAGGTTTCCGGCATCGATACATTTCGTTTTGATGACCGTGTTGTTATAGGCCTCAGCGGCCATATTGTGGGCCTGGATTATCCTGAGTGCTACAACAACTGGCATAAGGTCGATTACAGGGATCTCATCAGGGCGGAGATCGTATCGAGACCGACGCAGGAGAGGATAGTCTCAGCTCTCAGAAAGCTCGGCAGAGAGGCAGACCGCGTAACGATCGCCACAGACTATGATAGAGAGGGAGAGCTCATAGGTGTTGAGGCCCTCTGCATACTGCAGGAGGTCAATCCATCCATAAAAGCGGACAGGGTGCGGTTCAGCGCCATAACAAAAAGCGAGATTCTGAGGGCATTCGCCCAGCCGGAAGAGGTCGACTTCAATCTTGCCGCATCCGGCGAGGCGAGGCAGATCATAGACCTCGTGTGGGGCGCTGCACTGACGAGATTCATATCGATAACATCAGGTCGGCTCGGGAAGGAGTTCCTCTCTGTGGGCAGGGTTCAGTCGCCGACGCTGGCGCTGATCGTGGATCGCGAGAAGGAGATCGAGTCGTTCCAGCCGAAACCCTACTGGGAGATATATGCAGATCTCGAGAAGGGTATCAGAGTAAGGCATTCAAAATCCAGGATCTGGACCAGGGACGAGGTCGACCGCATATTGAATTCTCTGAGCGATGTGGCACGCGTCAGATCGATATCCAAAGGGGAGCGGAGGGATAGGCCGCCAACGCCCTTCGATACCACCAGCTTCATCAGTGCGGCCAGCAGCATCGGCTTCACAGCGGCAAACGCGATGAGGATTGCAGAGTCCCTCTACACGAATGGCTACATCAGCTATCCAAGGACAGATAACACAGTGTACCCACCATCGATCGATCTGAGATCGCTGCTCGAGATGCTCTCATCAGGACCTTTCCGTGAGGATGCACTGGAGCTGATGAAGGGCAGCATCACACCTACAAAAGGAAAACGCTCGACAACGGACCATCCCCCGATATACCCGACGTCTGTAGCTGATAAAGATGACCTCAAAGAGGATCAGTGGAAGATATACGAGCTTGTTGTAAGGCGGTTCTTCGCGACACTCTCTGGAGAGTGCGTCTGGGAGACCACAAGCATCAGCTTTGATATCGGGGATGAGGTATTCAGGGCGAACGGCTCCAGGATTCTGGACTTGGGATGGAGAAGGTACTATCCATACAGCAGGGCCGAGGAGAACGTTCTTCCTCCTCTCCGGGAGGGAGAGGGGCTGAAGGTCCTCAGCCATGAGGTGCTGTCTAAAGAGACCCAGCCGCCTGCCAGGTTCGGGCAGGGACGTCTCGTCAAGCTCATGGACGAGCTGGGCCTGGGTACAAAGTCGACCAGGCATGATATAATCAGCAAGCTCTATGCGAGGGCCTATATCCATGGCAATCCGATAAGACCGACGAAGACTGCGTACGCTGTTGTCGACACGCTCCAGCGCCATGCCCCTGCGATCACGAAGCCTGAGATGACAAGGACTCTCGAGAACGACATGCTCAAGATCGCAGAGCGGAAGATCACAAAGGGCGAGGTCATCGAGGAGTCGAGGCAGATGCTAGAAGCTGTATTCGATGAGCTTCTCGCCCACAGGAAAGAGATAGAAGATTCGCTGAGGGAGGGACTTCGTGTCGACAGGATCGTGGGAAAGTGCAGGCTGTGCGGCTCCGATCTGATTATAAGACGTGGCAGACGAGGTGCCAGGTTTGTGGGGTGTTCCGGGTATCCTGAGTGCAGGTTCACGCTCCCCCTCCCCAGGGGTGGCATGATCGTTGTCACGGAGCGGAGATGCGAGACGCACGACATGAATCACATCAGAATCATAAATCGTGGGAAGAGGCCATGGGATCTCGGATGTCCATACTGCAACTTCAACAACTGGCAGGCGAAAAAGGGATCAAAAACGCAGCGGATGCCCGAGCTTGATGATATCTCGGGGATAGGTCCGAAGAGCAGGGAACGCCTCGAAAGCGCGGGAATAAAAACGCTGGAGGCGCTTGTCTCCACAGACCCTGCCAGCATCTCAGAGTCGACTGGCATCAGCATCAAAAAGATCATCTCGTGGCAGGAGTCGGCCAGGAGCATCATCCACAAAGGAGAGCAGGGCGGCGAGGTGCCCGGATCATCCACGTGCTGACGAGCTGTGGTGGATCATGGGATCGATTTGCTGGAAGATTCTACTGGATTCGATAGACCAGCGTACGGAATGCAATTGAGTGCTGTGGGCCACAACGGGCGCACGGCCCAGCAGTGACAGGGCGTGACCGCATTAAAAACCTGCTTCAATATGGAGTGGACATGGGCCTGGCCGGATTTGAACCGGCGACCACTCGGTTATGAGCCGAGCGCTCTAACCGGACTAAGCTACAGGCCCGCAAGACCACAGGAACCCGATTTTGCGCAACCACTGGCGTTATGCCTACTTTTCACTCCTGTATTTATAGCTTGTGTTATGCATCTCGGGTGTGTCCAGATGAGAGATGAATTCAGAGATCTGTGGCTTGCTCCTTTTGGATGGAGAAGACGCTCAATCATTATTCTAACAGGTTCTGCATCCTGTCCTCCCGGCTCTGCGCAGGTTCTGCCTCCCCGGGAAGACGCTCAATCATTATTCTAACAGGTTCTGCATCTCGATCATAATATGTGTGATGAAGAATAATTCATTGAAATCCGCACATTCTTAGCGCTCTGCCTGAGATGCTTCAGCCACAAATGGTGTGGATTGAGGCAGACAACAGAAACAGGCGCGGAGATCGCATTTACAGCATGGTACGCATGGATTTCATCCAGCACCGCCGACGACCGCCTCATCTATCAGGATGTGCGGCGCGCCATCGCCCACAGGCACAACCTGACCACCCTTTCCGCATCCTCCGCTGTTGAACCTGAGGTCGTCTGCGACCGCTCTGACGCCCTTCAGAATGCTCAGGGTCTGGCCCGAGAGTGAGACATCCCTTATGAGCTCTGAGATCTCTCCTTTCCTCACAAGATAGCCTCTCCTGGCATTGAACTGGAAGATCCCCTCAGCGGTGTTGACCTGGCCGCCACGGCTTCCTATGAGGTAAACTCCATCTCTCATCTCCTCAAAGATCTCTTCCAGACTCCAGTCGCCATTGGCCAGGTATGTGTTTGACATCCTCACTATCGGGCGGTTGTATCCCTGAGCCCTTGCATTCCTCGGACTCCCCCCAAGTCTTCCGGCAGTCTCTCTTGTATGGAGATAAGATCTCAGTATCCCGTTCTCAACGAGAACTGTTTCTCTCGCTGCAGATCCCTCGTCATCGAAGGGATAATGGCCGTAATGCATGAGAGATGGATCGTCTTTAACAGTTACAAGCTCAGAGCCTATCTGCTCTCCGACCCTCCCCTGGAGTATCGATCCACCCTCGAGAACTATGTCTCCCTCTGCGGCATGCCCCACAGCCTCGTGTATGAATACACCGCCCAGCTCCTGGTCCAGCACGACCGGGAACCTCCCGCCTTCAGGGACCCTCGCGTCCAGCAGATCGAGGGCTGTTCTGGCTGCCCTGCGCGCCAGTTCAAACGGATCCTCCCGCTCGATCAGCTCCAGCCCACAGACACCAGCTCTTATCTCGCTGCTCGACTGGAGGAGGCCGGACCGCATGGCGACGGCGCTTATCCCGAAGCCAGTCCTGGTCACGGAGCTTCTCAGCGATGCTCCATCTGAGCTGCTGTACTCTGTCTCAGTGAGAATATCTGTGTAGAACACACGCGTGCTCGAGATCCCGGGGAGCCTTGCTGCCCTCTCTATCTCCCTGACAAGATCAACCTTCTCCTCCAGGGAGACCGATGATGGATCCTTCTTCACCGGCACCCTGCAGCTGAGACCCCTCTCGCTCTCAGCCAGATTAAGTATCTCACGGCCACCGATTGCCCTGGCGATCCCACAGGCCCTCTCGATGCTCCTCTCAAGGTCTTCAATGCTGTCGCTCCTCACGAAGCCCCATGCGCCATCCACGAGAGCTCTGACCGCCACGCCCTGGAATATGCTCTCCGAGATCTCCTCGACCTTCGAGTTGTCAACGACTATGCTTATCCTCCGGCCCCTCACGATCCTGGTATCGAAGAACTCCATGGAGATCACTAGAGTATGCTCATCGCTGGACTTGGAATGCCATCCGGTATTGAGATACCTATCTTCTTCTCTGTTGCGAATCTCCTGAGCTTCTCGAGGAGCTTGGACCTCTGCCCGGCAAGACTGTACTCAAAGACCTCGCTGATATTGGACACGGGTATGATCTCTATCTTGTCCCGTATGGATTCATCCACCAGCACGTCGCCCATGTTGGATTTTGGTATGAGCACGGTCTTTATCCCGGCCTGGGCAGCCGCCTCTATCTTCTGTGTTACCCCTCCGACGGGTAGCACATCTCCTCTGACTGAGAGGGAGCCCGTCATCGCGACGCTCTGCTTTACTGGTATTCCCTCAAGCGCAGAGACTACCGCTGTGGCTATCGATATCGACGCGCTATCCCCCTCAACGCCCTCGTATGTGCCGATGAACTGGATATGGACATCCTTTGTTGTTATGTCCTCTCCCTGGAGCTTCTTGATCAGAGCTGAGACGTTTGTCACGGCCTCCTTCGCGATCTCCTGAAGCCGGCCGGTCGCAATCACCCGCCCCTCCTCCTTGGACTGGGCAGGAGTGACCTCTGCCATTATGGGCAGGACGATGCCGGAATCGCCAATGACAGCAAGCCCGTTCACCCTCCCCACCTCATCGCCAGAGCTCTTGTACATGCTGTACTCCTTTCGCCTCTCGAGATATCTGTCAGCCATCTGCTGCTCCAGCGATCTCGCCATCTTTTTGGCCTCTATGACATGCCTGGCCTCGGTCAGTGGAGCGCCCTCAGATCTCGCGATATCGCCGGCGACACGTATAAGACCTCCGAGGTCCCTGAGCATCAGCGTCAGATGGCCCTTCCTGCCGGAACGCCTCTTCGCCTCTCTGATTATCTCGGCCACAGCATCCCTGGTGAAGTGCGGGATCTTGCCGTCACGCACAACCTCCTGGGCCACGAACCTTATCAGCTTGTCCCTGTTCTCCACAGTGTCCTCCATGGTGTCCCTCATGTAGACCTCATAGCCGTAGCCCTTTATGCGGGACCTGAGCGCCGGGTGCATTCCCTGAACCGCGTCCAAGTTCCCCGCGACGACCATTATGAAGCTGCATGGCACAGGTTCAGTCCTCACGAGCGCTCCTGAGGACCTCTCGCTCTGACCTGTTATCGGATACATGCCCTCCTGAAGGGCTGTGAGAAGGCTCTGCTGCGACTCCAGCCGGAGCGTGTTGATCTCATCTATGAATAGCACACCCTTGTGAGCCCTGTGTATGGCGCCGCACTCAACCCTCTCATGGCTAGGGGTCTCGAGGCCGCCAGACTGGAAAGGATCATGCCTGACATCACCGAGCAGAGCTCCGGCGTGTGCACCTGTTGCATCAACGAATGGAGCTGTCTTCTTGCCGCTGTTGTCGACAAGAAGTTTCGGAATGAACACATCCTCTTTTGGTATGAGATACCTCATTGAGAGAAATATCAGTGCTGCTGCGATTATCCCGAAGAGAAGCTGGCCTGTATAGTAGGCGTAGACTATCAGCCCCATGACGATGAGCATGAAGAACATGTTCCTCGTCTGGACCTTCTTCCTGGCCTCCATCTTGTGTGCATCCACGATCTGCCTGCCCCGACCTGCGGGCACGACCCTGATGCGTGGGTTGTTGTTGTCCTCCGGATTGTGATACACCAGGATATCCTGCAGCTCCTCCACAGGAAGGAGCTCGCTCATGGCCTTTCCCAGCATTGACTTGCCTGTACCGGGCGAGCCTATGAGCATCACGTGGCGGCGCTGATGTGCCGCCTTCTTGATCACCTCCACCGCCTCCTCCTGACCTATGACCTGGTCTATGAGGCTCTCGGGGACGGTGATGCTGCTTGTATCCTCAAACTGAATACTGCCAAGCAACTCGTTCGGTTCTTCCATACTCAACATCTGCCCTCTTAATCAGATCGTTATCCTTCTGATCTATATATTTGATGCTTACCTCACGCGAACATCTCTGTACCGGCCCGCGAATTGTGAAGTCAGAATTTTGTGCATATCCGTCGGCCGGGCCAAAGGGCTCGATTCGCTGAGCTACATCCCATGGTGCACAACCGAGCCGATCACTCGATCCCAGATAGCCTGGAGAGGTGCCAGCTCAGGTTATTGAAAGCACGCCATTGTGATCCCGGAGGGGCGGCTGGATGAGAGGCCCTGTACAGATAAGATCAGAAGTCAGAAATCTGGGCCTTACTTATTTTGGATGTTGGATAGACTTAATCCTTATCCGGAGACAACCGAATGATGTAAAGTTAATATAATATGTAGTGGTGTGTGTTTATGGTGAGAGGCAATGGTGATTGGAGTAACAATGGTCAAGGTAGTGCCTGGACAGGAGAAGCCGGTCTATAATGCACTGCGGCAGGTGGATGGTATAAAGAACGTCTATCACGTCTTTGGAGAGTTCGACTTCGTTGTGATCATAGAGGTCGATGGTCTCAGCACACTGAACCGACTGGTCGACACGATTCGCGAGATCGAGAACGTAACAGCAACACAGACCGTTGTTGGGGCAGAGCTTTAATGGATATAGCCGAGGAGCTGGCAAAGCAGCAGAGATCGATATCTGTTGCGGAATTCTTTGAGAAGAACCGCCAGATTCTTGGATTCGACTCCGCTCCGCGCGCCCTCATAACATGCGTCAAGGAGGCTGTCGACAACTCCCTTGACGCATGTGAGGATGCCGGCATACTTCCCGATATTTTTGTACAAATTAAACGCACCGGTGAGCTTTACCGTGTCATAGTCGAGGACAATGGGCCAGGCATCGTGCCATCTGAGATACCCAGAGTCTTCGCAATGCTGCTTTACGGCTCGAGATTTCATGTTCTCCGGCAGAGCAGGGGGCAGCAGGGCATAGGCATATCTGCAGCTGTCCTCTACTCACAGCTGACCTCAGGAAAGCCAGCGAGGATCACATCCAGGACATCGCCTGAGAGGCCAGCGAGATATGTGGAGGTTATGATCAATACGGCGAAGAACGAGCCGGAGATCATCAGAGAGAAGGATATCGACTGGGAGCGACCAAGGGGCACGCGGGTGGAGCTTGAAATCGAAGGATCGTATGTCCGGGGCAGGAGGCAGTCGGTTTACAGCTATCTGAAGAACGTAGCGATAGTGAACCCGCATGCAAGGATAACATTCGTGGAGCCGGATGGATCCACAGAGCGGTTTGAGAGGGCGACGGAGCTTCTTCCAAAGAGAGCATGTGAGATAAAGCCCCATCCTGCAGGAATAGAGCTCGGCGAGCTCACAAAGATGTTGAGATACACCGAGAGAAGAAAGCTCTCAAGCTTCCTGAAGGAATCGTTCACATCCATCGGCAACATCGCTGCTCAGGAGGTGATCCATAATTCAGGCCTTGATCCATCGATGGATCCCAGAAGCCTCAACTACGATCAGTCCAAGCGGCTTTTTGAGGCGCTCAGGCGCATAAAGATAAAGTCTCCCCCTGCCGACTGTCTCTCGCCGATAGGAGAGGATCTGATAAGATCCGGCCTGGCGAAGGAGTACAAGCTGGACTTCATCGCGACAGTCTCAAGGCCGGTCTCTGTATACTCCGGAAATCCCTTTGTGGTCGAGGCAGGAATCGGATTCGGCGGCGAACTCGAACGGAGTGGAAGAGTGGATATCCTGCGGTTCGCGAACCGTGTGCCTCTTATATACCAGCAGGGTGCATGCGCCATCACCCATGCGGTAGAAGGAGTCTCCTGGAAGAGCTATGGCCTGGACCAGCCAGGCGGGGGATTGCCGGTCGGGCCTGCTGTGATCCTGGTGCATGTAGCATCCACAAACATACCGTTTACATCCGAGTCAAAGGACGCAATAGCGGACATCCCTGAGATACTCACTGAGATAGATCTCGCGTTGAAGGAGATCGGCAGAAAGCTGAGGAGATTTCTCGCACTTCAGGAGACGCTTTCAGAGCGAAGGGAGAAGGAGGAGATCATAGGTAGGATTCTCCCAAGAATGGCAGACAAGCTCGCGGACATGCTCGGGCTCGAGAGGCCTGATATAAGCATGGTTGTGGCCAGGATCATGGGCAATATTCTGGTGAGAAGGGACATTAAGCAGGAGAATGGGCGTTTGAGGGTGTGTATAGAGATAGAGAACAACACCTCCGCGCAGAGAAGCTTCAAGCTGCACGAGATACTCCCTCTGGAGGCGGAGGAACTCGACCCACCTGCCAGAAGGGTTGATATGGGCGACCGCTACGACTACCAGTGGAGGATAGCGATCCGGTCCGGTGAGAGGATGGTCATCAGGTATACGATAAAAAACCACCTGCAGAGAATGCCGGAGGCTGTTGTCGAGGGGCTGGAGCCAGAGATTGTGACAGGAGCGAGGGTGCTGTCTGATGTCTGATCCGGAGAGCAGGCTTCTCAGTATAGCGAGATCTCTCTATGATCAGTTCAGGGAGGGCACTGTACCCCATCTCGTTCTTCCCACGAGGACGAAGAAGAATATCGAGTACAGCACGAAAGATGATGTGTGGGTTTATGGCGACCAGGAGAGCGTGAGAAGCGTCAAGACGATACGTGGTGCGAAGACGCTGCTCAAGACCGTGCATCTGGTGGATCTGCTAGTAAAAGAGCATCTAAGAGGAAATAGGGCATCAACGCTCAGGGAGATATACTACATCTCCGAGAACTGGGATCTTGCGAAGTTTGCAGAGCAGGCTGAGAGCGACCGCCTCATTGAAGATCTGGAGATAATCACAGGCCTGCAGCGAGAGGAATTTCATGTCAGGCCTGAGGAGGATGGCGCCGCTGTCTTCGGCCCTCTGAGAATCAGGGAGCGCACGCGGCGCGGCGAGCGTGAGATACACTGCCAGGAGGATATAGGGGAAGCGGGCTACCAGATACCGTTCAACGTTGATTTTGTTGAGTTCCTGGAGCATGATGCGAGAATGGTCATAGCAGTTGAGACAGGCGGAATGTATGCCAGGCTGATAGAGAACGGATTCGATGAGGAGTTCGATGCTATACTGGTGCACCTCAAAGGCCAGCCGGCACGGTCGACAAGACGCTTCATAAAGAGGCTCAACACGGAGCTCGGCCTGCCGGTGGCTGTCTTCACAGATGGAGATCCGTGGAGCTACAGGATATTCGCGAGCGTCGCATACGGCGCGATAAAGAGCGCGCATCTCTCCGAGCACCTGGCCACGCCGGATGCACGATTCCTCGGTGTACAGCCCACAGACATCGTTGAGTACAATCTATCCACAGACAAGCTCACAGACAGGGATCTTCATGCGCTAAGGGCAGAGCTCACAGACCCGAGGTTCGGCAGCGATTACTGGCAGATGCAGATACAGCTCCAGATAGACCTGAAGAAGAAGGCAGAGCAGCAGGCATTCGCCGGCAAGGGTCTGGACTTCGTCACGAAAAGATATCTTCCGGAGAGGCTCTCAGAGCTGGGGATGGTATAGGACGCGAATGAAACTCTTGCAGATGCAAGTGGATCAGCGCTGTCTCACATGCCATCGCTGCGCTACCTCTCGTATGCTGATATGAAGGGGAGCAGGAGGTTGTGGTCGTTCAGCATGCCAATCAGCTTTCTGTGAGCGTTTACAACAGGCATCTGGTCTATCCTCTTCTGCGACATCGTCCGCGCGCATTCGCTCACCCTGCTGGATCTCAGCGCGGTTATCGCCTGGACCATGGCCTCCTTCACCTTCACATTCTTCAGCGTGATCTTAGATACCTGGTAGTACCTGGAGATGGCCTCCTTCTGGCTCTCCCAGCTCCACTCATCCATCTCAGGCGCAGTGTCTGCATCTGCCTTCTCCAGGGACTCCTCGACGACGCTCTTTGCTATGAGATCTCTATCTGTGATTATGCCAACCAGCTGGAGATCTGTATCGATCACGGGGCATGCCTGGACCCCGGCATACTCCATTATCGCGCCCACCACCGGCAGCGGCATCTCTGCCCATACAACGACTACATTCCGCTCGAAATATTTATCTATGGTCTCATCTATGTTGAGAGACGCGATTACCTTCACGAGATCTGCAACGCTAATGATCCCCACAAGCCTCTCGTCCTCGACCACAGGCAGACGTCTCACACGTTTCTCAACGAAGAGCTTCGCAGCATCGACCAGACGATCTTCAGGATGCACGACATATGGATTCCTGGTCATGAGCATGGCGATCTGGTCCTCCTCCGGGTTCCGGAGAAGATCTGTCCTGGTGACCATGCCGACTACAGTGCAGTTCTTGACGACAGGAACGCCAGAGACATGCCGCTCGTTCAGAACCTTCAGCACCTTATCCCTGGTGCCGGGCAGGCTCACATAAGCGACATCCCTGACCATTGCATCTCTGACCAGGATATCCAAGGATCAGCCCTCCTTTCTCTCGCCGGGCACTGTTAAAACTGGAACTCTGGAGTGCTGGACCACCTTCTCTGCAACACTTCCAAGAAGGAACCTGTCGAGGCCACTCCTCCCAACGCTTCCCATGACGAGGAGATCCACGCTGAGATCGCGAGAGAGCTTCAGGATCTCGTCAGTCGGCTTTCCCTCGACAATCCTCTTCTCGCACGGCACGCCAGCCTCAGACGCGATCGACTCAACGTATGATGTTGCATCTTCACCCTCCTTGAGGAGCATGTCCCTTATGCCAACAAGAATCATCTCATCAGGGAGGTGGCTAAGCCTGCCTGTGTCCGCCACATAGACCGCTATGACCCTGGCCCCCAGATTCCGGGCGAGCTCCACGCCGAACCTCGCGGCCCTCTCGCTCGTCACAGAGCCATCCGTCGCTATCATAATCTTCTCGATCATGCTTTCAGATCCTCAGTATTATATCAGAGGGCTCAGCCCTTCTCACGATGCTTCCCAATGGATTCAACGATCCCCTCATGTTGCGTGAGTTCCTGTCG